>NZ_JABUMU010000009.1:0-312747 GCF_013336625.1 Myxococcus sp. CA033 | reverse complement strand
GGCGGTCTGTCACCTACGGGTGGTGGTTCTGGAACTTCGAGCGCTGCAGCGGCCGAGGCCGCGCGTCGCGCCGAGGAAGCTCGGCAACGAGCAGAGGAAGCGCGCAAGGCCGCGGAGGCCGCGCGCAGACAGCAGGCCGCCGCGCAGAAGGCCGCCGCCGACGCGCAGAAGAATGCGCAGAAGCCCGGGCAGAAACCGGAGGATGCCCAGAAGACGAAGACGGCCGCCGCCAACGCCGAGAAGGCGAAGCAGGCCGCCGCGCAGAAGGCCGCCGCCGCGGAGAAGCAACTCCAGGCCGCCGAGGAGAAGGTGGCCCTCACCGCGAAGAAGGCCGAGGAGGCCATGGGCAAGGCGAACACCGCCGCCACCCAGGAGAAGAAGACTCCTCCCTTCACCCAGAAGGACATCGACAGCGTCAAGCCGAAGAAGAACGAGCTTGTCTCCGCGTTCGAGGGCTCCAGTCGCACGGCCGAGCTGGAGAAGCTGCTCGGCACCACCGCTCCCCCGAAGGCGGAGGTCCCCGCGCCGAAGCCCGTGGACGGGTCGCCCGCCTCGCTCGACGCGGTGGATGCGAAGGACGTCCAGGACGCCTCCAAGCTGGCGGACGGACAGAAGTTCACCGACCCGTCCTCGGGCGCGAACTACGACGTGAAGAAGAACGCGTCCACCGGCGAGACGGTGCTGTCCGACGCGAAGAGCGGCAACACCGTCACCATCAAGCCCGATGGCAGCTACACGTCCACGGTGACGGCGAAGGAGTCACCGAAGGAAGGTGGCACGAGCGAGACGACGTGGACGAGGTCGTCGGATGCGCAGGGCAAGACCACCAGCCTGGAGTCGCGCAAGAGCCAGACGACGCAGAGCCCGGAGACGGGCGCCACCACCACCACGTCCACCACGAAGTACAACCCCGCTACGGCACTGCCCCAGTCGCGCTCCGAAGAGGTGCGCATGGAGAAGCCCTCGGCGGCGCTGGTGGGACGGCCCAACACGCCCCAGGGCCCGACGACGGTCACGACGGACACGGAGTTCAACGCGCAGGGCCTGCCCGCTAAGCAGGTGAAGAAGACGGAGATCCACACTCCGGGCTTCGACGCGAACGCCGTCAGCGACTTCGAGGCGAAGCAGGGCAAGGCCCTGAACGACGCCTCCAAGGGCGAGGACCACCACGACACGAACCGGGACCCCACCACCCTCAAGCCCGGCGAGTCCAGCCTCACGCTGACGGAGGAGACGCGCTTCAACGCGCAGGGCGAGCCCGCCACCTCCACGCAGAAGACGGAGTCGGTGTCCACGCAGCCGCTCGCGTCGGACAAGAACGGCAACGGCGTGCAGGTGGCGCGCAGCCAGCAGGAGGTCACCTACGGGCCCAAGGACGCCGCGTCCACCGACTCGCTGCCCGCCCTCACCAAGCAGACGCAGGGCAACATCACCAGCAACACCACCGTGACGGGGTATGACCCGGACGGCAGCCGCTTCGACGACGGCTACGCGAACCGGACGCAGACGGTGTTGAACTCCTCCGGCACCGTGGGCCCCGACGGCCAGCTCCAGATGAAGCACGAGCCCACGCAGGTGAAGAGCCTCCAGGAGGCGGACGACAACCGGTGGAAGTACGACCACGTCGAGTTCGAGACGGGCGCCGACGGCAAGGTGGCGTCGGGCGCGAAGCCCAAGGAGCTCGACAAGGAGCGCCAGCTCCCCTGGTACCAGGACGCGAAGGACTTCGTCACCGAGGGGCTCGGGGACCTGGCGGGCGCGGCGGGAGACTTCGCCAAGGACGCGCTGGGCTTCGCCAAGGACGCGGTGCTCAAGCCGATTGATTACGTCATCGACCAGGTGACCGCGCCCATCGAAGGCGCGGTGGCGGACGAAATCAAGAAGCTCAACAGCCCGGGCGACACGCTGACGTTGAGCGGCAACCTCGACGTCAAGGTGGGCCTGAAGGCCGGCATCGAAGGCGAGGTGGAGGTCGAGAAGACGGCCGACGGGAAGTACCAGCTGTCGGCGGAGGTGACGGGTGATGTCGGCGTGGGCCTGGTGGGCTCGGCGTCGGTGTCGGCCGGTGGCCGCATGGAGATGACGTTCGACACGCCGGAGGAGGCGGCCAAGGCGGCCGTCATCCTGGGCAAGGGGCCCGCGGCGCTGGCCTCCGGTGGAGAGGACCACAAGTTCCTCCTCGACCACCTGTCGGCGATGGAAGTGAACATGGGCGCGGAGGCGGAGGCGGGCCTCGGCGGGAAGCTGGGTCCGGCCAGCGCGGAGCTGTCGGCCAGCATCGGCGCGACGGCGAGCTTCCGGGTGGAGTTCGAGAACGGCAAGCCCACGCATCTGGTGCGGTCGCTCGAAATCGAGGGCTCCGGCGCGGCGAGCATCGCCGGAGGACTCAAGGGTGACGCGGGGCTCAACATCGGCGGAGAAGTCACCGGCTCCGTGAGCCTGGAGACGAAGATTCCGTTGGATGCCAGCAAGCTGGACGCCAAGGACGTGCTGGCGTTCATCGCGAGCCCCGCCACCGCGGCGTTCGCGGGGCCCGCGGAGACGAGCATCTCCGTGTCGGGCTCGGTGGACGCGGGGCCCGCGGGGAAGTTCTTCACCGCGGAGATCAGCGGGCTGAAGGGTGAGCAGCTCCAGCAGGTGACGAAGAACCTGATGGACGGCAAGTTCGACAACGCCTTCGACGGCCTGGACCTGGAGGCGAAGTTCACCTCGGGCTCGTTCAAGGACCGCGAGCTGGGCGTGGGCGCGAAGCTGGGCGTGGTGGACTTCGAGGTCAACGCCCGCCACCGCGACGTCACGGCCGAGGGCGCCAACGGCGGCGCGGGCACCACCGTCAGCGTCGGCGGACGCAGGCGCGACGGGACGTCGGGGAGCAACGGCTCCAACGGGTCGAATGGCTCGGATGGCACCAACGGCTCGACGGGGAATACCGGCACCACGGGCGGAACGGACCGGCCGGGCACCACGACGACGGGCACGAACAATCGACCCGGCACGACGACGGGCACCGACACCCGGCCCGGCACGACGGGTGGACCCGAGCAGACCGGGCGTCCTCCCCAGAACACGGTGGAGAATCGTCCCGCGCCCACCGAGTACCGGGTGAACCCCGCGACGGGACAGCTCATCCCCGTGCCCCCGACGGCAGGCCCGTCGCGCACGGACCGGCCGGGCGCCACGACGCCCGCGCAGACGCCCGAGGTGGGAACGGACAACACGGGACGTCCCCCCGTGCCCGTGGTGCGCAACCCCGAGCTCCAGGGTCGCACGACGCACGTGCGCTACGACGACGGCAGGGTGCGCATCGAGGCGGGCCCGGAAGCGACGGCCGAGGACATCCAGGCGCACATGGAGACGGCGCGGGTGCTCCAGCGCTACGAGGGCGCGGTGGGCAAGGCACGCCAGCTCATCGACAAGGTGAAGCAGGCCATCACCGGCATGCCGGGCTACGGCAGCCAGGGCTTCGAGTCCCGGCTCGAGGTGCAGAAGCTCTCCAACATCCTCCGGAGTCTGGAGGCCGCGCAGGCGACGCTCAATCAAGGCATCGCGGGTGCCACGGGCAATCAGACGCCGGCCACGGCCGCGCAGCTCGCGGACATGGAGCGGCAGATTGCCAGCGTGGAGAGCCAGCTCAACGCTCATGCGGCGCAGGTGGACTCCCTGACGACCGGCCGTGGATACGTGGCGCGCGAGGATGCGCCCACGTCCGCGAACGGGCGCCCGCTGCCGGAGGGCGTGCAGCAGGCGGTGAACACGGCCTGGAACAACCTGGGCCCCGAGGACCGCAGGACGTTGCAGACCGTGCTCGACAGCCAGGGGTTCGCCGGCCTTCAGGGCAACGAGCAGGAGGCGCTGGTGCGCCTGGCGGGAGGAAACAATCCGCAGCTGTCGCAGCCCATGCGGCAGTCGCTCTTCAACAACGTCAATCGTGGCTACCTGGACCCCAACGAGCAGAACGCCACGGAGCAGACCGACTATCTGCGGAGGTTCCTGTCGAGCCCCACGGGCGGTGACCGCGCCGGTGTTCCCCGACAGGTGCCCACCGTCCCGGAGCAGGGTGAACCTCGGCCTCTGGAGAACCCGACGAAGCTCCTCGGTACGCGGCCGTCGGGCACCACTGACCACCGCGTCACCGTGGGTGGGCGCGACTACATCGTGACCATGCCGCCCCCCAATCAGGTGCCCGCGGGAATGCACCTGCCCACCCTGGAGGAGGTCGCCCGGGGAATCGAAGCGCTGCCGCCCTGGGCTCGGGAAAACCTCAAGAATGTGACGGTGAGCAACCAGCCGCACAAGGATGACGCGAAGAACGCCCGGGCCACCGGCAATCCCAACTTCCGCGCGTACATGACCGCTGACCAGAATGGGCAGGTGTCCATCCATCCCGTACCCGACAAGCGCACGCAGGACCAGGTGAATGGAACCCTCGTCCACGAGCTGGCTCACACCATCTCCAAGAAAGAGTGGGGGGGGCCGAGCAGTCAGCAGTGGCAGGACTGGGCCGCCGCCGCCGAGCGCGACGTGGTGATTCCGTCCAACTACGCCACGGACTCCGCCGAGGAGGACTTCTCCGAGACGGTCAAGCTCTACGCGCAGGTCCGCGGCACGCCCCACGAGGAGGAGATTCGGGCCCTGATGCCGGAGCGGTTCCGGCTCCTCGACCAGTACTTCCCCAAGGTGACGGGCGAGACGCGCTGAGCGCGAGGCCCTGGCTCCAGGCCGGCACGTGGAGAGCTCACGCGCCGGCCGCCGCCACCTCCTGCCACAGCCTGTCCCCTTCGAGCACCGTGTTCAGCGGTGCTCGCTTCTGGGCGACATGCAGCAGCACGGCGGCCAGCTGGTCCAGGTGGATGGGCCGCAGCCCGCCCAGCAGCGGCAGCTTCGAGAGCGTGCGCAGCAGCGCGGGCGGGCGGTGGTACTCGCCCTCGAACGCGGGCGGGCGCACCACCGTCCAGGGGATGCCGCTCTCGCGCACCAGCCGCTCCGCTTCCGCCTTCGCCTTCAAGTAGGCCCCCACCGGCCGGCCCGCGCCCACCGAGCTGAGCAGGACAAGGTGGTCCACCCCCGCGCGCTTCGCCGCCTCCACGAGCTGCCGCGTGGTGCCGATGTCGCTCGACTCATACGTGTCCCCCGACGCGAAGCGCTTGCGCATCGTGCCGATGAGCTGGAGCACCGTGGTGCTCCCCTTCATCGCCTCGGCCAGCGGCTCGCCGCTCGCCAGTTCGACGACGGCCTTGCGCGGCCAGCTCCGCGCCGGCTCGGTGTCCGCGCTCTTGGGGCGCACGTGTGCAATCAACGGCACGTCGCGCGCCAGGGCCTGCTTCACCACGTTGCGCCCCGTGGCGCCCGTGGCTCCGGCGACGAAGAGAAGGCGGGATGGCTGCGTCATGGCGGCGGCTCCAGCGGCGGGAAGGGGTGGCCCCTCTTCAGCACACTGTCGCGAGGCTGCCCAGTCCGCCCACGAAGCGACGCCGCCTATCGGACGTGTCGCGCTTGCTCAGCGCCGCGCCTGCCCGGAGTCACCCACCTCGCGCGCGTGTGTCAGGTCCTCCAGGAAGAAGGCCTCCATCTGCTTCGCGGCGTCCAGGTCCTCCAGCACCAGCGAGCCCTCCTCCAGCACGTTGAAGGACAGCGGGTCGTAGTTGATGGAGCCCACCAGGACGAGCCGGTCATCCACGAGCATTGTCTTCGCGTGCATCATCGACGGCTGGTATTCCCAGACGCGCACGCCCGCCTCCAGCAACGACGAATACGTCGCGCGCTGCGCCACGGTGATGATCTCCTGGTCGTTGAGGTCCCCCGGCGCCAGCACGCGCACGTCCACCCCCGCGCGCGCCCGCTCCTGCAAGAGCTCCGACAGCGGCCCGTTCGGCGTGAAGTACGACTGGGCAATCCACAGCCGCTTCGTCGCCGCGCGCACCATCAACTGCGTCAGCCGCTCCGCTCGCGTCACCTCGGGGTTCGCGGTGCTGCCCACGAAGGCCGCCCAGCCCGCGCCCGCGTCGTCGAGCCCGGGCACCGGCTGCGCCAGCGTGGGGAAGTCGCTCACGGGCAACAGCTCTCCCGTCGTCTCCTGCCAGTTCTCCGCGAACGCTTGCTGCATCTGCTCCACCACCGGGCCCACCACGCGCGCGTTCGTGTCGCGCCACTCCTCCTCACGCAGGCCCTCGCCCAGCCACTCGTCCTGAATCGCCAACCCGCCCGTGACGCCGACGCGGCCATCCACCACCAAGAGCTTGCGGTGGTTGCGCGCCAGGTTCTCGTCCGCGGGCAGCGGTCGGAACAGGTGCGCCCGGCAGCCCGCTGCCTCCAGGCGTGGCTTCACGTCCGTCTCGAAGCCCGCGCTGCCCAAGGGGTCCACCATCACCCGACACGCCACCCCCGCGCGCGCCCGCTCGGCCATGGCCGCCACCATCCGGTCCGACGCACGCCCCGGTCGCCAGATGAACATCACCAGGTGCACGGAGGAGCGCGCCTTGCGAATCTCCTCCTCCATCACGTCGAACACGGCGCCGTTGTTGGCCCACGTCAGCCGGTTGCCCGGCGCCATGCGCACACCCACCGTCTGATACAGCGCCACCGCGAAGTCCGGCCCGTGTGAGCCCACCTCACCCGTGAGCTGGAACGGCTTCGGTCGCTCCTCCGTGCACGCGACGGGGCACCCCGTCAGCACCCACGCCGCCACCACCCATGCCACCCACCCGCGCATGCGCCTTCGAGATAGGCACGCGCACCCCCTGGGTCATCCCCGAGGACGAGACAGATGTTCACCAGTGGATGTTTCAGTTCCCGCGAATTCGGCAACCTGCCGGATGCGGAGCGCGGTGTCCTGTGTCTAGCATCCGCCCGCCTTGGACACCCGCGAGCCTCTCGTCTTCCCCCAGAGCTTTGAAGGCCTCATCCGCGCGCTGGGAGACCAGCTCGATGAGCGCTGCGTCGGCCGGCTCAAGCAGGTGGGCATCGACACGAACGGACGGCTCGCCCCCGCCTATCCGCTGGAGGTGTGGCTGGGCGCGCTGAAGGTGGCCGCGGACACGCTGGCGCCGCAGATGCCGCTGGAAGAGGGCGCCGTCGTCGTGGGCCGCCGCTTCGTCGAGGGCTTCGGCTCCACGCTCATCGGCAGCGCGCTGCTCACCACCGTGCGCCTGTTGGGGCCTGAACGGATGCTGGCGCGGATGACGCGCAACCTGCGCACGGGCACCAACTACCTGGAGGCGTCACTGGAGCCTCGGGGGCCCGGGCGCTACGCGCTCACCTGCCGGCCCGTGGTGGTAGCGGGCTTCTATGTGGGCCTCTTCCTCGCGGGACTCGAGGCCAGCGGCGCTCGTCACCCCTCCGTGCAGGTCGTTCGTCGGGAGGGCGAGGAGGCGGTGTACGACATCGCCTGGAGCTGACCACGGGCTGGCCGGTCGTGGTAGTCAGCGGGCGTCCATGTCCACGCCCTCGTCGTCCTCGCCCTCCGCTCAGTTCTCCGACACCCAGACCCAGTTGTCCGCCACGTTGCGGTCCCTGGCCGCGCGGCTGCCCGAGTCGCTCACCGTGCGCGAGCTGATGCAGTCGTGTGGCGAGCAGGGCCTGCTCCTCTTCTGCTGCATCCTCACCTTCCCCTTCCTCCTGCCCGTGTCCGTCCCGGGCGTGTCCACCGTGTTCGGCGCGCTCATCGTCCTCATTGGCGTGGGCGTGACGTTCAACCGCGTGCCCTGGCTGCCGCGCAAGCTGATGGACAGGAAGCTCGCGCGCGCGTCGCTCCAGCCCGCGCTGGAGAAGGGCGCCGACGTGTTCACCAAGGTGGACCGCTTGAGCAAGCCGCGGCTGCTCGCGCTCACCCACGGCGCCAGCACCAACCGCTTCAACGGCTTCATGCTGTTCGTCGCCGGCGTGCTGCTGATGGCGCCGTTCGGCCTCGTGCCGTTCAGCAACACCCTGCCCGCGCTGGCCGCGCTGTTCTTCGCCATCGGCATTCTTCAGCGTGACGGTTACGCCATCCTGGCGGGCCACGGCATGACGTTGGGCACCATCGGCTACTTCGGAGCCCTCATCTTCGGCGCCATCCAGGGCGGCCGGGGCCTGGCGAGCCTCATCGGCCGCTGAACATTCCGGCAGGCGGGCCCTCCTACCCCGGAGGGCAATGGGAAAGGCGCCCGGTGCCGGGTGTGTAACAACCCGTGTATCACCCGGGTGAAAGCAACCCCCCGGATAACCTGAATCTTCGTTATCATGCCGGCGGGCGGCCCCCCGCACATGCGTTCAATCCCACTGGATGCGACACAGCCTCGGCTCGAGGACCCGGCGCGCCGTCTCTTCGACGGCGAGGTCGTCGGGGGGCGCTACCGGATTGCCGACTTCCTGGGGCGGGGCGGCGCGGGCACGGTGTGGCGCGCGCAGGATTTGCTGAACGGCCCGGTCGCCATCAAGCGGCTGCACAAGACGGTGGAAGACCTGGTGAAGCCGCCCGTGGGCGAGAACACCCCGTCCTCCGCCGCGCGCCATGAGCTGGCGCTGTCGCTGGCGCACGAGTTCCAGACGCTGGCGTCGGTGAGACATCCCCACGTCATCAGCGTGCTCGACTACGGCTTCGATGCCGAGCACCGGCCGTACCTGGCCATGGACCTGCTGGAGGATGCGCGGCACCTGGTGCAGGCGGGCGTGAATCAGCCGCTCGACGTGCAGGTGGACCTGCTGGTGCAGACGCTCCAGGCGCTCGCGTACCTGCACCGCCGAGGCATCATCCACCGCGACCTCAAGCCCGCCAACGTGCTGGTGGCGCGCGGGCAGGTGAAGGTGCTCGACTTCGGGCTCGCCGTGGGACGCGAGCAGGTGCACCGCGCGCAGCCGGGCGGCACGCCAGGCTACCTGGCGCCGGAGCTGTTCGAGGACCAGCCTCCCTCGGAGGTGACGGACCTCTTCAGCGTGGGCGCCATGGCGTGCCAGATGATTTTCGGACGGCTGCCCTTCGACGGGAAGGCCCCGCCGGCACCCCCGGACTTCCCGGAGGCGCTGCACGAGGTGCTGGAGCGCCTGGTCTCCAAGGACTCGCGGCGGCGGCCTCGCAGCGCGGACGAGGTGATTGCGGCGCTGTGCGCGGCCACCCATCGCCCGGTGCCCGCGGAGTCCGTCACCACGCGCGAGAGCTTCCTGCAGGCCGCGCGCTACGTGGGCCGCGCGCGCGAGCTGTCGCTGTTGTCCTCCGTGCTGGACGCGGCGCTGCTGGGGCATGGCGGCGGGCTGCTGGTGGGTGGAGAGAGCGGGGTAGGCAAGTCGCGCCTGCTCGACGAGCTGCGGCCCCTGGCGCTGGTGCGCGGCGCGGTGGTGCTGCGCGGCCAGGCGGTGGCGGCGGGCGGCAGTCCGTATCAGGAGTGGCGCCCGGTGCTGCGCTGGCTGTCCATCCTCACGCCGCTGGATGACCGCGAGGCCAGCATCCTCAAGCCGCTGGTGCCGGACCTGGAGCTCATCCTGGGGCGCGCCGTGCCGGACCCCGCGGAGCTGGGCGCGGAGATGGCGCAGGCGCGCCTGCTGCAAGTGGTGGAGGACATCTTCTCCCGGCTGACGCAGCCCACGGTGGTGCTCCTGGAGGATTTGCACTGGGCCCACGGGGAATCGCTGCTGTTGCTGTCTCGGCTCGCCGCTCGCGCCACGGGGTTGCCGTTGCTGCTCCTGGGCAGCTTCCGCGACGACGAGGCGCCCACGCTGCCCACGCAGCTTCCGGGCCTGGACGTGCTGCGGCTGCCCCGGCTGGACGCGGGCGAAATCGCCGTCCTCAGCGAGTCGATGATTGGCCCGGCCGGGGGGCGGCCGCACCTGGTGGAGCTGTTGCGCCGCGAGACGGAGGGCAACCCCTTCTTCCTGGTGGAGGTGGCGAGAGCGCTGGCGGAGGAGGCGGGCGGGTTGGACCGGCTGGGCGACATGCCGCTGCCGGAGCGCGTCTTCGCGGGTGGCGTGCGACGACTGGTGCGGCGGCGCCTGGAGAAGGTGTCCGCCAGCTCGCGGGACCTGCTGCGCGTGGCCGCCATCGTCGGGCGACAGGTGGACGTGGCGCTCTTGAGGCACGCGGCGCCCGGCGTGGATGTGGAGCGCTGGCTGTCGTACTGCGCGGCGGCGGCGGTGCTGGACGTGGCGGACGGACACTGGCGCTTCGCGCACGACAAGCTGCGCGAGGGCGTGCTGGAGGAGTTGGCCGCGGCGGAGCGCCCGCTGTTGCACCGCCGGGTGGCGGAGGCGATGGAGGCGGCGCACCGCGATGGCTCGGAGCGGACGGCGGCGCTCTGCTACCACTGGGGCGAGGCGGGCGACTCGACGCGCGAGGCCGAGTACGCGCAGCGCGCCGGTGAAGAGGCCCTGCGGGTGGGTGCCTGTCGCGAGGCGCTGCCCTTCCTCGCGCGTGCGCTGGAGCGGGTGCCCGCGCGCGACGCGCTGCACCTGGGCCACCTGGAGGCGCTGCTGGCAGAGGCGCGCTTCCAGTTGGGCGAGCTGGCCGCGTTCCGGGGACACGCGGAGCGGGCGCTGCGGCACTTCGGCTGGCCGGTGCCCACCACGCGCATGGGCTGGGCCCTGGGCACGCTGGTGCAGGTGGGCCTGCGGCTGGCGCAGAGCGCGCGGCCGGACGCGTACGACGTGGAGACGGAGGAGCGGCGGCGGGTGCGTCGCGTCGCGGGCCGCTTGTTGATGCGGCTGACCGACGCGTTCATCTACGGGCAGGAGGCGCTGCCCGTGCTCTGGGCGGGCCTGCGCATGCTCAACCTGTGTGAGCCCGCGGGCGCGTCGTCGGAGCTGGCGCGCGGCTACACCAACATGGCGGTGGTGGCGGGCACGGTGCCGGTGCGTCCGGTGGCGGAGGCGTGGGTGGGGCGGGCGCGCGAGGTGGCCGAGCGCATGGGCAACCCCGCGGACCTGGCCTACGTGCTGTGTCGCAACGCCGTGTACTCGACGTACATGGCGCGGTGGGCGGAGGCGGAGGCGTGGCTGGAGCGGGCCATCGGCATCGTCGACTCGGTGGGTGACCTGCGGCTCGCGGAGGAGTGCCGCGCGCTCCTCACGGTGGTGTCCTGCTACCAGGGGAAGTTCCACCGGGGCCTGCCGCTGATGGACTGGCTGGAGCACTCGGCGCGGCGGCGCGGGGCGCTCCAGACGCAGCACTGGGCGCTGCACTACCAGGGGTACATCCATCTGCGCCTGGGGGAGCACGCGCGCTCTCGCGCGGCCCTGGAGCAGACGGTGGTCTGGACGGAGGCGCAGGGCGGCCTCACCGACCGCATCATCCTGGATGGCTCGCTGGCGCTCCTGCGGCTGCGCGAGGGAGACCTGGCCGGCGCGCGGGTGGCGGCGGAGAAGGCCCTGGCGAAGCTGGTGGCCGGAAAGTCGGTGGCGCACTTCATCTACTTCCCCGTCACGGCGGTGGCGGAGGTGCTGCTCACCCTCTGGGAACTCGAGGGGGGCCGCGACGTGTCGCTGCTGGAGAACGCGCGGGCGGCGTGCCGCGCGGTGGAGAGCTTCGCCAAGGTGTTCCTCTTCGCGCAGCCCGCGGCGAAGCTGTGGCGCGGGTTGGAGGCGTGGCTGTCGGGTGACGCGCCTCGCGCGTACGAGGCGTGGCGCGAGTGTGTCGCCATGTCGACGGCGAAGGAGACGGCGTACGAGGAGGCTCGCGCGCGGTTCGAGCTGGCGCGGCACCTGCCGCCCGAGGACCCGGCGAGACGTCCGCACCTGACACGCGCACTGGAGCGCTTCGAACACATGGGCGCGCAGGACGACCTGGCCCGGGCGAGGGTGCTACAAAGTCCGGGTGCGTAGCGGATTGGAAGCAGGGGACGTCGCGTTGCTGGCCTGCCCGGCCTGCGCCGGGACACTGGTGTTCCACGGCCAGCAGGAGGAAGGCCGCCTGTCGTGGGGCTGGCTGCGCTGCGGAGGGTGCGGTGAGGCGTGGCCGGTGAAGCGCGGACTCGCGCGGCTGTATCGCGAGGAGTCGGTGCGCGGCACGGACCGGCTGATGCGCGTCATCTACGACGGGCTGCCGGCGCTGCATGACCCGCTGACGAAGGTGCTGACGCCGCTGCTCCAGTCCGTCACCGAGTCGAAGATGCGCGCGGGCTACATCCGGCGCCTGGAGCTGGGCGCCTTGCCCCCCTCGTCGGACGATGGAGCGCCCCTTCGCATCCTGGAGGTGGGCGTGGGCGCCGGAGCGAACCTGCCGCTCATCCGTCGCGAGCTGGGCGCGGGACAGGAGGTCCAGGTCTGGGGCGTGGACCTGAGCGAGGGGATGCTGGGCCGCTGCCAGCATCGGCTGCGCAAGGGGAGCTACCCGGGCGTGCGGTTGATGATGGCGGACGGGCACTCGCTGCCGTTTCCCTCGGGCATGTTCGACCGGGTGCTGAGCGTGGGAGGAATTGGCGGCTATCGAGACCCGGCCGCGGGACTGCGAGAGCTGGCGCGCGTGGCGAAGCCGGGCACGCCGGTGGTGGTGGTGGACGAGCAGCTGGACGCGGCCCACCGACCCTCGCTCCTCCAGCGCGCCGCGTTCCGAGCGATAACGTTCTACACGCGCGACGCGCACTGTCCCCGGGAGCTCTTGCCCTCCCGCGCGACGGACGTGCTGGAGGAACAGGTGTCGCCGTTCTTCTACTGCCTGCGCTTCCGGATGCCGAAGCTCGCGGTGGTTCCCGTCACGGGTTGAGCACCAGGTCCAACAGACGCAGCGTCATGCCGCCGGTGAAGTCGATGGTGGCGCCGTTGAACCAGCCCGCCTCGTCACCGGTGAGCACGCCGACGAAGTTCGCCACCTCCTCCACCGTGCACATGCGTCCCGCGGGATTCATGCGCGCGTGGGCCGCCTCCAGTCGCACCAGGGCCTCGGGTGAGTACACGTGTTTCAGCGCGGGCGTGAGCACCGTGCCGAACTTGAGCAGGTTCACCCGGTGCCCCTTGCCGCCCAGCTCCATCGCCAGATAACGCACGTACATCTCCAGCGCCGCCTTCGACGCGCTGATGAGCGCCGTGTTCGACAGGTGCGTCTCGTCCAGCGAGTTCTGCAACCCCAGGAGCCGTGCGTCCGGCGCCAGCATGTCCTCGGCCACCAGCGCCTGCGCCCAGTACACGAACGAGTGCGCCATCGTGTCGAACGTCCTGCGCATGCGCCGCGCGTGGAGCCGGTCCTCACCCTCCGACAGGAACCGCCCTACCGATGCGCCTGCAATCGAGTGGACGAAGAGCTTCACCGAGCGAGGCCCCGCCACCTCGCGCAAGGCCTGCACACCCGCCTCCGCCGCCTCGGGCGTGGACGCGTCCGCCTGCCACAGCAGCGCGCGTCGTCCGGCCTCCTTCACCTGACGCTCCACCAGCGCCGCGTTGTCCACGTAGCGGCCCCGGTGGACTCCAAACACATCCAGCCCCGGCTTGCGCGCCACCGCGTTGGCAATCGCCGCGCCGGTGCCCGAAGAGGCCCCCAGGATGAGCGCCCATGGTCGCTCTCCCTTGCCTCTCTCCTCCTCCGAGTCGCTCATCGCCCCTCTGCCTTCCCTGCCTCGCTCAGTCCATCGCCTCGGGCCGCCGGCCGCGTGCCCGGTCCAAGAGCGCCTGCACGGCGCCCGCCACTTCCTGGTGTGCTGCCAACATCGACTCTCGCTTGCCCGCGTCGAAGCCCGGCTCCAGATGACGCGTCAGCGGCTCCCCCACCCACTGCGTCATCTTCACGGGAAAGGGCAGCGACAGCGGCCACACCCCCGTCGCGCCCAGGCCCAGCCACAGCGGCAGCCGCGCCGGCATCCCCATGCGTCTGCCCAGCGCGTACCCGTCATTGAGGCCCAGGTATGCGTCATCCATGCCGCTGCCTCCCACGGGGACGATGGGCAGCCGGTAACGCACCGCCAGCCGCAGGTAGCCCAGCCGCTCGCCCCAGCTCACCTGGTAGCGATGCCGGTAGCTGCGACATCCCTCGCGCGTGCCTCCAGGTTGCAACAGCACGTGCTCGCCTCGCGCCACCGCCTCCGCCAGCCGGGGGTCATCTCCGGTGACGAAGCCCAGCCCGTCCACCACCGCGCGCATCCCGGGGATGCGCTCGAAGGCGCCGTGCGCCACGCCGTGTGGCAGGTAGCCCAGGTGCTCATGCAACGTCACCGTCAACATGCAGAGGTCCACCGCGAGGGGGCGCCCGTGGTAGCCGACGATGAGCTTGGCGCCAGGACGCAAGAGCGGCTCCAGGTTCACCACCTCGTAGCGGTGGTAGCGCCGCAGCCACCCGAAGGCGCCCAGCCACGCGGCGAGAGGCAGCCCACCGGCGCGCGTCATCCTCCCACCCGGTACAGCACCGCGCCGTGCGCCACGCCCGCGCCCACGCCCACCATCAGGACGCGGTCCCCGGCCTTCACCGGCCGCGTGCGCCACAGGCGGTCCAGGCTCGTGGGCAGCGACGCGGAGCCCACGCTGCCCACCGTGTCCACGACGCGCACCCCGCGCGCCGCCTCCACGCCCATCGCATCCAGGACGACCTCCAGCATCCGCCCGTTGGGCTGGTGTGTCAGCACCCACTCCACGTCGCGCAGGGCCACCTGGGCCTCCTCCAACACCGTGCGCGCGGCGCGCAGCAGCGCGTCCAGCGCCACGCGCGTCATCTCCTTGCTGGGCGTCAGGAAGCGCATCCGCTCCGGCTTACCCGTCGCGTGCGGGTTCTCCAGCACCACGTCCGTCGGCAGCGAGCCGTCGTTGCCCAGCGCCACGCCCAGCACGCCTTCCCCGGGCCGTCCGGCCCCGAGCACCGCGGCGGCGGCGGCGTCTCCCAGCACCAGGTAGGGCCTGGGGTCGTCCGGCGTCGTCGTGCGCGACAGCAGCTCCACCGAGACGACGCCCACCGGCCCCAGCCCCGTCGCCACCGAGCGCGCCGCGAGGTCGAACGCGCTCAGGAAGCCCATGCACGCGTTGCTCAGGTCCATCGCGTCACAGCTCCCCGACAGGCCCAGCGCCGCGGCCACCCGGTTCGCCGTGGCGGGCGTGGTGACATCCCCGCCCATGGACGAGACGCAGAAGATGCGCCGCAGCGCCTTCGCCTCCAGTCCAGCCGCGACGAGCGCGCCGTGGAGCGCCTCGGCCGCGACGTCCGCCGCCTTCGTCCCCGGTGGCGCGAAGTGCCGCGAGCGGATGCCCGTCTTGCGCAGCACCTCCGTCGCGTCACGGCCCACGCGCGCGCACAGCTCCTCGGTCGTCACGGCCGGGCCGGGCTGCAGGCTCGCCGTTCCCAGGATTCGCACGGGAATCATGCCGCCTGCTGTCCTCCACAGCGCCGCCCGTGGGGACCGCAGTGCAGGCGCATCTGCTCCCAGTGGGCGCGCAGCTCCGTGAGCTTCCAGGCCAGCGCTTCATCCGACGCGGCGCGCTTCAGGATGTCTCGCGCCTTGGTGAACTCCATCGCCGTTCTCAGCGGAGTGTCCGCTGACTGGATGTCGTAACTCACGTCCGCCATCAAGCTCTCCGCGTCACCGCTGCGATGCAACAGCAACACACCGCTGGCAACAAGGTCCAGCGCCCTCGATACAGGATTGAGACCCGCGAGGAATCGGCCCACCCGGCTCTCCGGCATCCAGGCTGTTTCACGCAGGCCGAAGGGAAAGATGTTGCTGGAGAACACCAGGTCCGCGCCCGCGCTCACCAACACGCTCGCGGGCACCATGCTGGTGAAGGCTCCGTCCACGTAGCGTGCGGGAGGCACCAGCGTGGGCGCCCAGAGTCCGGGCGCCGAGCCACTCGCGCGCACTCCCCGTGCCACGGGGCCGCGCTCCAGCGCCACGCACTCGCCGCTCGTCAGGTCCGTCGCCACCGGCAGGAAGCGGATGGGCAGCTCCTCCAGCCCCACGGCTCCCAAATCTTGCGTCACCAGGTGCTCCAGCGAGTACGTGGTGAAGACCGCCGCCATCGCCGCCAGCGACAGCCGGTGGCTCATGGCCCGCTCCTCCAGGCGGTGCAGGCCCTCCAGGCCGCTGTGGCCATCCAGCGCGGTGCCACAGAAGTAGGCCCCCACCAGCGAGCCCATGCTGGAGCTGCTGACGAAGTCCACCGGCACGCGGTGCTCCACCAGCCAGCGCAGGATGTGGACATGGTAGAAGCCCCACACGCCGCCGCCGCTGAGCGCCAGTCCCACGCGACGGTGGGTGATGGCCCGGGCCCAGCGTGACAGCGCGTCCCGCTCCGCGGGGCTCAGGCCCACCTCCGTCAACGGCCTTGCGTCCACCTTCAGCGTCGCCAGTCGTCGCAGGTCCATCCGCAGGCGACAGGGCGGCAGGACATGCGCGTCCGCGCGGGGGCCTTCATGGGGTCGGCCTCGCAGCTCGGCTTCCCGCGTCGGATGTCTCGGGTCGATGACCACCGTGGGCAGCACGCGGTCCTTTCCAGGGCGCGGCACCCGGGTGTTCCCATGGTGTGTCACCAGGAGCACGTGCTTGTCCACGAGCGGCGCGCTGCCCGTCACCTGACAGCCGTCCAGGAAGACGTAATGCGGGTCGTGCTCCCGGGCCAGCTCCCGCAGGCGCGCCACGCTCAGGCGTCCCGGCGCCCCTGGTTCGGACGCCGGTACCGTGGCGCGCAGCACGCCGTCCGCGCCCTTCACCGGCAGCTCGTCCGAGCCCGACTCCGCCGTGCGCACCAGCAACACCCGGTCCTTGAAGTCGTGGGTGATGACCTTGGCCACCAGCTCGATGAGCTCGGACAGCGGCGTGTCCCGCACCTCGCTCGCGAACGTCACCACCTCCACCTGCGGCAGCGGGTCCTCCTGCTTCGGTGGCTCCGCGTGAGCCAGCAGTCGCTTCAGGTCCTGCCTCAGCCCCGCGCGTGCCTGGACGAGCGTCCACACGCCATCGCGTGGAAAGAAGAGGCCCTTGCAGGCGGTCGCCGCGCGCGCGGTGACGGAGTAGTGGCCGCCCATCAGCGCCTCGAACCCGAGTGGGGTTCCAGGACGCAGTGTCAGCAGCAATTCGCCGTCACGGTGTGCCTCCAGCTCTCCCTCGAGCAGCAGGAAGAAGCCGTGGGCCTCCTGGCCTTCCTCGCACAGCACCGTGTCCTTGGCCCAGGTGACATCCCAGGCCACATCCAACATCTGGAGGAGGACGGTGTTGCTGGTGTGCCGCAATGCGGGAGCGCGCTTGAGCGCGTACAGCCGACGACGCTGGACGTCGAGGGGCATGGAGCGGGCCATGAATCGCCGGAGGATAGCGAACCCTCCGGCTTGGGATATTGGGTCGTATCGGCCCCGCCACGTGGCTCAGGCCGGCTGTGGACGCGGCGGCTCGTTGGGCGGTGGTGTTCCTCCGCCATCGGGCCGTGCGTGTTCGTGCCGCTTGAGGAGTCGGGAGCGCGTGGACTCCACCACCGCGTACAGCACGGGGATGAAGATGAGGTTGACGAAGGTCGACAGCAACATGCCGCCGAACACGGTGGTCCCCAGGGACTTGCGCGCCGCCGCGCCCGCGCCCGAGGCGAGCACCAGCGGCACCACGCCCATGAGGAAGGCGAACGACGTCATCAGGATGGGACGCAGGCGCGTGCGCGCGGACTCAATCGCGGAGTCCATCACGCTCCTTCCCTCGTGACGCAGTTGCTCGGCGAACTCGACGATGAGGATGGCGTTCTTGCTGGAGAGTCCGACGAGCATCACAAGCCCCACCTGGCAGAAGACGTCGTTCTGCAGGCCGCGCAGGTTCTGGAACCCGAGCGCACCCAGCATGGCCACCGGCACCCCGAGGAGGATGACGAAGGGCAGCGCGAAGCTCTCATACTGCGCGGAGAGGACCAGGAACACGAAGACGATACCGAGTCCGAAGATGAGGAGCACGCGCCCACCCGCTTCCTTCTGCTCCAGCGACAGGCCCGTCCACTCGTAGGTGTACCCCTCTGGCAGCACCTCGCGCGCCGCGCCCTCCATGGCCTCCAGCGCCGCGCCGCTGCTGGAGCCCGGGGCCGCCTGCCCGTTCAATTCCGCGGAGCGATACAGGTTGTAGTGCTGGATGTTCTGCGCGCTGGTGATGGGCTTGATTCGCACCAGGGCCTCCAGCGGCACCATGTCCCCGCCCGCCGAGCGCACATAGAGCGCGCCAATGTCCCTGGGCTCGCTGCGGAAGGGCATCGCCGCCTGCACGTACACGCGATACACGCGGCTGGAGAAGGTGAAGTCGTTGACGTACTGGCTGCCCAGGTACACCTGGAGCGTGGAGAAGAGCGAGTCCAACGGCACGCCGAGCGACAGCGCCTTCTCCCGGTCCACCTGGATATCGAGCAGCGGCGTGTTGGCGGTGAAGGAGGAGAACACCCCGCGCAGCACCGGGGCCTGGTTGGCCTTGCCCACCAGCGCCTCCGTCGTCTTCGCCAGGTCCGACAGGGAGCGTCCGCCCAGCTGGTCCTCCAGGACGAACTCGAAGCCGCCCACGCTGCCCACGCCTCGGATGGCCGGAGGCTGGAAGGGCAGCACGCGCGCCCCGCCAATGCCGATGAGCGGACCGCGCAGCCGCTCCACCAGGCCCGCCACGCTCTCCTCGCGCGTCTTGCGTTCGTCCCAGGGCTTCAGGTTGACGAAGAGGGTGCCGTAGTTGGCGCCGGTGCCCAGCAGCGAGAAGCCGCCCACGGTGAAGATGTCGACCACTTCGGGCTGCTTCTTCAGCACGTCCTCCGTCTGGAGCAGCACCCGCCGCGTGTAGTCGAGCGACGTGCCCTCCGGGCCCTGCACGGCGACGATGATGTAGCCCTGGTCCTCGTCCGGGATGAAGCCGGAGGGCGTGGCCCGGTACACCAGCACGGTGCCGACGAGGCACAACGCGAACACGATGACCACCGGCCACTTCAGCGGGCCGATGAGCTTCTCCAGGAGCCGGCCATAGCTGTCGCGGAAGCGGTCCATGCCCTTGTCGAACTTGCGGAACGCCAGCCACTTCTGGCCCTCTTGAGGCCGCAGCAGCCGGGCGCACAGGGCAGGGGAGAGCGTCAGCGCCACCAGCGCGGAGAGGCTGATGGAGAAGGCAAGGGTGAGCGCGAACTGGCGGTAGATGGAGCCGGTGGTGCCCGGGAAGAAGGACACCGGGACGAACACCGCGGACAGCACCAGGGCGATGGCCACCACGGCGCCCGCCACCTGGCGCATGCCCCGCTGCGTGGCCTCGCGCGGCGAGTAGCCCTCCTCCATGGTGCGCTCCACGTTCTCGATGACGACGATGGCGTCGTCGACCACCAGACCCGTGGCCAGCGTGAGGCCGAAGAGGGTGAGGGTGTTGAGCGAGAAGCCGAACGCGCTGACGAAGAGGAAGGTGCCAATCAGTGACACCGGCAGCGTGGTGGCGACCACCAGCACGCTGCGCCAGCCGTGCAGGAAGATGAAGATGACCAGCACGACGAGGAGCACCGCCTCGCCCAGCGTGACGAGCACCTCTTCAATCGACGCCTGCACCGCGACGGTGGTGTCGAAGGCGGCCTCGTACTTCATGCCCGGGGGGAAGCTCTTCTGCAGGCGGTTGAGCTCCGCGACGACGCCGTCGCGCACCTCCAGCGCGTTGGAGCCCGGGAGCTGGAAGATGCCCAGGCCCACGGCGTCCCGGCCGTTGAAGCGCAGCAACTGCGCGTAGTTCTCCGCGCCCAGCTCCACCCGGCCCACGTCCCGCACCCGCACCAGCGAGCCATCCTGGCCACGCTGCACCACGATGGCCCCGAACTGCTCGGCCGTGGCGAGCTGCCCCTGCACCTGCAACGTGAACTGGAAGTTCTGCCCCGGAGGCGCCGGCTCCTGGCCCACCTGTCCGGCGCCCACCTGCACGTTCTGCGTGCTCAGCGCCGCCACCACGTCGGAGGCCTGCAGCCTGCGCCGCGCCAGCTCCGTCGGGTCCAGCCACAGCCGCATCGCGAAGCGCCGCTCGCCGAAGATGCGCACGTCGCCCACGCCCTTCACGCGCAGGAGCGCGTCGCGGATGTAGACGTCCGCGTAGTTGCTCAGGAAGCCCGTGTCGTAGCGGTTCTCCGCGTCGAACAGGCCAAAGGCCATGAGCAGCTGCGTCTGCGCCTTGTTGACGGTGATGCCCAGCGCGTTGACGGCGGCGGGGAGCTGGGGCGACGCGGTGGCCACGCGGTTCTGCACGTCCACCGCCGCGATGTCCAGGTCGCGGTCCTGGTCGAACGTCACGGTGATGCTGCTCTGCCCCGTGTTGCTGCTGGTGGAGGAGATGTAGCGCATCCCCTGGACGCCGTTGAGCTGGCGCTCCAGCACCGTCGTCACGGCGCTCTCCACCGTCTCCGCCGACGCGCCGATGTACGTCGCCGTCACCTGCACTTCCGGCAGCGACAGGTCCGGGTACTGCTCGATGGGCAGCGAGGGGATGCTGATGGCCCCCGTCAGCGTGATGAGGATGGACAGCACGCTGGCGAAGATGGGCCTGCGGATGAAGAAGTCAGTGAACATGCCGTCCTCTCACTGGCCCGCGTCGGAGGCGCCGCCCACACCCTGGTCCTCGGGCTTCGCGGGCGTGGGTTTGATGGGCTGGCCATCGCGCAGCAACTGCAACCCCGTCACCACCACCTGGGCCCCGGCGTCCAGCCCTCCCGTCACCTCGTAGTCGTTGCCCGTGACTTCTCCCACGTCCAGTGGCGTGCGCTGCGCGACGGTGCCTCCGTCGGCCGAGCCCACCAGGTACACGAAGGACTGGCTGCTGATTTGCGTCACCGCGACGGTGGGCACGGTGAGCGCCTCGCGCGATGCGTACACCACCCGCGCGCGCACCAGCTGCCCCGCGCGCAGCCTGCCCGTGTTCTCGAAGGCGGCCTTCACCTCCACCAACTGCGTCGTCGCGGCGGGCGTGGGCGCCACGAAGAAGGCGGGCGCGGACACCAGCACCTTGCCTTCCGTGTCCAGCACCTCCAGCGGAGTCTTCCCCACCTGCACGCGCTGGGCGCGGTCCACCGGCACCTGCACGGACAGCTCCAGCACCTTGCTCTGGTCCAGCGACGTGAGCCGCGTCTGCGGCGTGACGTAGTCGCCCACCTTCACCGGGATGTCTCCCACCACGCCCGCGAAGGGCGCGCTCACCTCGTAGAAACCGAGCTGCACGCGCTGCGACTGGATTTGCGCTTCAATCGCCCGCGCGCTCGCCTCCGCCTGCTGCGCCTGCGCCACCGCCTGGTCATAGTCCTGGCGGCTCTGGAGCCCTTCCTTGAGCAACTGCGCGCTGCGCTCCCGGGTGCGCCGGGCGAACTCGCGCTGCGCCAGCGCCGACGCGCGCTGGGCCTGGGTGGCGCGCAGCCCCGCCTGCTCCCTGCGCGGGTCCACCACCAGCAGCACCTCGTTGCGCTGCGCGCGAGAGCCGGGGCGCACCGGAATCGCCTGCACGTAGCCGGCGACCTGGGGATACAGGGAGATGCTGCTGCGGGAGATGAGCGTGCCCACGTACTCGCCGGCCTCCTGCACCTCGCCGGGCGACAGCGCCAGCGTCTGCACGGACAGGGCCGTCCCCGCGCCGGCCTGCCCGCCCTGGGGGGCGTCTCCCTCCTTCGAGCCCTTGCACCCCGCCAGCGCCAGCGCCACCGCGCACCCCGCGCCCCATGTCCTCACCAGTCGCATGCCGCCTCCGCAAGGAATGCCTCGACGCGCGCCTGCTCCAGCTGGAACTCGCGCACCACCAGCGCCAGCTCCGCCTGTCGCAGCGCCGCCGCTGTCTGGATGAGCTCCAGGCTGGTGCCCGTGCCCACCTCGAAACTGCGTCGGGTGAGCCTGTCGTTCTCCTCGGCCAGTACCCGCTCCTGCGACGAGATGTCCCGCGAGGCCTGGGAGACCTTCACGCCACGCCGCGCCTGGGTGACTTCCACCGTGACGGAGCGCTCCAGTTGAACCACCTGCTGGCGCGCGACCTCCGCCTCCGCGCGGGACTGTCGCAGCAGTCCCTCGCGTGCCCCGCCGTCCCAGAAGGGCAAGAGCAGGCTGGCTCCGATGTTCCAGATGGGCACGTTGACGAAGTCTTCCTCCACCGTGAGGGCAATGGTCGTGCTCGTCAGCGATATCGAGGGCGCGTACTGCGCCTTCACCGAGCTGACCTGCCGCTGCGCCACCCTGAAGCGCGAGCGCGCCGCCGCCAGGTCCGAGCGCCCCTCCAGTTCTGGAAGCTGGCGGCAGTCCTTCCGCGCGCTCTGGAGCAGTTCGTCCACGCGCACGCCCTTCGCCAGGCCCACCGCCTGCGGCAACCCGAGTGCGAGCCCGAGCGCCTCGCGCGCCTGTCGCAGATTCTCGTCACCCAACACGACGAGGGCGCGCGCGGACTCGGCGTCCTGCTTCACGCGCACCACGTCCAACCGGGTGCCCGCGCCCAAATCCAACCGCCGCTGCGCGAGGGCGAGCCGCTCCAGCGCGGTGCGCAGGTTGACGCGGTTGACGTCGGCCAGTCGCTCCTGCGCGGCCACCTGCACCAGCGCCCGGGCGAGCGCGCCGCTGAGCTGACGCCGCGTCTCCGCGAGCGACCACGCCGCGGCGCGCTGGGCCTCCCGCGCCGTGCGCCGTGCGTCAATGGCCTGCAGGTCGAACAGCGGCACGGAGGCCGAGAGGATTCCCGCGAACGGCGGCTGAGTGGGTCTCAGGACGCTGTCCGTCCCCGTGCCCCCGCCGACACCGCCGCCAATGCCTCCCCCCACGCCACCGCCCACGCCACCCCCCGTGCCGCCGCCGATGAAGGTCGTCGAGTCGGGGTCCAGCACGTTGTACTGCACGCCCACCGTGCCGGTGATGACGGGCAGCAGGCCCGCCAGCGCGATGCGCGCCTGTCCCGCCGCGGACTCCACCTGGGCCAGCGCGGTCCTCAAGTCGGTGGAGCTCTGCCGCACCATGTCCAGCGCCTCCTCCCAGGACTTCACCTGGATGGGCGCGGGCGGCATGGGCGTCAGCAGCGGGTCCGACACTTCGGGCTGCGGTGGCTCCGGCGGGTCGTCGCTCGTCCCGGTGTCCTCACCGGGCCCTGGGGCGGACGTGTCCCATTGCCCCTGGGGAGGGGTGCCCCGCCGTGGCGCGCCGGGCGCCTGTGACGGCGCTCCCTGGGGCGTCACGGGAATGCCCTGTCCCTGGGCCGACTGTGGCCTGGGATTCTGGATGGGCAGCACCTTGGGCGCGCCGTGTCCCTGGGGCCGCTGTCGCACGGCGGACGGCGGCCGGGCCTGGGCGAGCGGCACCCCTGGCTCGGAGCCAGGGTGCGAGAGGAGGAGGGCGAGCAGCAGGGCGTTCATATCGGGTGCCCTGAGGTAGGGGAGGCACCCGATACCGGCCACGTACCCCGGGGCCGGTCCCCGCCTGTCTGACAAAAGGGACGAGAGCCTGCTCAGCAGTGGATGGAGCGCCCGCGGGCTCGCGTCCTCCGCTCAGCGACCCTGTTTGAGCATGGACAGACGCTGCTTCGCCGCGCGGCTCTGTGGGTCGAAGCGCAGCGCGTCCTCGAGCCGCTCCTTGCCCTTCTCCACCTGTCCCTGGACGACATAGAGGTCGGCCAGGCGGACGAGCGCGTCGGCGTTGTAGGGCTGCAAATCCAACGCCCGCTCGAACTCGCGGATGGCGGTGGTCAGGTCCTTCCGACGCACGGCGAGCTGCCCGAGCATGATGTGCGGTTGGACCAGCCCGGAGGTCTCCGGCCGCGACGCCAGCGCCTCCACGGCCGCGGTGCCGCGCGCGTCGCCGAAGCTCGCCAGCGTCAGCGCCGCGGACTGGCGCACCCACGTGGAGCCATCCTGGAGCAGCGCCGCCAGGTCCTCGGTGGCCTCCTTGCCTCCCACGGCGCCCAGCGCCTCGATGACGTCCGCGCGCAGCAGGCTGTCCTGCGTCCCCTTCAGCGCGGCGCGCAGGGCGGGCACGGCCTCGCGCTTGTATCGCCGCCCGAGCACCTTCGCCGCCACGCCACGCAGCGACGCGGCTTCCTTCGTGTCCGCGAGCACGGCCTCCAGCGCGGGCCGGCTGGTGTCCGCGGTCTTGTCGTCGAAGGCGTCCGCCAGGCGCACGCGCCGCTCCTGCCGCTTCGCGGAGTCCGGCCACATTTTCGCCAGGGCCTGGTCCATGGCCTCCGGCGTCTCCTTCGTGTGACATGTGTTGCAGGCATTGGGGATGCCGTGGCGCGTGGTGTTCTTCGGCGCGGGCACGTCGAGCGCATGGTCCGCGAACTTGTCGAGCACGCCGGAGACGACGGGCGGCATGTGACAGGCCACGCAGTCCTGCGCGGCGCGCCCGGTGTGCTTGGAGTGTTTCGCGCCCGCGGCGAACAGGTCCGCGTGGCATTGCTGACAGGTGGCCGAGCCCACGGAGATTTTCGCGGCCGTCTTCTCCGGCAGGTTCAGCTCGTTGGGCGCGTGTGGCTCGTGCGGCGCGGTGTGACAGGTGAGGCAGGTCGCATTGCCCTGCAGGTGGCACTGCGACTGGATGAGGGCCTGGTACTCGAAGCTGGAGGTGCTGGGGCGGCCGTCGGTGAAGTAGTCGCCGGAGCGCTCGTTGCCCACGAAGAGGACGATGGGTTGGTAGAAGTCCTCATACTTCTGGCCCGGCTGGAAGCGGTGCGCCAGGTCGAGGATGGGGAAGAGGGGACGGCGCGGGCCATGGCACTGCGCGCACACCGCGAAGCCCAGCTCCGAGGACAGCTTCGACGGCTGGACGATGTCCTTGGGGTCCTGCGTGTCGGCGTGCCTGGCGCCGGGCCCGTGGCAGCTCTCGCACGCGACGCCCGCGTCGGTGAAGCGCGTGGTCCACGTGTGGGTGGCGCGGTCGTGGCGCGCGTCGAGTCCGGTGACGTGACAGTCCAGACACGCGTGCTGCGCGCTGCGACGGAAGTTGGCCCAGAAGAACGGGTGGTCCGGCGTGAGCGCGCCCTGCTTCGTCTCCGAGTAGTCCACCCACTCGCCCTTGCCGGTGACGTGGTAGTAGACGGGCAGCACCTGCCAGCGACCGTCTGCGAGCACCGTGACGGGGTCCTGCATGCGCTTGCCGCCCACCACCCACTGCACCGGGAACTCCGCGAGCTGCCCGTCCGCGCCCTTCGTGCGCATGAAGTGGTGCTCACCGTCGCGACGCATCCACGCCTCGCTGGAGTCTCCCTTGAAGTGCGTGTTCTTGCGGTAGTCGCCCACCACGAACTTCGACGTCGCGGGGGACAGCGCGCGCGAGTGCCAGCCCTTGCTCCATTCGGCGTGCTCGTCCTCGTGGCACTCGCCGCACGCCTCGGCGCCGGCGTAGACGCCGCGCGGCGGGTGCCCGTCCTTCACTTCGGCGGGCGGTGGCGTGGCCTGGGCCACGGGCTTGGGCGCGGTGGGAGGGGAGGCGCTCGCGGTGGCCGGTGTGGAGGCCGGGGGGCGCAGCGCGTAGGTGACTCCCGCGGCCGTGCCAAGCAATGCGAGGAGGACGAGGGCGAGCAGGGCGGGACGAGCAGGGCGCATGTCGGAAGTGCCCTGAGCCTGCCTGTCGCGCCCTGTCGTGACAAGCCGGGCTCCCGGGGATGGCGGGACTGGGCCGTCCTCCCGGGTTGGGCGGGCCGTCACTCCGCCCCTCGTGCGAGCCGCGGAGCGGGCGCGGCCGGTGGGTCGCTACTCCTTGGCGGAGTAGAACTCCGGCGGTCCGGCGAGCCACACGCTGGTGCCCTCCGTGCGCTCCAGCAGCTCGTCCGCCAGCTTGCTCCAGTCCTCGGAGGGGCCCATGGCCTCCATGCTGGAGGGCACGAAGCCGAGGAACTGCTGGGGACCCACGGCGAGGACCGTCGCGGTCGGCGCGCGGTACGAGCCCTCGTGGTGGTAGCCGAAGAGGCCCCAGGTCTTCCAGGAGCGGCTCAGCGCGTCGTAGCGCAGCGGCGCGCAGCTCGTCTCGGCGATTTTCTGGGCGTCCTCGTCGCTCTCCCCCGAGCAGACCTGAAGGCTGTCACCGAGCTTCACATCCTGGAGAGGACAGGAGACCTGAAGGGAGTGCTTGCAGTGGCCAATGGGGTTGGGCGCGCCGCGGTCGCTCCAGTAGGCCTGGACGAAGGCCGCCGCGCCCTTCGGGTCCTCCCACTGGATGGACTCGCCCATCCCTTCGAGGAAGACCCAGGGGACGGAGGTGGCCTCCACGAGCGCCTCGGCCAGATGCTCCTTCTGCTCGGCGTGTCCGATGGGCTCCAGGCTGAAGGGGACGTACCCCACATAGCCCCCCGATTCCCGGGCCGCCAGGGTGCCGGCGCCGCCGAGCGAGATGCCGCCATTCGTCGAGCCCCCTGGACGTCCCGCGACACCGCCGTTGTTGTTGCCGTTGCCGGCCCCCGGCGAGTCCTTGGCCGCCCTCGCACAGAGGTTGGTACAGGAGTTCAGCGCGTCCCTGTCAGCCCACGCCTGGCTCTCGTTGGAACAGCCCATGGCGGAGTCGAAGTTGGCGACGGTAGGGGGCGGGCAATGACAAGGTTTGTAGACCGCCGTGTACTTGCAAGCCGTATCGACCCAGGGCGGCGGGCCTTGATGGTCGTAATACCCGACGCCGATGACGCCCCCTGGCGTCCGCGCCTGGGCTGGCGTGCTCCAGGTGACGGCACCCAGGGCGGCCAGGAGCGCGAGCAATGAAATCCTCGAAGTGAAACGAATCAGGCGCGGCTGCGGGGACATGAGTGACCTCCGTCAATGCGTTGCACCAGCAGCCTGACTGTCTCAAGAATTGTTCACAATGGGTGTTGATTGACTTCTCCGAGAGTAGCGTTTTGTGTCACAGGCAGGGTTGACCCTGGCGTGTCCGAGGGGGAGGCTGGTGGACGATGCTCAAGCTCCAGTGGCTCCAGGTCCACCAGTTCCGCTCCGTGAACCCCGGCACGCGGCTGTCGTTCAGTCCGTCCTTCAACGTGCTGCTGGGCCGCAACGGCACGGGGAAGACCTTGCTCCTGGACCTCCTCGCGGCCGTCGCCAGCTCGGACTTCACGGCCATGGCCCTGGAGCCCTTCGAACTGGAGTACGCGCTGAGCGCGGACACCGGCCGAATCACGGTGCGGGTTCGGAACGTGCCCGTGATGCCCCAGGACGGGCCCGCGGGCTCCGGGCTGTCCATGGACATCGTCGTGTCGCCGCGCGACATGGCGTGGCCGCTGGTCATCCGTCGCGAGGGGCTCCAGGTCACCGTCTCGCGCGAGGGTGACACCTCGCTCGTCGTCCAGGAGCGACTGGCTCCCGAGGTCGCCGGCCGGCTGTGGCTGGTCCTCATGTCCGGAGGCATCGCCTGGGTGGAGAAGACGGGCGAGGGCACGGCCACGGTGGAGCCGCTGCTGGCCATGGCCCGCGAGGTGTCCGCCCTGGCGGGGCTGAGCCGCTTCGACGAGGGGCTCGCCTACTTCGAGCAGCTCTACCAGGTGGAGCTGCGCCTCTCCCGGCGGGCGGAGGGTGTGCTCGCCACGGGCACGGGGCTCGCGTCGGAGGCGCTGCTGGACGGGCTGCGGCGGCTGGCGGCGGCGCAGTGGGGCTCCGCGCGGTATGTCGTCCCGTCGGACGCCGTCCCCTTCCTTCGCGACGCGTCGCGGTTGCTCGGCTTCACCTCCGCGGAGGCCAGCCTCGTTCCCCTGGAGGCGTCGCCCGAGGGCAAGTACGAATCCCTCACGCTCGGGGGCCTGGAGCTGGACTTCCTAGGCCCCGGAGACACGCGGGTCTCCGCGCGTCAGCTGGGTCATGGCCAGAAGCGCCTGCTCGCCCTCCAGCACTACCTGGCCCGGGCGCGCGCGGTGGTCGTCGTGGATGAGGTGGCCCACTCCCTCCACCCCCAGCTCGTGCGGGCCAGCGTGGAGCCGCTCAAGGGGCGGCAGAGCTTCTTCACCAGCCAGAGTCCCGTGCTGATGGACCTGCTCGCCTTCGAGTCCGCGGAGCACGTGCGCGCGAGCCTGGTGGTGTGTCGTCGCGAGGAGGACACGGGCCTGCTGACCTGGGAGGACCCGTCGCCGGAGGCCGCCGAGCGGCTCTTCACCGCCAGCGCCGCCGCCCCCGGACAGATGGGGGCCCTGCTCCAGGCCCAGGGGCTCTGGTAACCCGGGCACGTCCGTTCTCCCACGGCGTCCGCGAGTCGACAGCCGGCGCACCGCGGCAAGACGGGTGCCGTGTCGCGTCACGAGCTGGCCTATCCTGCGGGACGTGGGGAGGGAACCGCCATGCCGATGTTGACCGTGAATGGAACCGAGTTGCACTACGAGGATACGGGTGGCTCGGGTGAGCCCATCCTGTTCAGCCATGGGTTGTTGTGGAGCTCGCGGCTGTTCGACCCGCAGGTGGATGCGCTGCGGAGTCGCTATCGCTGCATCGCGTATGACCACCGGGGGCAGGGGCGCAGCGCGGTGCCCGAGGCGAGCACCATCGACATGGAGACGCTGTACCTGGACGCGGTGGGGCTGATGGAGAAGCTGGACCTGGGGCCGTGTCACTTCGTCGGCCTGTCCATGGGAGGCTTCATCGGGATGCGCATCGCGGCGCGCCGGCCGGAGTTGGTGCGCTCGCTCAGCCTGCTGGATACGTCGGCGGACGCCGAGCCGCTGGCCAACGTGCCGCGCTACACGTTGCTCAACCTCATCGCTCGGATGGCGGGGTTGCGGCCGGTGGTGGACCCGGTGATGCGCATCATGTTTGGCCGGACGTTCCTGACGGACCCGAACCGCGCGGAGGAGCGGGCGCTGTGGCGGGCGCGGCTGCTGGAGAACCGTCGGGACATCTGGCGCGCGGTGAACGGTGTCATCCGTCGCAACGCGGTGTCACACGAGGTGCCGAACATCCGCGTGCCCACGCTCATCGTCGTGGGGGAAGAGGACGTGGCCACTGTTCCGGCGAAGGCCGAACGGCTCCACCAGTTGATTCCGGGCTCGCGGCTGACGCGGCTTCCGCGCGGGGGGCACTCCTCCACGGTGGAGGAGCCCGCGCTCGTCAACGCCGCGCTCGGCTCCTTCCTGGAGTCGCTGGTGAGACCGCACGTGTCGTCACGCGTGGGGTGAGTTGGGGCTGTGCGGTGTTCGCGCCGGGGACTGAGTGCGCGCCCCGGCGCGGTGTTGGCCTGCACGGCGTCGCGGCTAGGTCTTCACCCCGAGCGACTTCTTCGCCGCGCGTGAGAGCGTCTTGTCCCCGGCCGCATCGGGGATGTCGAGCAGTGCCGCCGCCACCACCTTGCCCGCGCCGTGGATGTTCTCGTTCGCGAGCTTCAGGTACGTCCCGAAGCGCGTGAGCCGCTCGGGGTGCGCGCGCGCCGCCTCCACGTGGGCCAGCAGCACCTTCGAGAGCGCCTCCGCCGGGAAGCGCTCGAACAGGTTGCGCAGCGCTTGTCGCTCCATCGCCTCCGGCCGCGTCTCCGCCAATCGGACGGCCGGCTCCAGCATCGCCAGCCCGAAGGTCTTCAGCGAGTCGGACACGACGCCCGGCTTCCACCCGTCGACGAACGCCGCCAGGAGTGTCTCCGCGCCGCGCACGTCACCCAGCACCCCCAGCGCGTACACCGCCGTCTTGGCCTCCTCGTCGTCCGTGTCGCGCGCCTCCACGCTGTGCACGTACTTGTCCAGCACCTCCGAGTCCCCCAGCCACGCCAGGGCCATGGCCGCGCGTCTCCGCACCTCGTTCGACGGGTCTCCGTAGAACACCTGCCGCAGCACCGGCCACGCCTGCGTGAGCCCCAACCCCTCGAGCTGGTCCACCGCCGCCAGCCGCGCTTCCCGAGTCGGCTCCGACAGCGCCCGCTGCGCGAGCGGCCGAATCCTCCCCTGTCGCACCTTCGCGAGCGCCGCGATGGACGCGGGCCCCGTCTCCCGGGCCTGCACGTCGTTCAACACCTCGCGTGCATGGAGCCGCAGGCCCGCGTCGTGGCCCTTGCGTGTCATGCCGTCCAGCAGCACTCGCGCCGCATGGACCTCCAACTGCCCCAGCACCTGGATGGCGGTGCGGCGCACCATCCGGCTGTGATGTTCGGACAGGGCCTGCTTCACCACCTCCAGCACGCGCTCCTTCGGGCGTACCGCCACCGCCCGGGCCACGAAGGTGCTCGCCGCGCCGTCGCTCCACGCGGGATACAGGGACTCCAGCAGCGAGTCCGCGTCCAGGCTCGCGTAGTAGTGCGCCGCATGGGCCGCGGCCTCGTAACGAGACAGCTCTCCGCGAGCCCGCTTCAACAGCGCCTCACCCGGAGGCAGCGGCGCCGCGGGCTTCCGGATGTGGATGCTCGGGTGCGTGGGCACCGGCTCCAACGTGTCCCCCTGGACCTGCGCCGCCCCCGCCAGCCGCACCAGGGCGATGCCGAGCACCTGGTACACCTTGACGAAGTCATCCAACCGCTCCGCCGCGTCGGGCCGCTGCGCCAGCGCCTCCAGCAGCGCTCCGGGCTTCTCCAACCCCAGCTCCCTCAGCCGGGCCACCAGCGGCTCCACCGCGCGCGGAGACAGCGAGGACAGCCCGTTGGAGAACTTCTCCGCCAGCTCATCCCGCACCTCGGCCAGGGCGATGGCCGCGCGAGACGCCCCCGCTTCGCGCGCCGCGTCCGCCCACCCGCTGCGAGGCACCGCCACCGGCGCCTCCGGCTTCGCCCGACGCCGCCGACGCCGCGTGGGCTCCTCCGTTGCCTCCCGCAGCCCCAGTCCGCGCAGCTCCAGCCCCTCCGGTGTCTCCACCACCACCGCGAGCGGGAACAGCGTGGGGAGCGCCGCCTCCAGCCCCACGTCCCCCAGCACCACCTTCAACGTGGCCCCTTCCAGCGCCGCGGCGAAGGGCTCCTCCAGCCGCGAGTCCGCCGGGAGGAACAGCCCCCGGTCTCCCGAGTCCACCAACTGTGAGCGCTGCCCGCTCGCCAGGAGCGTCTGCACCCGCAGCGCCACGGGGAGCAGCTCCGGCGCGAAGACGTCCTTGCGGTGCTCCTGGAAGGCCGCCAGCGCCGCCCCCACGTCCGGCAGCGCCATCTTCACCAACAGCCGCAGCGCCGAGTCGTCCTGCGGATGCGTCGACTTCGCGTCCTCCAGGTCCAGCCGCCGAGGCGGGAAGCCCGGGTACTGCCCACCCTTGGCCTCCTCCAGCACCACGCCCGCGTGGCTCTTCTTGGGCTCCACCGTCTTGAGGAAGGCGGGGAGGATCTGCTTCTCCGTGTAGTGGGCTCCGGAGCCCAGCTCCAGGAAGCGACTCTCCCGGACGAGGAAGTTGTCGGGCGTGGTGCGCGTGGTGAAGGAGTACTCCACCAGCGTCAGCCCCTCGATGGGAGCCCGGTCCTTCTTCGTCCACGTCTTGCCAATCAGCTCCTCGACGTAGCGGTCCTCCAGGGGCTCACCGCCCAGGTGCTTCTCCACCTTGCGCGCGGTGAGCAGCATGTCCGCCACCAGGTCGGTGAAGACGGGGGGCTCGAACGTGCCCGTCCGCGCCGCCGCCTGCTCCAGCAGGGCCGCCACCTCCACCGTGCGCGCCGCCAGCCGGCGCAGGCCATTGGCGCGCAGCGACTCACCCAGGGCGCGCACCTGCTCGGCGCGGTCCTCGGACAGGGACGTCACGCCCGACAGACCCAGCTCCCGCACCAGCGTGGACACCTGCGCCACGCCCGCCTTCATCAGCTCGCCCGTCTCCGTCTTGCCCTTCTTCACGCTCTTCTTCGCCGGGCCTCCCGCGCCCGCCGGGGCCGTATCGGTGGTGACGAAGGCTTCCGGCGCGCGAGCCCACGCCACCAGCAGCGCCGCCGCGTGCTTGCAGAAGGGGCGCGAGCGCGCGGCCACGCAGGAGCACTTCCCCTTCACCTCACGCCCGTCACCGAACACCAGCGACACTTTGTAGGGCGACGCCCCGGAGCCCAGCGCATCCGCGAACAGCCGGTTCTCGAAGCGGGACAGGTGGGTGATTTGCTTGTCGTCGAAGATGCGAGTGCCCTTCGCCACCTCCGAGGGGTCCCCGATGATTTCCGTCAACCCTCCGCTGCTGGCAGCCACCTTGCGAGGCTCAGCCATGGTGCGTCTCCTTGTCGGCGGTCAGCAGCGGCGTCAGGTCCTGGTTGCGCATCACCCGCTCCACCACATCCACCAGTCGTTTGGGCGTACACCCGAAGCAGGGAATGCCCAGCGCGGTGAGCCTCTCCGCCATGGCGTGGTCGTACGTGGGCTTGCCTCCGTCCGACAGCGACAACAGGCACAGCACCTTCGCCCGCGAGTCCACCAACTGACGCAGCCGCGCCACCAGCTCCTCCGCGTCACCGCCTTCATAGAGGTCGGTAATCAGCAGGAAGAGGGTCTTCTCCGGCCGTTGCACATGGTTCGCCTGCGCATAGGCCACCGCGCGGTTGATGTCCGTTCCGCCGCCGAGCTGCGCGGTGAACAGCACCTCCACGGGGTCCGTAAGCAGGGGCGTCATGTCCACCACCTCCGTGTCGAACAGGATGAGGCGCGTGCGCAGCACATCCAGTGACGCGAAGATGGCCGCCATGACGGAGCTGTACACCACGCTCTGCGCCATGGAACCGGACTGGTCCACCACCAGCGTCACATCCCACTCATGATGCTTGCGCTGGTTGGGCCAGAAGTAGAAGCGCTCGGGCACCAGTCGCTTGTGCTCCGCGTCCCAGCCCTTCAGGTTCTGCCGGATGGTCCGCTTCCAGTCGATGTTGCGCGCAATCGGCAGCGGGCTCGTCCTGTCCCTGCGCAGGGCGCCGAACACGGCCGTGCGGATGGAGGACTCCAGCTTCTTGCGCAGCTCCTCCACCACCTCGCGGACAATCTGCCGGGCAATCGCCTTCGCCTCATCGGGGATGAGCCCGCGCGCGCTGACCAGCGTCGTCACCAGCTCCACGTTCTTGTCGAGGAAGGGCAGCGTCTCCGGCTCGAAGAGGAGCTGGGTGAGCCCCTTCTTCTCGATGGCATCCTTCTGGACGAGCGCAATCACGTCGTCGCGGAAGAAAGTCCGCAGCGCGCCCAGCCACTCGGGGATGTAGGGGCGCGAGCCGGACGAGCTCGCGCGCTTTTCCCCGTAGACGAAGGAGAGCGCGTCATCCAACGCCTCCAGGTCTCCGCCGCCCACGCCCACCGAGCCCGCCTGGGTGCTCAGGGCCCGCAGCGAGGGACAGGCTCCCGTCTTCTCCGCCGTCGGGCCGAGCGCGAGCCGCCAGCGCAGCAGGGCATCCCGGTCCTTCTCCGCCAGTTCCTTGGGGTCCACGCTCATAGCAGGTCGTCCAGGTCGTCGAGCACCTTGCCCAGCTCGGCGCTCATGTCCTTGAGCTTCGCTGTGTCCTTCTCTTCGAGCACCGTCTTCACGGCCCGGCCCTTTTCTCCGAGCTGCCGCACCGCCACCACGTTCTCCATGAGGTAGCGGCGCTCGGTGGTACCCAGCACGCCCAGTGCCCTTCTCAATACCGGCAGGGTCTGACGGAAGCGCTCGGGGTCGATGCTGGTCAGGAAGTCGTCCAGGGCCTTCACCACCTCGCGGTTCTTCACCAGCACCAGCGCGTTGACGCCCAGGAAGCCCTCCAGCCAGGACGCGCCTTCCTCGGGAGCCACCGCCAGCGACAGCCGCAGTCCGACGATGAGCGCCACCTCCGCCTCGCTCAGTTCGTGCGCCAGATACAAGAGGCCCGTGGCCAGGCCCGACGTCGCCGGGTGCACGGTGGTGCTGTCCATCAGCTCTCGGGCCTCCGCGAGCCAGCCGGCCTTGTCCGCGAGCGGCTGGGCCAGCGCCACCTCGTGCAGGGTGCGCAGCGCCTCCACCACGGAAGGCAGGGCGTCCGGTGCGCAGGCGCAGGACTCGCGCACGCGCAGCAGCGCGCGGGAGTACGTCTTCTGGCAGAGCACCGCCACCGCCTCGTCGCCCACGTCCGTGTGCGCGCGCGAGGTGCCATAGGCCACCAGTCCGGACAGCGCGCGCGCCGCCGAGGCGAGCGAGGGCAGGTCCACGTCCGTGGCCGCGTGCGTGTCACAGGCGCGCAGGGCCGCGGCCATCGTCTGCGGGCAGCCGGTAATCACCGACTCCAACAGGACGTCCGCGGCGGCGCCCGTGGTCTTCGCCGCGTCCAGTTGCTCCTGGAGGACGCGGGTCGTCACGGCTTCCAGCGAGTCGCCGAGGACGATTTTCTCCACCAGCGCCACGTCCGTGGACGGCGTCCACTGCGCCTGCCACGACTCTCGAACCCGCGTCAGCGCGGCTTGTCCACCAGCCTCTTGCGGCGAGGCGCGCTGCTGTCCCGTGGCCGCGAGCGTCGCATAGGGAATCCCCGCCACGCGCAGGCGGTGGAGGAACACCGAGGAGCCGACCTCCACCGTGTTGTTGAGGCGCAGCGTGAAGGTCTCCGCGCTGTCGGTGCTCGGCAGCCGGCGCGTGCCCAGCTCCCGCCAGAACTCCGCCTGGAGCGAGTTCTTGCCGATGCGACTGGCCACCCGTCCCACTTGATGACCGACGACGCTCTTCCACAGGAACGCGTCGACATGCGTCGCGTCTCCCCGGCACAGCGTGGCCACGGTGGCCTCGCGAAGTTCGTCCAGTCCCGGAGCGCTCTTCTCGCGCAGATCCGCCAACGTCATCGCCAGCCGGTAGGCCTCCAGCACGTCCGACAGCGACGCGGTGAAGCCGCGCATGCGCAGGTGCGCGGCGAAGTCGATGAGCACCTCCAGCGTCGCGCGCCGGAAGTCACACTGGGCCTCGTGGGCCTTCTGGTAGAAGTGCGGCGCCCGATTGCCTGCGCCGTAGCCGAGCTGCTCGGACAGCCGGGGGAAGCTGTACGGAATCACCGTCACCGCGCAGGGCACCGCCTTGGGCAGCTTCGCCTCCAGCGTGGGCTCCACGTCCCGAGCCAGGAAGGCCGCGATGTGCGCGGCGCCCGCCACCACGGCGACCTTCTCCGGCGCGACACCGCTCGCTACCACCTCCAGCACCTTGCGCGCCATGAACGCATCGCGCCAGCGGTGGTAGTCCTGGCGAGGCCCCGCGTTGAGCACGTCCGCCCAGGCGAGCAGCACGGGGCGGAAACCCTCGGGCGTCCAGTCGGGCGCCTCGAACAGCGCCTCCCACAGCTCCTCGAAGGAGCGGTAGCCCTGCTCGCGGGCGAACCGCTCCGTGAGCGGCTCTTCGTCATGGAAGTGCTCGTGACGCTCGCCCTCCGGGACCTCCTCGCTCTCGACACCGGCCGTCTCGTCATGGCGGTCCATGCCGAGGCTGACGCCGACAGGGATGTCGATGAACAGCGCGCGGGCGCGATTCACCTTCGCCCAACGCAGGGCGGCGTATTCGGGGGAGTAGTCCGCGAAGGGCCACAGCGCGGAGCCGGGCGTGTCATCCGTGCGGTAGCCGAGCAGAGCGATGGGCGGCTTCGTCTCCGCGTCACACAGCACGTCAATCAGGTCGGAGGCATCACAAGGCCCCTCGATGAGAACGACCTCCGGCTTCACGCGCTCCAGCCAGCGTCCGAGCACCGCCGTGGTGCGCGGCGAGTGGTGGCGCACCGGGAACAGATGCACCCGGGAGAGCAGGTCCAGGTCCATCAGCCCCTCAGGAGCTTCTTGCTGGCGGAGTACAGGTCCTTCCACGCGCCGGTGCGGCCCTTGGCGACGGTCTCCATGTATTCGCGCAGGGCCTTCACGTCGTCCTCCTGCTCCTTCACCACGGCGCCCACCAGTGACGCGGCCAGCTCGTGGGGGGTGACCTTCCCGCCGCCGAACTGCTCCGCGAGGATGGAGCTGTTGAACAGCACGCTGATGGCCTCCGCGGTGGACAGCACGGCGCCCGGGGTGCGGACCTTCGTCTTGCCGTCCTTCGTCACGCCCTTGCGCAGCTCCTGGAAGAGCGTCAGCAGGATTCGCGACAGCTCCTCCGGAGGCGGCACTCCGACCTGGTAGTCATTGCGCAGCTCCGCCTCGCGCTTCGTCACAATCTGTATTTCCTGTTCCAGGTCCTCGACCACGGGGACGGTGACGAAGTTGAAGCGGCGCTTGAGGGCGGCGCTCATCTCGTTGACGCCCCTGTCCCGCGTGTTCGCGGTGGCGATGAGGTTGAAGCCGCGCTGGGCGCTGACCACCTCGCCCAGCTCCGGGATGGAGACCTGCTTCTCCGAGAGGATGGAGATGAGGGCGTCCTGAATCTCCGGGGACGTGCGGGTGACTTCCTCGAAGCGGGCGAACTTGCCGGAGCGCATGGCGCGCAGGACGGGGGAGGGGACCAGGGCCTCGGGCGTGGGGCCCTGCGCGAGCAGCAGCGCGTAGTTCCACGAGTACTTGAGGTGGTCCTCGCTGGTCCCGGCGGTGCCCTGGACGATGAGGGCGGAGGTGCCGCTGACGGCGGCGGACAGGTGCTCGGACAGCCAGCTCTTCGCGGTGCCGGGCTCGCCCACGAGCATCAGCGCGCGGTCCGAGGCGAGGGTGGCGATGCAGACCTGGATGAGTCCCTTGTCGCCGACGTACTTGGGCGTAATCGTCACGCCGCCGACGGGCTTGGACCCGCCGAGGATGTATGTCTCCACGGCGCGAGGCGACAGCGCCCATCCAGGAGGACGGGGCTTGTCGTCATGGGCGGCGAGGGCTTCCAGCTCAGTCTTGAACTTCGCTTCGGCGGGCAGTCGGATGTCCGGCATGCATGCAAGCTACCGGTTCGGTCTGACACGCCGCAATCCGAGGGGTTGTCTTGGATACCCCTCGCAAAACCGACCCTGAAGGGCGCATGCCTCCGGGTGGGCGGCGCGTGGAGGCAACTCACTCCGCGCACGGAAACGCGGTGTCCAGCTTCTTGCTCCCATTGATGCCCGGGCCCGACAGCGTGGCGACCACCTTCACGGTGGAGGAGCACTCGTAGGGCATCAGGAATGGCACCACGGTGACGCCGCCCTCCGCGAGCACGTGCAGTTCGCGCGTCTGCGTCACCTTCCACGCGCGCCGCTCACCCGCCTCCGACTCCTCCTTCGGCGCGCTCACCACGAGCTTCAGCTTCAGCGGCTTGTCCCCCTCGTACTTGCCCTGCACCTTCACCAGCAGCAGCGCGTCCACGTTCATCCCATACGGGTCCGAGGCCTCCTCCACCGTGACGATGGAGCCCTTCTGCCGGTCGAAGACGCGCAGCTCGACACCTCCCAGCGACACGCTCGGAGCGCTCGCGCTGCCAGCGGTGGAGGACAGAAGCAGGACACCACCGACGAGCAGCGAGCGCAGCTTCGTTCGCGACGACATCTCCACCTCCGGAATCTTCGGGGAAAATCCGCCGCGCGACTGTACGCCAGCCTGGTGTCCTCCCGCGCCAGGGTGGCGGGCGTGAGGGCGGGCCCTGGCTTGGGGCTTCGTCGCTTCCTCTGCAATTCCTCCCACCCATGACCAGCCTGCGGAGGAACCCTGTCCGGCGCGGGACCTCCGCCCGCGAGGAGTCATTTCCATGAAGACCTCCGTTCCCTCTCAGATGAAGGCCGCCGCCATCGACCGCTTCGGCGGACCGGAAGTTCTCGGCACCAAGACCGTCCCCGTTCCCCAGGTAGGCCTCGGCGAGGTGCTCATCCAGGTGGAGACCGCCGGCATCGGCCAGTGGGACCCCGCCGAGCGCGCGGGCGAGATGGAAGGCTACAAGCCGGGCAGCAAGGCCTCCTTCCCATACGTGCTTGGCACGGATGGCGCGGGCACCGTCGTGGCCCTGGGCGAAGGCGTCAAGAACCTCAAGGTCGGCGACAAGGTCTACGCCTTCGGCTTCCTGAACGAGAAGGGAGGCTTCTACGCGGAATACACCGCGGTGAGGGCCGCGGACACCGCGCCCGTGCCCAAGGGGCTGAGCGCGGAGCAGGCGGGCGTGCTCGCGGCGGACGGAATCACGGCCCTCCAAGGCGTGGAGGACACCCTCAAGGTTGGGCAGGGCACCACGCTGCTGGTGTACGGCGCGAGCGGCGGCGTGGGCCACCTCGCGGTGCAACTGGCGAAGCGGCTCGGAGCCAAGGTGCTCGCGGTGGCCTCCGGCGCGGACGGCGTGGAGTTGATGAAGAAGCTGGGCGCGGACAAGGCCGTGGATGGCCGCTCCGACGACGTCGCGAAGGCGGTGCGGGACTTCGCTCCGGACGGCCTCGACGCGGCGCTGGTGCTCGCGGGGGGAGACAAGGTGAACGAGCTGCTCAAGGCCGTCGTGAAGAAGGGCGGCCACATCGCGTTCCCCAATGGCGTCGAGCCCGCGCCCAAGGGCCCCGAGGGCGTCAAGGCGACCGCCTACAATGGCGAGGCGAACCCCAAGGTGCTCGGCCGCCTCAACAGCCTCATCGAGTCCGGCCCCTTCCACGTCGAGGTCTCGAAGGTCTACCGGCTGGATGAGGTCAGCCGCGCGCACGAGGCCGTGGGCAAGCACCACCTGGGCAAGCTCGCCCTGCGCATCCACTGAAGCCTGTCGCTCAGGCCGCGGCGCGGGCTTGCTGAATCTCCTCCGCGCCCGGCCGCCACAGCACCTTCCAGCGCGCCTCGGGGAGTTGGGGTGGCGGAGGCTTCCCTTCCGATACCCCCGCCACCTCGACGTGCATCCCGCCACCCCAGGCGAGGATGCCCGCGAACAGGCCCAGGACTCTCATCGCGGGATGGAGGGGCCCCTCGTAGCGCCGCGCGCGCCAGTGACGCAGGCGTGGCGCCGAGGGACCTCGGGCGCTGGGCTGCAGGGAGAGCTTGCCGGGCGCCGGGGCCCCGGGGACCGGGAAGAGCGGCACGATGAGCAGGCCCACTTCTCCCGCCTCCAGGTGGACCGTCGTCTCTCGCGGATAGCGCAGCCGCGACTCGGGAGGCCCGGACAGCTTCAGCGTCAGCGCCCGCTCCGCGTCCACGCACCCCTGCGCCATCAGGTGCAGCTCCAGCGGCGCGGACCCCTCTTCCGTCGCGGCCAGTCTCACGGCGAAGTGCACGCCGTCGACCTCGAGGACGTCCTCGGCCGGCGCCCATTCGAGCAGCACGTTGGGCAATACCTCCGCCCGCCGCCAGTCCTTCCACATCCGGACCCCGATGAACGTGGTCACCGCCGCGCAGCCCAGCGCGAGCCACGGAGGAAGCCCGCTGAAATTCGAGGAGGCCACCATCCAGATGCCCAGCACGACCGCGGGCATCCCGAAACAGAACAAGAGCAGCCTGGCCGCGCCGTCGGCGTCGCGCTTCCAGAAAGCCCGAGCGCTCCACGTCGCGAGCAGCAGCCCTCCCACGAGCCACGCCAGGGCGGGAGCCGGAGGGGCCCGATAACGCAGCGTCACTCCGGCGATGCCCGCGGCCGTCAGCCCCACCAGCACCAGAAGCCCCAGCAGCACATGTCCGCGTGTCGCTCTCATGGCACCACCCCGTCCCGCCTCGGCTCACGGCGAGGGGGCCCAAGGTAGTCCACTCCGCGTGCCTCACGGGTTGGGAAACCGGAGGCCGCTGTCGCCCGCGCTCCGGCACGGCGCCGGAGGCGGGTTGTCTTTGGGGACTACTCGGCGCGGCAGACGGCCGGCGCGGAGAGGTTGGGGCGAATCATCTTGAACGGCTGGAGCAGGTCCGGGACGCGGAGCAGCGCGTCACGGCAGCCCGTCTCGTCGTTGCCGGAGATCTCCACCTTGAAGCTGCAGTCCTGCGCGCCCTCGCAGACCGTCTTGGCCAGCCGCGCATAGCAGTCCACGGCGCGGGCGCAGGTTCCCTCGCTCAGGTTCACCGACGCGGAGGAGGACGTCGTCGTGGCCGAGGCCGTGTTCGTGTTCGTCGACACCGACGCGCCGGCCGACACGGTGTCCGCCGAGTTCGCGCCAGGGGCGTTCAGGTTGATGGTGACGTTCGTCTGGGACGGCTCATGGGCGGGGGCGGCGACGAAGCGCGGGTTGATGCGGTCCTGGGCGCAGAGGTACAGCTCCTCGCCCTTCTTGCGCACCGTGGTGAGCTTGGTCTCCAGCTCCGCCGGAGGAACCTGCTTGTCGTCCACGGAGACCTGGAAGGTGTACGCGTCGTTACCATTGTAACGGTAGTACATCGTGGAGGTCGCATCGTAGGTGACGGCGATGGCCGTGTTGTCCACGGAATGCGACTCGAGGCCACTCTCCAGGGCGCAGACTCCGATGGACGTCTTGGTCGCCGAGGCATCGTTCGCCGCGACGGGGAGCGTGTAGAACTTGCTCGCGCCACAGGCCACCAGCGAGAGACACAGAGACGTCAGGGACAGTCCCTGGATGAGCCGCTTCATGAGGTTTGCTCCTAGGATGGGAATGGGTCCGCGCTGGGGAAGCCCGGCGGAGTGGCGCATCGACGCGTGCACCGGTTGCACATTCAATCCTGACACGAAACAGCCCGCCCCCGGAAATCACGGGGACGGGCCTGTCGCGGGGTGTTTCTCGAAGCTTGGGACTCGTGCGGTGTCCGCGGCTCAGGTCGTCAGCTTGGAAGTGATGTCGATGGATGCGGGGCTCGTCGGCACGGCGAAGGTCTTGCCGTTGGCGCCCTTGAAGTCGAGCGTCTTGAGGTTCACCGAGTAGATGAGCAGGTCCTCGTAGAAGCGCACGTTGAGGACGGTGTGGGTGAGGTCCTTGACCACGGTCCACTGGGTGTAGTCGTCCTCTTCCTTGAGGGATTTCTCATCGAGCGAGCGGACCGTGCCGCGAGGGATGTCGACGGTGTTGAGCAGGTGGAAGGCGAGGCTGGTGGCCTCGGTGGCGTTGGCGACGGGCCGCGCGAACTGCTTGAGGTACGCGGCCCGCACGAAGCGGGAAGGTGGCATCGGGTCCCCGGGCAGGCCGCGCAGGCCGCTGCCGTGGCCGGGCTGGGCGAAGGTCTCCGAGCCCAGCTCCACCCGCTTCGCGTCCCAGGGGGACAGGCCCACGTAGTCGCGCAGGTTCTGGAGTTGGACGGGGAAGGGCGGCGCGTTGGTGAGCACGGCGACGGGGTTGTCGTGCAGGTGCATCTCGCCGTCGAGGAACTCGACGACCAGGCTGTTGCCCTGAGCGTCGTGGATGGGGAAGTGCAGGGGCAGGTATTGGGCCAGCCAGTCGCTCTCCCAGACCTGGGCCTCGCCTTCCTGGAGGGCGGACTTCACCTCCGCCACGGTGGCGAAGTTGCCGAGCACCCAGCCGGGGAATTGCGCCAGGGTGAGGGCCTTGGCGTTGTCGGTGACCTTGGGGTAGCGGGACTCGGGCAGCCACAGGCTGCCGGTGGACAGGCCGGCGGTGTTGAGCCCGTCGACCATGATGGGGAGGCTGCCCTTGGCGGTGAGGCCGACGTAGCCGTAGGTGGTCGTCCACGTCAGGCCGTTGAGTCCCTTGGGGGAAGGGGAGACGAACTTCTCACCGGGGGCTCGGACCAGGAGCTTCGAGTCGAGGTCGACGCCGAACTCCATGCTGCGGCCATTGACGACGCTCTTGTCCGAGGCGACGACGAGGAAGTCGGTGCACATGTGACGGCTCCTTGTGTGGGGTTGGCGAGGGCGGCCCTGTGCAGCCGCCGCGCCATCCGCAGTCCTGTCAGCGATTCCCAGCGGTTGAAATCGCACGCGGGTCTCGTGCCCCCGGGCGTGTTGCCTATCGCACGCGAGCGGCCACGGCGTGCGTTCTCGCGGAAGGCACGTGCGTCCCCGAAAAACGCGGCGCCTCCGGGGAATTTCCCAACAGGCGGGCGTTTGTGATGTTCATGCGTCCCATGTCGAAAGTTCCTCGGGTGGTGGCCATCGACCACCGTGCCTCCGCGCTGCAAGCCTCCTTCTGTGAGTACGTGCCCCAGGTGTTCCGCACGGTGGACTTCCGCCGCTGGTGCGCCTGGGGCGAGTGGACGGACGACTACCGCGCGTTCAGCGTGGTGGACGAGGGCCGGGTGGTGGCGAATGCCTCCGTGATGCGGATGTGCCTGCGCGTGGAGGGGCGCGAGGTGGTCGGCTATCAATTGGGCGCGGTGGGGTGTGTGCCCGAGCGTCGGGGGCAGGGCCTGGCGCGGGTGGCGATGGAGGCGGCGATGGAGGCGTGTGGGGACGCGCCGGTGGTGCTGTTCGCGAACAAGAAGGTGCTCGACTTCTATCCGCGCTTTGGCTTCGAGCCCCGGGAGCAGACGTTGTTCGGCGTCACGTTGGAGGTGACGCCGAGGGGGGAGCCCGCGCCGGTGTTGGATGTGTCCGAGGCGTCGGTGCGGGCGAGGCTCGTCGCGTTGGCGGAGGAGGGCGTCCCGGTGACGGAGCGCTTCGGTGCGCGCCGGCACGGACACATCGCGACCTGGTACGCGGCGGCGAACTTCGCGCGGCCCTTGCGCAAGCTGAGCGAGGACGCGTGGGTCTTCGCGGGCGTCGAGGACGGCACGCTCTACATCGAGGATGTGTTCGCGCGCGAGGGCTTCGATTTGCGTCCGCATTTGTCACGATTGGTGGACGAGCCCGTGAAGGCGGTCCAGTTCGGCTTCACGCCCGAGCGGTGGTGGCCTGGGGCGGAAGTGATTGGCGAGGACATGGAGGCGGACCTCTTCGTGCGCAACCTCTCGCTGCCCGCGGGAGCCAATCGCTTCCCGGTGATGGCGCGGACGTGATGGGCTTGGCCCATGCGAATCCCTTACGTCCAATGGCTTGCGTTGGTCGCGGTGTCCTGGGTGGGCTGTTCCACGGTTGAAAAGCCACCCGTGCAGCAGGCCTGGGACGAGGCCGAGCTGGAGTGTCAGGCACCAGAGGAGGACCAGTGTGTAACCCTGCTGTGCCTGGGTGACACCTGCGGCTTCTATCGCTGCGAGGACACGCCGGTAGCCGTGGAGCTGGCGCGCTTTCCTCCGTCGAGACCACCCGCTGCAGCGGCGGCACCGGGCAGTGGTCCTCGGAGAAACTGGGGCGGAGCGCAGAAGCTCCCTCCGGGTTCCATCATGACGTTCCCCAACTGGAACGGTGCTCCGGACCGAGTCATCCCTCCGTCACGCCAGCTCACGGCGGGGCGTTGGGAGAAGCACCACATCTTTCCGCAGGCGAATGACCTGGCCGCGTGGTTCGAACGGCAGGGCCTGAAAATCCATCACTACACGATGCCCATTCCGCTCTCCGTCCATCGGCGGATCCATGACGGCACGGGCACGGGGCGAGGAGGAGCTTGGAACGAGGCGTGGCGTGAGTTCAGGGCGAACAACGAGAACGCCAGCCCCATGGAGATGTTCAAGTTCGCGGGAGAGTTGATTTACCGGTTCGACCTGATGGGCGGTCCCATTCAGCCCTACTATTCCCGCCCTGGCGCGTGAGAGCCTGCGACACATGACCCGGTACTTTCGGCTGCGCGAAGACAGGGCAGCGGTCACAGCTGGCTTCGACGCCGCGCACAAGTGGGGGCTGCCCGGGGTGCGGTGCCACACGTGCGGTGCCACGTGGGCGAGTTCAGGGCACCAATATCCCTCCGTGGACCTGTCGGAGTTGCCTGAGTGCAGCGAGTTCGAGAAGGCCCGCTCCGAGCCCTATCCTGAGTTCGAGCGTCTGCGTGAGTTGGTGCGGCCACTGGCCCCGCCGCAGGCTATGTTGCCTCCCGGAACACTCTTCGGCCCGTTGGTGGGCTCTGCCTCCGGGAAGTTCGGTCCGTTCACGTCCCAGGGGGACATGCTTTGGGTGGTTCGCCGGGACGCGCTGGAGCGTCTCCAGGCGGAAGGAGTAAAGGGGTTGTTGGGCTGTCGGACGGAGCTGCGGTTCCGGCAGAAGGACCCACCCGAGCTGCTGGAGCTCCAACTCGAGCCGCATGGCCGGCTGCACCCGGACTGTATTCCTCCGGAGGTGTCTCCACCGTGCGCAACCTGTGGCCGGGTCTATTTCCGGCTGCCGGATGAGCCCATCCTGGACGCGGCATCCTTGCCGCCAGCGCTGGACCTGTTCCGGGTGGGAAACTACGCCACGGTGATTGTGGGCACGGAGCGGTTCAAAGACGCCGTGCTCCGCCTGGAACTCGACGGCCTCACGTTCCGCGAGCTGCCAACCCGCTGAGCCCGAGTCCACCCACTTCCGCATGCAGGCCGAGCACTCATGCCCAGGCCTCGTTGATGGAGGGCCACCACGAGACCTCGGAGCCAGCGCCTCAAGGAAGGTCAATCCAGAGCGCCGAACTCGCGGTGTCCGCTGTCACGGTGACGGCGCCCTCGCCGAGCACGGCGCCTTCGCCGAGCGCCAGGTCCACACCCGAGCCTCCTTGGAGCGCCTCCACCCGGAGCGGTCCCGTCGTCGCGAGCAGGTATCCGTTACGGGCGCGGTCGAGCGTCAGCCGCTCGGGCCTGCCCGCGACGAGCGGGAGCCACCAGACCCGCACGTCGGCGCGCAGAGGCATCCCTTCGTCGCCCGCGATGAGCTGACGCCCGTCATCCGAGAGCTGGCGCGAGTAGTAGGCAGGGGGGCCGCCGTAGGTGTGTGGCCGGAACCACAACTGGAGCATCCGCGTCGGCCGGTCTGTGTCGTTTCCTTCGGCGTGCATCATCCCGCTCCGCGCGGAGATCAACTGCGCGGTCCTTGGTCCCATTGTCGCGCCGTGCGCCTGGTCTCCGTGATGCGAGAGCGTCCCGTCCACGACGATGCTGAGGATCTCCATCTCCTCGTGCGGGTGAAGCGGGAACCGCGATTTCGGGGCGAATGTCGCATCCGCGAGGACGAGCAGCGGCCCCAGCGGTCGACCCTGGCCGGAGTGGGGTCCCACCGTCGCGACGAAGTGGTCCCGGAGCGAGAGCCACGAAAGCGTGGTGCGAGGCAGCGATGCGAGCGTGCGGTGTTCGAGGCGCGGCATGGGCAGGTTCCTATCGGTGTGACAACCGGAGAGGGCCACGGCACTTCCGGCGACGAACGTGCGACGTGAGAGCTTCACGACGGCGGCCTCGTCAGCGTCGGCGAGAAGCGAGGCGTCGGCGTTGAGCGGGAGGAGCGCATCGACGTCCTTGCCCTGAAAGGGGCGGGCCCTGTGTCCCGGTGTCTGCCCATGTTCGTCTCCTCCCGCGCTGGGATGCGCGGTGAAGGAGTTAGCCCGGCCCGGCTCGTTTGACACCTCCGGATGGACGCACAGAAGATGTGCGAGAATGCACATCTCCTGGGACGAGCTTCAGACCATCGAGGCGCTGGTTCGCACTGGCAGCGTCGAGGCCGCCGGACGCGAGTTGTCGCTCCGACATTCTTCGGTGTCGAGGCGGGTCGCGGCGCTGGAGGCACGCCTCGGCACGGCTCTGTTCGCGAGGGGCGCGCGCCTGGTGCCGAGCGCGCTGACGCTGCGAATCGCGGAGCGGGCCGCGACGATGCGCGTGGCCGCGAGGGACATCGAGGACTTCGTAGGGGCGGAGAGACGGGGCCGGGAACGAACCGTGGTCATCACGACGAGCGACGTGCTGGCCCCGCTCTTGTTCCTCGCGCTCGCGAAGGCCAGGCCCGTGCAGGCGGTAGAGGTGCTCGTGAGTGACGACGAACTGGAGCTGCTGCCGGGTCAGGTGGACCTCGCGCTGCGTCCCGGTCAAAACCCGAGCGGGGCGCTGCGCGGACGACGGCTTGGACGGTTGAAGGTCGGAGTCTATCGCGCTCGCGGCGGAGCGCCGGATTGGCTGCAGCCGAGCGTTGAGCTGCGCGCCAGGGCCTCGATGAGCTGGTGGCGCGAGGTCCCCAAGGACGTACCGGGTGCCGTGACGTGCAGCTCACTGCTGGCCATGCGCGATGCGTGCTCCGCTGGCCTGGGACGGGCCGCGCTCCCGGCCTTCCTCACGCACGGAGACGCCCGGCTCCAGTTCGAGAGGGAGCTCGACGCGGGGCCACCCCTCTGGCTCCTCGCGCCGATGGCCCGTGGCATCCCGAAGGAGCTTCGCGAGGTTCAGCGGGACCTCTTCGCCGCGCTGCGCGCGACGGAGGGCGCCTTCGTCGAATGAGTCCTTCTCACGAACCCGAGCGCGCCCGAGCAGGCATCCCGAACCGGCTCGGAGGTTGTCCCGTCCACCGCCGGAACGCGCGGGTGAACGTACTCACATCAGAGAAGCCCAACAGATACGCAATCTCACTCACCGAACGCCCCGGCTCGGAGAGATACGACAGGGCCAGCGTCCGGCGAGTCTCCGCGAGCAGCTCGCGAAACCCCGAGCCCGAGTCCACCAGTCGCCGCTGAAGACTGCGCGCGCTCATATGCAGCCGCTCCGCCACCTTCTCTTGCGACGGCTCTCCCTGGGGCAACAACTCCAGCAGCACCGCGCGCACCCGAGCCACCACGTCCTGCCCCGCCTGCCGGGCCAGGTGCCGGGTGATGAGCTCATCATTGATGCGCGCCAGCTCCGGGTTCGCTCCCGGCAACGTCACCTCGAACGGTGGCCGCTCGTACACCAGCACGTCCGCGTTCGCTCCAAACGTCACCTTGCAGCGGAACAGCTTCGCGTAGGGCGTCAGGTCCGAGGGCTCCGGACGGCGCAGCAGCACCTCGCGCGGTGACAGCTCCTTGCCGTACACCACCCGGCAGAAGCGCACGAGCAGGTACGCCACCGCGTCCGTCTCCTCCTCGCACAGGTGCGGCCCCTCGCCCCCGTCGTAGAGGATCACCTGATAGCAGTCCCCGTCCCGGGTGAAGGCCGGCCGGAGCGCGTCGGAGACCAGCGCCACCGCGTGCACCAGTCGCTCGAAGGCCTCGCGCAGCGTGCTGGAGGCATTGAGCCGGTAGCCCACCGCATGGAACGTGGTGGGGCTCACCTGCCGCGCCATCGCCAGTCCAATGGCCGGCTCTCCCGAGCGCTCCACCGCCAGTCGCCACAGTCGAGTCATCCCCGCCTGCGGATAGCGCGCGTTGGCGTCTCCCAGCAGCCCCGGGTTCAGTCCCGCCTGCACGAACAGCGCATGCGAGTCCACGCCACGCAGCTCCAGCGTGCGGTGGAGCGCCAGCGCCCAGCTCGTCAACATGGTCGCCGGAGAGCTCATGTTGTCGCCTTTGGTCAAAGGAATTGGCGGAACGGAGCAAGCACCCAAGGCGCCTCCCCCAGTACCTTGTCTTCCTGGGAATCCTGCCATGTCGGAGGTGAGGATGCTTGCCCTCGCATCGTGTGCCCTCCTCGTGACGCGTCGCATCATGTCTGTCTGTAGACCGCCTCAAGCGTAGCGGTTCAAAGGCTCCACGCTTTTCCACCCCGCTCACATTCTGGCTTCACCCCTCCGTCGGCAGATGCCCCGCCGCGCCTTGGTCGGCGTGTGCGTCGTCCCCCTCGTCATACCCAGAGGTCTGGCCTCCCCATGACTCCCCCGAGACTCAGAAGCATCCAGAAGTCCTTGCTGGCGGCGCTGTCGCTGCTCGCCGTCATGTCGCCGGCCTTCACCCCGGCGCACGCGGCGGCTCCGTCCTTCATCGCCTTCGAGAGTGGCCATGTGCGTCCGCTCGCGCTGTCACCGGATGGCACGCGGCTGTTCGCGGTGAACACGCCGGACAACAGCCTGTCCATCTTCACGGTGGGGGCCTCCGGGCTCGCGCTGCAGGCGAAGGTTCCCGTGGGACTGGAGCCCGTGGCGGTGGCGCCGCGAGGCAACAGCGAGGTCTGGGTGGTCAACCACCTGTCGGACAGTGTCAGCGTCGTGTCTCTCTCGGGGACGCCGCGCGTGGTGCGCACGCTGCTGGTGGGTGACGAGCCGAGAGATATCGTCTTCGCGGGTACGGGGGGCCGGGCGTTCATCACCACGGCGCACCGTGGACAGCACCGCACGCACGCCTCGATTGCGGGTGTGCCGGGTGCGGGAGATCCACAGCTCACCACGCCGGGCGTGGGGCGCGCGGACGTCTGGGTCTTCGACCCGGCGAACCTGGGCACGACATTGGGTGGCACGCCGGTGCGCATCCTCAACCTGTTCGGTGACACGCCTCGCGCGCTGACGGTGAGCCCGGATGGGCAGACGGTGTACGCGGCCGTGTTCAAGTCTGGCAACCAGACGACCTCCATCATGGAGGAGGCGGTGTGCGAGGGCTTCAATCCCTATCTGCCCTGTCTGGTGAATGGCTCCATCTACCCTGGCGGCAGCCCGGGCCCGGCCACCAACCACCAGGGCGTGCCCGCGCCCGAGGTGGCGCTCATCGTGAAGTACAACAACCAGTCCAGCCAGTGGCAGGACGAGTTGGGGCGCAACTGGAACAACGCGGTGCGCTTCCGGCTGCCGGACCAGGACGTCTTCGCGCTCGACGCGAACACGCTGGGCCAGAAGGCGGCCTATCCGCACGTGGGCACCACGCTGTTCAACATGGTGACCAACCCGGTGACGGGCACGGTGTACGTGTCCAACACGGAGGCCTTCAACCACGTCCGCTTCGAGGGCCCCGGCAACTACGGCGGCACCACGGTGCAGGGCCACCTGGCGGAGACGCGCATCACCGCCATCCTCGGGGGCAGCGTGTTGCCCCGGCACCTGAACAAGCACCTGGACTATTCGAAGCTGGCGAACGAGCCCGGGTTCGACCCGGCGGCGAAGGCGCACAGCCTCTCCATGCCGTTGGACATGGTGGTGAGCCGTGATGGCCGGAAGCTCTACGTGGCCGCGTACAGCTCCAGCAAGGTGGGCGTGTTCGACACGCAGGCCCTGGAGGCGGACAGCTTCAACCCGACGTTGAACAGCGCGGCGTACATCCCGGTCAGCGGTGGTGGGCCCAGCGGCCTGATTCTGGATGAGGAGCGCAACCGGCTCTATGTGATGACCCGCTTCGACAACGCGGTGAAGGTCGTCGACCTGGCCACGCGCGCGGAGCTGGGCAAGCAGGTGCTGGCCAACCCGGAGCCCGCGGCGGTGGTGCAGGGGCGGCCGGTGCTCTACGACGCCACGACGCTCTCCGCCAACGGCGAGGCCTCGTGTGCGAGCTGCCACATCTTCGGCGACATGGACGACCTCGCCTGGGACTTGGGCAACCCGGATGAGGACGTGGTGGAGAACACGATTCCGGGGCGCCTGCTGGGGGCGGCGGAGCTCTTGAAGCCGCACATCAACGGCTCGGGCAACGTGGAGGACTTCCACCCGATGAAGGGCCCCATGACGACGCAGACCCTGCGCGGCATGGTCAACTCCGGAGCCATGCACTGGCGAGGGGACCGCTCCAACGGCTTCTTCGGCGTGGGGCAGCTGGACCCGAACCTCTCGTTCATGAACTTCATCGTCGCGTTCGAGGGGCTGCTGGGCCGGGCGAGCATGCCCACGGTGGCGGAGATGCAGCGCTTCACCGACTTCCAGCTGCAAGTGCAGTTGCCTCCGAACCCGGTACGCAACCTGGACAACTCATTGACGGCGGCGCAGCAGCGGGGCCTGAACTTCTACTCGGGCTCGCGTCGCGCGGACGGCATTCCGTTTGGAGAGGGGTTGGGCTTCACGTGCGAGGGGTGTCACCGCATCGACGCGTCCCAGGGCTTCTTCGGGACGGATGGTCGGGTGAGCTTCGAGAACATCCCGCAGATTGTGAAGATTCCGCACCTGCGGAACATGTATCAGAAGGTCGGCATGTTCGGGAATCCGACGACGCCCTTCTTCCTGGCGCGGGACAGTGGATGGACGGGGGACCAGGTGCGAGGCTTTGGCTTCGTGCATGACGGCGCGGTGGACACCGCGGCGCGGTTCCTGTCGGCCATCGTGTTCATCCCGAGCATCGGCGTGGGCTTCCCGTTGAACAACCCGGATGCGACGCGGCGGGATGTGGAGCAGTTGTTGCTCGCGTTCGACACGGACCTGGCGCCGATTGTCGGTCAGCAGGTGACGTTGACGAACACGAACTCCGCGAGCGTGGGTCCGCGCATCGACCTGCTGTTGCAGCGCGCGCGCACGCCGTTCACCTCGAAGGTCCTGGGGGGAGCGGTGACGGAGTGCGACCTGGTGGCCAGGGTGGCGCTGGGGGGGCGTGTGAAGGGCTTCCTCTTCAGTCCGGCCGCGAATGCCTTCACGCCGGATGACGGGACGGCGGCGAACGTGACGGACGCGACGCTGCGCAACTACGCGAAGACGGCGGGCCAGGAGGTGACCTACACCTGCGTGCCGCCGGGCTCGGGTCCGCGCATCGGCCTCAATCGCTAGCAGTCCGAGGGCCCCCCGCGAGGAGACTGTCGGGCTCCTCGCGGGGCTTCAAAGACGGACGCGTTGTGTGGAAGGCCGCGCACAGGACGTGGATGGGAAGGAATGCTGACGGCGCCTCGTGGAATAGTTGCGTGAGGAAAGGATTCCGCGGGGCGCGTGTCTGGGTCTTGGGACGCCAGGAGTTGGCTGTGCCATCCTGTGCGGCATGCAAGCAAAGCATGTTCATGCGGGGATGGGGCTCCTGCTGCTGGTGATGGCGGCGGCGTGTGGCTCCTCGAGTTCGAAGGATGAAGGGAAGCGGGACTCTGGGCCGGGCGTGGTGGAGGACGGAGGGGGAGATGGTGGCCACCGCGAGGATGGAGGAGAGACCTTCACCGACGGTGGACTGGATGGTGGCGGGGGAGGGGATGGTGGCACTCCCGAGCCAGACGCTGGCACCCCCGAGTCGGATGGCGGTGTGGAGCCGCTGGCATGTGAGAAGACGCGCGGCGTCTGCGCGGGGGCCAGGCGGGCGTGGGTGGACGGTGCCTATGAGGCGGTGTGTACCGGGCGCTCGTATGGCGCGGACTATGAAGACGTGTCCGAGACGCGCTGCGATGGACTCGACAACGATTGCGATGGCGTGACGGACCCTCCGAGTTGGTCGCGCGTCACGAGTCTGGAGACGGCGTTCGGGCGCGTCTCCAGTCTGAAGACGGACAGCGGCGTGTTCGTGAGCATTGGTGACAGCAACAGGGTCCTCATCCTGAGGTTGAACTCGGAGCTGGCCATCCAGGGGACGGCGAGCGTGTCGATGCCGTGGATTCGGACGGAAGCCCCTGAAGGGAGTCTCCAGAACGCGCAGCTCGTGCGCACGCAGACGGGCTTGGCGCTGCACTACGCCACCGTGGCGCGCAATGGGTCGGCACCCCTCCGGGCTTACCTTGTTCCACTCGACGCCCGGGGCGCGCCGACACCGCTGCCCGAGGGAGGGTTGGTGGAGTACCCACTGCTCGACAGGGAGTTCGACAGTGGGAGCACTCGTGCGGCGACGTCCGTCGCGGATGGCCGGGTGGTGGTCATCTGGCGCGCGGGTTCCGCGCAGTCCCCGCCGATACAGGTGATGGGGACGGTGACGGATGCGCAGGGGCAGGTGCTCACGGCGCCCAAGGTGCTCTTCACGAGCGTGGGGGACGTCACGCAGAAGCTGGCGAATGTCCTGTGGCTGCGCAATGGGGAGATTCTGGTCGCCATGAGTGATGAGAAGTCGGGGCTCGCGGGCGACACGGTGCGCCTGCGTCGCTTCGATGCCAACCTGGACCCGGTGGGCGACGAGCGCTCCTTTGAAACCCCCTATGCGGCGATGCCCTTGCTGGTGGACCTGGGCTCCGCGCGCGGTGGGCCCCTGGCGTCGCCCGTGCTCATCCTGCGAGTGGGGACGGCGCGCGTGATTCAGGTGGTCCAGAATCTCTTCGGTGGAGGGGTACCGGAGACGTGGGCGGAAGCCCCCTCCCCGGCTGAGGTGCTCTGGTACGGCGCCCTCGCGGACGAAGGAGTGCTCCGCCTGGGATGGATTGCTGAGTTCAAGGACCATCAGGCGCCGCCGCCGGGAGGTGTTGACTATCTCGGGTGGAATGGGCGGCTATGGACCTTGGACGAGGGGCAGGCCGCGGTGGACCGGTCTCCGGGCTCCGAATACCTGCCACTGCATCGGTATGCGCAGTGGGTCCTGATGGAGAAGCTCGCGCCCCGCCGCGTGGGGGCCATGTACATGACGACCACGCTGGACGGCAGCTACCTGGACTCGGTGCGCTACTGCACGCCGTGAACCTCATGGGCTCTATCTGGGTTTGTTGAAGGGGCCGTGAGTTCATTCCCCGCGAGGCAGGTTCGCTCGCTCCTCGCGGGGGTTCTGGTGAGAAACATTTGTTAGGGGTCGCGGATGGCGATTCCGTGCCACGGTATGAGACATGACAGCAAAGTGGCTTTCGGCGGGAGTGGGACTCCTGCTGGTGGTGGCGTCGTCGGGGTGTGAGTCCTCGGGCGCAAAGGACGCGCCGGTGCCGGACTCGGGGACGGTGGAGGACGGGGGGCCGGGTGGTGAGGATGCTGGCTCGGACGCAGGCGTGGACCCGCTGGCCTGTGAGAAGCAACAGGGCGTCTGCGCGGGAGCCAGGCGCGCGTGGGTGGACGGCGCCTATGAGCAGGAGTGTACCGGGCGCTCGTACGGCACCGACTTCGAAGCCGCCGAGACGCGCTGCGATGGGCTCGACAATGACTGTGATGGCGTGACGGACCCCGAGGTCCGGTCTCGCGTCACGAGCCTGGAGGCGGGGTTGTTCGCGGGGTACGCGTCGAGCCTCCAGACAGAGCATGGCGTTTTCATGGCCGTGGGCAGCCCCGATGATGTCCGCATCCTGCGGCTGGATTCGAAGCTGGTCCTCCAGGCCACGACCCGCGTGCCGATGCCGTGGGTGCGGACGGGAGGAACCCCTGAGGCGCTCCAGCGCACTCAGCTCATGCGCACCGCGAATGGACTCGCGCTGTACTACTCCACCGTGGCGCGCAACGCGGGGGCACCGCTCCGTGCCTATCTCGTTCCGCTCGATGACCTGGGCGCGCCGATACCGCTGCCCGAGGGTGGACTGGTGGAGTACCCGCTCCTCGACAGGCCGCTCGACCAGGAGTCCACGCGTGTGGCGACTTCTCCCTCGGGTGACCGGCTGGTGATTCTCTGGATCGCGGGTTCCGCGCAGACCTCGTCGATGGAGGTGATGGGGACGGTGACAGATGTCGAGGGTCACGTGCTCTCCGCGCCCAAGGTGCTCTTCAAGAAGGTGGCGAACATCAGCCCACGACTCGGGAGTGTCATCTGGCTGCGCAATGGAGAGGTGCTCGCCGCCATGGTGGATGTGCGGCATGGGAATCTGGGGGAGGCCGTGCGACTGCGCCGCTTCGACGCGAACCTGGACCCGATAGGTGAGGAGCGGTCATTTGAAACGTCTGCATATTTCCCGGCGACTCCCTTGCTGGTGGACCTGGGGGCCGCGCGGGGAGGACCCCTGGAGTCGCCCGTCCTGGTGATGCGCATGGCTGGCGCACCCGATTGGATTCGCAGGATTCAGGTGGTCCAGAACCTCTTCCACGGAGGAGTCCCGGAGGACTGGGTTACAACTCCTAAGCCCCATGTCGCCTGGTTCGGTGCGTTCGCGGATGAAGGGGTGCTGCGGCTGGCATGGCTCTCCTCGTTCAAGGATTTCAGTGCGCCGTCGCCGGGAGGGAACATCAATATCGGGTGGAGTGGGCGCCTGGGGACGCTGGACGAGGGGCACTCTCAGGTGGAGCGGTTCGCGGAGTCCGAACCCCTGCCGCTGCACGGCTCTTCGCAGTGGGTCCTGATGGAGAAGCTCGAGCCCCGGCGCATGGGAGCCCTGTACATGACGGCCACCACGGACGGTGTCTCGTTGGATGCCGTGCGCTACTGCACGCCGTGAAGCGGACGAGCCCGGACCCTGTCTGGGTTCGCCGCACCGTCAGTGAGATTGTTCCTCGTGAGGAGTCTGTCGCGCTCCTCTCGATGATGCTTGTCGGGACTCGACTGTTGTTGGCCGCGAAGGGATGCTCCGTGCCACTGTATGAGTCATGACAGCAAAGTGGCTTCAGGCGGGAGTGGGGCTCCTGCTGGTGGTGGTGGCGTCGGGGTGCGAGTCCTCGGGCGCGAAGGACGAGCCGGTGCCGGACTCGGGGACGGTGGAGGACGGAGGAGCGGAGCCGAGCGCCTGTGAGAAGCAACAGGGCGTCTGCGCGGGGGCGACTCGGGCGTGGGTGGATGGGGCCTACGAACCGGAGTGTACGGCGCGCTCGTACGGTGCGGACTACGAAGCGGCGGAGACGCGCTGCGACGGGCTCGACAATGACTGTGATGGAGTGACGGACCCTCCGAGCTGGTCTCGCGTGACACGCCTCACTCAGCCGCTGAACGGGGCCACTGTCGCGAGCCTCCGAACGGACAGCGGAGTCCTCGTGGCGGTGACCGAGTCGCTCGATGAGGTTCGTATCCTGCGGTTGGACTCGAAGCTGGTGCTTCAGGGTTCCTCAACGGTCCCGAGTCCATGGGCTCGCACTGGCGAGCCGCCGGGAGCCTCCTACGACGTTCGACTCGTAGACACGAAGGATGGGCCCGCGCTGTATTACGCCACGGGGTCGAGGACCTCAGGCCCACCGCTTCGGGCATACCTCGTGCCGCTCGACAGCTCGGGCGCGCCGCAATCGCAGCCCGAGGGCGGCGCGGTGGACTCCCTGGTCTTGGACAGGCCGCTCGATTCCGGGAGCGCCCGGATGGCCATGTCGCAGGACGGGGAGCGGCTGATGGTGGTCTGGCGCTCGAGTCCTGGGCCCGACCTGCCAGCTCAATTGCTGGGAACAGTGACGGATGTGCACGGACAGGTGCTCACGGCTCCCAAGGCACTCTTCACGCTCCCCGCGGATTCCAATTCACATGCCGAGAGCATTCCCTGGCTGCGCAATGGTGACGTGGTGGTGGTCACGACGGAGCAGTTGCCGCCGGCCATGGGCGATACCGTGCGACTGCGGCGCTTCGATTCGAACCTGGAGCTCCTCGGAGACGAGCGCACCTTCACGACCAACAACGGGTCGATGCCCGTGTTGGTGGACCTGGGCGCCACACGCGGTGGCCCCCTGGAGTCACCCGTGCTGGTCCTGCGAAATCGCAATCCACCGGACTGGCGCCACGAGATTCAGGTCGTGCGAAATCTGTTCGGAGGCGGAGTTCCAGAGTTCCTCGCGGAGGCCGCTATCGCGCCGGAGATCGCCTATTTCAATGCCTTCGTGGACGAGGGCGCGTTGCGACTGGCCTGGCTTGCCGTGTCCAAGGACACCTCGGCGCCCTCGGATGGCTCCATGCTCGGAACCCAGGGGCGGCTGTGGACGCAAGACGAGGGACACGCGCCCGCGGACAGGAGTCCTGGTCCCGAGCGGTTGCCACTGCACGCCTATGCGCAGTGGGTCCTGATGGAGAAGCTGGAGCCCCGTCGCATGGGCGCGCTCTACATGACGTCCACGCAGGAAGGCAGCTCGCTGGACGCCGTGCGCTACTGCACGCCCTGATTCGCGACGCGCGCCGTCCGAGGGGACTTCAGCCCTCGGCGGCGCGGACGCGCTGGGAGCGGCGTCGGAGGTAGTTGTTGAGGAACGCTTTCACGGCGGGGTGTTGGGATTCGCGGAAGGAGTCGGGCGGGCCGTACTCGACGACGCGGCCCTCGTGCATCAGCGCCAGGTGGTCCGCCATGCCGAAGGCAGAGGCCACGTCCGGCGTAATCACCAGCGAGGTGGCGCCGAGCTGCTGCTTGCCGGTGAAGATGATTTCGTTGACGGAGGCCGTGGTGAGCGGGTCCAGACCGGCCGTGGGGTCGTCGTAGAGGAGGATTTTCGGCTGGAGGATGGCGGCGCGCGCGAAGCCCACGCGCTTCTGCATGCCGCCGGAGAGCTCGCCCGGAAAGCGCGTCGTGGCGTGGGACAGCCCCACCATGGCGAGCGTCTTGTCCACCGTCTGGCGAATCTCGTCCTCGGACATCTGCGTCCGCTCGCGCAGCGGAAAGGCCACGTTGTCGTAGACGTTGAACGAGTCGAACAGGGCATTGGCCTGGAAGAGGACGCCCTGCTGGCGGCGCAGCTGGTTCAGCGCCTTCTCGTCCAACTCGGCCACTTCCTCGCCGTTGACCTTCACCGACCCCCGGTCCGGCTTCATCAGCCCCATCAGGTGCTTCATCAGCACGGACTTGCCGGAGCCGGACACGCCCATCAGCACGCAGGTGGTGCCCTCGGGCACGACGAGATTCGCCCCGCGCAGCGCCGCGTTGTCACCGAAGGACTTGTGGAGGTCCTTCACCTCGATGGCCAGCTTCGCCGCCACCTGACTGCCCGATTCGCTCATCGCTCCTCACCATAGTGCGGGCCCCGCCGCTCCGCCCCTCCCAAGACGCGAACCCGCGGCATCCCACCACCGAGCGGCACCTCGCCCCCTCGCTCGGCACCTCGCCACCTGGCCCCCACGTCCCTCGACGAAACCACCAGTCGGCCTGGATAAATGCCGCCACCCGGTGGGGCCCGCGCCGCGCTTCGGCGCCCGAGCGCTCGAAAGGAAACGTCCCCTTCACCTCGGCATGCACTGTCTTGTTTTCCTGGTTAAGAGGACTTCGGGGTCAGGCCGTGGGCGGGCCCCGAACCCCTCACCCCCGAGCACAATGAAAACCAAGAGACTGGGTGTTGTTGCCGGTGCCACGTTGTTGGCGTTTGGGCTGGTCGCCGAGGCGGCGTCCCTCTTCCGCAACACGGGCACGTTGTCTGGCTGGAACTCCATCAGCCGGGAGCACCGAGGTTCGGTGAACGAGGTGACGAACGTCACCTACGAGGGGCCGACGGGCCTCAAGATGACGCAGATCTACGATGCGGCCTACGGCGGCCGGTACCACTCGGAGGTGATGCGAAGCAACGTGTACCGCCGAGGGGACACGGGCTTCTACGGCTTCGCGTTCCGGCTGCAGGCGGATTGGCAGTTCCAGCCGCAGTCGTACAACATCGCGCAGTTCATCGCGGACTTCTCCGACACGGGCTGCGACGATTACATGCCGTCGAGCATGGTGTGGATTTCGGGCAACCAGCTCTTCACTCGGGTGAAGCAGGGCACCATCTGCAATCAGAAGACGGTGACGTTCGGCAATCTGGCCACGGTGACGGCGGGGGAGTGGCACAAGATTGTGATTCAGGCGAAGTGGGCCACGGACGGGACGGGCTTCTACAAGCTGTGGTTCGACGGGACGAAGGTCCTGGAGCAGTACAACCTGAACACGACGATAGCGGACGACCGCTACTTCCAGTTCCGGGTCGGGCTGTATGCCAATGGCTGGTACGACAACGGATACATGCAAGGCAGCCAGGGGACACGGAGCATCTGGTTCGACGAGATTGGCGTGGGGACCACCTTCGCCGACGCCGACCCCGCGCAGTGGTAGAGAGGCAGTGCGCTCAGCGGGCCTGACTCGAGCAGGCCCGCTGTGAGGTGGGCCCTCCAGACATGTCCCTGTCGAAGGAAGACGTGAAGGAGGCTCAGCGCCTAGCGCGTCTTCCCGGGCGTCTCCACCTCAGGACGTCGTGCTCGCGCAGCGCTCGATGATGGCGCGAAGCTGTGTCTGCACGCCGCTGAGCGCGCTGCGAAGTCGCGCATGTCTCAGCGAGCCGGCCAGCGCATTGGACAGGGCCTGAAGCACCGCGCTCTCGGCCGTGGGCCACGCGCGCTCCGTCCGGCAGTCGTCGAAGCCCACGAAGCCCCACCACTCGCCGCCCAGCGTGATGGGACACACCAGCAGCGAGCGGATGTCCTGGCTCTCCAGCAACTCGCGCGCGGGGGACGCGAAGTCGCGGGGATGGCCCTTCACCACCTGGCCCGAGGACAGCGGCGGCACCCAGGACGGCAGCACCTCGTCATACGGCACGTTCTGTAGCTCGGGGTTGTCGAGCTGCGCGGAGGTCGAGGCCGCGGTCCACTCGTATCGCTGACTGCACAAGAGCTTCCCATCGGCGGCCTTGCTGTTCTCGAAGATATAGACACGGTCGACGTCGAGCGCGACACCCACTTGTCCAAGCGCCTCCGAGACGTTCTGGGGCTCGAAGCCCTTGTCCAACAACAACTGCGACACATTCATGATGGCGGCGTACGCCTTCGAGGCCATGAGGGGGAACTCCAGGTGGGGGACGGGCCTGTCGCGCCGGGGGGAGCGCGAAGAAGAAGCGTCGCATGGCACGACACCCTCGGGTCAAGCCATGCTCCTGGACGTACCAGGTCCATACGCTCCGTTGCTTCCGAGCCGCCCGCGTCATTTTTCCCGAGGAGACCATGCCCCTTCATCCCCGCACCTTTTCCCAGACGTGGGCCCGCGCACTGGCCACAACCCTGTCACTCGCGAGCCTCACCGGCTGCGGCCCGGAGCACGCCACCTCCGCGCCCACTGTCACCACCACGTCCGCTTCGCTCATTCCCCTCCAGGGAGATACCTCCTGTGTCTGGGGAAGCCCGGACTGCAACCTCTGCGTCCCCGACGTGCCCGCGCGCTTCAATGAACTCAGGGACCATGGCGAGGTGCTTGGCTTCCGCCCCGGCTCGTTCAACTTCAACGTGGCCTATCCCGGTGACAATCACTGGCAGGGAATTCAACGCCTGTCACTCGGCTCCGGGCGCTACCTCGTGGTGTCCAAGCGAGACGGCAACACCAACGGCAACGTGGGCCACGTCGTCCACCTCCCCTCGCGCAACGGTGAAGGACTGCGCCTTCGCTCCAACCGCCTGTCCCCCTCCATCTCCCAACCCGAGGACACTGCGCCACCGCTCGAGGACCGCGCGGTGACGGCGCTCCCCGTGCTCAATGGCTACGCCCACGGCGGAGGCATGCAGGCGGTGGGCAACATCCTCGCGCTCCCCATGGAGCAGGGCCCTGGCGCCGGCCGCGTCGCGCTGTATGACTTCAACCAGGGCCTGTCCCCCGAGCCCTTCGCCTTCATCCCCGGCGCCTCCGCGAACGCGGGGACGGCCTCGCTGACGCGCCTGTCCGACCGGCGCTACCTGCTGCTGCTCGGCCAGTACGACGCGAAGGTGCTCGAGGTCTTCCTCTCCACCTCCACGGACCTCCGCTCGCCGACGAACGCGTGGACGCGCGTGGACCAGTGGGCACGCGAGGAGCTGGCCTCCGATACCTGGGGCCCCTTCCAGAACCTCAACTTCGTCACCGACTGTCAGAACGGTCAGCTCTACCTGGTGGGCACGCTGCTCGGCGGCCTGCGCTGGGGCCCCGTCAGCGACGACTACGCCCACCTCTACCGGGTGAGTCTGGACGGCCACCTGCGCCTGGAGCACGTCGCGGCGAAACACCTGTATTGCAGCAACGACGGCGCGCGGCAGTGCAACCTCGACGCGGCCGGCGGAGTCTTCGTGGGCGCGGACCGCAAGCTCATCCTCTACGCCACCGAGCACGCCGATGACGGCCCCTCGGGCTCCGTGAAGATGGTGGAATTCCGGAACATCTGGGCGAACGACGGGTGTGGCGCGAACCTCGCGAGCGCCTTCGTCGATTTCTACGACGACTCCGACTTCAGCGACCGGGGGTTCATCTTCGATTTCGCGGACCGGGGCGCGAAGAACTGGGCCCGTTTCCACGACATCGACGGGCTCAACGACAAGGTCTCCGCCGTGCGCTGGTGCCTCCCGCCCGGACACCGCGTGCGGCTCCACGCCGACTCCAACTACAGCGGCAAGACTCAGGACCTCATCGGAGACGGTTCACTCCGAGAAGTGAATCTCAATTCCTGGGGATTTGGAGACAAGGTCTCCTCCGCGCGCTGGCTCGCGGACTGAAATATTCAGACACATGGCTCCAGGGGGTGGAGTGGAAATCAGCAGGGAACTTCCTGATACATTCTGGCGATAACTCTTTAGCCACCTCGTACGGAGTTCTGAGACCCATGAGCATTCGCCGCACTGATGGTTCGAAGCCGACGGTCCTCCCCACCATTTCCGCTGAGGCTCAGCCGAAGAACACCGCGAAGACCCGGACGGCTCCGAACGTCATCAAGGACGGCTTCGGTCCCGCGGCGAAGACCACCGACCTGGCGCGCGCCGAGCAGACGCTGAAGCCGCTGCCGGCTCCCGTGGGCCGCCTGTCGCTGGAGAGCAAGGAGGCGCAGTCCGCCATCCAGACTTCGCTGGAGCACCTCACCCCGGCCACCAGCAAGCCCGCGACGCAGGGGCTCCGGGGCGGCATCCAGTACCCGGCCTTCGTCCCGAAGAACGTGGAGCGCGACGAGCTGGGGATGACGCACGTGCGCCTGGACCGGCAGCACGAGGGCGTGAAGGTGTATGCCGAGCAGGTGGTGTCTCACCTCGGCAAGGACGGCAAGGTGAGCAGCGTCACCGGTGACCAGTCCACGATTCCCGCCGGCCTGGGCACGCAGAAGCCCCAGCTGTCCCACGCGCAGGTGCTGGACATCGCGCTGAAGGACTTCGCGGGCAAGCCGGACCGTCAGCCGAACTCCGAGCGCGTCATCTACAAGGACCCGTCCGGTGAGTACCGCTCCGCGTACCGCGTCGAGGTCGCCAATGTGAATGGCACCGACAACCCGCGCCGGATGAACTACCTGGTCGACGCGAACACCGGCAAGATTTACGAGAAGTTCAACACCATCGACGGCTTCAAGAACTGCCCCTGCGCCACGCACGGCACGGGTGACGCCGCGGCCACCAAGGGCACCAAGGGCGCCGCCGCCACGCCGCCCGCGGACGTGAAGGTCTCCACCTCGCCGAACGCGGCCATCAAGGACAACAGCACCGTCACCTCCAAGGTGAAGGTGGCCGACGACGTCACCGTCGACAAGCTCAAGCTGTCGCTGGACATCAGCCACACGTACAAGGGCGACCTGACCGTCACGCTGACGAGCCCCTCTGGCAAGAGCGCCGCGGTGCACAACCGCACCGGTGGCAGCACCGACAACGTGAAGGGTGACTTCGACCTGAGCGTCTTCGCCGGCGAGACGGCCAAGGGCGAGTGGACGCTGACGGTGAAGGACAACGCGAAGGGCGACAAGGGCAAGCTCAACAACTGGGGCCTGTCGATTTCGCCCAAGGCCACCCAGCCGCCCACGGAGCCCCCCACCGAGCCGCCCGCGCCCGGCACGGCGGATGACACCTCGCTCTACAGCGGCAAGGTGGACCTGAAGACGAAGCAGAACGCGGACGGGACGTACTCGCTGGAAGACACCACGCGCGGCAAGGGCGTGTCGACGTACGACGCGAAGAACCAGGAAGAGGCCAGCGGCACCACGCCCTTCAAGGACGACAACAACGTCTGGGGCGAGGCGACGGACCCGAAGCGCAACCAGGCCGCCGTGGACGCGCACTACGGCGCGGCGATGACGTACGACTTCCTCAAGGACGTGCTCGGCCGCGACTCCATCGACGGCAAGGGCGAGAAGCTCGTCAACTACGTGCACGTGAGCGAGAACTACGTCAACGCGTACTGGGACGGCGAGAAGATGAGCTACGGCGACGGCGACGGCGTGGACTCCGGTCCGCTCACCGCGCTGGATATCGCGGGCCATGAAATCGCCCACGGCCTCACCGAGCGCACCGCCGGTCTGGTCTACCGCGGCGAGTCCGGTGGTCTGAACGAGGCCATGAGCGACATCATGGGCGCCGGCGTGGAGTGGTACGCGTCCACGAAGAACTCCGCGGTGAAGTTCAACTGGACGGTGGGCGAGACGGCCTGGACGCCGACCAACGGCGACGACACGGACGGCCTGCGCTACATGGACGACCCCACGAAGGACGGGTACTCCATCGACAACTACAAGGACTACCCGAAGCAGACGGAGGTGCACGGCTCCAGCGGTATCGCCAACAACGCCTTCTACCTGCTGGCCAACGGCGGGACGAACCGCACGTCCAAGCTCGAGGTGAAGGACGGCGTCGGCATGGACAAGGGCCTGAAGATTTACTACCGCGCCCTGGCCCACTACATGACGCCGAGCACCACGTTCGCCCAGGCCCGCACCGCCACCATCCAGGCGGCCACGGACCTCTACGGCGCGGACTCCACCGAGGTGGCGAAGGTGAAGGAGAGCTGGACCGCCGTCGGTGTGAAGTAGCCCTGACGTTCAGGACCCGGGCGCGAGGTTGACTTCGCGCCCGGGGGACTGACGCAGCGGCGGCGACGGGAGGGGCGCCGCCGCGCCGGTCCGTTTCAATCCGCTACACGGAGTCGTGGGTCACAGCCGGCACAGCGTTCCGGCCGTCGTGTTGCCGTTGCAGCCGCCGAAGTAGTGGTCGGGGGTGTTGGTCTGGTAGCCGCAGTGTGTCCAGTTGCACTGGTTGCCCAGGGCATCCGTCCCAGCCGGCGTGCACAAGCGCATGGGCTGGTTCGCGTTGCAGGCCGTGCCGGACGTGGTCGACACCGCGCAAGCGGACGAGCCCGTGCCCAGATAGCGCAGGTTGTCGCTGGTCCAGTAGTTGTACCGAGGGGCCGCGAGGCCATGCTGACTGGTCCAGGTGCTCGCGGTGCTCGCCGTCCAGCCCGGGGCGCACAGTTGATTGCGATTGGGCCACGTCACCACGCCCGAACAGCCCACGAGGTTGCTCGTGAGGACCTGCTCGACGGAGCCATCGGCGCAGCCCCGCGTCGGCACGCAGAGCGCACCCGCCGTGGGGTTGCCCGCGCAGCCGCCAAAGTATTGGTTGGGCGGAGGAAGCGCGCCGTACCCGCAGTTGACCCAGTTGCACGTGTTGCCTTCGGCGTCGGTGCCCGTGGACCGGCACACGCGCATCGGCTGTCCGGCGGGGCACGCGCTCCCCACCGTCGCGCTCACGTAGCACGCCGCCGCCGAGCCGGTGTACTTGAGGTCGTCGTTGGTCCAGTAGTGGTGCGTGGGCACGCTCGTGCCATGGAGGCCGACCCACTCGGCGGAGGTGGCCACCCGGTACCCGGGGGCGCACAGCGCGGCGCGACCCGCCCAGTTCGTACTCCCGGCACACCCCACCATGCCGTTGGAGAACGTCTGCTCGACGGAACCATCCGCGCATCCCCGAGGAACGCAGAGCGTGCCCGCCGTGGTGTTGCCCGCGCAGCCTCCGAAGAACCTGTTGGGCGTGTTCGCCAGCAAGCCGCACCCGGTCCAGTTGCAGGTATTGCCTTCCGCGTCGGTGCCGGCGGCCGTACACACGCGCATGGGCTGACCGGCGGGACAGGCGGTGCCCGTCACGTACGAGACGCTACAGGTCCCCGACACGCCGCTGTAGCGCAGGTCATCATTGGTCCAGTAGTTGTGCGCGGGCGCGAGTCCAAGGAACAGCGTGTCCCATTCCCGCGCGCTCGCGGGGCGGAAGCCAGGCGCGCAGAGCGAGGCGCGGCTGCCCCAGGTGACCTTGCCCGCGCACCCCGCCATGCCTCCCGAGAAAATCTGCTCCATGGTTCCGTCGGCACACGGAACGCCGGGAACCAGCGGTGACTCCAGGGATGACTCTTCTTGAGACACGAACTCCCCTGTCTCTTCTTCCGCTTCGATGGGCACGTTGCATGCCGTCATCCACAGCAGAGACCCCAGGGCCAGCCCCTTCACGAACACTCTGAATCCGACGCACTTCATGGACAGCCACTCCGATGCGACAAACCCGCTCCATGCGGCGCCGGCAGCCTTGTCGCCGCTGTCGCTGTATCACCAGCCCCCCGAACGAAGGGTGTCCGGGGGGCGACGGCGCGCGGGGCCCGTGTTTCATTATGGGCGGGCCGTTGGCTCAGGGGTCGAGCCGCGGGCCCTCGCCGTGCGGGGCTGAGCTATCCCCTCATTTGAAGGTTCTCCTCGGAGAACCCAAGGGCGACCGAGCGAGCAAACTTCGAGGGGAAGTCGAAATCCTCGAGGGTGGCGGCCGCAGTGAGGTTCTGCAGCCAGCCTGTGCCGGTGAATGATTGCCAAGCAGACCTTCTCCGAGGGGTGATGCTGCTGAAGGACACTGCATCAACCACCCCACGCCACCGCCGGGCATTGTTCACAAGCTGACGGCGAATGGTCATGCGAGGTTCCGTACTCGCTATTCCGTCCACGGGTTTCCCAATCCGTGGTCAGAATCGCCAATGCACTCGAAGGAATGACTCTCATGTGCCGGCCGCAAGAGCAGCATGAAATCCTTCGCACGTCCAGGTCAGCCCTTGCTGCTACGCTCGCGGAATCCAGGGGAGGGCACCACATGTTGTTGGTAGACGTGCTGGAGGAGCATCTTGACGAGGCTGAGTTTAGATGGCTGCAATGGGAGAAGTCGCTGGGCGCTCCGGACTTCACCTTGATTGAGACTGCGAGGTTGGAGGAACTCCTCCTCGCGCATCTGGATGGGCTTGTCATTGGCGCGGCCACCTCTGCCGATTCCGTGCTGCGCCCGGCCCTCGATGCAGAAGACCCCTTCCGGGTCTCCGCGGCGGCCTACTCTCTGCTTGCCCTTGGCGAGGTGGATGAGATCCTGCGGCGACTGCGTGGAGCCGAGCCCGAAGCGCGCACCGCCATTCGACGAGCACTGGAACTCAGCGAGGCCCCCGGGCTGGGTGCGCGCCTGCTTGACTTGCTGACGCGGGAAGACGCCGCCCCGCGGGCCGAGGTGTTGGAGATGCTTTCGTTCCGCCGGGAGGCACCACCCGAGGTGCTGGCGCATTATTTCGCACATGACGAGCAACGGGTGAGGGTCGCTGCCCTGCGTGCCGCAATGCCCTTACCGGAAGATGCGGCGCGAAAGCTGCTTCCCATGTTGCTGGACTCCTCCCACCCTGGCATTCGTGCGGCAGCGATGGGCGCAGGACTGACTATCGGCGTGAGGCAGGCATGGGAGGCATGCCGCGCCGCCGTGCGCGCTCACGACGAACACAGCCCCGAAGCCATGGTGCTCTTCGCCATGGGAGGCAATGAGTCGGATGTTCCCTTGCTGCTGGCGCTGCTCGACGCGGAGGACCTCCGTCCCCACGTCCTCTGGGCTCTGGGATTCAGTGGCAGGGTGTCGGCCATGGAGGTATGCCTTTCGTACATGGAAGTGCCCTACATGGCGCGACTGGCGGGGGAGTCCTTCTCGGCCATGACGGGCTTGCGGCTGGAGGGCCCCTACGCCCTCCCTGCTGGGGAGAGGCCCGAAGGGGCTGCACCGTTGGCAGAGTTCCAGGAGGATCTGGACGCGGACCTGGAGCCCAAGCCCGAGGACGACCTGCCATGGCCGAACGTGGCCGCTATCAAGGGCTGGTGGAGAGATGAAAAGAGGCGATTCGTAAAGGGCACGCGGTACCTTCACGGCCAGCCCTTTAGCGGCACCGCCCTCGTGGAGGCACTGGAAACCAGTCCCATGAGGCGCCGCCACGCCCTGGCACGCGAGCTTGCACTGCGAAGTCGGGGCACGTTGATGGTGCGGACACGGGCCTTCACGCATGTTCAGCGCGCGGAGATGGCCAAGGCCAGGGCCGCCAGCTCCCGAATCCGCATGCAATCCTTCGACAGCGGCTTGCGCTGACGACGGATTCCACGCCGCTCCTCTTCTCTGGCCACACCTCGTCATCAACCATGTGGGCACTTCAGAACAAGACACCATACGCGGCCGAGCGGACGTGGGTCCGCGACAAGGACGGCCACCACCTCTGGGTCATCGCACTCAAGGCGACTTTTGATGTCGACGACGCGGGCGGCCTGCTCCCTGTGGACGATCAGGAGCCTCTTCTGCGGGAGCCCATCTATTGGGGAGAACCTGGCTGCTCCAGCCTGCGTTACGAGGCCGAACTCGTCCCGCCCAAGCCTCACACCGACGTCCTCATCAATGCTTGTGCACACGCACCAGGGGGGCGGCCTTCGCCCAGCGTCGAGGTGGCCGCCCGCATCCACGACGTGGACAAGATGCTGGTGGTCCACGGGGAGCGCTTCTACACGCGAGGCCGGACGGGCGTGAAACCCTCGTCCCCCAAGCCGTTCATCAGCCAGCCCATTCTCTACGAGTGGGCATGGGGAGGCACCGACACACGCGACTCGGACGCGCGCAAGCATGTCAGCGACCTACGCAACCCCGTGGGCCGCGGGGTGGCCAGCAGAGCGTCTCACCGGGTGGATCAGCCCGCCCATCGCATCGAGTACTTGCGGGGAACTCCGGCGGAAATGGGCCCGGCCGGATTCGGCCCCATTGCCAGTCACTGGTCGCCGCGCCTTGAGCTGACAGGCACCTTCGACGAAGCCTGGCGGAAGACGCGACATCCACTGCTGCCGCGAGACTTCGACGAGCGCTCCGCTCTCTGTGCCCCCGTCGACCAGCGGCCTTCGCGCCGCCTCGTCGGCGGAGAGAAGGTGGCCCTTGTGCATCTTACGCCGCGAGGCTCGCTCCACTTCACGCTGCCGCGTCTGCGCTTCGGCTTCACCACTTACTTCGGCGCCTTCCGCCGCTTTCACGAGGCCACCCTGGGCTTGGTCGTCGTTGAGCCCGAGCTGAAGAAGGTGCGCATGGTTTTCCAGACAGGGTTGAGGGTCGGCCCACAGGACACCGACCGCCTCGACTTCACGGCCATTATCGAGAGGGCGGACTGACATGGGGGCAGAGGCTGTACTCGTGGCGTCGGGAGCGCGTGCGCCCGTGGGGACGACCGCGGAGAGCGTCGCGGCGGCTGTGCGTGCGGGCATCAGCCGCGTGCGGCGCCTCCAGATGCCGGAGTTGGGGCACCAGCCCGCTTCGTTCATCGCGAGGGACGGACTCTTGAACTCACAGGAATGGAGCAGTGCCGCACGCATGGCTGTAATGGGGGCAGCGGCGTTGGAAGAAGTCCTCGCCAGGCTGGCGCCTGCGCTTCCGCCGGTGAATGTCGAAGTGCCGGTGCTGGTGGGCCTCCCAGAGGAGCGCCCGGGCTGGAGGGCGGCGGATGCCTCGCGAGTCGTCGCCGCGCTCGCGGCTGTCGGGGGTGGGCACCTGCGCCCGCGGGTGGAGCCCCGGCTGACGGGCCATGCCTCGGCGCTGGAGGTGTTGCGTGAGGCGGTGACACGGGTGGGCCGCACTGCGCGCTGCCCGTTGGTGATTGTGGGGGGCATCGACAGCTACCATGATGTCCAGACGCTGACCTGGCTGCGCGAGCGCAAACAGTGGCTCGAGGCGGGGGCTCGCACGGGCTTCGCGCCTGGCGAAGCAGCTGCCTTTGTCGCGGTGATGGCCGCACCGGATGCACGACGGTGGGGGCTGGTGCCACATGCCACGGTGCGCGCCGTCGCCACGGCCCGGGAGACGCGGCTCATCCACACCAATGACCTCAACCTCGGTGATGGGCTGACCGCAGCCGTGAATGAAGCGCTCGCGCCGCTGAAGGGCACGGGTGAGATGGTGGCGTGCGTCCACGGCGACCTCAACGGCGAGCGCTACCGCTCCGAGGAGTGGGGTTTCGTCGCCCTGCGACTGGGGGCTGTTTTCCGCGACGCCTCCGTTATTCGCACACCCGTGAGCAACTGCGGCGAGGTGGGGGCTGCCACTGGAGCGCTGAACCTCGTCCTTTGCGCGCAGTCCTGGCAGCGGCGGTACGCGAGCGGCCCCCGTGCACTACTCTGGGGGAGCTCGGAAGCCGGGTTGCGCGCCGCCGCACTGCTGGAGAGGCCTCTGTCCGGAAGTGGAGAAGGTGCGAAACCATGACCAAGGTAACAGTCAACTCCCCGAGAACGCCCGTCACCAAGGGAAGCTCGGGGGTCGCGGCAGCCACGCTGCCCAACGTCTGCAAGATGCCCGGTCCGCCGGCTCCCTTCGTGCCCACCCCGTTGCCCAACATCGGCGACAGCGGAGCCTCGCCTCAGGGGTACTCGAAGACAGTCACCATCAATGGGCACTCCGTCGCCATCGCAGGCGCCAGCTTCGGCAGCAAGGGGGACATGGCCAGCAAGGGGACAGGAGGTGGGCTCATCTCCAGCAATACCCACGGTCCCACGAAGTTCATCGGCCCCGGCTCGATGAACGTCAAAATCGAAGGAAGGAATGTGCAGTTGCTGGGCGACCCCATGCTCAACAACTGCGGCCCCTCTGGCAGTCCCGCGAATGCGGCCACCATGACGGGCATCATCCAGGCTTCTGGAACCATGACCGTTATCTACGGCGACGACATTCCGTGCTCGCTCTGCGGGAAGACTCATCCGCTGGAAGCGGGCGAGGAGACGCAGACCGCCATTGCCGCCCTGTTTGAGGAAGTGCAGCAGGCTCTCGATGCCCAGAAACAGCAAATTCTCCAGCGGAGCAAGGTCGCCAAGGAGAAGAATCAAAAAGAAAAGAATCAGGCTCAGTTGGCGGCAAAGGACACTGAGGAGAACAGGCGAAAGGGGAAGGGGCTAAACCCCAGACAGAGAGAAGAGTTCGCTGCGCTGCCGGCAGAGATTTCAGCGCTAGAGGGGCAACTCAATTCGCTTGACGAATTCTTCAAAGCGAATGCCGTGCTGAGATTTAGCGGAGACGGAAGAACCTTCATGAAGGGGTACATGATTGGTGTCATGGTCTGCGAGTGCAAGGGCAAGAAGATAGCTGCCTGTTCGGGGCACGCGCCTCCGGGATTCGTAAAGGCCGTGAAGTCAGCGGGATTTGAGTGCGCCGGTCATCCCGTCAACTCTGGAGTGCCGGAGGAGAAATGGATGTGTGCCGCCAAGCAGATCATGGAGAGGAATGGTGGGCATGGTCCTCGGCAACTCATCGAGCGGCTGTACTACCCGCTCGTCGAAGGATTCAAGCCGGATAGAGGGCCTACGGTAAAGTTCACGGTTCGGATAGAGGACTTGGAGACGAAGAGACTTTCCGAACCAGAAGAGCGCGAGCAGACATTCAGTAATGGAGAAAACGTACCGTCATGCGCGGAATGCCAGAAGCGACTTCCTGCCATGTACTGTGAAAAACAGTGCCCCTAATTCAAGGATGGGCCATGAGGGAGTTTGTTGATTTTGTCGAAAAGTATCGCCCCGGATTCTCCCAAGAGATTGTCCCTGCGGATATGTTCGACATCGAAGTTCTGGAGAAGCACGCGGGCGCCCTTCCGGGCGTCTATCGTCGTTTCCTGGAGATAATGGGGGCAAGCATGGGCGACCTTGAGCTTGCCGAGGCTTCTTTCTCCATCGAGGGGGTGCTCGGTGCCTACAGCCTCCCTTGGTTGAAGAATGGCCGCTATGTCTATTTCGCCAGAGACAAGGGGTTCAATAGCTGGGACTGGTTCTTTGACCGCTCGAGCCCTCACGGGCTCGATGATTGCTTGGTTGTCAATAGGTTGTTGGAGGAGAACTATCCTCAAGGAGGTAGTCACCCGATGTATTGGGGACTGGAAGAATTCCTCTATTGCGAGGCATTCAAGGAGCTTCGCCTGCCACAGTTGCCCTTCCGGAGGAAGTTCTCATCACCAGACGATGCAGATGCCGCCGCCGCCTTCCGTTCGGGCGTGGTGAGCGCGCTGGCCGTGGAAAAGGGCTTCGAGCGTATCCCTCCTGTCGAGCACTGCGCACTGTATGAGCGAGGAGACGCCGCGCTGCTGCTCTACCGCCACCCCATTCAGCCCACCTTCTCATTCGTTCTGGGCTGCGATGACTCGGCGGAGATGGCTCAACTAGCCCAGGAGTTCGAGACACGAACGGGGCTGCGGAGCGTCGTCACGCGGTAGATGAAGGCGGCTGAACATGGTTCCTGCCTCTGCCAGCCTTTTCCAGGTGAAAAGGGGGGCGACGGCGCGCGGGGCCCGTGTTTCATTATGGGCGGGCCGTTGGCTCAGGGGTCGAGCCGCGGGCCCTCGCCGTGCGGGGTGGATTGAAACCTCGGGCTCCTGCGTGCTCGAGGTCGTCCATTCCCCTTGCTACAGCTTGCTCGGGTCGTCGACGCGGTAGTGCGACAGCCAGTAGTCGTCGGCGAAGCCCGGCAGGTCGATGTTGATCTTCTGCATGTGAATCTGTCCGCGTGCGCCGATGCGCTGGTCCGCGTCCAAATCCCACAGGTCCAGGCCCTCGAACTCGTCCGAGGAGCCGTAGGGCACGTAGTAATACGTCTGCACGAAGCCGTTCACCACGTCGACCATGTAGATGCCGGACGTCTGTCCGCCGCCGCCCACGCTGATGTACAGGTTGCCTCGCGCGGAAATCTTGCCGCCCTGAATCCAGGCGCCCACGGGGATGCTGCTCGACAGCGTCAGCGTGCGCTTGTGGGTGACGGTGACGGTGGTCCCAGACAGGCCAATGGAATACCCGCGCAGCGAGGTCGCCCCGAAGGCGTTCGTCGCCGCGTAGAACAGCCCGTCACGCGGGTTGTACGCGAGGAACGCCACGCCACCAGACCAGTTCGGCAGCGACGCGTAGCCGATGTACTGCATGCTCGTGTTGAAGACGCCCACGGCGCCGCCCTGGCTCGGTCCATCCATGGCGATGTAGAGGTAGCCATTGACGTGCACCAGGTCGCCGTAGTGCCGGAAGCCCGCGTTGTACCAGGGCGTCGGCATGTGGAAGCGCTCCGGCGGGTCGTCGTTGATGGCCGTCATCGCCTGCTTCGCGATGATTCCGTTCGTGGCCTCGTCCTTCCAGAAGTTGGTGGTGTTTCGCGTCAGGAACCAGTGCGTGGAGTTGTGGGTGATGCCCTGGATGTTGTCGGCGAAGTTCGGGTAGCTGCGGTCGGCCGGGAGGTCCCCTGCGCTGCCGATGATGTTGGGGATGGCGTAGCGGTAGCGCGCCACGAAGAGCGCGTTGGCCGTCGCGTCCAGGCCGGAGCGGTACTGCGCCGCGCCCACGCCCCACACGCACGTCCACCACCACTTGGGCAGCGTGGCGGTCTGCAGGCGCTGCCACGCGCCGCTCGCCCACTTGTCCATCCACAGCGAGCCCGTGGCCTCACCCGTCGTGGCGCAGGCCTGGTAGTACTTCTGCACGGGCCCCCAGCCGGTATGCGCCCAGCTGTAGACGCCCAGCGGGCACCAGAGTTCGTCGTACTCGGTGTTGAGGCCCTGGCAGAAGTTGGCGGACCACCAGGCGGTGTCCGGCACGGCCAGCTGACTCACGCCGTCTCCTGAAGGCCCCAGGGAGGTCTGCGCCTTGCCCTCGGGCGCCATCGCCTCGCGCACGGGCGTCTGCGCCAGGGCGGACGGCACGCGGCGGGCGGCCTCCACCAGCGCGGCGGGCGGCTCCTGGCCCCCCGACAACTTGCGGTAGATGTCCGGGATGGGCATGCCGTCGAAGGCCGCCGCGTCCGGCATCGGCGTGCCTCGCGGGCCCTTCACCACCGTGACGATGCCGTAGTCGGGCACCTCGTAGAACGTCACCGCCTGGCCGTCCGCCAGCTTCACGCTCGCCAGCCGCGTGCCCGGGTCGCTCTCCTGCTCGAAGTCCTCGTCCGTCTCCGAGCCACCACACGCCGCCAGCACGCCCACACAGCACAGCAGCCTGAACATCCGTCGCACGGTTGCAGCCTCCTGATGATTTTCCAGGAGAACGCCCCTCGTGGGTTTGCTTCGGTGCCCTTCGCTCGGGGACTTCCGCGCGAGCCCACCCGGGATGGTGCTTCACGCCTCCCAGGCGCCACACCCGCCGCGTCCTTCCTAAGTCAGACGCAAAGCGTCAATAGTAGCAAATCGAGCTAATCGTGAAAGTCACGATTGTGAAAATTCTTCGTCACGGAGGGCGCGTGACGGTGTGACAGGACATAGGGAGAGCTACGTGATGCGAAACATCCGTCGGTATGACGTGGTGCTGGTGGGCGGAGGCGTGACGGGGCTGATGGCGAGCCACAAGCTGGCGCGGCTCGGACTGCGGTTGTTGTTATTGGAGAAGCAACCGACGCTGGCCAGTGGGCCGTCCACCCGGAACGAGGGCTGGTTGCACCGGGGCAGCTATCACGCCGGCTCGGTGAAGGACCGGCAGGCGGCCATCCAGGTGGCGCGGCGGTGCATCTACGGGCACGAGCAGATTCGAGCCTTCGCGCCGGAGGCCGTGGAGGATGCGGACCGGCCGCCGCTCGTGCTGGTGCGGGACGCGGACCGGCTCCAGGAGCTCGTCTCGCGCTGGGAGGAGGCGGGCGTCAGCCATCGTCCGCTGACGCACGCGCAGGCCCAGGCGCGCTTCTCGTCGGCGGACCTGTCTCGCGCGTCCGCGGTGTTCGAAGTCGCCGACGTCAGCATCAACACGCGGATGCTGTATCGCAAGCTGTACACGTCCGCGCAGCAGGGCGGCGCGGAGGTTCTCACCGGCTCGCGGCTGGAGCGCGTGAGCGGCTCGGAGGCCACCGTCATCACCGCCGAGGGGGAGACGCTGCACATCGAGTCGCGGCTGTTCGTCTACTCGACGGGCTTCGGGGCGCGAGATTTGTTCCGCCAGTTCTTCGGGCTGGAGCTGCCCATTCGCTACTGGAAGAGCCACCTGGTGGTGGTGCCGCGTCTGGGCGGGCACGGGCTGTTCTACGTGGACCCGCACGAGGCGGCGATGATGCACCACGGTGACTACAGCGTCGTGGGACTCAACGAAGACGCGCTCCTGTGCGCCAATCCCGACTACCACGTGGTGCCCGAGCGGGCGGACAACCTCCACCGCGCGCTGGAGCGGCTGGTGCCGGGCTGGCGCAACGCGGGGCCGCACAGCGACGTGGCCTGCACCAAGGTGGACTTCGCGCCCGATGCGGGCTCCGCGCGCTCGCTCAACATCGCCATCCACGAGCCGGTGCCCGGCCACATCTGCATCCTGCCGGGGAAGATGACGGAGGCGCCGTTCCTCACGGACGTGCTGACGGCGCGGCTCTACGAGCGACTGGAGGATGGGCTCATCGCCAAGCGCCCGTGTGACGTGCTACACGCGAGCCTCGCGTCCGTCGTGCGGGAGGCCACCCATGCGGCTTGACCTGCTCGCGGCCCTGGATGCGCCCCGGCGCTCGGCGGGACTGCTCACCGTGGAGGAGGTCCTCGCGCTCGCGGACACGGGGAACGTCATCTATGACCCGTTCTCCGTGCTCATCTCGCGGCACCTGCGCATCGGCGAGGGCAATGTCATTCATCCGTGTGTCACGCTGACCTGCGCGGCCTCGGCGGAGTTCCAGTTGGGCAGCCGGAACATCCTCCACACGGGCACGCTGCTGGCCGCCGAGACGGGCAGCATCCTCGTCGGTGACGGCAACCAGTTTGGCGAGGGCGGCTTCACCGCGAAGGCCAATCGCGCTGGCGCCCGTATCACCGTGGGCGACGGGGGACGGTATCTGGGTGGCGTGTCCGTGTTCGGAGAGAGCGTGCTTGGCTCCGGGACGCAGGTGCTCGGGGCCATCACCGTGGACACCTGTCAGCTCGCGGCGGGCGCGGCCTTCAGCGACCCGGACCCGGACGTGCGCGCGGCCGTGTTGAAGGGCTCGGGCACGGCGCGAGGCCTGGTGCTGGGCGTGGGACAGGTCATCCTGGGCAACGGTGGCTTCCGCGCCGAGGACGTGAAGCCGCAGGCGTTCTATCACCCCAAGGTGAAGTCATGAGTGGGACACGGCCCGTGGAGCTGGGGCTCGGACTGCTCTCGCTCGGACGCAGGTGGGGCTACCGCGCCGAACCGCCTCCGTCGGAAGCCGACGGTAGACGGCTGCTCGACACCGCCCTCGAACTGGGGGTCCGCTGCTTCGACACCGCGCCCGCGTATGGCTCGAGCGAGAAGCGCTTTGGTGCGTTCCTGTCGGGGCTCGGCTCCGCGCGGAGCTCCGTCTTCGTGGCCACCAAGCTGGGTGAACATTGGGACGCGGTGCGGAACACGTCCTTCACGGACCACTCGCCGGACGCGCTTCGCCGGAGCCTGGACGAGAGCGCGCGGCTGCTCGGGCACATCGACCTGCTCCAGGTCCACAAGGCGACGGCCGCCAACGTGGGCTCGCCCGAGGTGCTGCGCGTGCTCGAGTACGCGGGGACGCTCGGGGTCTCCCGCGTGGGCGCCAGTGTGAGTGATTGGGCTGGCGCCGAGGCGGCCTGTGCCGCGGGCGTCTATTCCTTCCTTCAGTTCCCCTACAACCTGCTCCACCGGACGTTGGAGCCGGCGTTCGAGCTGGCGGCCCGACACGGGCTCCAGGTCCTGGTCAACCGCCCCTTCGCCATGGGCCAGTTGCTCCAGGAGGAGGGGAGGGACGCGCGGCTGTCCATGCGCGAGTCATTGACTCACATCCTCGGGCAGCGCTTCTCCGGCTACGTGCTGACGGGCACGAAGTCTCCGGAGCACCTGCGTCAGACGTTGGACGCCTTCCGCTCGCTCGAAGGCTGACGGGAAGACTTTCTCGCCGGCGGGGCTTTGTCGTTGCTCCGCCGTGCTCCCGACTCGGGCCTCGCCAAGCCGTGGGCCCGAGCGGGCACCTCTTTGCCTCGAAGACCCTCAACCATGTGGATTGCGTATGGCCTGGGCGCGGGTGTGATGCTCGGCCTCTATGATGTCTGGACGAAGAAGGCGATGACGGGCAACAGCGTCATCCCCGTCGTCATGTGGTCCTCTCTCTTTGGCGCGCTGTGCTGGGTGCCGGTGTTGATTCCGGGCGCGCTGCCCATTCACGTCGAGCCGTTTGGATTGACGTGGCGGGAGCAGGCGTGGCTGTTGCCCAAGGGCGTGGCGATGACGGCGTCGTGGATTCTCGCGTACTACGCGGTCCGCGAGCTGCCCATCTCCATCGCCGGAGCGGTGCGCGCCTCCGGTCCGCTGTGGACGCTGGCGGGCGGCTTCCTGATGTTCCGCGAGCTGCTGACGCCCGTGCAGTTCCTCGGGCTGATGCTCACCGTCTGCTCGTACTACGTGCTCTCCATCGTCGGCCGGAAGGAGGGGCTGGTGCTGGCGAAGAACCGCTCCGTGTGGTGGATGTTGTCCGCCACCGCGCTGTCGGCGGCGACCACCGTGTATGACAAGTTCCTCGTCTCGCGGCTCGGCCTGCCCGTGCTGGAGCTGCAAGCCAGCTCCGCGTTCCAGCGCTGCCTCCTGTCCGCGCTCGTCTTCGTGCCGTACATGCTGCGCAACGGCGGATTGGGCCTGGGCCTCACCTGGAGCTGGGGCATTCCGCTGGTGGGGTGCTCCTGGGTGGCGGCCGAGCTCATCTACTTCGTCGCCATCACCGAGCCGCAGGCGATGGTGACGCACCTGTCCGTGCTGCGCAGGACGAGCCTCATCGTGGGCTTCATCCTGTCTGCCCTCTTCTTCCGCGAGGCCAACGTCCTCTTGAAGTCCGGGATGATTGCCGTGCTCATCCTCGGCATGGCCATCCTCATCCTGGGGGGATAGCGGGTTGCTCCCAGGGGAAGTGCGTGGCACCCAGGGCGGGCTTCAAATCAAACAGCCACGTCGCCTTCTCGTCGTACTTCGCGAAGAAGGGCTTGCCGACCCACTCCGCTTCCCGGGCCTGGATGAAGTGCAGCATGAAGACCTTCTCGCCCCCGATTTCCGTCACGCCATCCACGCACACCTTGCCGGGCGTGGCGGACATCGACGGGCCACGCACCGTGCGCGCAAGGCCGGACACCTGCCGGTAGGCGCTCCGGAAGATGTCGTAGGCGGAGGCGAGCGGGACGGCGAAGTAGTCCTGCGGTCCCGTGTCCCGCTCGATGAACATGTAATACGGCACCATGCCGTGGCGCAGGTGCGTGCGCCACATGCGCTCCCATGTCGCCGCGTCATCGTTGATGGTGCGAATCAGCGGCGCCTGGGTGCGGATGACCGCGCCCGTGGAGCGGATGCGGCGCACCGCCTCCTGGACGATATCCGGCACCATCTCGTTGGGATGGGAGAAGTGCGCCATGAACGCCAGGCTCTTGCCGGAGGCGACCACCTTCTCGAACAGGCGCAGCGTGTCGTCCGCGTCCGGGTCCGTGACGAAGCGCTGCGGCCAGTACGCCAGCGCCTTGGTGCCGATGCGGATGGCCTCCAGGTGCTCGATGTCCAGGAGCGGCTCGATGTAGCGCGCCAGCACCGCCTCGCTCATCACCATGGGGTCGCCCCCGGTGAACAACACGTTGGTGACCTCCGGGTGCTCGCGCACGTAGTCGACCATGGGGGCGATGTCTCGCGAGGCGAACTTCAAATCCGCGTCCCCCACGAACTGCGCCCAGCGGAAGCAATACGTGCAGTAGGCGTGACACGTCTGCCCCTGCTTGGGGAAGAAGAGCACCGTCTCCTGATACTTGTGCTGGAGCCCCGGCAGCGGCTCCTCGTTGGCGAGCTTGGGCACGTTGAGCTGCATCTGCCCGGCGGGATGCGGATTGAGGCTCGCGCGGATGTCGCGCACCACACCCGCCAGCTCCAGCGCGGGCGCCCCCGAACGCATCAGGTCGACGATGCGCGAGACGTCGGATGCGGGCAGCATGTCCGCCCGAGGAAACACGAGCCGGTAGATGGGGTCGTCCGGCGCGGCGGACCAGTCGATGAGCTCGTCCACCACGTACGTGTTGACGCGAAAGGGGAGCACCTGGGCCACCGCCTGCACGGCGAGCCGCTCGTCCGACGACAGGCGTGCCCTCGCCGTCAGCTCGTCCAGGTTCCTGTGGGTATAGGCACGGTATCGCTGTCCCAGGGACAGGGGCCGCACCGCGTTGGATGTAGCGCTCACGCGGTTCCTCGCTTTTTGGGCATGGCAGGACCCTCCGCGATGGCTCCACGGAAACGGCCCTGGATGGGTTGATGTTGGTAACCAGACGTACCGTTTGAACACCAACGAGGTGGTCTTTCGGGGTAACACACGGCACGTGGACCTGTCACTCCGTCCGAGAGAAGAAACGTCGAATGACGCTGCCGGGTGAGGGGAGACCCTGTCGATGTGTCCGGGTGCCAGTCGCGTGCCCCACGGGGAACTCGCGTCCATGACGTCCTGCGCAATCACGCATCGTCTGTGTTTGTTATTGAGACAATATTCTGGGTTACCCTGGACACCCCCTTTTCCAAGGAGTCGCCCATGAAGTCTCGTCTGTTGGTCGTCGTGGCAAGCCTGTCGCTGGGGCTCTTCACCGCGTGTGGCGAGTCGTCGCCCGACTCCCGCGTGGTGGAGCCGGGACAGGTGGAGGCCGGGTTGGAGCAGTGTCCGTGCGGGGGCAGCTGGCCGTCGTGCGAGGTCTGCGCCTACATCTGTGGCGACCACTTCTGCGACACCGCCAACGGGGAGAGCAGCTCCACGTGTCCCGAGGACTGCGCGACGCTGCCTGCGTGCGGCGACGGCTTCTGCAACAACGGCGAGACGACCTCGTCGTGTCCCGCCGACTGCACCGCGTCACCCTTCTGCGGAGATGGGTCCTGCAACAACGGCGAGACGATGTGGTCGTGTCCCAGCGACTGCGGCAGTCCCGGGTGTGGGAATGGCATCTGCGGCGTCGGTGAGGATGCGTGGTCCTGCCCCAGCGACTGCCCCAACACGCCTCCCTGCGGTGACTTCATCTGCTCCGCGGGCGAGCCGACGTGGTGCCCCCAGGACTGCCCGCCCATGTGCCCGTCGTGCCCGCAGGAGCCCAAGGGCTGAAGGTTGGCTTTCGCCGAGTGAGAACCTCGCCGTGCCCGGAGTGTGGCCGGGCGCGGTGGGGCGGATTTTCCCGGGACACCGACGCCGTAGCGGCCTCTAGGATGCGGGGCTCCCGCCCGCAGCCCGTGAGACTCCATGAACACTCCTCGCCGTCACGACTCCCCGCTGACAGCCGTGTCCCCGCCGCCCGCCGCCGTGAGCCCTGGTGCTCCGGGCGTCCTCGACTGGCTGGCAAGGGCCGTGGGCCTGGTGGTCGCGTGGGTGGGGGTCGCTGGCGCGGTGTTCGGGGTGATGGGGCTGGCGGTGGGCGTGGTGGGAATCGTTTCGCCGGATGAAGGGAAGAAAGCCTCGGACGGGTGGTTGGTTCTGGCGCTGGCGGTCGTGTTCGTGGGTGTGGGGGTCTTCCTGTGGAAGAAAGGCATGGCGCCGTCCCGGACGGCGCGGCGCCGGGAGCAACTGCGTGGCTTCATCCGAGCACAAATCCGGCTCCGCGCGAGCGACGCGGCCCTTCACCTCAAGGTGTCCGAGGACGAGGCGGATGCGCTGCTCACCGCGCTCATCGCCCGTCACGAGGTGGACCTCGTCTACCTGGCGGAGTCGCGCGAGTACGTCCACCGGGACGCGCTGGAGCGGGCGCAGAGTGTCGGCAGCAGGTGTCCCTCGTGTGATGCCCCGGTGGGCGCGGACAATGTTCTTCCAGGAGACAAGGTCGTCTGCTCCTACTGCGCGGCCCCCTTCATGGTGGCCTAGAAGTCGCCAGCACGTCCTCGCAATCGATGGTCACAGCTCGCCGTAAGGGTCGGCGTCCTTCGACGCATGGCCAGGTCCCTGGGAGGGGTCGATGAGAAGAGTGTTCGGAGCGGTAACAGCCGCCGCGTTCCTCGGGTGCGCGGCATCACACGAAGCCCAGAAGCCCGAAGCCCCACCCGCCCCCGCCGAGGCTCCCGCGGTGGCGGCCCCGGCCCCGGCTCCCGCCGAGACGCCGAAGCTCCAGGTGCCGGTGGACTACTTCAAGCTCGATAACGGTTTGAAGGTGGTCCTCTCGCGAGACACCACGGCGCCCAAGACGGCGATTGGCGTCTATTACAACATCGGCTTTCGCATCGAGCCGAAGAACCGCACCGGCTTCGCGCACCTGTTCGAGCACATGATGTTCCAGGGCTCGACCAACCTCGGGAAGATGGAGTTCATCCGGCTCATCCAGAAGAACGGCGGGGTGCTCAACGGCTCCACGCGCTTCGATTTCACCAACTACTTCGAGATTGTCCCCTCCAACGCGCTGGAGACGATGCTCTGGGCGGAGGCCGACCGGATGCGCGGCCTGGAGGTGACGCAGGAGAACCTCAAGAACCAGCAGGGCGTGGTGTCGAACGAGGTGAAGGTCAACGTCCTCAACCAGCCCTATGGCGGCTTTCCGTGGCTGGACATGCCGCAGGTGGCGAACACCAACTGGTACAACGCGCACAACTTCTACGGCGACCTGAAGGATTTGGAGGCCGCCACGCTGGACGACGTGAAGTCGTTCTTCAAGACGTACTACGCCCCGAGCAACGCCGTGCTGGTGGTGGTGGGCGACTTCGAGCCGGAGCAGGTGAAGGGCTGGGTGAAGAAGTATTTCGGACCGCTGCCCACGGTGGCGCAGCCCCAGAAGCCGGACATCTCCGAGCCTCGCCAGGAGAAGGAGAAGCGCCACGACAAGCCGGACAAGCTGGCCGAGCGTCCGGCGCTCGCGGTGGGCTACCACATGCCCGCGGTGGGCACGCCCGAGTACTACGCCATGGCGCTGGTGGACGAGGTGCTCCTGAAGGGCAACGACAGCGCGCTCTACCAGCAGCTCGTGCAGAAGAAGGGCCTGGCGGGTGAGCTGCAGGGTGGGGTGAACGAGCTGGGCAACCAGTGGAACTACAACGGGCCCATGCAGTGGACCGCGTATCTGTTCCATGACGCGAGCACGTCGCCGGAAGCGATTCTGAAGGAGATTGACGGCGTGGTGGCGCAGCTGCAGGACAAGCCCATCGACGCGGCGACGCTGGCGCGTGCGCGGGTGAAGGCGCGCTCGCGGCTGTACGAGCACGTGGAGTCGTTCCTCGGCTTCGGCCGCGCGGACCTGCTGGCCTCCTTCGCGCTCTTCTTCGACGACCCGGAGCGCATCAACCGGCTGGAGGACGAGCTGATGAAGGTGTCACCGGAGCTCATCCAGAAGACCGCGCGTGAGTACCTGCGCCGTGAGAACCGCACGGTGCTCACGGTGACTCCCGCCCCCACCAAGGCCCAGGCCCGCTGAGGACATGCGACCCATGAACACGCGCTCACTTCGCAGCCGTCTCGTCGCTCCCGCGCTGATGGTGTTCGGGCTTCTCAACGCGCCCGCCATCGTCGCCGCTCCCGCCAAGGAGGCCCCACCGGCTCCCGCGGCGCCCAAGCCTTTCAAGGTCCCCGTCCGCACGGAGTTCAAGCTCGACAACGGGCTGGAGGTCTCCCTGCTGCCCTATGGCGACATGCCGAAGGTCGCCATCCAGCTCGCCATCGACACCGGCAACATCCACGAGAAGTCCAATGAGGTCTGGCTCGCGGACCTGACGGGCAAGCTGCTGGTGGAGGGCACCACCACCCGCTCCGCCGAGCAGGTGGCGCAGACGGCCGCCGGGCTGGGTGGACAGCTCAACGTCGGCACCACGCCGGACCAGACGTTCGTCGGCATCGAGGTGCTCTCCGAGTCGGCGCCCCAGGCGGTGTCGCTCATCGCGGACGTCATCCAGAACCCGGCCTTCCCTCCGACGGAGGTGGAGCGGGTGAAGGCGAACCTGCTGCGTGACGTGGCCATCTACCGGAGCCAGCCGCAGGTGCTCGCCGACGAGCTGCTGGCGCAGTCCGTCTATGGCGACCATCCCTACGGCCGCCTCTTCCCGACGGAGGCGATGCTGAAGGGCTACACGCGAGAGGGTGTGCGCGCGCACTACGACGCGAACGTCGGCGCGGCCCGCTCGCGGCTGTACATCGTCGGCCGGTTCGACGCGGCCTCGGTGGAGAAGGCGGTGCGCGAGGCGTTCACTGGCTGGAAGCCGGGCCCCGCGCGCGTCCAGAACCCGCCGACGCAGCAGGTGGCGAAGTCGGTGCAGTACCTGGACCGGCCCGGCTCGGTGCAGTCCACGGTGCGCGTCGCGGTGAAGGCGCTGCCGCCCGCCAGCCCCGACTACGTCCAGCAGGAGGTGATGAACACGCTGCTCGGCGGCTACTTCAGCTCGCGCATCACCGCGAACATCCGCGAGAAGAAGGGCTATTCGTACTCGCCCTACAGCGAAATCTCCGTGCACGTGGGGGATGCGTCCTGGGTGCAGAACGCGGACGTGACGACGGCCGTCACCGGGGAGTCGCTGAAGGAGGTGCTCAAGGAGGTGGACACGCTGCGCAAGACGCCGCCCTCCGCCGACGAGCTGCGCGAGGTGCAGAACTACCTGGCGGGTGTCTTCCTGCTCCAGAACTCGTCGCGCAACGGCATCATCAACAAGCTGCGCTTCGTGGACCTGCACGGACTGCCGGACTCGTACCTGCGCGACTACGTGCAGACGGTGATGTCCGTCACCCCGGAGCAGGTGAAGCAGATGGCCACGAAGACGCTCACGCGTGAGTCGATGACCATCGTGGTGGTGGGTGACCTGAAGGTCGTGAAGCCGCAGCTCAAGGTGCTTCCGCCGCCGGTGCGCTGACGGTGTTGGGGACGGAGGCCGAGTCCAGGGCCTCCGTCCTGTCCGTCAGAGGTGCTGTTTGAAGTAGCGCATGGTGTGCTCCCACAAGCGCTCCGTCACCTGCGGGTCGGAGTACACCATGTGCGTCATGCCGGAGAGCGGCAGGAACTCGTGGGACTGGCCCGCCCGGAACAACGCGTCCGACAGCTTGAGGGCGTGGAAGAAGAAGACGTTGTCGTCCGCGGTGCCGTGAATGACGAGGAGCTTGCCCATGGGCTGGCCCGCCTTCACGTGGGTGAGCAGTGAGCTCTGGGCATACGCGTCCGGGTGCTCGTCGGGCAGGCCGAGGAATCGCTCCGTCAGGTGCGTGTCGTAGTCCCGCCAGTCCGTCACCGCCGACACCGCCACCGCGGCCTTGAAGACGTCGGGCCGGGTGAGCACGGCGAGCGCGGACATGTAGCCGCCGTGGCTGCCTCCGGTGATGCCCACGCGGTTCAAGTCCAGCTCGGGGACCTCCGCCGCGAGCGCGCGCAGCGCCGCCACCTGTTCATCCATCAGCACCTTGGGGAAGTCGTACTTCGGCTTGCGCAGCTTCGCGTCGGCCGTCGGCGAGGCGCCGCGTCCGTCGAGCCGCACCACGAGGAAGCCCTGGTCCGCCATCCACTGCGCGGTGAGGTGCGACGCCATGCTCTGGCGGACCATGGCGGTGCCGGGGCCCGCGTAGATTTCCACGATGACGGGCAGCTTCACCCCGGGCTTCGCGTCGCGCGGACGCACCAGGGACGTCGGGAAGCGCTCCTTGCCCACCTGACGCACTTCCAGCCGGGGCTGGAAGGGAGGCTCCTTCGCGATGGAGGGCAGCTCGCCCACGCGCGTGCCGTCCGCCTTGAGCACCACGGTGCTCCGCATGCTCTTGGGGCCCTCCGACGTCACGACGAGCAGCCCTCCCCGGGGGGAGAGGCGGGCCGACTCCAGCGCCGGGCCTCCCGTGGTGACGCGGGTCGGCTTGTCTCCCTTTCGCGCGCGCCACACGTAGCGCTCCGCGGAGTTCGTCCCTCCGACGAAGTAGACGGTCTCCTCCTTCTCCACGTAGCCCACCAGTCCGCCGAAGCCCGCGTCAGGCGGGACGAGCGAGCGCACGAGCTTGCCGGTGGCGTCGCGCAGCTCCAGCTCGGGTGCGCCGTTGCGCTCGGTGCCCCAGAGAAAGCCGCTGCCGTCTTCCAGCCAGTGGGGGAAGGTCTGGTCCAGCTCCAGCCAGGCGTCGTCCTTCTCCACGAGCAGGGGCGTGGTGCGCCCGGTCTTCACGTCCACGGCGAGCAGCACCTCCTCCGTCTGGTGGCGGTTCTGCACCAGCAGGGTCAGCGGGCCCTTCGCGGGCCAGCGCACGGTGGCGAGGTAGGGGTACTTCTCCGCGTCCCAGTTCACCCACGTCGTCTTTCCGCCGGTGACGGGGATGACGCCCAGCCGCACCCTGGCGTTGGCCTTGCCGGCGCGAGGGTAGGAGAGCTGCTGCGCGCCCTGCGCGGGGTTGCCGGTGTCCGCGATGGAGAGCTTCTCCACGCCGCTTGTGTCCGACTCCGTGTAGGCCAGGGCCTTGGCGTCCGGGCTCCACCAGTAGCCAGAGAAGCGATACATCTCCTCCTGGGCGATGAACTCCGCCAGCCCGTGTGTCTTCTCCGCAGTGCCGCCCTTGGTGACGCGGCGCTCGGTGTTGGTGGCCAGGTCCAGGCGGTACACGTCGTGCTCGCGGACGTAGGCCACCTGGGTGCCATCCGAGGACAGTCGCGGGTCGATGACGCCCGGTCCCGTCTTGAGCTCGGTCACCTTTCCGGACGCTCGCTCCACGAGGAACAGCTTGCCGGACAGCCCCATGAGGAGCTTCTTGCCGTCATCGGACAGGGTGTAGTTGGAGAACCCGCGCGAGCTCATCCGCATGCGCTCCCGGCGCGCCTTCTCCTCGGGCGTGAGGGTCTCCTCGGCGCCTCGCAGGAGGCTCTCGGGCGTGAGCAGCTCTCGCGACTGGCCGGTGGCCACGTCGAACGCATGGAGGGAGAGCGCGTTGGAGGTGGCGGAGTTGCGCAGGAAGAACAGCGTCTGCTCATCCGGAGTGACAGTGGCGCCCACGGGACGGCCGCTGTTGAAGGAGCGTGTCTCCTGGAGCTGGCGGAAGAAGCTGGTGGGTTTGGGGACGGACTCGGGCTTGGGTGGGGACGGGGGTTGAGCGAGGACGGGTGCGCTCAAGAGGACGAGTGCGGTGAGGAGGATTCGCATGGGGGTGTGGGGAGCCCTCGGCATGACGGCTCTGAGTCCGTGGAAGATGCCATGGCGATGTAAACGGGACATGAAGCGCTTGTCGCCATGGGGAGGACCCGTGGCGTTGGGGATGCGCTGTTGACCATGACAGTCCCATGGCACTCGCGCCGGGCCGGGCCGCCTTGGGCGCGTCATCCCCCGACGTTATGCTTCAGCCATGAGTGAGCATGTGTCCCGAGTCATCGTCGCGCGGCGGTTGTCGCCAGAAGGCTTCGCACCGTTTGGCGATGTGGTCTCCGCGGGGCTCGCGCCGGGTGCGCTGGCGAATCAGGGGACGGCGGTGCGGTTCGACTGGTCCGCGAGGCTGGAGAATGCGCGGGACTCGGCGAAGCCGAACCTCGCGGTGTTCCGCTCGGTGCCCCAGGGGCTGCCCTTCACGGTGAAGCTGCTGGAGCATCATCCGTATTCGAGCCAGGCGTTCCTTCCCATGCGGTGCGAGCGGTACCTGGTGTGTGTCGCCCCGAGCGCGCCAGAGGGTGGGCCGGACGTGGAGAAGTTGGAGGCCTTCGTCTGTGGACCGGGGGAGGGCGTGAACTACCACCGGGGCGTGTGGCACCACCCCATCATCGCGTTGGATGCGCCGGCGGAGTTCGCCATGCTCGCCTGGGAGGACGGGAGCGAGGGGGACTGCGTGGTGCGGCAGTTCGCGGAGCTGGCGAGGGTGCGGGTCCAGGTCGACGACTGAGGCTATCATCCGGCCTCCCTTGGGTTTTGGGACTGGAGGCTCCGGATGGGACAGCAGACGGATGTCATCGTCGTGGGCGGTGGGCTCGCGGGGCTCGTCGCGGCGACGGAGCTCGCGGACGCGGGCAAGCGCGTCACGGTGGTGGACCAGGAGGGTGAGCAGAACCTGGGGGGACAGGCGTTCTGGTCCTTCGGTGGGTTGTTCCTGGTGGACTCGCCGGAGCAGCGGCGGATGGGCATCAAGGACTCGCATGCGCTCGCGCTCGAGGACTGGATGGGCACCGCGGGGTTCGACCGCGAGGAGGACCACTGGCCCCGGAAGTGGGCGGAGGCCTTCGTCGACTTCGCGGCGACGGAGATGCGCCCGTGGCTGCATGCGCAGGGCATGCGCTGGTTCCCCGTGGTGGGCTGGGCCGAGCGCGGTGGCTACGGCGCGGTGGGGCACGGCAACTCCGTGCCTCGCTTCCATGTGACGTGGGGCACGGGGCCGGGAGTGCTCGCGCCTTTTGTCCGGCGCGCGCAGGCGGCGCGGGAGAAGGGGACGCTGACGTTCCTGTTCCGGCACCGGGTGGACGAGCTGCTCGTCGAGGCGGGGGCGGTGGTGGGGGTGCGAGGGATGAAGCTGGTGCCCTCGGACGTGGAGCGTGGGGTGAGCAGCTCACGGGAGACGGCGGGGGACTTCGAGCTGCGGGGCTCGGCGGTGGTTGTCACGTCGGGAGGCATTGGCGGCAACCACGAGCTGGTGCGCAAGAGCTGGCCGGAGCGCATGGGGCCCGTGCCGAAGTTCATGGTGCAGGGTGTGCCGGCGCATGTGGATGGTCGGATGATTGCGATTACGGAGGCGGCGGGTGGACGGCTCATCAACCGCGACCGCATGTGGCATTACACGGAGGGGTTGAGGAACTGGAACCCCATCTGGCCTCGGCACGGCATCCGGATTCTTCCGGGGCCCAGCTCGCTGTGGCTGGACGCGACGGGCAAGCGGCTGCCGCCACCGTTGTTCCCGGGCTTCGACACGCTGGGGACGCTCGAGCACATCCTGAAGACAGGACATGAGTATTCGTGGTTCGTGTTGAACCAGTGGATTTTGAAGAAGGAGTTCGCGCTCTCGGGCTCCGAGCAGAACCCGGACCTCACGGGGAAGGATTGGAAGGGCGTGCTCAACCGGGCCGTGGGCAAGAAGGCGATGGGGCCGGTGGAGGCGTTCAAGGAGCACGGCGCGGACTTTGTCGTGGCGAACGACTTGCGGACGTTGGTGGAGGGGATGAACGCGAAGACGGAGACGCCGGTGCTCGACTTCGCGACGGTGGAGCGTGAGGTGCTCGCGCGGGACAGGCAGTTGGACAACCCGTTCGGGAAGGATTTGCAGATTGCGGCGATTCGACAGGCGCGGGGGTATCGCGGGGACCAGTTGGTGCGCACGGCGAAGCTGCACCGCATCCTGGACCCGAAGGCGGGGCCGCTCATCGGCGTGAAGTTGAATGTGCTGACGCGCAAGACGCTGGGAGGGTTCGAGACGGACCTGTCCGGCCGGGTGTTCGGGACGCAGGGACAGGTGATTCCCGGCCTCTATGCGGCCGGCGAGGTGGCCGGGTTCGGTGGAGGAGGGGTGCACGGGTACCGGGCGCTGGAGGGCACGTTCCTCGGCGGGTGCATCTTCTCGGGGCGGGCGGCGGGCAGGGCGCTGGTGAAGACTGTGTAGACCGTGTGGGGCCCGCGGCGGTGTCTCCGCCGTGGGCCTGTCAGGCGGTGTCGTCTGGGAGGAGGGTGCGGAGGAGTTCGTCGTCGTGGCTGAGCGGGCGCCAACCGGCGGGTGGGGGATTGGCGAGGAGCGCATCACTGGCCTGCCGGACACGCTCTTCATGAGTCAGAGGGCTGTAGGCGGACCATCGGCCCAGTGCCATGGCCGCCTCGAATCGATTCGCGTCGTCCAGCACCCCGGGCCAACCGTCTGGGAAGGCTTCGGCGAGTTCTCGCGCGAGGACATCGCGCACGAAACGAGTGACCTGCTTGCGCTGCTCTGCTTCGCCGAGCAGCCCGCTGAGAATCTGCACGGCGGCAACGTCCTCCTGTCCCAGTTCATCGGCCAGTTCGTGAAGGGGAATGGCTGGGCGTGCCTCGGCGAAGGCGGTCAGGGTGTCGTAGCCCTTCGCACGGACTCGCTCATAGAGGCGCGCCTTCACGTCGCCCCGCCATGCTGCTCCGCCGCTCATCTGCCCCTCCCTGGAGTGAAGTTCATCGAGATTCTATAGTCCCGCATGTCCTTCGCGACGAGCTTCAGGATTTCGTTTCGAGTCAACAGTCGACGAGTTCTTGTTTCCGCATCGAACAGGGTTTTCATGACCAGCCTGTTCCATTCACCCGGCCAGATGCGACCCAGTTTCCAATTACCACCGCCGTGAATGGCCTCGTGATGGGAGCGCTCCAGTCTCACGCAGAACTGGTCGATGTTCATGTCTCCCGTGAAGCCGCGCTTCTCGAACCACTCCCGGTGCTCTTGCGGCAGGACGTGATGTTTCGGCGCCTCGGACATGCCGGCCCCGGTCCTGTTCGTCACGTGCATGCCGCGCACCTCGGGTGAGTCTCCCAGTGCCTCACGCACGCCCTTGGGCAGTTCCTGGTTCGTCTGCGCCATCCACACGTGTCCCGCGCTGGTGCGGACCGCCGCGCTCACGACGGGCGCGGAGATGACTCCCGCCTGGACGAGCCTTCGCATCATCTCCACCCACTCGGCGGAGACGACGAGTTGTTGGCCGGCCATGATTCCGCCAGGGCCCATCACCAGTCGCGCTCCCAGCGCGACGGGCGCAGCGGGCGGTAGCCTGGGAAGTGACATCTTCAGCGCGGAGACGAGCGCGAGCATCTCGATGAACTGCGCCGTCGCCACCACTTGCCCTGTACGCTCCATCGCCATCCGCGCACCCTCGCGAATGGAGTGGAACTCATGGGTCAGTTGCCCCATCAGCACGGGCATGGCTGTCGCCGTGGCCTCCACGCGCGCCTGCTCCCGCGAGGCGAGAGCGCCCAAGGCTGGCTCCAGCAGGTTCCACACGCGGTCCATGTCCACGAGCAACTGCTCCACGCTGTAGTAAGGGCATTGCTGGAGCACGACGCTCACGAGGTTCAGGAAGTCGAGCCAGGTGGCAAGCAGCATCGTGCCGGACAACGCGGCCTGGAGCCGAGGGCCCGTCATCCGGAGGATGCCAAGCTCCATGTCCGCGTCTCCCACCAAGCTGGATTCAGCCGTGAGAGAAGTGATGCTCCCGAGTGCCCCACGAAGCCAGGGCAACTGTCTTGCCCCGTGGTCGAAGTAGCGGATGAAGTGCCTGCCATGCCCACCCAGCTCTCGCGTGCTCGTGGCGAGCCTGGAGATGGCTCGGGCCGTGTCTTCCGTGGAGCTCCGCACTTCGTCGACGGCGGCCAGGACCGCTTGTCGTGTCAGTGCGGCGTTCTGCTGCCCACCACCCACGGCTCCTGACACGGTGTTCGAATCTGTTCCACTCTCGCGACGCCGCACGGCGTCCGAGCCCAGGCCCATCGAGGCGGGTGGAGGCCCGTTCAGCGCTGTGCGACGTGCATGGAACGCGTCCAACTCTCTCTGGGATGAGGAGGACTGGGAAGCGCAGCTCGTGGTCAACAGGACTGCGCTCAACATCAGGGCAAGAGTGCGCATGGGCACTTCGACCCTATCAACTCGGAGCGACACGCCTCCCTCCGGCCGAGCAGCGCACGCGGTTCGCGCCGGGCGTCAGTGCCCTGGGGTGATGCCCTCGTGCTCCCGGCAGAGCAACTGGCTGTCCTCGCGCGACAGCGGGTCCTGCGTCAGGCCGCAGCGGAAGCGCCCCGAGCCTTCTCGCTGGAAGTGCTTGCAGGTGCCGCACGCGCCGAAGCTGCGCTGGGCATTCGCGGCCTGCAACGCCCGCAACAGTTCCGTGAGGGACTCATCGAGCGCCGCGCCATCACCGGGCAGCCCCGAGAGGGCCCGCTTGAAGAGCTCGGGTGGCAGGGCCTGCTTCAGCACCGCGCGGCCGGCTTCCGTCAATAGGAGATGAATGACGCGCCGGTCCTCCGTATCCGCCTGCTTTCGCAACAGCCCCTTCTCCTCCAGCAGCAGGAGCGTCTGGGACACGGTGCCCTTGGTGAGCCCCAGGTACTCCGTCAGCGCCGCGGGCGTGTTGCTGTAGCGGTTGCACGACTGCAGATACCGCAGCGCCTGCAGGTGCACCGGCTGAAGCCCGTGTGGCAGCCCCGCTGCCCGTTCCTCCGTACGGAGCAGGTTCCCGAGTCGCTCGAGCAACACGTAGAGGCGGTCGGCGGCCATGGGCACAAAGGTATCGTGTCGATACCGACTTGACAAGCAATGAGGGCGGGTGCATTTGGTATCGAGTCGAAACCAATCGACCTGCCACACAACCCGTTGTCCCCAGGAGCACCCCATGACGACGCCCCTCATTGCCCCTGTTGGCCCCGCGAATACGCCTGCAGCCGCCGAGCCCACGCTCGCCGCCCTGAAGGCGAAGTTCGGGATGGTCCCAAAGATGTTCTCCACCTTCGCCCACTCCCCCGCGGCGCTCGATGCCGTGGCGGGCTACTTCAACGCCATGGGCGGCGCGAAGCTGTCGCCGCGCACGCAGGAGGCCATCGCCATCGCGGTGGCGGAGCTGAACCGTTGCACCTACTGCCTCTCCGCGCACACGGCGCTGGCGAAGGGGCACGGAGTGAAGGCGGATGAGCTGACGGGCTTTCGCACCGGTCGTTCGGCGGACCCCCGCGAGCAGGCCATCCTGGACCTCGCCGTCGCCATCGCTCGCACACGAGCAGCGGACGTGGGCCCGCAACTCGCGCAGGCACGCAAGGTGGGGCTGAGCGACGCGGAGCTGGTGGAGGTGGTGGCCGCCGTCGCGCAGAACGTGCTCACCAACTACCTCAACGTGGTGGCCGGCACCGAGGTGGATTTCCCCCGCGTCGCCTGAGCCGTCACTCACCGGGCGCTGGCAGGGTCGAGGCGCCCGGGGCTTCCGCCACGTTGAGTCTTTCAGTCTCGCGGCGCAACGTGGGTCGCCCATGAAGCCAGAGCTATAGGTTGATGGGATTGACACGCTGCGAGCACCGCCTTGCTTGCCATCAGGACGCACTCCCGAACCCACCCAATGGCATGTCAGGTATCTCCTCGCGTGGTCCGCACCCGTGAGCGCATTGCCTCGCCGGCGAGAATGAGGTCAGGCCTCGCGAGCGCGGACGAGTCGCCAGGCGAGAGACGAGACCAGACCGGCGAGGGCGGCCTTGAGCAGTCCCCCAGGGATGAACGGCACGAAGCCCTTGTGGAAGGCCGTGGCGAAGTCGAGCGAGGCCACCACATGGAGCCAGCACACGCCGATGACCAGGATGACGAGCTGTCCCCCGAGGAAGAGGGGCACCGCTGTCCTCGGGCGCCGGTCGTAGGCTCGACGCGCCGCGAGCCCCACGAGGAAGGCCGCGGGCAGGAAGCCCACCAGATAGCCGCCCGTCGGACCGACGAGCGCCCCCCAGCCGCTGGCCGCCTTCGCGTAGAAGGGCAACCCCACCGCCCCCAACAAGAGATAGGCGAGCTGCGCGGCCACGCCACGTCCAGGCCCGAGCGCGGCGGCTGTGAGGACGACGGCGAGCGTCTGCCCCGTGATGGGCACCGGTGAGCCCGGCACCGAGATGGCGACCTGCGCGAACAAGGCGGTGCAGAGCGCCGCGCCGAGGACGAGCGCGGCCTCCTGGGCGCGCGTGCGCACGAAGAGGTCTGCCAGGACGCGGTTCGGTGGAGGACTGGCGTCCGCGCTCACCGCCGACCCACCAGCGAGGAGTGCGAGCCGCGTGACGACGCGGAGGGGAGTGGAGACACGGACCGATGCTCGGTGAGGACGGACGGCGATGCAAGGAGGCGAAGCGTTCCGCGCCCGATGTTTCAGGGCGTGCAACCCGAGGCGAGGGGCACCCTGGTCCTCTCGATTCGGGGCGACGCGTTTCTTATGGGCCCGCGGCGGGCCTACTTGCCGTAGCCCGCGCTGCGCACGTCGGTCAGCTTGCCGTCGGTGAAGACGGCCACCTGCATCAGCCGGTTGGGCCCGAAGTTGTATGTCCATTCCTCCACCTGGACCGTCACGGTCTGCGTGGTGGAGGACTCCTCCTTGCCTTCGCGCACCCTGTTCCGCGTGGACGTCGACTCCTCCCGCGTGTGCTTGCTCATGGGCTCCCCGCACTTCATGAGCGCATCGGACTGAGAGGCGCCATCCGAGATGAGCTTGTTGCCACAGCGCAGGGTCGCCGCTTCACCAGAGAAGGGCACGATGAGGCAGGCGAGGACGAGGCCAGCGAGGAGGGTTCGCATGCGAGGCGGCTCCAACAATCGGGGGTGCGCGACCGACGCATGCGCCCGGAGGATATTCACGGCCGCGCGGAGATTTCGCGCGAGGCCGAGCTTCGCCCCCGTCCCGTCATCTTCTTCGGCGTGGTCCGAGAGGACGCTCCCGCCGGCTGGAGATAGCCCTGCATCAACGCGCACAGCTCGTCGAGGAACGCCTCATTGGTCAGATAGTCGGGACGGTCCGCCACCGCCTTGATGCAGAGCGTCTCCACCGAGTGCACCAGGACGAAGACCGCCATGTCCAGGTCCTTGGGACGCAGCTCCTCGGCCCTTGGCGCGAGGAAGGCTCGCACCAGGCGGAACAGCCGCTGCTCGTGCGGGTCCACCTGCCCCAACTGCCGCATCCTCGGCGCCAGTTCGTGCAGCACCTGGTGCAGCCGGGGGTTCTCCAACTTCGTGGTCAGCAACTGGCGGACCAGCGCCCGAATCGCCTGGGGCAATGGCTGGCTCGCGAGTCGCACCAGCTCCGCCTCGAAGCCCGCGAGCGAGCGCGTGCGATGCCGCTCCATCACCGCCATCACCAATCCCTCCTTGCTCGGGAAGTATTGGTAGAGCGAACCGATGCTCACCCCCGCCTCGCGGGCGATGCGGTTGGTGCTCGCGGCCTCATAGCCATTCTTGACGAGAACGCGAGCCGCCGCCGTGAGGATGGCCTCACACGTGGCCTGCGCCCGGTCCTGATGGGGCTTCCTCCGACGGGAAACAGGGGGACGGCGCGGCATGATTCCTCCTCCACGAATGTGAGCACCGACGCGAGTTGCGAACGTGAGTCCTAGCTCACATTCTGGACCCATGCACATCGCTTCGACACCCCTTGCTGTCTCCCCCGCGCCCACCTCGGGTCCCTTCCCCTACGAGGGCCGCCGGGCGCTCATCACCGGCGCGTCCTCTGGTATCGGCGAGGCCTTCGCCCGCCTGCTCGCGGCGCGGAAGATGAACCTGGTCCTCGTGGCCCGCTCGGAGGACAAGCTGCGCGTCCTGGCCGCCGAGTTGATGAAGCAACACGCCGTCCAGGTGGAGGTGCTGAGCATGGACCTCAGTCACGAGGGCGCCGCACGCCAGCTCCATGGCCAGTGTCGCGAGCGCGGCCTGCACGTGGACCTGCTCATCAACAACGCCGGCTTCGCCACCCACGGCGCCTTCGAGGCCGTCCCCCTGGCCCGACAGCATGAGCAGGTGATGCTCAACGTCACCGCGCTCGTGGATGCCACCCATCTGTTCCTGCCGGACATGGTCGCCCGAGGACTCGGAGGCGTGCTCAACGTGGCCTCCATCGCCGGCTACCAGCCCCTGCCGTACATGGCCATCTACGGCGCGACGAAGGCGTTCGTCCTGTCCTTCACCGAGGCGCTCTGGGCGGAGAACCGCGAGCGGGGCGTGCGCGTGCTCGCGCTGTGCCCAGGGCCCGTGGAGACGTCCTTCTTCGACGTGGTGGGCACGCGCCAGGTCGCGGTGGGGCCGACCGCCACCGCCGAGCAGGTGGCCCTCGCGGGGCTCCGAGGCCTGGAGCAGGGCAGGCCCTCGCTCATCGCCGGCTGGCGCAACTGGTTCCAGGCCAACATGCCCCGCTTCGCGCCGCGAGCCTTCACCGTGCGCGTGGCCGCGGGGATGCTGAAGCCCCGTGACGTCCCAGCGCTTCCCGCTCGCTCCGTCTAGGGCTGACGCGGACGCAGTCGCAGGCGCAGCAGTTGCTCGTCTCCACGGTCGATGACCTCGGAGACCTCGAACACCTCGCCCGCCACTTCCACCCTCTGGCCCGCGCGCACGCGCACGTGCTGCTGCTCTGGCGGAACGACTCGCGAGTCGTAGATGAAGAGGGCGGCGGTGGGCTCACGCGCGCCCGCATCGGTGTCCTCGGGCCAGAAGTTGCCCGTGGCCAGACTCAGGTGCGGCGTCACCTGGAGCGGGCCGTGATTCTTCGTCAGGGTAATGGTGCCGGGCTGCTCCGCCGGGGAGGGCGCCACCGCGGGCGTCTCACGCGCGCACCCGGACAGCACCAGCCCCAAGGCCAGTGCCAGTCCGGTCCACCCGCGCGTGCCCGGCGCCCGTCGAATCACTTCGTCGGGTTGCTGTTGGCGTACTGGAAGGACTCACGGAACTGCGCCTCCGTGAGGACGACGTCCGGCGTGCCGGCGCCCCACGGGTTGCGCAGCGTCACCGTGCCCGCCTTGGTGTCCACACCCGAGACGAAGTACTCGTGGTCCGCCACCAGCGTGCCGTTCTTGTAGAGCGGCTTGTCGGTGCCGTCCGGCAGGTCGATGAGGCCGAAGAGCTTGATGTCGTCGTGCGTGCCCGCGGTGATGGCCTCGCCCGCGTTCAGCCGCTTCTCCAGGTCCGCCAGCGTGGCGCCGCCGACGTCGAGGCTGCTGCTCTTCTTGCCCGTCATCGCCTCCATCGCGTTGGCGCTGTTGCCGTGGACGATGTTGGGGTAGCCGCCCTTCCACTGGGCATAGGCCTTCTCCACGAGGGCCGGCCACAGCTCCGCCTTGCCGTTCTCCTGCGGCGTCGCGGCGTAGGCCGGGTTGCCACCGGAGTTGAGCGGCAGGTCCGGGGTGACGGTGATGGTCACCGGCTTGCCCTTGTCCTGGAAGGTGACGTTGTAGTTGCCGGACGCGTCCGGGCCCTTGACCATGTTCTCGATGAGCGCCGGGTTGGCGCGCGCAATCGCGCCCATGGAGGTCATCAGGTAGCAGTCACCAATCTGCCCCTGCTGCACGTCGTTCCAGTGCGCCTTGGTGCCGTCGGTGCCCGCCTCGAAGACGCTGCCGTTCTTCACCGGGCCGTAGGTGACGTTGGTGTCGAGCGCCTTCGGGTCCTTCGTCTTGGGGCTCTCCGCGCCGCTCGCCTGGCTCGTCTGGCCGAGCGCGGTGGCGAACTGCTCACGGCGGCTGGGCGGCAGCATGCCGTCCTGGGTCCGGGCGCTCGCCCATGCGGGCTGCTGCTCACGGACTTCCTGCGTCTTCGCCTGCGGCCGGACCGTCTCGGTGGCCTGCGGGACGGGCTGGGTGACGCGGGACCCTTCATTCCCAATCTTGAAGCTCATGGATGCTCCCCCTCGGAACAGCGGAATCTGAAGATGGACTGTCGCCCCCCAAGGGCGTCAGTGGATGTCTGGATTGTCGCGGCGGCGGCGCCAGAGTTGCGTCGCGCCCGCACTATGCGTGTGGCACTCAGCGGACCTTGAGGTGGATGGCGGGCTCCTTGCCCTCGGCGCCGCTGACCTCGAGGATCTCCAGCGAAGCCCCGTCCACTTCCACCACCTGGGACGCATGGACACGCACATGGTCCTGCTTCGAGGGAGACGTGCGGGTGTCGATGATGAAGAGGCCCGCGGTGAGCTGCTTCTCGCGGCCCCCCTTGGCCTCCACCTCCTCGGCCCAGAAGTTGCCGCTGGCGAGGCGCAGGTGCGGCTTCTCCGGCAGCGGAAGGGGCCCCTGGCCCTTGATGAGTGTGATGGTGTCGGATGCCATGACTGTTTCCCCCGTTCGTCAGGGCGCGCGGCCCGCACGCAGCGGTCCTCGCGCTGGATGATGTCCGTGGACGCTACCACGGGCCCCTGCGCGGGCCGTATGGTCTTGACTGTGAGTATGTGTGGTTTGGGGTGGCCCCAGGGCGCGGTGCGTCATGCGTGGGGCACCGCCCGCCTCAAGGTGCGGAGACCTTCAGGTGCTTGCGTGAGTAGTCGATGAAGGCACGCAGCTTCGGCATCGCCTGGAGGCGACTGGGGAAGTAGAGGAAGAGGCCCGGCGTGTCGGGGCAGAACGATGCGAGGACGCGTTCGAGGCGACCTGCCCGGAGGTGCTCGGCCGCGAGCGGCTGGGCCGCATAGGCGAGCCCGAGTCCCTTCACCGCTGCGTTCAAGTTGAGCGCGGAGTCATTGACGATGACGGTGCCCTGCACGGCGATTTCCAGCGGCTGTCCCTTGCGCTGGAACTGCCAGCGGTACAGCGAGCCGTCGCCGGAGCGGTAGTTGATGCACGTGTGCGCGCGCAGGTCCTCGGGCTTGCGAGGGCGCCCATGGCGCTCGAAGTAGGCGGGGGCGCCGAACACCGCGAAGCCGAAGGGCGGCGTCAGGCGCACCGTCACCATGTCCGCTTCGACGAGCTCGCCCAGCCGGACGCCCGCGTCGAAGCCCTCGTCGACGATGCGGCTCAGGTGGTCCGCCGCGTGGATTTCAATCCGCACGTCCGGATGGGCGGCACAGAAGCCCGCGAGGATGGGCTCGATGACGTGAGGAATGACGGCGCGAGGGATGTTGAGTCGGAGCAGGCCGCTGGCCTTGCCGCCCAGCGAGCGCGCGGAGTCGAAGGCGGCGAGCAGCTCGTCGACGGCGGGTGTGGCCCGTTCGAGGAAGCTCCTGCCCGCCTCGGTGAGCCCGACACTGCGAGTCGTGCGCGTCAGCAACGCCACGCCCGCGCGAGCCTCCAGCGCGCGCACAATCTGGCTCACCGCGGAGGGAGAGATTCCCAGCTCCGTCGCCGCCGCGCGAAAGCTGCGCAGCCGCGCGACGCTCAACAGCGTCATCACGCCGTCGAGCTGGTCCTTCTTCATTGTGAAGCCTGGATGCATGACCTGTGCTGGTTAATGTGGATTATCCAAACAGTCCAGCGTTGCTACTCGTGAGGGCCTCACCAGGATTTTCCTTGAGAGGTGACGATGACGACGCGGGATTCGAAGGACTCCGTGCGGTTGGAGCGGAGGACGTTTCTGACGGCGGCGCTGGGGAGTACGGCGGTGCTCGCGGCGGATGTGGCGTGTGGCTCGCCGGTGGGCGTGGCGCCCGTGACTGGCAGGAGGCGCTTCGAGAACAAGGTGGTGCTCGTCACCGGCGCGACGTCCGGAATCGGCCGGGCAGCGGCCATCGCCTTCGCGGCCGAGGGCGGCAAGGTGGCCTTCTGCGGTCGCCGGGAGAACCTGGGCCAGGAGGTGGAGCAGCTCATCCGTCAGGCGGGCGGTGAGGCCACCTACTACAAGGTCGACGTGAGAGATGCGGACGCGGTGCGGACGTTCGTGGACACGGTGGTCCAGCACTACGGCGGGCTGCATGTCGCGTTCAACAACGCGGGCATCAGCATGGCCAAGGGGCTGCACGACATCTCCCTGGAGGAGTGGAATGACCTCTCGGACACCAACGTGCGCGGCGTCTTCGCGGCGATGCGGGCGCAAATCCCTCACATGCTGAGTGGGGGAGGCGGGAGCATCGTGGTGACGTCCTCGGTGCAGGCGTTCGCCACGCGCAAGGGCAGTTCGGCGTACACCGCGAGCAAGCGCGCGCTGGTGGGCATCATCCAGGCGGCGGCGCTGGAGTACGGCACGCAGGGCATCCGGGTGAACGCGCTCTGCCCGGGCACGGTGGACACACCGCTGGTCCGGCGGCAGATGGGCGCGGAGAACATGCCGGAGGAGCAGTTCCAGGAAGCGGCGGCCGCCTGGGCTCGCGTCAACGTGCATGGACAGCAGCGGCTCGCCACGGCGGCGGAGGTCGCGGACGCCGCGCTGATGCTCGCCTGCGACGACCATCCCTATCTGACGGGCTCCGCCTTCGTCATCGACGGCGGCATGACGCTGGCGCTGTAGGCGCGGGCTGTCAGCGGGTGCACGGCGGCGCGACATCGCGCTTGCCGTGCCCGGTGACGAGGGGCTTGGCTGCCTCCATGCGCATCCGAGAGACAGCTTCGATGAAGAGACGCCGCGCGCGATGGGCCCGAGGCTCGGGCACCGGGGAGGGCTAGTCGCGTGGCGACGGTGTCCCTGGAGGACGTGCGCAAGGTGTATCGAGGGGGCGTGGCCGCGGTGAAGGGCGTGACGCTGCACATCGCGGACGGTGAGTTCGTGTCCCTCGTCGGCCCGTCCGGCTGTGGCAAGTCCACCACGCTCAACCTGATTGCCGGACTGGAGGAGCTGTCCGGCGGCACGCTGCGCATCGATGGCGAGGTGGTCAACGGCATGTCGCCGAAGGAGCGCGACATCGCCATGGTGTTCCAGAGCTACGCGCTCTATCCACACCTGGACGTGGCTCGCAACCTGGCCTTCCCGCTGGAGGTCGCCGGGCTGTCGCGCGCGGACATCGAGGCGCGGGTGCGCGAGGTGGCCTCGGTGCTCGGGTTGGAGGCGCTGCTGTCGCGACGGCCGAAGGAGCTGTCCGGTGGGCAGCGGCAACGCGTGGCCCTGGGACGCGCGCTCGTGCGACGGCCGAAGGTGTTCCTGTTCGACGAGCCGCTGTCCAATCTGGACGCCGCGCTGCGCACGCAGATGCGTGGTGAAATCAAGAAGCTGCACGAGCGACTCCAGGCCACGTTCATCTACGTCACGCATGACCAGTCGGAGGCGATGACGCTGTCGGACCGGGTGGTGGTGATGAGCCAGGGCGAGGTGCAGCAGGTGGCTCCGCCGCGCGAGCTGTATGACGCGCCCGCGAACCTGTTCGTGGCGGGCTTCTTCGGCTCTCCGCGCATCAACCAGGTGAAGCCCGGGACACTGGGCCTCGCGGCCGAGGACGTGGTGCTGGGACTTCGCCCCGAGCACCTGGTGGTGACGGCTCAGGGCGACGAGTCACCGGGGGCGCTGACGGGGCTCGTGTATCTGGTGGAGCCCATGGGCGCGGAGAGCTGGGTGACGGTGGACGTGGCGGGTGAGCAGCTCGTGGCCCGTGCACCCGGTGACTTCCGCGCCGCCTCGGGCACCCCCGTGTCCCTGCGCTTCGATGCCTCGAAGCTGCGGCGGTTCGACGCGAAGACGGGGCGTGCGCGGGCTTCGGAATAGGTGCCTGGCGCAGCTCACCCGGTTGACGTCGAGCGAAGGGGCTGTGCCTGGTGCAGCTCCAGGACGACGTCCCCTCGCTCGTTGATGACCGCCAGCGAGCCATCCCCTCGAATCACCCGGGATTGCCCATTGTAAAAGGGCTCCACCGCCACGAAGCGAGTGGCATAGAGAGGCTCGCCGGCCCTGTCCACATGGTGCCACCCACGAAGGTCCCTCGCCCGCGCGAAACCCTTGTGGAACACATCCAGGTCCTCGAACCTGTGGCCGTTCAACGGTCGGCCATCCCGGTCAATGTGCAGATGCAGGCCAGAGTCCTCTCGGACGACCGCGAAACCCTCGCGGAAGTCTCCGGCGTAGCCGTACCGCTCGCGATAGACAGGGCGGGATTCTTCGTCGAAGTGGAAATAGCGTCCCTGGCGCTCCCTCACCGTGCAGCGACCTTCCTGGAAGTTTCCGCACCAGGAATAGCGCGCTTCCGTCAGCGCGGAGCCATCCACGCGAACATGGAAGGCGCCCTCGGGAGACTCGACAGCGGCCCGTCCTTCGTAGAAGCCAAACGTGCGCTGGAAGCGATGTGCATAGGTCGCGCGTCCGGTGAGGTCGATGTGGAACGCGCCAGTCTCATCGCGCACCGCGGCGAGCCCTGGTGCATGGAAGGAGAGCACTTCCGTGAAGCGGACCGAGTAGAGCGGCAGATTGTCCTGGATGTGATGGGTTCGCTCTGGCGCGACGCGGGTCCGTGTCCAGTCGCTCATCGCGCCGCCTCGGCGGGTTGGCGCATGTTGCACCCTTTGCACAGAGCATGGTCCTGATAGGTGGCCAGCAGTCGCTCGTAGGCGCTCCCGGACCAGATGTCGTGCAGCGTGGCTTGATGCAAATCGCCGAATGCGCCGAGCGTCCTTCGCTCCTTGTCTGGGGCACAGCAAGGGTCGAAGCGACCGAGCGCGCTCACCCAGGCTTCTTTCCCCAGGAAGGGGCAGCGTGCTCCTGGCGCGAGGTCCACGACGGCCGCGGGGTCGAGCCTGTGGAAGTTCTCCAGGAGCACCGTACTGCCATCCGGCAGGGGATTCTCTCGGGCCGCGTTGATGGCGTCGCGAACGGCTTCATTCCACCGTGAGATGGAGTCCGGGCTTCGACGGAGCGAAAGGGGCTTGAGTTGCTCGAAGTGGGCCCACAGATGATGCCCCTTCACGCGATTGACCCCCAGGCTGGCCGCAAGTCGAACGATGTCGGCCAGTTCCCCTACGTTGGTTTCGAGGAAGGTGAGCTGGAGCGTCACCCGGCACGAATGCCCTCCGTTGCGGACATGTTCATCCCGGACGGCGATGAAGGCCCGGACGTTCTCCAACACTCGCTCCCAACGAACCCCCGGCATCACCGCTTCCTGGGTCCGCTTCGAGGCTCCATTCCACGAAATCTTCACATCGGAGGTGATGGGGACCAGCCGCCGCGCCCACTCACGAGCGCCCCTCCGGGGGAAGGTTCCATTGGTAGTGAGGTTCAGCAAGACGCCGTGCTCCATGCACGAGTCGATGAGGTCGTCGAAGTGCGCGTACAGCAAAGGCTCCCCCATGGTGGACGGAATGACTTCACGCAGTGGGGTGTCCCTGCTGTCCTCCAGGATGCGGCGAAGCAGGTCGATGGGCATGCGCCGTTTTGGAGTGCCCGCCCGTTCGCGTTCTTGTTGGGTTTGGCTGTAGGGCGAGTGCTCTTCGCACATGATGCAGTGGAGGTTGCAGTCGTCCGGGTTGGTGTCGAAGGTGATTCTCCAGGGACCCGGCCGCGTGGGAGTTCGTGCCGCACGCTGTTGCCGGATGACGCCCGCGTACAGGGCTTCAATTTCCTGGGCGTGTTCCCGCATGTCGGGCACATCGCCGTGCTGGGACTGAAGGTACCCTCGCGCCCCAAGACGATGCGCCAGGTCGGGCTCATCGACCATGCGTTGCAAGGCCCGTGCGAGTGATGCGGGGTCTCGATGCGAAAAGAGCAACCCATTCAATCCATCCTGGACGTACTCACGCATGCCACCGGTGTCCGCGGTGACGACCGGGACACGAGCTTGGAGAGCTTCGTGGATGACGAGCGGAGAGTTCTCCACCCAGATGGAAGGCACCACGATGGCATCCACGTGGTTGAAGACATCGCTCACGATGTCCGCATTGCGGTACTCGGGACGCCATTCCACCCGAGAGGACAGGTCTCCTGGGAGCGAGCGGGCGATGGCTTGGAGCGCCCCTGTGTTCGCTCCGCGTGGTCGGCCCCAGATGCGCAGCCGGACGCTGCCCTGGAGCCGACCAAAGGCTTCGAGCAGTTGGTGGATGCCCTTGGCTGGGATGTGCGTGCCGATGTAGCCCAGGACGAAATCTGGCTCAGCCCTCCTCTGGCGATTCCGAAGACGCGAATGGTCGAAGCCATAGTCAAGGTAGGTGAGCTTCGAGGCCGGAATGCCGAACTCGTCGCGGAATCGCGAGAGCAGATAGCGGGAAGGCGCGATGAAGCGGGCAACGTCAGAGACTCGCTTCCGCACATGCTCCATGCGGCGGTGTACCCAGCCCTCCCAATAGTGAAGGTCCTCTTCCTGCTCTTCGGGTGCGCCCGAGATGTAGCGGGAATAGCACCGCGCGGCGCACTTCCGGTCCTCCTGCCCATCGCATGACGCCCAAAGGTTCGAGGGGTCTTTGGGATGCATCTGCATGAACTGCCCACGAGGGCACATCAGCCAGTAGTCATGCAGGGTGTAGACGATGGGAACCTGCTGGGTGGCTGCGACCTGAATGAGCGAGGTGGAAAGGTGGTTGAGGTGACCCACATGGATGACGTGGGGCCTGAAGTCCTCGACGACCTCCTGGAAACGCTGGTCGACCCCCGCGTGCTGGTAGCGGTCTCGGCTGTTGGGCATGTTGACGAGGTGGAGCCGGATGCGCGGGTCATCGGGGTCCGACTCGCTCGACATCACGTAGTCTGGCGCGAAGGGGTTCTCCTGGCGCGTGAACACTCGAACTTCATGGCGGCCCGCCAATGCGTGTGCGAGAGCCTGGGTATACACCTCAGAGCCCGCGTTGAACCGCATGGGATAACCATGGATGACTTGCAGAATGCGCACGGCAGCTCCTTCTGGGTGCCGCCGGCATTGCGCGTGGCCCTCAAGCCTTACTTCGGGCAGTGCGTGGGGCGCGAGCAGGGGTCTTCGCCGGCTTGACGGACGACCCGCACACGCTCGTCACGAGCGACCACCGACCCAGTGGTTGTCGTGCGAGTCGGATACCAGCCCAAGGCTACGCCGGTGAGAGGCGTTGCCTCGCTGTCGGCATGGGTAGATGTTGTGTTCCGGATGGTTCTGGCGCGCGCAACGCGTCAGGAATTCATGAGGGCACGCCCATCAGGGCTGCAGCGAGAAGCTGTCGTTCTCGATGCTCAACTGCTCGCGCTGGCGGTCATGGACGATGATTCCGGTGAGCGGGGCCTCCACGTTCTCGAAGTCCGCGAAGCGCAACTCCAGGGCCTCGGCGTGGGAGCCCGCGCGGAACAACAGGTGCTCCGCGTGGCGCAGGTGCTCGTCCACCACCACCGGGATTCCATAGAGCCTTCCAAACGGCGGCTCCGCGCCGACCTCACACTCGGGAAAGAGCGGGGCGAACTCGGACTCCTCGGCGAGCCGCAGGTTCTTCGCGCCCGTCACCGCCGCGACGCGGTCCAGGTTCACCGTGTCCGGCGCGCTCACCACGCAAATCCACAGCGAGTCATCCGAGCGGAGGATGACCGACTTGGCCACCTGGAAGCCGCTGACATGCAGTGACACCGCGAGCGCCTGCGCGGTGATGGCTCGCAGGTGCGGCCTGCGGTCGAAGGGAACGTTGTGACCTTCCAGGTACTGGATGATGTTCTCCGGAATCATGGCGCGGCCTCCCTCGTGCTCGCGGAAGAAGGTGCGCCCGCTCGCGTCCGCGCACCACGCCCACTTCCGCGCGCGCCCGCCTCACGAGCCGCCGCTCCGGCGCCTTGCTCCCTCGCCTCGTCCGCCCGGCCGATGCGCGCGGCCCCACTTCAGGCGTAGACCTGACTGCCCTCCAGCGACAACTCCAGGCGCCGGTTGAGCTGCTCCAGCCGGTCATACCGCTCACGCAGCAGGTCGCGGTACGCGCGCTGGTCCGTGTGGGAAATCTCGGTGAGCAGCTCGAGCAACGCCGTGTCCAGCGCCTGCTTCAGCTCGCGGGCTTCCACCGCGGACAGTTCCAGCAACATGCGGCACCTCCTGTCGCGAATGTTAGGCACTCCACTCCGCGCGAGCCTCCCCACCCGCCCCATCGCCTCCCTTCGCCCCCACCAGGAAGACGGACGCTGCCCTGCCTGCCCCGTCGGACTGTCGTCACGCGCGCCGGGCCCGCAGGTTCTTGCTGACAGAGGTGCAGCCGCGAGGAGGTCGTGATGATTCAGTCCGGCGAGGTGCGCGAGGGAATGACGGTGAGGACCGCGGACGGACGCAAGGTGGGACGCGTCGCCGCCGTCGGCGATATCCACTTCGAGCTGGAGCAGGGCATGGTGCCCATCCCCCGCCACGACTACCTGGTGGAGTACCGCGACGTGGACCACGTCAGCGACGAAGACGTGTACCTGTCCCGCGCCGACCACCCCCTGCTGACGCTGGAGGTGGATGACGACGGCGGTGCGCTGCCTCCCCGCCACTCCAATGGCATGGACGCGGAGCCGGTGAACGTCTCCGCCCCGTCGGACGAGGACTCCGTGCGCCACTGAGCACCCTTGTGACTCGCGCTCCCACGTCGCGAGTGCGGGCTCCTCGCGAGTGGGGGATTTCCGACCCGGCACGCGGGGCAAGCGTCCGGAATCATTCAGGTCGGACATCCCAGGAATGTCAGACCGTCAGGGTACACGGGCTCTCTTCGACCAGCGAGGCGAGTGGGTCCCATGCGACGTGTCCAGACATCCTTTCTCGGCGTGGCGTTCTTCGCGCTCGTGTTCTCGTGCAACTCCGGTCCGCGCGCGGACGGGGGCACGTTGGACACGGGCGTCGAGCCCCTGAGGCTGGTGACGCCGCGCAAGCTGCTGCCCCTCGTTCCGCTGGAGGACGGGCGCGTGCTGGCCGCTGGAGGCCATGACGGACAGCGCACCCTGTCGAGCTGCGAGGTGTTCGAGCCGGAGACGGGGATGTGGAGCCTGACGGGCTCCATGCACAAGGCGCGTCGCAACCACGCGGTGGTGCGGCTCCTGGATGGCCGCGTGCTGGTGACGGGTGGCACGCAGGTGGTGGCGCCGGGCGCGCTCGCGGACGCGGAGGTGTACGCGCCGGCGTCGGGCCTCTGGACGCAGGTGGCGCCCATGTTCGAGGCCCGGAATGATCCCTCCGCGCTGCTGCTCCCCGATGGCCGCGTGCTCGTGGCGGGTGGCACCGACGCGGACCGCAGGCCGTTGCGCTCCGCGGAGCTGTTCGACCCGATGACGGGCACGTGGGCTCCCGCGACGCCGCCGGGCTTCGTGCGGGGCGGCGCCGGCACGGCAGTGATGCTGGCCCAGGGCAAGGCGCTCTTCGTGAGCGGCCTTCAGGCGGAGCTGTACGACGTGGCCACCGGGCGCTGGGAGAAGGCGGGCTTCGCGGGGGGCGCGGCGGGGACGCATCGACAGGGGCACTCGGTGACGCTGCTGCCGGACGGACGCGTGCTGGTGGTGGGCGGTGGCACCGCGCGCGCGTCGAGCACGGCCGAGGTCTACGACGCGCTGACGGGCCTGTGGACGCTGGTGGCGGCGCCGTCGGTGGCTCGCGAGCACCATGCCGCGGTGGTGACGCCCGAGGGCCAGGTGCTCGTGCTGGGCGGCGAGCATCCCATGGCGGGCGCGCTCGCGTCGGTGGAGCGCTTCGACCCGATGACGGGGCAGTGGGCCTCCGCTCCCGCGCTGACGGAGCCTCGCGGCCTGCCGGGCGCGCTGACGCTGCGGGACGGCTCGGTGCTGCTCGTGGGCGGCGCCAACGAGGTGGCGGGCATGCTCGAAACGAGCGAGCAGTACCTGCCGACCGGCTGCGTCCCGGTGACGTGCGAGACGCGGGAGGCCACGTGCGGCGCGGTGCCGGACGGCTGTGGAGGAATGCTCGAGTGTGCGCCGTGCGTCGTCGAGGGCTGTGACGCCCAGCAGTGCCGCGCCGAGGGACTCACGCGGCGCTGAGGCCGCCCCGTCCCGCGGGTGACAGGCCGGCCGATTCCCGGTGAGATGTGGCCATGCGGTGGCTCCTGTTCGCGATGTCCGTGGCGTGGCTGGGATGTGGCGGCGAGGACCCCTCGCAAATCACCTATGACGAGTGGGCCGAACGCGCCGCCACGGTGCAGTGCTCCCACGCGGCGCGGTGCGAGGGGGCCTCGGTGGACGAAGCGGTCTGCATGGCCCAGGTCCTCGAGCGCTACCGGCAGGTGGAGCCGGAGCTGGAGGACGCCACGGGCGCCAGGACTGGCTGCGTGCGGTGCATGCGCATCCGGACGGAGGTGCTGACCGCGTCGCTCGACAGCGAGTGCCAGCAGCCCGTGGACACCTCGCGCATCGACGCGGCCTGTGGCGCCGACCAGCAGGCGTGTGCCGGCGCTCCCTGACTCGGCCCGCGCGCGCCCTGGCGCATCGCGCCAGCCCGCCCCCCGCGCGAAACCTCCTGTGACTGGCTGAGCACCGCCGCGCGGAAAGCCTCGCAAGACACGAAGCCCCCGGCCCTCGGCGCACCACACGGCCGAGACGCCCCTGTCCGTGCGTGCCAGACTGCGCGGCCATGCGAACCCGCCTCCGTCTCCTCGCACCGCTCATGCTGAGCACCGCATGTGCCTCCGTCTCCTCGCAGTCTCCGGACGCCACCGCCGTCGCGACGGCGAAGGCCTCCGTGCCGGAGCGCCCCTTCGGCACCCTGCGTGAGCAGGCCGACCGTCAGCAGGCCTGGCTGCGCGAGCGCATGGACACGGCGCTTCCCCAGCTCATGCGCAAGTACGGCATCGAGATGTGGGTCGTCCCCATGCGCGAGTACAACGAGGACCCCGTCTTCAAGGCGCTCGTGTCTCCAACCACGTTCGCCGCGCGCCGCCGCACCATCTACGTGTTCCATGACCTGGGCCCGGAGAAGGGCGTGGAGCGACTGGCGCTCGGCGGTGGACCGCAGGGCGGCGTCTATGTTCCGCGTCGCGCCCAGCAGCAGGTGAGCCACGGCGGCGAGGGCCTGCGTCAGGCGGAGCTGTGGGGCCCGGACCAGTGGCTGGTGCTCAAGCAGGTGCTGGAGGAGCGAAAGCCCCAGAGCATCGCGCTCGACATCTCCCGCACGTTCGCCTTCGCCGACGGCCTCTCCCATGGCGAGTACGAGGGCATGGCCCAGGCGCTCGGCCCCGACTGGGTGAAGCGCTTCAAGCCCGCGGAGGGCCTGCCCGTGGACCTCATCGCGTGGCGCATCCCCGATGAAGTCCGCTTCTACGAGGACGAGACGAAGCTCGCCTGGAACATCATCGAGACGGCCTTCTCCAACCAGGTCGTCACCCCCGGCGTCACCCGCATCTCCGACGTGGAGTGGTGGATGCGCCAGCGCCTGGCGGACCTGGGCCTGGACACCTGGTTCCAGCCGTCCGTGGACGTGCAGCGCCAGGGCGTCACCGAGGAGCAGCTCGGCGAGGACCCCGTCATCCAGCGCGGCGACGTGCTCCACTGCGACTACGGCGTCACCGCGCTGCGGCTCAACACCGACACCCAGCACATGGGCTACGTGCTGCGCGAGGGTGAGACGGACGTGCCCGCGGGCCTGAAGGCCGCGCTCAAGACGTCCAACCGCCTCCAGGACATCGTCTTCGAGGAGCTGCGCCCTGGCCGCACCGGCAACGAGGTCCTCAAGAGCTCCCGTCAGCGCATGACGTCCGAGGGCATCGACGGCACCATCTACTCGCACCCCATTGGCCTGCACGGCCACGGCGCGGGCGCCATGGTGGGCCTGTGGGACCGGCAGGAGGGCGTGCCCGGCAACGGCGACCACAAGGTCATGGCGAACATGTGGTACTCGATTGAGCTCCAGGCGACGAGCCCCGTGCCCGAGTGGAACAACCAGCGCGTGCGCTCCGCCCAGGAAGAGGACATCACCATCGACGCGGAAGGCCGCGTGCACTGGGCCTGGAAGCGGCAGACCGACTTCCACCTGGTGCGCTGAAGTCGCTGCTCGCTCGCGGGCTCCCGTCCTTCCGTCCTCACAAGGCGCGGGAGCCCGTCGGTGCGCCGGTCAGCGCGGGGTGCCCGTCAGCGACTTGAGCAGCTCCACCAGCGCGCGCTTCTCCGCGTCCGTCAGCTCCAGCGGGACGATGGTGACGGTGCGCTTGCCCGTGAAGGAGCCCTCCGGGTTGCCGCCGTCGTTGTAGAAGTCGACGACCTCCTCCAGCGAGGCCTGCGCGCCCGTGTGCATGTACGGCGCTGTCAGCGCCACGTTGCGCAGCGACGGCGTGCGGAACGCGCCCTCCAGCTCCTCCTGCTTCGCCTGGGAGCGCAGCGTGCGCAGCCGCAGCGCGTCCGCGCCGTTCGGGTCGTCGCTGTGCCTGCTCGAGGCGTTGAACTCCCAGTCCAGCAGCGCGTTGAGCACCGCCCACTGTCCGCCCGCGCCGGGGCCCCGGTCCTCCAGGCCCACGTTGTGGAACAGCTCGTCCGTCAGTGAAGGCCCCTTGTGGCAGACGATGCACTGCCCCTTGCGCACGAAGGTCTTCAGCCCCAGGTACGCCGGGTCGCCCTCCGCCGAGCCGGCCTCCGCCGCGGCGATGAAGCGCTTCACGTCCGTATCGAAGGGCGCGTCCACCTGCATCAGTACCCGCTCGTACGCCGCCATCAGCTTGCCCACGTTGGCCATCAGCACCGGCGCGGCCACGCCCGAGGGCTCCACGCCGAACAGCGTCTGGTAGCGCGTCCGGTAGGACTCCTCCGCCTGGAGCCTCGCCCGCACCACCTCCGCGTCCGAGTCCATCTCCACCGGATTCGTCAGCGGCAGAATCGCCTGCGACCAGAGCGAGTCCGCCCGCCCGTCCCACATGAACCAGCGGTTGTGCCGCACGTTCAACACCGTGGGCGGGTTGCGCTCCGTGCGCTGTCCGCCGCAGCCCTCCGCCGTCGCCGTGTCCACCGTGCGACCATCGCCGGAGTGGCAGCTGTCGCAGGACACCGTGCCGCAGCGAGACAGGCCCGTGTCCCTGAACAAGTCATGTCCCAGCTCCTGGGCCACCGGCAGGCCGTCCACCTTGTTGGTGGCGTCCAGGCGCGGGTGGCTCGACAGCGAGTGCAGGCTGCGAAGCTGGTCCAGCTCGTCGAGCGTGGGGAACGGTTCTTCCGACTCACACGCCCACCCCAGCCCGCCCAGGCTCAGGGCAAGCGTGGCGGCGCGCCAACTGCTTGGAATCTTCACCGGGTCGTCCTTCTTCGCATCCATCGCGGCCCGGTCCACTCCGGTACCTCGTGCCGCTCTGCGGGCGGTCTCCCAGAAGTCTCGCGCCCCTCAGAGCGCGAAGCAATCCGGAATTCCTGGACGTCCCGAGGGCTGCCCGGCCCCTCCGCTCGAGTTGGGAGCGGAGGGTTCCGGACGTCAAACCGAACTCAGGCGCCGCAGCTCAGCGTGAAGTCCTTCGTGCCCGTGCCGTAGTTCGCCATCTTGATGGTGGACGGCTCCGGGGTGATGGTGGGCACCGACCCGTTGTCGCACTTCAGGCTGGCGTCCGGCACCGTGCTGACCTGCAGGTCGGTGTTGCTGGGGATGCCGGAGATGGTGAAGGAGCAGCGGTTGCCACGGCTGGACTTCACCATGGCCCTGCCCAGGGCATCCGTGGGCGTGGCCGCGTGAGCGACGACGACGCGGAGCTGGTCACACGGGTTGCCCGCCTGCGCGAGCCCGCTCTCCGGCAGACGGATGACACCGGCGACGGTGGCGTTGCCCTCGCGGCTCCCGGCGCCTCCCGTGGTGGCGCAACCAGTGGCAGCAAGGAACAGGGCGGCAACGGCGATGCGATACATGAAAATCCTCAATTCGTGGGGGAAAGAGAAGGCGGCCTGGTCGCCGCACAGACGACCTACGTCGCGCCCCCAGTACAATTGCGACGGGATTTCATTCCACCCATTCCTCTCGCACGCGATGTGCCGGGTTTTTTGCAAATCCCCCGGAGTTCCGTGTGGTTCCGGACGCCTTGTCGCCGGCTGCAGGGACTCGCGGTGAGGTGCCATGAGTCCAGTTCATCGGTCGAATCAAAGGCAGACATACCGCGCTGCGCGGGGTCGGTTGGATGTCCCAGGAGCGAACGGGAATCCCATGCTTGGGAATGCACGGCGCAAGGCCTGACGCGGACCGAGCGGCCGGGAAGCAGGCCTGTTGCCTGCTGCCGGACACTCGCCGCGCCCCCACGGTGAAGGCGCGAGAGGAGACGCGCATGTCGATTCAGAAGCAGGAAACGACGCAGTCGTGGTCGGGGCTGGGGGTGGGCACGGACCGGAAGTCCTTCATGGACGCGGTATCCGCGCAGCTCCCGGACTTCGAGGCGGAGCAGGCGGCGGAGGCGGTGTTCCGCGGGCTGTCGGAGCTTTTGTCCGACGGGCTGATGCGGCAGCTGCGCGAGCAGCTCCCCGAGGACCTGCGGGGGCTCGTGGATGCGTGCCCCCGCCACCCGGACAGCGTGCGCGGGAAGGTGGACCGCGACGACTTCTACCTCCAGGTGGCCAACCACCTGAACGCCGAGCCGGAGAACGTGCGGCTCGTGTTGCACGGCGTCTTCGCGGCGCTGCGCGAGCAGGTGACGGAGCAGGAGGCGGACAAAATCGAGAGCCAGCTGCCCCGGTGGCTCCAGGGCACGTGGTCCGCCGCGCGCATCGGGATTGACCGGCCCTCCTGAAGCGAGGGCCCGGTGGCGGCACGAAGCACGAGGCGCCCGGACCCACCCAGGTCCGGGCGCCTTCTTCGTGCCGGGCTTCGATTAGTAGGTGCCGCCAATCTGGAGCATCCCCATGTAGCGGCCGTCCAGGGCGTTGGGCGTCGCGGACGTGGGCGCGAAGTCCTGGTCGAAGAGGAAGTTGTAGCTCACGCGCGCGTCGGCGGTGATGAGCTTGCCAAACTGGTAGCGCAGGCCCAGGCCCGCGGGCACATAGCCGCTGGTGTCGTCATTGAAGCCGAACTCGCGGCCCACCGCGTCGTGCCGGATGTTGTAGTCGTCGATGCCGATGCCCGTCACCGCGTAGGGCTGCAACTGGGCGTCGGTGAAGTTGCCGATGACGAGCGCCTGGCCTCCGTTGCGCACCACGTCCGCGCCCTCGCCCAGACTTCCTGCCCGGCCGTTCCCGTCGATGTCCACGTTGTTGACGCTGCCGTTGTAGCCCAGCTCCACGCCGAGGAAGCCCAGGGGCCGGTAGCCAATGGCGCCGCCGTACGTGAAGCCCGCGTCGAGCCGGGGCGCCAGCTGCCCGGTGTAGCCCTCCGCGCCGCCGCCGAGCTGCGCGTACAGGCCGGTGTCGGCGTGCTTCGACGACTCCTTCTTGGGCTCATCGACCTGCACCGGCTCCAGGTTTCCAGGGGCCCGCTCCGCGCTGGGGCGGTAGTCCTCCTGGGCCCACACGGCGCATCCCCACAGCGCCGCCACACATCCCGCGATACGCACGAATGCCTTCATGTCGGACTCCTTTCCGAGCGTCCGAAAGGCAACGTGGAGTTCACGCCCCATCCCGGCAATGTTCCCGGGTCTGATGTCCCTCGCCCGTCCTCTCATCGACGGGGCGGTGGACACGTCGGCCCGCTGGCCTTCCCTCCCCGGAGGGAGGGGCGGGCACGCGGGGCTTCAGGGCACCGGGCCGACGAGGGCCTCCAGCGCCCGCCGGGCCTGCACCAGGCCGTGGCCGTACTGCTCGTCGTAACCGCTGTCGCCCAGGTCCTTCGCGCTGCTCAGGAGCGCCGCCTTCACCTCGGCGGGCGTGGCGGAGGGGCGCGCGCTGAACAGCAGCGCGGCGATGCCGCTGACATACGGCGTGGCCATGGAAGTGCCGGACATGTACGCGTAGTCCGCCGGGCGAAGGCTGAGCTTCGCGGTGGCGCCGAGCTGTCGCTCCATCACCGTGCTCGCCGCCTGGGTGATGGTGACGGACGGCACCCAGGTTCCGCGCTGCGGCACGGAGAGGATTTCCGCGCCTCCCTCCATCAGCTCGCTGGCGAAGATGACCGCGCGCGCGCCCTGCCGCATCACGTTGACGATGGCCCGGTCGGGCCGCACGTAGGCGCTCGGGTGCACATACGCGACGAAGCCTCGGCAACTGCCGTCCTCTCCGCACGAGGCCACCGATTCACCCATGCCGCAGTCCACCAGCGAGCCCCAGGTGTCACCGGTCGGCGCGTACAGCAGCGAGCGCGACATGGGCCGGGAGTTGCCCACCTCCAGCGCGGCGAACGAGCCCCGGCCTTGAGGGAAGGTGGACAGCACGTCCACGCCGGGAGCCATCAGCGCCAGGCCCTCACCGTAGGAGGAGAACACCGCGCGCCGGTCCGTGTTGTCCAGGGCGCCCACCCCCAGCACGGACGGGTCCGAGGCGGGATAGGACATCAAGCCCTGCCCCTCGTTGCCCGCCGCCGCCACCACCAGCATCCCGCCGTCCAGCGCCGCCTTGAAGCCTTCCTCCGTGTTGAGGCTGCCCAGACTGCCGCCCAGCGACAGCGAGGCCACCTTCGCGCCTTCGGCCTGGCAGTACTCCAGCGCCTTCATCACCAGGCTCATGTGGGTGCTTCCCTCGAGGTTCAGCACCCGGGCGATGATGAGCTGCGCACCGGGCGCCACGCCCATCAGTCCGCGCTCGTCCAGCACCGGCCCGCCGCGTCCCCCCAGCCCCGGCCGCGCCGCGATGATGCCCGCCACGTGCGTGCCGTGGCCGGAGCCCCACCGCTCCTCGTCCCGGTCGCTGGGCGCGTCGTCCCCATCCAGGAAGTCCCGCGCCGCCACCACCGCGTCGCGCAGCTCCGGGTGGTCCAAATCCAGGCCGCTGTCGATGACGCACACCTTCACGCCCGCGCCCGTCACCGCCCCGGGGTCCGGCAGCCCGTCCCCATCCTGGTCCCACACCTCCAGCGCCTGCACCCGGCGCAGCTCTCCGACGTACTCCCGCGTGCCAGCCAGGGTGGTCGCCAGCGCCAGGGCCGTCGGCGCGGAGGTCCCCAGGGCGTACAGCTTCTGGTCCGGTTCGATGCTCTCCACGCGGGGGTCCAACGCCAGGGCCAGCCGCTCCTCGGGCGTCACGCGCGCGGCCACGGCCGGCACGTTCCGGAAGGTCGCCGTCACCTGCCCGACGAGCTGGTGCACCTGGGCCGCCGTCACCCCGTCCTCGCGCCGGTAGCGGATGATGACGCGCTCACGGCCGTCCTCGTCGCCAGAGTCGAGCCCCGCTGTCGCCTTCCCGTGAGGTTCGCCCGGCAACATGCCCGCGGTGATGCCGGGACAGGCGGTCAGCTGGGCATCCCGGTGAGATGACTCGTCCGGCAGACAGCCCGCGACCGCCAAGAACCCGATGAATCCCCAGCGCGTCATGAGGCACTTCCTTTCGTCACCACCCGGGCGACACTGCGAGGCCCGGCCGGAGGGCTTCCGGCCGGACGGCCCCACCTGTTCCCAGGGAGCGCATCGCTTCGCGTCGCGGCAACGGCCCGACCGGGGGCGCGGCGACGGGAGGTGCGCGGGTTCACATCCTGTGTGGCCCGCCTGTCTCAAACTGGCTTTCGGCCCGGGCCACCCCAGGCGCCGGTTGTCCTGAAACCCGCGCTCACCGCCCACCTCGGAGGAGGAGGACGCGGGAGTCCTTCGTCCACGGGTTCAACGCGGCCGGGCGCTGGACGTACTGGAAGACAGGAGGTTCACTGACAGTTGTGCCTCACCGGTCTGACACCCCGGCCAGGGCAGGCGGGTTGATGTTCCGAGCGCGTACGGTGTCTGACAGATGCGAGAAGGGCCCTCGACAGCTTGATTCCGTGTGTGTCCGGGTGCTTCGCTGCCAGGAGAAGCCATGAGCACCGCACCTACAGAGTCCTCCCGTTTCCTCGGGCGCTACGAGCTCGTCCATCCCCTGGGCCAGGGCGGCATGGGCGAGGTGTTCCTGGCGAAGATCAGCGGCGCGGCCGGCTTCGAGAAGCCGTGCATCGTCAAGACCATCCTCCCGACGCTGCTGAAGGACCGGCAGTTCCTGGACCGCTTCCACCACGAGGCCAAGGTGCTGGTGCACCTGGTCCACTCGTCCATCGCCCAGGTGTACGACATGGGGGAGGCGGACGGGACGTACTACATGGCGCTGGAGTACGTGGCCGGCGTGGACCTGGCGTACCTGCTGGAGCAGGCGCGGTTGCAGGGCGCGCAGGTGCCGGTGCCGGTGGCGCTGTTCCTGGGCCAGCGCATGGCGGAGGGCCTGGGCTACGCGCACCGCAAGGTGGGGCCGGATGGCTCGCCCCTGGGCATCGTCCACCGCGACGTGTCACCCCACAACGTCATGGTGTCGTACGAGGGTGAGGTCAAGGTCATCGACTTCGGCCTGGCCAAGTCCGCGGCGCGCAGCAAGTACACCCTGCCCGCCACGGTGATGGGGAAGCTGGGCTACATGTCGCCGGAGCAGGTGCGCGCGGAGGCGCTGGACCACCGCAGCGACATCTACTCGTGCGGCGTGGTGCTGTGGGAGATGCTGGCCGGCCGCTCGCTCATCCCCCACGGGACGGTGGGCGAGATGATGGCGGCCATGTCGCAGCCCACCGTGCCGTCGATGAAGGGGCTGCGCGGGGACGTGGACGAGGCGCTGGAAGCCGTCGTGCGTCGCGCGCTGGCCGCCCGTCCGGATGAACGCTACTCGCGCTCGGACGAACTGGCGCGGGCGCTCAACGGGGAGCTGGTGCGCTCGGGCGCCGCGGTGGGCGCCGAGGAAGTGGGCCACTTCGTCCGCGCGCTGTGTCCGGAGGCCTTCGCCGCGCAGCGACAGCTCATCTCCAAGGTGACGTCGTCCGGGAGCCACCACCGCACGCCCGCGCCGATGCCCGTCCTGGCCGGTGGCACCGGCACGGGAGCGTTCGGCACCGGGCCCCAGGGCACTCCGGAGAACACCGCGCAGTCGGGCTTCGAGCCGACGATGATGCGCGCGCCGACGGAGCCGCCCGCTCCCTCGAATGAGCGTCGCGTGGCCGGCATGGCCCGGCAGGATGTTCCCTCCGCCGAGGACGCGATGGGCACCGATGCCACCACGCTGCGTCCCGGCTCCGGAGGCGTCGCGGGTGGGGTGGCGATGGCCGCGAGCGGCGCCCCGTCGTCGGGCCCGGTGGTCCAGGCGGCCTCGTCGGGCCCCATGGCTCCGGTGTCGACGGCGTCCGTTTCCCAATCCGTCAACACCGCTGTGGCCGCGAAGCCCGCGTCCTCCCGGAAGACGGGGACGATGCTCGTCATCGCGCTCACGGTGCTGCTGTTGATGGTCGGCACCGCGGTGACGACGGCCCACTTCGTCAAGGGTCAGGGCGGCCCGGACGCCCCCACGCCTCCTCCGCCCGTCGCCGCGAAACCGCCGCCTCCCACCTCGGACAAGAAGCCCGCTCCGCCGACCACCGCCGAGACGCGTCCGACCCCGCCTCCTGTCGACAAGCCGGCACCGAGGCCGGAACCAGAGGTGGTGGCGACCCGGGAGCCCTTGCCACCCAAGCGCACGCCCACGCCGAAGCCGACTGCTCCCAAGCCGGCTCCCGAGCCCGTCGCCGTGGCTCCCAAGCCCGAGAAGGGCGTCACCTATGTCTCGCCCGAGGTGGCGCTCGCGGTGGTGGAGGAGAACGGCGGCTATGCCGTCAGGGGCCCCCAGGCTGTTCCCCTGCGGATGCGCCAGAAGTTCAATGTCGTGGGCCCCGCGAAGAACATGCAGCGCGTGTTGCTCGGGCGCGCCACGGTGTCATGGGCGGGCGCCACCCCCAGGGACCGCATCAAGGCGCGGATGGTCCGGCTGAGCCTCGACGAGTCCGCCAGGGCGGCCACGGGCCCGCGCTTCATCGCGCTGCCAGAGGTCGGCGCCGAACTGGAGTCCTTCCCCGACGAAACCCCCGCCGAGCCCGAGGCCGCCGCCGAGCCGTCGAAGCCCGCTCCCCCGATGATTGCCGCGCCCAAGCTCCTCACGGGCGCGGTGAGGAAGGCGGGCGGCATTGGCCCGTTTGGTGGAAGCGGCGTGGCGGTCCGCAACCTCGACGACTTCGTCTGGACCAACTGCTCCGTGGTGAAGGACCGCCGTCAGCGGGGCATGCTGGGCATCCTGCCCCCCAACAAGGAGCGGGCCGTGAAGAACTTCGCCACCCACGCCGAGCACTTCGTCGAGCCCGGCAAGGTGGGCGTGTTCTGCGACGAGGGACAGCTCATCACCACGCTGCGCTGACCCCTGTCGCTCCGGCTCACGGCTTCGCGAGTCGCTCCGAGGCCACGGGACAGTCCGCCACGACGGCGCGCACGTCCTCGCGGCCGGAGTTCGCCTCGCGCACCGCGCGGTTCAGTGACGTGCGGCACTCCCACGTCACGTCCCGCGTGCTGTGGCAGCAGTGCCAGCCCGTCAACGTGCTCCCCAGGTACTTGAGCATCTCCGCGCGCGTGGGAGTGACGAGCAGCCACACCGCGCCCGCCAGCAGCGCCAGCCAGGGAAGCTGCGGGGCCATTCCCCTCAGCCGGGCCCCCGCACCCGCCGTCACCGGCTCCGCGTAGAGGCCGAGCATCGTGTCGAAGGGCCGGCGTTGCAGCACGGGCGCCACCAACAGGTCGACGGGCGTGGTGAAGGCCCGGACCAGGCCGCGTTGAGCGCCCGGCGCCCCCGCGTTGCGCACCAGCCGCACGCCCAGGAGCTGCCGCCACAGCGTCCGCCCCCAGATACCGCCCACCGCGGACCACGCGAGCCAGGAGAGGACCATGGCCAGCACCATCGCCACCGGCGTCCGCTCGTGCTCCATCGCGCGCAGGGCGGCCCAGCCGACCAGGGCCGACGTCGCCACATCCAGCACGTCCGCGGCCCACAGGTGCCACTGGTACCGCGCCTCGGTGCTCACCGTGTCCGTCGAGAACAACGCCCCGTCGCTCATCCACCCTCGCTCTTCGGCGCGCGGAGCATAGACGTTCGGCGACCTCGGGGTGTCATGCACCTTCGTCCGCCACCTGGACTTCGTCCGGAAAGCCACCGCGAGAGCAGGCGGGTTCGGGTTGTTTCACGGCTCGGCGCCGGGCGGGAGGACAACCGCCCAGGGGGTGCCCTGGGGCGACCGTGGGACGTGACTGCTGTCTTCTTCCCGCAGTGGCGCGAGACAGGGGTGGCTCCCATCTTGGGTTCAGCGCGATGCGGCGAGACCCCACCCACCACCGGGGTCTCGAAGCGAGGAGCGCTTGGGCCATGACCCCGGTCATCCGGGAGCACGGCTCTCGGGTGCCGGCGGTGGTGGCGTACGAGGCGACAGCGGCGGGGGGAAGTTTGGATGTCGTGGGGGGGCAGGTGGTCCCCCGCCGCTGTCGCCGAGGCCGTTAACGGCCAACGTTCCACTGTGGGTGAACGCCCGAGGTTTGGCCTCCCGGTCGATTCTGCCGGACACTGGGGCCGTCATGGGCATTTCGAGGCATCGGCTCCGCGCAATCTGGCGCGGGTTCGTGGGGTTCGTCCTGCTGGCCGGGTTCGTCCTGGCGCGGCCGGGCCTCGCCTTGGATCCCCAGCGATGGGTCTCCCAGTACAGCCAGGACTCGTGGCGCAGCGACGACGGGCTTCCCCAGAACAGCCTGCTGGCGCTGGCGCAGACGCGGGACGGCTACGTGTGGCTGGGCACGTGGGAAGGCCTGGTGCGCTTCGACGGCGCGCGCTTCGTCGTCTTCGACAAGCGCAACACGCCGGAGCTGCGCAACCACACCATCAAGGCGCTCGCGGAGGATGCCTCCGGCGTGCTGTGGGTGGGCACGGACCAGGGGCTGGTGGCCTACGTGGATGGCCGCTTCGAGCGCGCCCCCGGTGCCTCCGCGCCGCTGGAGGGCGTGCGGGTGGAGGAGCTGCTGGTGGGCGAGGGGGCCCTGTGGGTGGGCACCTCCGGTGGGCTCTGGCAGGTGCCGCTGGGCGAGGGCGTGGCGCGCCAGTACACGGAAGCCGACGGTCTGCCGGGCTCCTTCGTCACCGCGTTGGCGCGAGCGGGTGGTGACAACCGGCTGTGGGTGGGCACCAAGGCGGGCCTGGCGTTGCTGGAGGGTGGGCAGGTGCGGCAGACGCCCTTTCCCGTCCCGGGCCCCGACGAGCGCCCGGAAGTCACGGCGCTCTTCCAGGACGTCGCCGGCACGCTGTGGATGGGGACGGAGACAGGGCTCGTCTCGTGGAATGGCGTGGTGGCCACGCGCTTCACGGCGACGGAGGGGCTGCCGGCCACTGTCACCGCGCTCCTGGCGGACAGCCAGGGCAACCTATGGGTGGGCACGCGGCGGGGCGGGCTGGTGCGGCGCGAAGTCGACGGCTTCAGCTCACCGCTGCACGGCGCGGGGCTCGCGGACGCGGAGGTGCTGTCGCTGCTCGAGGACCGGGACGGGGCGCTGTGGGTGGGCACCTATTCGGGGTTGTTCCGCCTGCGCGACGGCCCGTTCGCCACGTACGGCGCCCCGGAGGGCCTGAGCAACGAGACGGTCAGCACGGTGCTGCAGGACAAGCGGGGCACGGTGTGGCTGGGCACGGTGGGCGGCGGGTTGTTCTACCTGCGCGACGGGCGCATCCACCGCATGGAGGACTTCGAGGGAGGCACGGACCCGGTCATCACCGCGCTGCACGAGGCGCCGGACGGCACGCTGTGGGTGGGCTCCAAGGCGGGGGCGTTCCGCTACGACGGGCAGCGCTTCGCGAAGTCGTCGCGCGTGCAGGGGCTGCCGGACCACGTGGTGACGTCCATCCTGGTGGACTCGCGCGGGACGCAGTGGTTCGGCACGCGCGAGGGGCTGGCGCGGGTGCGGGGCGGCGACGTCACGGTGTTCGGCGAGCGGCAGGGGCTGTCGACGGAGCCCATCATCGTCATGGCCGAGGACGCCTCCGGCGCGGTGTGGCTGGGCTCCGAAGGAGGGCTGTGGCGCTTCGAGGAGGGCAAGGGCCTGCACCGCTTCACGCTGAAGGACGGGCTGCCCGGCGAGGTGGTGCTGGCGCTGCTGGCGGACGCGGACGGCACGGTGTGGGTGGGCACGGAGACGGGGCTGGGGCGGTGGAAGGGGGGCGCGTGGACGCGCTACTCGGTGTCGCAACACGGGCTCTACGACGACGCGGTGTTCAGCATCGTCCCGGACGGAGATGGCCACCTGTGGATGAGCAGCAACAAGGGCGTGTCCCGGGTGTCGCTGCGTGAGCTGGAGGAGGTGGCGGAGGGACGCCGCTCGCGGCTGGCGGTGATGGGGTTCGACCAGACGGACGGCATGCGCACCGCGGAGTGCAACGGGAACACGCAGCCGTCGGGGTGGCGGGGCAAGGATGGGCGGCTGTGGTTCACCACCATCCAGGGCGCCATCGTCGTGGACCCGGTGCGGGTGCGCGCGAGCCGGCAGCCTCCCGAGGTGCGCATCGAGGAAGTGCGCGTGCAGGGCGAGCTGGTGCCGGTGACGGGCCCGGTGGAGCTGCGGCCGGATGGCTCGCGGCTGGACATCCGCTTCACGGCCTTCACGCCCGGGGACGCGGTGCGGTTGCCGTTCCGCTACCGGCTGGTGGGGCACGACGACGGCTGGGTGCGCGCGGAGATTCGCCGGGCGACGTACACGGGGCTGCGGCCCGGGCGTTATCGCTTCGAGGTGCAGGCGGAGGGCCGGGACGGGGGCTGGACGGAGCCGGTGTCGCTGGACGTGCTGCTGGAGCCGAGCCTGTGGCAGCGCACGGACTTCTGGGTGTTGTTCGTGCTGGGGCTGGGGATGTTGGGCGTCAGCGTGTACCTGCTGCGAGTGGGGCAGCTGAAGGCGCGTGAGCGGTGGTTGGAGGCGCGCGTGCAGGAGCGCACGCGGGAGCTGGCGCGGGCGAACGAGGAGCTGGAGGCGAACGTGCGCACGCTGCGGCAGACGCAGGCGCAGCTCGTCCAGGCGGGGAGGATGGCGGCGGTGGGGCAGCTCGCGGCGGGCGTGGGGCACGAAATCAACAACCCGCTGGCGTACATCGTGTCGAACCTGGAGCACGCGAGCGAGGAGTCGGACGCGCTCGCGCGTGAGCTGGGAGAGGCGCGGGACGCGGGGACACGACTGCGCGAGGTGGGGCAGGCGCTGCGCGAGGCGTTGCATGGCGCGGACCGGGTGCGCCGCATCGTCCGGGACTTGAAGACCTTCTCGCGGCCGGACGACGAGAAGCAGGGGCCGGTGGAGCTGGGGGCGGTGCTCGACTCGGCGGTGAAGATAGCGATGGGCGAGCTGCGCCCGCGCGCGAAGGTGGTGCGCGACTACGGGGACGTGACGTGGGTGGAGGGGAACGAGGCGCGGTTGGCGCAGGTGTTCCTGAACCTGCTCATCAACTCGGCGCAGGCGTTGCCGGAGGGCCGGGCGGAGGAGAACGAGGTGCGCCTGGTGACGCGCGGTGGGCCGGACGGGTGGGTGGTGGCGGAGGTGCGCGACACGGGGAGCGGGATTTCACCGGAGTCGCTCGGGCGCATCTTCGACCCGTTCTACACGACGAAGCCGGTGGGCGTGGGCACGGGGCTGGGGTTGTCGTTGTGCCATGCGTACGTGACGGCGATGGGCGGCACCATCTCCGTGGAGAGTGAGCTCGGCCGCGGCTCGGTGTTCCGGGTGACGTTGCGTCGCGCGAGGGAAGTGGGCGCGGCCTTGAGCTCGGAGGCGCGGGGGCGGTCGCGGGACTCGTTGTCGGATGCACGAGGGCAGGTGTCGGGGAGCGGGTGGGCCGCGGTCCGAGGCTCGGGTGAGCGCGCGGCGGAGTCGGAGTCGAGGTCCGCGCGGGAGCGTCCGTCATCGCCCACGGGTTACCCGACGGTGCCCGGGGCGCGGTCCGTGACGGAGCGTCCCTCGTCTCCCCTGGGCCACCCGACAGTCCCCGAGTCCGCTCCGCTCGCGCGTCCCGTGACGGAGCGTCCCTCGTCACCCACGGGCTACGCCACGGTGTCCGAGCCGAGGCCGGTGACGGAGCGCGAGCCCTCACCCAAGGGCCATCCGACGGTGTCCGAGTCGGCACAGGGCACGTGGTCCACGAGGGAGCGCACGTCCTCACCCACGGGCTATCCAGTGGTGCCCGAGTCGTCACAGAACACGCTGTCCGCGCTGGAGCGCACGCCCTCACCCACGGGCTATCCGGTGGTGCCCGAGTCATCACAGGGCATGCGGTCCGCGACGGAGCGCACGGCCTCGCCCACGGGCTACCCGGTGGTGCCCGAGTCATCACAGGGCATGCGGTCCGCGACGGAGCGCACGGCCTCGCCCACGGGCTACCCGGTGGTGCCCGAGTCATCGCAGGGCATGCGGTCCGCGCTGGAGCGCACGGTCTCGCCCACGGGCTATCCGGTGGTGCCCGAGTCGTCACAGGGCATGCGGTCGGCGCTGGAGCGCACGGCCTCGCCCACGGGCTACCCGGTGGTGCCTGAGTCGTCACAGGGCATGCGGTCGGCGATGGAGCGCGCGTCCTCGCCCACGGGCTACCCGACGGTGCCCGAGTCATCGCAGGGCATGCGGTCCGCGATGGAGCGCCCGTCCTCACCGACGAGCTCCCCGACCATCTGGGAGTCACCGCACGGAGCCAGGCAGGCGACGGAGCGCGATACCTCACCCACGGGCTACCCGCCGGTGTCCGAGCCCGTGGGCTTTCCAGCTCCGCGTGGCACGGCGGCGGGCCTCGTGATGGACGCGGGCTCCGCACGACTCCCGGGCCCCGTGTCTCCCTTCTCCGCCGAGAGTGGCGCGAGCCCCGAGGCACGTGCTCCCATCACGGCCCCGGAGTCGCTGGCCCGGGCGCCGACGAGCCCTCCTCTCGACGCTGGTGCTCGTGTCGGGACGCCATCGGTGACGACGGAGCCCGTCCGAGCCGAGAACTCGCCGCCGGTCCGGGGGCGGGTGCTGGTGGTGGACGACGACGCCCTGGTGAGCGGTGCCATCCGTCGCACGCTGGCGCGAGAGAACGACGTGGACGTGGTGGTGAGCGCGCGGCAGGCGCTGGAGCGACTGGTGGCCCCCGAGCCCCAGCGCTACGACGTGGTGCTGTGTGACCTGATGATGCCGGAGATGACGGGGATGGACCTCTACGAGGCGCTCGTGCGCACGGCGCCAGCCGTGGCGGAGCGGGTGGTGTTCATCACCGGAGGGGCCTTCACTCCGACGGCGCGCACCTTCCTGGAGCGGGTGGAGAACCCGCGCGTGGAGAAGCCCTTCGACCCGGAGGCTCTGCGGGCGCTGGTTCGGGCCGAGGTGGCCCGAGCCCGCCTGGTCACAAATCCAGCACCAGCCGCTTGGAGCGAGCGCGCGACACGCAGATGAGCATGCGCTCATCGCCGGCGGGCTCCTGCTGGAAGAAGGTGTCGCGGTGCTCGGGCTGTCCCTCGCAGACGCGGGTGACGCAGGTGCCACAGGAGCCGGCCTCGCAGTCGCTGGGCACGCGCAGGCCATTGCGGCGCAGCACGTTGAGCACCGACTGGCCCTTGGGCACGCTGAGCACCTGACCCGTGCTGCGGATGGTCACCTCGAAGTCGGTGTCCTCCTTGCCCTGGGCGACGCTGTTGCCTTCGGCGCCGAAGGACTCGAAGTGGACCTTCTCCCAGGGCCAGCGGTGGCGCGTGGAGGCCTCGCGCACGGCCTTCATCAAGCCCGTGGGGCCGCAGCAGTACAGCCGCGTGCCCGGCCCGCGCGTGGACAGCAGCCCCGACACGTCGAGCCCCTTGTTCGGGTCTCCCCCGTCGAAGTGGAAGCGCACCCGGTCCGCGAACGGCGCGGAGGACAGGAGCTCGCGGAACGCGGCGCGCTCGGGAGCGCGGACGCAGTAGTACAAGACGTAGTTCGCCCCGGTGCGCTGGAGCTGTCGCGCCATGGACAGCAGCGGGGTGATGCCGATGCCACCCGCCACCAGCAGGTAGCTGCGCGCGAACATCAAGGGAAAGTCATTGCGCGGCGTGCTGACCACCAGGACGTCACCTTCCCGCACGCGCTCGTGCATGGCGCGCGAGCCGCCGCGGCCCCGCGCATCCTTCTGCACGGCGATGACGTACCGGTGCGTCTCTTCCGCGTCGTTGCAGAGTGAGTACGAGCGCAGCGCGGAGTCCTTGCCGGGAACGCGCACGTCCAGGTGGGCGCCGGGCTCGAAAGCCGGCAGCTCGCCACCTTCTTCCGGGACCAGCTCGTACGACAAGATGTCCTCGGCCTCCGTCGCAATCCGGGCTACGCGCACGCGCTGAGCATCATTCATCACGGTGTTCACTGCGTTCCCCTCTTCCCGTCCCGCGAATGCAGCGGGCCCACCACCCTTGGCGCCGAGACGGAGATTGAGCAGAGGTGGTTCCGCGTGGGATTGGACCGGGGGGCGGTCGGCACGTCGCCTCCCCGACGGCCGCCAGGACACCGGAGCCTGGCCAAGGGTCACCCAGGAGCATCCGTTTCCCTTGTTGAGCACGGTGCTTCCCTGTCAGGGGGGCGAGGCCTCCAGGGTGGGCTCGCGCGAACCCGGATGTATCCCTCCGGTTCTCAGGGGGAGCGGTCTCCAGGGTCGCCTGTCGGGGTCGCGGGGGAGCGGGCCATTCTCCCGTCGCTTCGGCATCGGGACGACGTCATCCCCACCATCCAGGACATGTCGCGCCTGGAGCCTTGCGCTCCATGGAGGGGATGCGCGGCCCCCAGAACCCCAGGGAGGCAATCAAGCATGGATGCCATCGCGTTGCTGAAGACGGACCACAAGACGGTGGAGCAGCTCTTCCGCAGGTTCGAGAAGGCGGGCGCCAATGCCCACAAGCTCAAGCGCAAGCTGGTGGAGCAGATGGTGCTCGAACTGTCGGTGCACGCCGCCATCGAGGAGCAGGTGTTCTACCCGGCGGTGCGCACGCGCTCGGAGTCGATGAAGGAGGAGGTGCTGCGCTCGCTGGAGGAGCACCACGTGGTGAAGTGGGTGCTGTCGGAGCTGGATGAGCTGCCCGCGGAGGCGGAGCGCTTCGACGCGAAGGTGTACGTGTTGATGGAGAACGTGCGCGCGCACGTGCTCGAGGAGGAGGGCACGCTCTTCCCTGAGGTGAAGAAGGCCTTCCGGCCGCAGGAGCTGCGGGAGCTCGGTGGGTTGCTGGAGAGCGCCAAGCAGGCGGCCCCCACCCGGCCGCACCCGATGGCTCCGGACACGCCGCCGGCCAATCTGGTGGCGGGCGCGGTGTCGGCGGTGATGGACATTGGCCGTGACGCGCTGAGGGCCGCGCGCCGCAAGGCGACGACGAAGGTGCGGGAAGTCACCGGGCGCGGCGAGAAGACGCCGAAGCCCCCGGCCCCCGGGTACGAGGCAGGGGACGCCGCGAGTCCGTGAGGTCCGCGCTCGCGGGAGGGCGGGGTGCGCTCCGCCCTCCCGTGAAGGGCGGGTGCCGTGAAGGGGCGTGAATGTTGGGTGGCAGGCCCCGTCCTGAGGAGTAAGGCAGCGTCATCACGACACCCGCCGTACCGGAATCCCGCCCCAGGAGGCGCCATGCTTCACGCTCGACCCATCCGTTCCATGTTGCTCACCGCCATGCTGCTCACCGCGCTGGGGGCCTCCGCTCAGCCTCAGCCGCTGTCCGCGCCGCGCCCGCCGTTGGACCCGGCCGTGCGCACCCTGCGCGTGGAGGGCACGGGCGAGGTGAAGGCGCAGCCGGACGAGGCCTTCATCGACCTGGCGGTGGAGACGCTGGCGGCCACCGCGAAGGCTGCGGGGGAGCAGAACGCGAAGAAGATGGAGAAGGTGATTGCGGCGCTGACGTCGGCGGGCATCGCGCGGAAGGAAATCCAGACGCGCAACTACTCGGTGTACCCGGACTACGGGCCCCCGGCGCCGAACGAGACGGAGCCGAAGCTCAAGGGGTACCGGGTGAGCAACCTGGTGAGCGTGCACCTCACGGAGCTCTCGCGGGTGGGGAGCTTGCTGGACCAGGCGCTGGCGGCGGGGGCGAACCGGGTGGACCAGGTGCGCTTCGGGCTGGCGAAGCAGGACGCGGTCCAGGGTGAGGCGCTGCGGCAGGCGGTGGCGCGCGCGCGCAAGTCCGCCGAGGTGCTGGCGGCGGCGCTGAACGTGAAGCTGGGCGCGGTGGTGGACGCGAGCACGGTGACGGAGCCGCCGCAGATGTACCCGGCGCGCTTCGCGATGGCGGAGTCCGCGGATGCCCGAGGGACCACGCCCATCCAGCCGGAAGAGCAGACGGTGCAGGCGAAGGTGACGCTCATCTACGTCATCGAGCCCCTGCGCTAGTCAGTCGCCCGGCAACATCAAGGAAGCGCGAGCCCCGTGGCGCCAGCAAGGTGCCACGGGGCTTTTACGTGGGTGCGTGATGATAGCCCGCCGGACGGCCTGATGCCTGCCACGGCGACGTGGACGCCTCTTGAACGCAAGGGTCGGCGAAGAAAGCGCGCGACCTCCCGAGCCTCGGGCATTTTCAAGAGTATCCGAGAACACCGCGAAGTGCGTGTGACTCCCGGGCACAGAGGACACACCTTCATGAATGGTCAGAAGCAAACCGTCTCGTCCACGAGGCGGATGGGACTCATCCTGGCGTTGTTGGGCGTGGGGCTTACCGCGGGGCTCTCCGGCTGTGGTGGAGACACGCTGGAGGAGTCATCCATCAAGCCGCGCGATGGAGAGACATCCGGGAGCCAGGCCCAGGGCCTCTCCTCGAACTATCGGCGCGCGATGACGTGGCGGCTCCTGGAGCAGCGGCCGAACCTCACGCTCGTGGGTGGAGATGACATCACCAACGTGTACTCAGGTGACACCACCATCGACACCCTCCTTCCCATGCTTTGCCTCCGCCAGGACGGTCGCCCCGTGCCCGCGGGACTCGTCGTGGACTTCTACAATGGCTGGGCCGCGGGTGAGGTGAAGCTGACGGCGCCGCTCGCCGGGTCGGTGCTCGGCTCGCGGGCCACCGCCGACGCACTCTGCGCGTCGCGGTTCGGTGCCGGCTTCCGGATGGCCGAGTTCCATGACGGACAGGGTGGCTGGCACTGGTGGGCAAACGGCGTGGTCCCGATGGACACCCGCTTCTGGGCGGCCATCAACAATCAGCCCGCCAATGCCTGGAACTCGACCGGCACCATTCCTCCCGCGCCCCCAGTGACTCCGTCCACGCTTCCCGCGGTGTCTTGCTACAACCCGTCCGGCGCCGCGGTCGACTGCATCTCTGGCTGTGGAGCGGTCACCTGCCGCGACATCAACAACGTCGCGGTCCACTGCGCCAGCAGCGCGAATGCGTCGCAGAACTGCCCTCCGGCCCGCTGTTACACCGCGAGCGGTGTCGAGGTGAACTGCGCAACCGAGTGCGACATCGCCAGGTGCGCCTCGGCGAACGGCACGACGATGCCGTGCCCTACCGAATATGCGTATTGCTACGAGGGGCCGACCCTTTGCACCAGCGCCACGGGTATTTGGGACCAGCAGGACGACTGCGATACGCCCGAGTCCGACGTCTACACCTGCCTTGATAACGGCACGAACTGTGCCTCGGCGACCGACGACCCGGGCGATGCGGACGACAGTACCAATACCATGACGCCGCTCACTCCCCCGGAGGTGATCTCCCTCGCGCCGTCGGACATCCCGTCGGTGGAAACGAACTCGTCGTGCGCATGCGCATCGGGCAACGGGAGGACGACCGACTGTGCCTACGAATTGCGACTGATCAGCTTCAAGCCGACCTCGGCATCTGCCTTTGACCGCCGCATGGAGGTCCGAAACATCACCGTCGACGCGGGCGCCGGGAAGGTGGAACTCGTGGACAAGTACATCGCACCGGAGAAGCTCCCCGTCGGCTACGAGGTGGGCATCAACAAGACGGTCGCCACCGTGCCCGTCCCGTGCGGCTCGACGAAGTTCGTGAACGTGACCGTGGCGGCGACCGAGGAGGACCGCTGGGGGCCTGATGAGAAGGGCTCGGTCACCTTTACGCTGCCCCTCAATTGTCCGGGCGGGGCGCCCGTGAAGATGACGCAGAAGATGCAGTTCAAGAACAGGCGTGGCCGCGTGAAGCACGAGGCCGACTTCACCGTCGAGGCCCGCGTGGGCAACCGCTGCGCGACGTCCACCGACCTCGGGACCGCGCCGGCCTGCGCGCCGCCCGCCGGAACGCCGACCGTTCCGTGCAAGTTCGACCTCTTCCTCGAAAGCCTCACCCACCGCGACTCGCCTGCGTTTGATCGCAAAGGCCAATTCTTCGGCGAAGTGTCGCCCCCCGGGTTCCCGGTGGTGGACATCCCCAAGCCGACACTCAGCAATGCGTTCGGTATCCGCGAGGGAACCTCGAAAGACCTTCGCCAGTGGTACACCAGTCCCATCGCGACCTACAACGTGCCGTATGGCGGCACGATGAGCCAGACCATCCCCGTCAGGCTCGAGGAGATCGACTTCCTCTTCGGAATCGGTCGCAATGACAAAGGCACCAGCCAGTTCAGCCTCAACCTCACGTGCCCGCCGACGCAGGACACGTTCTTCACCACGACCGAGGTGAAGCTGTTCGGTGGCAACACGAGCAATCCGAAGCACGTCGTCGACCTGGGTACGCGCACCACGCTGACAAACCTGAACTTCGGGCACGTGGAAGCGACGGAGGGCGCGGTCACGCCGTGCCAGGTCTCGGTGAAGATGCTTCGTGCGCGTCAAGTCTCGGGGGCCGTCGGCAACTTTGACCTCAAATTCCGCATCGGCGGAAAGGAGGCGTCGCGCAACTTCCTCGTCAAACACAGCGCACCGACCTGGGAGACGCCGCCACAGTACAGCACGCTTGCGAACGTCACCGTTCCCTGTGCGCGGCGCGTGGAGACGACGCTGTCAATCAGTGGCAGGGAGGCCGACGCCTTCTCCGGGCCCGAGTTCGCCTACACTGAATTTCCGCTCACGCTCTCATGCGCCAACGGCGCGCAGGCCGACGAACTGAAGACCGTGCGCCTCCATTTCAAGAACCGTCGCGGCTCGGTGCGAGACATCCTCGACGTGGACCTCGCCATCACGCGCACCGAGTCCCGTCCCGCTTGCCAGTGCAGACAGGCGGGCCCCGAGCTCGGCCGCATCTCCACCTGGTGGGGCAAGGTCAATCTGCACAAGAGCCCGGGCGGCGATTGGCTCACCGACTCGGACTGCTCGACGGGCGCGAACGTGTATGACCTCAACTACTGCCGCAAGTTCTGGCCGACGGCCACGACGGTCACCGAGGTGCCGGTGACCCCGAAGCCCGCCAACGTGTGGCGTACCGGTGGGTGCGGCATCGAGCTGGGCGACTTCGATGGCGAGAAAGAGTACGTGTGTTGGTAGGCGTTTCGTCTGATTGACGGTGACGTGAATGGGCGGACGGGCCGAGAGCCCGTCCGCCGTTCTGTTTTCAGGTCCGCGCTCCGTCGTTGCCAGTCGACGGTGTCTTCACGCGTGCGCTCGACCGGGGAGCGGTTCCCGTCACGTGTCGCGGTGGGCCTCATGCCGCGCGAGGAGCTTGACGTGGGCGAAGCGTCGCGCGCCGAGGGCTACGGGGCAGGCGTGCCAGCTCCGCCGAGGTCCTGGGGCGTGAGTTTCAGCGCCTCGCTGATCGCCAGGATGTCCTGGTACTCGCGCCAGTGCTGAATCAGTCCGTCGCGGACCCGCAGCACTCCGATGAGGGTCGCCGAGGCGCGCAGGCCGGTGGTGGTGACCGTCCCCGCCAGCTCGTACTCGACGACGATGACCTCGGGGTCGTGGGTCTGGTGAGTGGCCAGCTCGCGGAACTGCTCGAACCGCACCGGCAGGACCGCGCTCCGGGCCCGGTAGAACGCCAGCCACGCCTCGCGGCCCTCATGACGTCGCATGCCTGGAGGGGAGAACGGCGTCTCGACCACGACATCCTCGGCCAGCAGCTCGGCGGGGAGGAGTGTGGCGCCGTCCCCGACGAGTGCCTCCTGCATGCGCTGGTAGACGGTGAGTGGACCTGCTGTGCCGGCCGCCGAGGGTGACATGGTCGAACCTCCCGATTAAAAGATGAGTGCGACTCAGGATAAATAGTGAGTCCGACTCATTTTCGCAAGGAAGGATGGAGGACTGATGGCTCGGAGCGGTGTGCCGCCTTCCGGTGGTGGTGGTGGGGACAAAGCCGTTCGTGCGGACGCCCGCCGTAATCGCGCGAGCATCCTGGAGGCGGCCGAGGCCGTGTTCGCCGAGCAGGGGGCGTCCGCCTCGACCGAGGCCGTGGCCGCTCACGCCGGCGTCGCGATTGGCACCGTGTTCCGGCACTTCCCGACCAAACCCGACCTGCTCCAAGCCGTGGTGATGAACCTGCTGGACCGCCTCATCACGGAGGTCGACGCGATGGTCGAAAACCAGGGCGCGGTCACCGCCCTGTTCGAGTTCTGCGCCCGCGTCATGGCCGTCAGCGCCCGGAACAGGGCCGTGTTCGCCCGGCTCGCCGAAACCGGGGTCCAGGTCCGCGTCGGCGACGCCCTGACGCGCCTCCGGCCCGCCATCGACGTACTGCTCGAGCGCGCCCAGAAGGCGGGCACCGTCCGCGGAGACCTGCTCCCCACCGAGCTGGTCGCCCTGCTCGCCGCGCTCTGCCAGGAAGCGCTCACGGATGCATGGAGCGAACCCTTCCGCCAGCGCATGCTCACGCTCCTCTTCGACGGCATTCGACCCGCCGCGAGACGTTGACCGCGCCGCGAACAAGCAGCCTCGCGAGGGCCTGTTCTGGCGGGCGCTTGTTTGGGAGGCATTGCGGAGGGTTTCGCCGCCGCCGCGATATCACCCAATGGGTGGCATCCTCGGAGTCGAGGCCATGACGGGGGGCTGCAAAGCACCGCCGCGACTTGACCTCCCGGAATCATCCCGCTTCAATTGATGCTTCGAGTCCGTGAGGCCTGCTCCTCGCGTGAGCCGGAAAGTCAGTCCTCTCTGACCCAGATGCAGTCCATGAGGCTCAAGACCCGCGTCCGTGCCGACCCTGTCCTTGGCTGTGGTGGTGGCATCGTCATCGCCGCCCCATCGAGTCGTCCGTCCTCGGTGAGCTGACTTCAGTCGCCAGCAGGCCGCGTGTCGGCTGTTGGCGACTGTTTTTGTTTCGCAGGTGCCGCATTGCGGCATCGTCAATCTTGACGCCGCCTGGATAAACTTGTTTTTCAGGTCTCAAGAGTTGGGTCCATGATGCAGGAATTCCAGTAATGAGGCAGTGATTGCGCTGCATCTCGTCATGGCCATTGCATGGAGCCCCCGAATGGCTGCTGCAACTTGACGTCAAGTTGTCGACCGGTTTCAATTGATACTCCGAGTCCGTGAGGACTGTCCCTCGCGTGAATCGGAAAGCCAGTCCTCACTCACATCAAGGAGCCGTCCATGAAGATCAAGACCCGCGTTCGCGCTGGACCTATCGCCACCTCCGGTGGCCGTGGCTGTGGCGGCGGCATCATCATCGCCGCGCCGCTCGACATCTGACCGCTGTGAGCTGACTTCAGTCGTCGGCGGGTGGTGTCTCACCCGCCGGCGACTGTTTGCATGAGGGACGTGGAAGGTGGCGCATCGCGCCATCCTCGCTTTCGATAGCTCGCGACGATGCGGGAGGCCTGCCCATTGCTCGTGTTGCATTTGAAATCCACGAAGCTTGTGCAACTTGACGGCAAGTAACAATCCGGCTTCAATTCACATCCCGGGTCCGCGAGGTTTGTTCCTCGCGTGAATCGGAAAGCCAGTCCTCACACACGCACAAGGAGCAGTCCATGAAGATCAAGACTCGCGTTCGTGCAGGTCCGATGCAGGCTGACGATGGCACCGTCATCGGTGGTCGTGGCTGTGGCGGCGGCATCATCGTCGCTGCCCCTCTCGACTTCTGAGCGATGAGCTGACTTCAGTCGCCAGCGGACCGGATACCGGCTGCTGGCGACTGTTTCATTCAGGGCCTTCGAGGAGTTGCCACGTGAGTCTGGACGCGGTGTCGCTGGACCCCCATGAGACGCTGTACGTGCCCATGCGGCGTCGCTTCATCAAGGAGTACCTGAACTCATCCGAGGGCCAGCGAGAGCTGCACATCTATTACGGCACCAAGGAGATCTACATCGAGGAGCTGGACCTGCACTCCTTTGGAGAGCAGCTCTGCCTCGAGGACTCCTTCATGGCGGGGGCCGCCACGCGGTGGACGCCGGGAGAGCCGTACCCCTGGGAGCGCGTGAAGGAGCTGCTCGAGGCGCTGCTGGCCGAGGGCATCGTGTCGCGCGAGCCCCCGACGCTCGCTTTCGACAGTGAGACGCATCGGAAGTACCTGGCGTTCGAGGCGCGGCGAGAGGCTCCCACGGAGCCGATGTGGTGGAACCCGGATGCGTCCGACGTCATGCGGAAGCTCACGGGAATCCCCCTGGAGCTGGGCTTCCTGGAGGCGATGCTCCCGGTGTATCGCATCGCGCACCCCGCCATCGACGCGGAGGGGCGGCACATCGGGGAGAGCAACGTCTTCCCTGAAGCCATGCGCATGAAGGTGGAGACGGAGTTCAAGGCCTGCCACTTCGCGGGCAGTCGCTACCGGAACAGCGCGCCGATGAACGTGACGGCGCTCAAGTCGATGATGAAGCACTGGAAGCCGATGATGCACGCGGTGCTCGCGGTGCGTCGGGCGTTCCTGCGCGACGACACCGTGCTTCCGGACGGACGCTGGCGGATGGGAGACCTGCACGCGGTGGCGTGTGCCGTGCTCGCGGTGCCCTCCTTCATGTTGATGCGCGCGAACGACCCGGTGCCCAACGGCACGCTGGACCCGGTCCTGTCGAACATCTACCGGGTGACGGACGGCGTGCGGATGGTGGCGGCCTTCATGCTCTTCCTCCCGGAGGAGCCGATGACGTACGACACGCCCATCTCCTCGGCCGAGCTGCTCTACGTGTCGGACCGCGACAACCACTACCTGTCGACCCGAGGGGTGTGCGCCGGGCCTCCGAACCTGATGGAGGAGTATTTCCAGACGCTGATGGATGGCAGGCCCGTGGCCGGTGAGCCTCCGACTCCCTTCGAATGGGCGAACGACATCGTCCCGGGAGTGGACTACGGGCAGCTGGGGCTCCAGCTCTACTCTCTCCAGTTCAACCTGTGGAGCTACATGTGTCGCGCCTACGAGCACATCCGCGCGGCGGTGCTCAAGGTGGAAGGGGAGTCCGACGGGTTCTGGGGTCGGATGCGCGAGCGGATGGTGCATGACTGGGAGATGATGAGGCCCACGCGCCTGCACACGGCGACGCAGCGCAACTGGGCGGAGGCTCGCTACATCGAGATGTTCGACCGTGCCCAGCGCGGTGTGAGCACCTTCCGGGAAGAGTCGTTGGTTCGCTTGCAGGATGTCTTCACGCCCGTGCATGACGCGGTGTACGAGACCACCCGCGAGCACCTCAGGGGCCTGGTCCGTGAGCGCTCGGGCGCCACCTCGGGGCCGCGCATGGAGCTCGCGGATGCCATCGCGGATGCCACCGCGGAGTATCTGACGCTGGAGCGCTCGGCGCTCCTCGCGCTGGAGAATGTCCAGCGTGAGACCAACGCGCTGCTGAAGCGTCCTCATCCGGAGCGGCGGCTCACCAACAAGGACCTCGCGCTGCACCACCGGATGCGAGCGGGCACCATCGGCGTGCTGCCCTACTTGCTGGACGTGTTCCGGGACGAGCTGGGGGTCGACATCGACAACTCGCCAGAAGGCACCCGGCTGAGCCAGCGCGGCAACGCGGCCTGAGCGGGCTGGAGGGATGGCTGTCCCCGGGAGTGGCCCGCTTCAGGGGCGGCTCCCGGGTCCGGGCCCTCGTCCGAAGGCGTGTGTGGCCGGTGGCCTGACTCCCCGCCGCGGGTGGACACGCGTGGGGGCAGTGACACGGGGGCCCCTTTCTTGTGCCGGTCCGACATACTCCCCGCCTCGCGAGGGTGAGTCCAGGAGAGGGCACGGCACGTGAGTGGTCGGAATGTCATCGTCGTCGGAGGCACGGGCGACATCGGCCGGGCCGTCACGCACAAGCTGCGTGCGGAGGGCCTGAAGGTCCTCTGCGCCGCGAACGACGTGGCGACGGAGACCGAGGACGCGGTGCACGTGGACGTCACGCGTGAGGACTCCGTGGTGTCGATGTTCGACAAGGCGGAGGCGGGGCTCGGTCCCATCTCGGTGCTGGTCAACTGCTCGGGGTTTGGCGTCTTCGCTCCGCTCCACGAGCTGACGCTCGAGGACTGGCGCAAGAGTCTGGAGGTGAACCTGACGGGGACGTTCCTGTGTGCGCGGGAGGCGTTCCGGAGGATGAAGCCCCGGGGTGGGGGGCGGCTCATCCACCTCGGGTCCGTGAGCGACCACCTCACCTTGCCGATGAATGGGGCCTATGCGGCGTCCAAGCACGGGGTGCGAGCGCTGACCGGGGTCTTGAACGAGGAGGGCAAGGCGCTCGGCATCCGGGCGACGCTCCTGTCCCTGGGGGCGGTCTACACGTCCTTCTGGAAGTCCCGGCCGGAGTTCAGTCCCGCGGACATGCTCTCGGTGGACGACGTGGCGCAGTGTATCTGGGAGATTTCCACCAAGCCGTTGAACGTACGGGTCGACGAGGTTCGCCTCGTCCCTCCCCGAGGTGTCCTCTGATGGAGACGCAGTCGAAGCAGGCCCCTGTCGCGGTCGTCACTGGAGCCAGTCGCGGGATTGGCGCGGCCATCGCCACCGAGCTGGCGCGGCAGGGGTTCGAGGTGGTCCTGCTGGCGCGGGACGAGGCGGCGCTGACGCGACTCCAGGAGCGGCTGACCGCGGCTGGGGGGCGTGTGTGGCCGTTGGCCTGTGATTTGGCGGACGAGGGCGCGGTGGGGGTGGCGCTCTCACGGCTCGAGGCGAAGCTGGGGGTGCCGCGAGTGCTCGTGAACAACGCGGGGGTGGGTGGGCCGTTCCACCGCGTGGACGAGGTGAGCACCGCCGAGTGGGAGCAGTTGTTCGACGTGAATGTGAAGGGCGTGCGCAACCTGTGTCAGTGGGCCCTGCCGCGCATGAAGGCCCAGGGGTACGGGCGCATCGTGAACATCGCGTCCATCATGGGGCTCTTTGGTGGGGCGCAGTCGTCCACCTATGCGGCGACCAAGCACGCGGTGGTGGGCTACTCGAAGGCTATCGCCGCCGAGTGGGGGGCGTATGGCATCACCTGCAACGCGCTCTGCCCGGGCTACATCGACACGGAGATGCTCGCGAAGGCGGACCCGGCCGTGCGCGCGCGACTGCTGGAGCGAATCCCCGTGAAGCGGTTCGGGACGCCGGAGGAGGTGGCGGGGATGGTGTCCTTCCTCGTCGGGCCCTTCAGTGGCTACGTGAATGGCAGTGCCGTGGTGATGGATGGCGGCCTGTCGGCGCACCTGGCGTCGGACCTGCCCGCGTTCTGACTCAGTCTCGGAAGGGCTGGATGCCTCGGCTTCGCTTCAGGACGCCTGAAGCGAAGAACCCGCCGCAGGCATCCCGCCGCACGCAGCCCTCGCAGTCCTCGGTGTAGACGTTCTTCCAGTCGGAGATGCTTTTTCTCGCGAAGGGATGAAGCTCGGCGGGCAAGGTGCAGAGCTGGTGGTTGTAGATGGACGTGTTGAGCCCCGCGCGGCTCAGCGTCCTGACAGCGGCGGTGAGCTGGGCCTGGTAGTCGAGCGGGTCCACCCAGAGCATTCCGAGGTTCGTCCTGGCGAACCCCATCAGCTCCAGCCCCATCAGCGCGACATGGTCGACGAACAACAAGTTGCGCGTGATGAAGTCAGCGAGTTGAGGCAGGCGCGAGTACGTCTGCGCGTGGACGACACAACGCAGCTCCACGCGCACGCGGGCGCGCTTGAGGTGGAGGATACCCCGGAGGGTGTCATCGAACGCGCCCAAGGCCTGCACGACGTAGTCATGCTCCTCGGGCAGGTCCGAGTAGAGCGGTATCCCCAGCATGAGGTCGGGGTGCTGAACTTTCGCCACCGCGTGTGCCAGTTCGGCGTCCGCGAAGCCGCGTCCGTTGGTCAGGATATGGACCGAGGTCTGGGGCAGGTAACCCTTCATCCGCTCCAGGAGCTCGAGGAGACGTCCCTTGAGCAGGCTCGGCTCGCCGCCCGTGATTCCAAGCTCGCGAGTCTCCGGGGAGATGAGCGGGAGAGTGGCCATCAGCTCATCGACGAGCCAGGAGTCATCCTGCTTGCGAGGTGGCTGGGAGCACATCAGGCAGTTGTTGTCGCAGCGCTCCGTCACCAGGAACGTGTTCGACGGAGACGCGCGGCGATACAGCGTCGCCAGGGCTCCTCGCTCGGGATGGATGCGGACCACGTCCCCTTCGGCGAGGTAGCGCAGCCCGGGGGCCAGGACGTAGACGTCCCGCAGTCCCGGACTCACCGAGCCGTCATCCAGTAGGAGATACCCCCGGAAGCCCGGAGGAAGGTGCGCCAGCGGACGTCGGACGAGGAGAATCTCCCGTCCGCGTTCGGACTCCGGAAGGTCTGGCTGCTCGCGGATGCGACCGATGAATGGCTCGGGTGAGCGCTCCGAAAGGGACTTCAGCCCGGTAGATGCGAGGTCCAGGGCGGGCATGGCTCAGCGCCACCCCAGGAGGATGTCCCGGGCGCGGGAATCATCCTCGAGCAGCCCAATGAGGTGACGCAGCACGCCCATCTGCTTCTTACAGAAGGCGCTGAACGCCTTATGGCCGACGGCATCTCCCAGCGTCGCCTGGTGGAAGACCGGGTCCGCGCCACAGTAAGGGAGGAACGCGCAGTCACCGCACATGGGGGCGCCCTCCGGCATCGTGTCGCTCAAGTGGGTCAGGAGCGTCTCAGACGTCATGATGGACTCGTAGGAGTCGCGGGAGAGGTGCCCGAGCCGGAAGGAGAAGTCGCCCATCTCCGCGAGCATCCGCCCCTCGTCGGAGGCATACACCGCGCCGTCGTAGTTGTAGACGAGCGCCCCGATTCCGATGCCCGAGGGCGACTGGAGGTCGACATACGTCGAGCCCCTCGGTGAGAAGAGCTTCTGCAGCAGGATGGCGGTGAACTCCTCCTGGAGCGGGTACCCCTGCTCGTTGATGCGAAGGATGTGCGCGAGCCCTCGCTTGTAGAACTCGACCCAGGCCTCGACGCCGTACTGGCGCGAGGCGCGTTGGCGGACGGCGAACCCATACGGGCTGACGTTCCTCAGGAAGATGCCGTGGAAGCCCTGGCGCACGTACTCGTCGATGATGTCCTCGACGCGCTCCAGGCTCGCCTGGGTCGTCGTCATCAGGGCGGAGACCGCGTCTGGCCCGAGCGTCTGCCTCGCCCGTCGAATCGCATCGATGGTCCGTTGATGGCTGTCCCCGCCACGCACCGGTCGCTGGGCGTTGTGCAGGGCCTCGGGCCCATCCAGGGACGTGGAGAGCAGCACACCATGCTCCCGGCAGAAGGCCAGCACCTCATCCGTGAGCCGCGAGAGGTTGCTCGCGATGACGAACTGGAGGTCCCTGCCATGCACCTGATTCAGAGCCTTGGCGCGCTCGACGATGTAGCGGATGCGCTCGAAGTGGAGCAGCGGCTCGCCGCCCTGGAACTCGATCTTGAGGGCTGGGGACGGACTGCGAAACATGAAGTTGAGCGCTTGGTCGGCGTGCTCTTGCGACATGTCGAAGTCGAGGCGTCCCTCGGCCTGCCGCGACACCTGACAATAGGGGCAGGAGTGGTCGCAGCGCAGGGTGACGACGAAGATGTGCAGCCCGGTGAAGGACGCGAGCTGCTCCGCGCGGGTCCGATACTTCAGCGCGAGCAGCTCGAGCGCAACGCGCGAGTACTCGTCGAACATGAAGTGCCTGGACTTGAGCGACTTGTAGGCCTCCCGGTCCGGTGGCAGCGCATGGCTGATGAACTCGACCAGCTCCTCGCGGGGCAGCACCACGTATTCGCCCACGTCGTTCGTGGCGATGTAGCGCGAGCCGTCCAGTGGGCTGAATCGGAAGGGCGCCAGTTGGTATCCCCGAGAGGACTGGTACCTGGAGCGGTCATGGAACATGGGGTGCGAAGCCCTCAATCCTGGCGAATCAGGTCGGTGCGCGAGAAGGCCTGGGCGATAATCAGCGCGCGGAGGGCGCGCGTCTCGTCGCCCACCTGCTCGCGCAGCTCCTGGTCCAGCAGCTCCTGGAAGAACAGCCGCGCGGTCTCCAGCGCATCCTGCTCGATGATGGTCGGTCCGAAGACGAAGCGGACGGGAAGCCTGTCTGCCTCGGGTGAGCCGAGCACGGCGGTGCATCGCTCCGCGAAGCGATAGGCGGACTTCTGTATCGCCGTGAGCCGGTAGACCCGAAGGTCGAGGACGGTCTGGATGGCACCGTCGCGGAAGATGAATGGTGGCGGGGCTTCGGGTTCCTTCGTTGTCACGTGTCTGCTCCCAATCCCATCGCTACCACTCAATCGTGACATCGCCCATCTGCCCCGCGACCAGGTCCACCTCGACGGTGGTGGTGCCAAGGAAGCGGTTCTCGATGCGGACCACGTGTTTGCCCGCCGCCAGTCGCATGAGAGACGTCACGTCCTGCCCCGCGGGCTTGTCGTCGACGAAGATGCGTCCCCCGGGAAAGACAACGAAGGACACCATCGCGGGCTTGGGCGGTGGAGGCGGCGGCTCTGGCTCTGCGGCGGGAGCGGAGTAGCCACCGCCGTAGCTCCGGCTTCGGCTCCCGGAGTAGTGGCTTCGATGTGAGGAGTGGGAGCGGTGCGAGCGATGCCCCGCGAGGAGAATCTGCCCGCTGGTGGGTGGGACGACGAGGAGCAGTTCGTCACGCGCTTCCTCTTCATCGCGTCGTCGCCAGGTGGGCTGGGCGACCTGGACCTCGATACCTGGAACGAGCAGACCCGAGGGTGCCGCGCCGCCGAGCAGTCCCATGAGTGCCGCGCTGACGGAGAGCAGCCGTGGAGGTTTCGGATTCATGGCTTCACCTCTCCGATGCGCAGCTCCATCAAGTAGGTACTGCTCCACCGCGCCACGATGGTCACCCCTCCGTCCTTCCAGGTGGTCTGGGTGGGTGATTTGCCTCCTCGGAGCTGCGGTGGCGTGGGCAGCTCGACAGGATGCCCCATGACACGTGAGAGCAGCTCCTTCGTGGTCGCCGTGTGCTTCAAGTTGTTGAGCACGCGTGAACTCTTGTCCGCGCCCACCAGGTACGCACCGGCGCAGCGTCCATCCTTCAGCGCGCAGTAGAGGGCGACGGAGTCCGTCGTCTTCGTCAGGAGGCTTGTGTCGCTACCGGTCGTCAGTTGAAGCAGAGAGATGGCCACGGCGCGCTCGGCGCCGATGAGGGGAATCCGCTCCCGTTCCTCCCGGGTCCATGTAGCGGCTTGTCGTGCGCGCTCCCCTAGATCCGCATCGGACGGAGTCTCACCCAGTTCGGTGGTAAGCGCGCGAGTCTTGTCGAGATGCAGGAGCCACTCCAAGGTCATCACCTTGGGACGCGGCTTTGGCGACAACTGCTCCACGAGTGTCGCGCGCACCTGTCCGAGGCGTTGCTCCCGGCCTGGTGTGGACTCGGCGCGAAGCGCGGCGCCTAGGGTCTTCCACCGGCAAGCCTCCGTCGAACAGGCCTCGTACTCCGTTTCGAGGATGTTCGCGGTCAGCACGCCGACGTCCTTCGAGAAATCCTGTTCGAGCGCGGGCCTGGCGATGGAGAGCACCTCCAGGGCGGAGGCCGGCTCCTTGCGTGCGAGGGATTGGAGGACCTGCCGCCGAGTGAGCTCAAGGAGGCGCTGGTTGACCTTCGCCCGCTGCGGAGAGCCTGACTTCAACAAAACGGCATCCTCGACGACCTCTTTCACGGTCTCCGCGCGGAGCGCATGGGCGAGATGGAGTTCGGACCAGATTGGCTGAAGAGCGGGGTCCTCGGGTTTGCCCAGCGCGAGCAGTTCCTTGTTCGCGGCGTCGAGGCGTCCCGCCCAGATATGGCGCAGGGCATCAGCGAGTCTTGGCTCCGAAGCCTGCGCCACGAAACCGGCCGCGAGCGCGTACACAGCCAGGCCGATGCTCCGGCGGCGAGTCTTCCGCTTCCTGCCCAGGGTCCAGTCCCGGACCAGGTGCTCGGCCACAATCGCGAACCCACCGAGCGAGACACACAGCGCTACCAGCCAGCCGTTCCAGAAGTAGGAGCCTCGAATGAGGTAGAGGAACGGAACCCCCACCGCCAGCGCGAGGAGGACCAGCCGTGCCGCGAAGACCTTCCGGGCCCGCGCCGCGAACTGTCGGTCCGCGGAGACGGGTGGTGCCAGCATCCGCTGCCCCTCGAACTGAACCGTCGTGGGGAGCGCATCCGCGATGGAGTAGGAGACCCGCGCGGCGGGCGCTTCGAAGACCTGGAAGAGCTGGCTGGTGATGCGCTCCTGGAGTTTGAGCGCGATTCGGGTCTTCCCCCAGTGCTCCTGGAGCCAATCCTCGGGGAGATGAGGCGCGACCTTATCCTGTGACAGCGCACCGTTCGCGCTGATTTCTCCCAGGAGCTTCGCGTCTTTCTCCATTCCCACCGTTGTCCACGGCAAGCCACGCAGTGTCTCGTCCTCCGTCATCACCAGGAGGTCGAAGCGGACCGACTCGACGAACTCGAGCCAGCGCTGCTCACGACCATGCCCCAGGCACGGCGAGCAGGACACCCGCCCCGAATTGCAGCCGCTACAGGAGACGGTGCCCCGCGCATCACATGACCTGCAGTTCATGAGTCGGCGCGAGCCATTCGAAGCGTAGCCGTAGGCCTTCCGTGTGCCGTTACAGTTCGAGCAACGGACGTCCCCACTCCCGCCACATCTGGAGCAGGGAATCGAGCCTGGGCCCCCGCACGCTGAACAGGGAAGGATGGAGAGGCTGCTCTCGTGGAGGCTCTCCCGAGTCTCCAACCAGGGGTCGACGCTGTCGGCCTTTCGCCTCAAACCCGTGACAGGCGGTGAGCCCCGAGTGGGGCCGTCTTTCCACACGACCTTCCGCTCGGTGATGGTTGTGTAGAGCCGGCAGGCCCTCCGCACCTTCGGCTCCACGGAGCGGATGAAGTCCGTGGGATTGGAGGGCGCCACGGGCAGGCTTCGCGTCCAGGTGGCGAAGGCCTGGGTGGCGGCGTGCTGGATGGCAGCGGCGTCCACAGGGAGAGCCGGGTCGGCGGCCTGAGATTCGTGGGAAGGACGACTCATGGGTGACAAGGCCTCTCCATGAAGGGCTTCATTGCAACACCCGCTGCGCCGCGCGCCACGCACCCTGGACATCCAGGTACCGAGCCGCGTAGTCACGCGCCAGCAGGTCTTCCGGCACGAAGCCGTCATGTTTCTCGAGCGCCATGTTGGCCACGTGGGTCGTGAGGGCTTCTGCCCGAGGAGGCCCCTCCGCCACGAGTCCACGCAGGGCGCCTTCCACGTCCGACTGCATCGCCTCCACGCTCAAGACGGCACCGAGCGGCTCCACCGACAGTCCACGCGCCTGGAGCGACAGCGCCAGCGTGTGTACCACCGCGTCACCGGCCCACGGGAAGACATGGACCTCCCGGCCGGAGGTGATGATGGACCGCTCGGAGAGCCCCCATCGCTGGAAGGTCGCCCGAGCCTCCGCCAGCAGCTCTTGCGCACGCGCATCCAGGTAGCGGGGAATGCCGTCACCGGCATAGACGGCCCGCATCTGTTCCCGGACGCGGTCATGCACGCCGCCGACACCAGTGGACTCGAACATGGGAACGCGCCCAGCGGGGGCGGGCTCCAACTCCACGACCTTTTCGTCGCCCTGCACGGCGAGCACGCGCCACCGTCGTCCGCCGAAGATGAGGTACGTGCCGACGAAGAGCGGCTGGTCGATGGGCATCGTGCCCAGCGTGCGACCCGAGGCCACCAGCCGGAACTCCTCCACCGAGGCGAAGGCCGCATAGAAGCTGTACTGGTTGACGATCCGCTCGCCCACCCGGCCCAGAAGCAGCGTCCCATCCGAGGACTGTGAGAGCAGCTCACGCTGTCCCAATCCCCGCAGGAAGTGCACGAAGTCCTCGCGTGACACCCGCGCGAAAGGACCCGCCTGGCACAACGCGGAGAAGGCCTCGCCCGCCTTGACGCCGCCATGCTGAGCGATGAGTGAGAGCAGCTGCTGGACCAGCGTGGAGAAGTGGAAGGCGCCCGAGGCGGGAGGCTCGAACCAGTTCGTCAGCAGCAGCTCGAGCATGGCGACCGATTGAACCAGGCGCATGCGGAGTTGGTCCGGCAGGGGACTCGTCTTCGTCAGCTCCGCCTCCTGGAGATACAACCGGAGCACGGCGGGTCCACCCTTACGTCCGCTGCGTCCCAGGCGCTGACGAAGGCTGGCCACCGAGGGAGGTACGCCCACCTGCGCGATGCTCTGCACGGCGCCCACGTCGATGCCCATCTCTAGTGTGGTGGTGCATACGAGGTTGACGGGCCGCTGCCTCGCCTTGAGCGCGGCCTCCGCCTCCTCGCGCAGCTCCTTGGAGAGGTTGCCGTGGTGGGGGAAGAACTCGTTGGGCAATTGCGCCTGTTCGCACATGCGGCGCAGGAGGTCCGCGTAGAGCTCGACGTTCGCCCGGCTGTTGGCGAACACGAGATTGTGCGTCCCTCTCAGCGTCTTGAAGAGGTGCGCTCCCACGTCGTGCTCATCCTCGGGCAGCCCGTCGGAGGACTCCTCGTCCTCTCCAGGGGCCAGCCGCCTGGCATCCGGAGTTCGCTTGCGATAGCCCCTGAGCTGGAGGAGCAGCTCTCCGCCGCCGGAGTCGGAGTTGCACAGGCGGACCTTCTCCCCGGCGCCAGGGCGGAGGAACTCCGCGGCCAGGGTCATGTCGCCCAGCGTGGCGCTGAGGCCCACGCGAGGCACGTTGCGGCGCAGGGTCAGCTCGACACGGTGCAGGAGCGACTGGAGCTGGCATCCCCGCTCGGTGCCGATGAAGGCATGCAGCTCGTCGATGACGATGTGCTCCAACGAGGAGAACAGGCTGGCGAGAGCGGAGCCCTGGCGGATGAAGAGCGCTTCGAGCGACTCGGGGGTGATGAGGAGGATGCCCGCCGGGGACTTGAGCAGCCGCGCCTTGTGGCCCTGAGACACGTCCCCGTGCCAGCGATGCACGGCAATCCCCAACCCGTCGCAGAGTCCGTCGAGTCGCTCGAACTGGTCGTTGATGAGCGCCTTGAGCGGGCCGATGTAGATGGCGCGTACGCTGCCGCCGGAGTCCTCCGCCAGCCGGCTGCAGATGGGCAGGAAGGCGGCCTCCGTCTTTCCACTGGCCGTCGACGCCGAGAGGATGACGTCTTGCGTCCCCTCGATGATGGGCGCAATCGCGACCTCCTGGATGCCGCGCAGCTCCTTCCACCCTTGGGTCCACACCCAGCGCTGCACCTTGGGGTGCAACCGGTGAAAGGAGCCTGACGCGGAGCCGCTCGGGTCAGAGCTTGAAGGATGCGAGCTCATCATCTGCTCCGGCCGTCAGGCTTCCTGCCTCCGCCTCGGTCAGGGGAGCGAGGTCGGGGTTGACGTCCACGGCGAGTTGCACGCCTCCGAGCAGCTCCTTCCAGTCCGCGGTCGGATTCTGTTCGAGGACGGCCAGGAGGTTGATGAAGGCTGTCACGGTGCTCCGGGGCGTGCGGAAGTACGCCTCGCCGATGCGCTCGGAGCAGTGGGTCATGAAGCTGTGGAGCCCCTCATCGGGCAGGCGCTGCGTGGACGTATCGCCCGTGGAGTAGACGTGCCGAAGCTTGGTGAGCAGGACGTAGAGGTCCTCGGGGGTGAGGTTGGCCAGCCTGAGCACGGGAGAGCTGTAGTCGACGAGGTTGCCCACGGCGAAGGTGTTCTGGGCCAGCCGCGACTGGAGGGCCTCGTAGCTGTAGAGGCCCTTGCGGGTGTCCATGAGGAACTCGGGCGTTCCTCCCAGGATGAAGCCCAGGCCCTCGGCGGTGCCCTGGAGACAATCATTGAGGATGCGGAGGATCTGCTCGTAGTTGGAGGCGCGGGCCTTGGTGTTGGCCATCTTGTAGAGATTGACCAGCTCATCCAGGCACACCATCAGGCCGTCGTAGCCGGACAGTCGGACGAAGCGCGCCAACAGCTTCAACTGGTCGTAGACATCCGCGTCGTCGATGATGGTGCGGACCCCCAGCGACTTGCGTGCATCGGTGCGGGTGGAGAACTCGCCGCGCAGCCACTTCACGGCGTCGGCCTTGAGCACCTCGTTCCCGCTGTCATGGCCGCGCCAGTAGGCCGCGATGACCTCCGCGAAGTCGTAGCCGCCCACCAGCTCCGAGAGCGCCGCGAGCTTCTCCCTGATGACAGCCTCGGGGTTCAGGTTCCGGCTCTTCGCGTCCGTGAGGGCGCCGGAGACGAAGCGCTCCACAACGCTGGCGAGCGCTCCCCCCTCGGGCTTGGCCCGGGTGGCCATGTTGCGCATCAGCTCCGCGTACAGGCTGCGAGCCTTCCCATCCGTCGCGTGCAACCGCCGGTCGGGGTTGAGGTCCGCGTGCAGTGTGACGAGGCGCTTCTCCAGCGCGATGGAGCGGATGAGGTTGAGGAAGAACGTCTTGCCGGAGCCGTACTCGCCGATGACGAAGCGGATGGCGCTTCCGCCCTCGGCGATGCGCTCCACGTCGCGGACCAGTGCTCGGACTTCTTCGACTCGGCCTACCTGGATGTGTTGCTGTCCCACGCGAGGCACGACGCCCGCGCGCAGCGACTGGACGATGGCATCCCGATCCTTCGGCCTGATGCGTCCCTGGAGCGTCGCGTCCGTCATGACATCATCTCCCGTGCTGCCTGCTCATTGAGCTGAAGGGTTTCGTCGCCTTCGAGGACGGGTTCGCCGCACACCTCGAAGGCCGCGTCGTTGATGACATCCAGCGCGCCGTCCGTGAGCAGTCCGAGCCCGCCGGCGAGCTTCTCCACTTCGGAGCGAGGCCACTCCGTCTTCGCGACGAGGGAGCGCAGCAGGGAGGTGTGGAGGGAGTCCAGGCCCGCGACGCCAGGTTCCACCGGGGCGGGGGTCGATGGGACGGCGGGTGGCGGTGTTTCCTCCTCGGCGAAGATGCTGCCCAGGAGGCTGGAGACCGCGGCGGTTTCCGCGAGCTTCGCCTGCACGCTGCGCATGTCGAGCGCCAGCCGTTCGCCTTTCTCGGGAGGAGGCCCGGGGATGGTGAAGCCCTGCTCGGGTGCTCCGGCGAGCCGCATTGAGACGGGCTCCGTCGCCGCCGTGGGCCGCATTGCCGTGGCGGCGTGGACGCGGGAGTAGACGCTGGCCTCGTCGAGTCCCAGCATCGCGTAGAGCTTCGACAGCGTCTTGAGCTCCTGGGGTGACACGTTGCCGTCCGCCACGGCGACCTCAATCAAGAGATTGCCCAGCGAGGTGCGGGCCTCGGGAGCCAGCGCCTCCACGCGCTTTTTGTGGCCCGCGTTGGAGGCGGGCCTCGCGAGCAGCCAGGCGACATGCGCCTTGAGTCGGGTCTTCTCGGAGGCGAGCAGTCCCTGGGCCGCCTCTACCATGGCCTCCATGCGCGTGGTCTCGTCCGTCGACACGGTTCCATCCGCGGTCGCCACGGCGGCGGCGAGGTGGAGCATCGCGAGCGCGGACAGGTAGTCGCCGGAAGGCGCGCTCGGTGACTCAGGATGCAGTGTGAAGACGTGGGCGGACTCGTCGGGGGCAAGCACGGCGCCGCCCATGCGAGGGTCGGGCTCCATGCCGTAGCCCAGCTTCTCCAGGGCCTGGGCCAACCCCACGGCCTCGGACTTGGAGAGCTTCCCAGAGGTCGCGGTGGGCCAGTGCTTGAGGAGGTCGGCGGCGGCCACGGGCGCGGAGGTGTTGCTCCCGAGCGATTGCTGCAACAGCGCGCGGAGCGCCTGCACGTCCGAGCCTCCCTGCATCGTAGACGTCAGCTCGTCGGGGAGCAGCGCCAGGGCGCTCATGCTGTTGCGCGCGTCGGGGTTCTTCCCCACCCAGCGGCTGTAGGACTCGAGCGACTCGCAGCAGTCCTCGACGAGCGCGCGCACGGGCTTGAGCGACGTCTCGGAGGCCTCGGTGACGGAGGCCGACGCCAGCCGCACCATGCCCGCGAAGGAGGCGCTCGCGGGTTCGTAGCGGGCCTCCACCCTCGACTTCTTGGCGCGAGGGACGATGCCCGTGCCATGGTCTCGCTGGTAGCGCGCGCGGAAGAGGGCCTGGAACTCCTCGGGGCAGCGTGTGGCGGGGGTTCGCAGTTTGGTGTCACTGGTCTCCACGGCCCAGGCGAGGGCCCAGTCCGCAGGGAGCGGCAGCCCCTTGGACGCGGCGGTGCCCACGGCCATGCGCACATCGAACGAGGCCGCGCCGGCATGGCGCAGCGTGAACTGGGGCGTCTCCTTCAGCAGTCCATCTTCGCCAGCGCGGCGCACGCGCAGGACGTCGAGAAAGGCCGACGCGTAGGTACGGAAAGAGTTGTTCTCCTCGTGGATCTTGAGCAGGGCCTGGACCTCTTCTTCGATGAGGCGGGCCTCGGCGAGCGCCGCTGCGTCCGTGCCCAGCTCGATGAGCACTCGCCGCTCCAGCCCGTAGAAGAACAGGAAGACATAGCCGATATAGGCATGGGCATTGCGGCGACCACTCGCGAGCCACTCCAGATAGCCCGCGCGGGAAGCGGGAGAAATGTCCGAGTAGGAGGGCCAGTACGTCATACCCTGTCCATCGCGGTTGGGCCGTGAGGCCACTTCGAGACTCGGGTTGATGAGCGCGGGCTCGGTGCCGGGCGCATTCACGGCGCGCAGCCGCGAGCCCACGTACACCATGCCGTCCTTCAGCTTGTAACCAGCGACCTCGATGACCTCTCTTGGTGGAATCCAACCGGTCTTGAGCGGAGTGGGTGGCCACAGCGTGGGACCGGGGGTCGCCTGCGTCGCGACAGGCGCCACGGGGGGAGTGGCTCCTGCCTTGGGCACTGGAGTCACGGACCGCATGGGCGCGGCCGGTGCGGGCTCGACGGGCTTCGCGACCGGAGCGGAGGCCGTCATCGTGAATGCCGAGGGCGGGGGCGTCGCGGGTGGCGGAGGCGCGGGACGTGGTGCCACCAGCATCGGCTCATCCGGGATACGGACCATGAGCCCTGGGGAGACTCTGGGCGCGCTCACGGTTTCGAAGCGCAGCGCGATGGTGGCGGCAGGTGGGGCGGAGTGAGAGGCGGGAGAAGGAGCGGGAGCAGGAGCGACGATGGCGCCTGACAGTTGCGCGGCCTTCCAGCGCTTGTTGAGCTTGTTGAGCCAGACAATGCCGCCCCAGGCCCCCAGACCCAGGACGACCATGAAGCACAGCGTTCCCCTGGCCCCGTCTGACTGAGCGGCGGCCACCAGGGTCGGCAGCGCCCGCATCCATACGGCCATTGTGTCGCTCCCCGCCGGGCGCCGAAGGACGGCTACCGCACACGTCTGATGGTACCAGCCCTGGTCAGGGTAATGGGATGCAGGCGCGAGCGTGAGGGGAAAGGCTCAATGGCTCATCACCCCGGAGAGGTATTCCCATCGGGGCGTTCGTGACCCATCGTGGGTCGGGCAAGTGTGCGCCTGAAGTCGGCCGCCCCTTGATTGACAGACTTCGTTTGATGGTCCCTGCTCACGCACTCTGGAGGTATGCGATGCCGCTTCCGCTCATTCCCGCCGCGCTCCTGCTCGCAGGTCTCTTTGGCTATGGCGCCAAGAAAAGCTACGACGGCATCGATCGCATGAAGGACGCCAAGGATATTGGCGAGGAGGCTCAGGCGCGCCATGAAGAGGCGGTTCAACGGCTGGAGGGAGCGCGCGGCGCGCTCCAACGTCAGTTGGATGCCCTGGCCTCTCAGCGAGATGGCGTTGTCGCCACGACCTTCCGTCGTCTCTTCGACTTCCTCGAACAGATGAATCAAAAGGCCCGCATCGAGGCCTTGGAGCACCTGGGGCGAGTGGGAGTGAGTCGGGAATCCGTCCGCGAGTTCGCCGTGCAATATCTCGAAGCCGGCGGCACGCTGTCGGGCTCGGTCGCGGCGGCCGTGACAGGCGCGGGAGCGAGCGCGCTGACCACGGGGCTGGTCACCAGCTTCGCCACGGCTGGAACGGGGGCCGCGTTGTCGGGGCTGACGGGCGCCGCGGCGAACAGCGCCCTGCTGGCCTGGCTTGGAGGGGGCTCGCTTGCCGCAGGCGGCTGGGGTGTGGCTGGAGGCACCGCAATCCTCGGAGGCATCGCGGTGGCTCCCGCGATGGCCGTTGTTGGTTTCGTCATGGCCCGTCAGGGAGAGAAAGCCAGAACGAAGGCTCTGGCCTATGCGGAGGACGTCAATGAACAGGTCGCGCGCATCGATGCGGCCATCGCTCTGCTGGCGCGGGCGGGAGTGCGCGTGGACGAATTGGGCGGTGTTCTTGGCGCTCTCGACCAGCGAACAGGTCGGGCCATCGACGCCCTCTGGGAGTTGGCGAAGTGTTTCGACACCGAGAACGATGGGCATCTGGCTCGGTTCGCCACGGCCATGCAACTGGCGAAGGCGGAGAGCGAGCTGATGCGGGTGCCGCTCTTCACCGAGGGCGGAGACCTCAACACCCAGTTGGAGGCCCTGCTAGAGCAGTCTCGCGGCCTTCTTCAACGGGAGACGACATGAGCATGAAGATGAACCTGCCCCTGAAGGACGTGCTGACCGGCATCAAGGTGGTGGCCGAGTGCGTGCGCGACATCCAGAAAGAGCGCACGGAACAGACTCGGCTGCGTGAAGAATCCCGAGTGGATGTCGAGCACATCCATGCCATGCGTGACGTGCTCCTGGACTACCTGGACCGCAGCTTCGACGAGCGTCGGGAGAATTTTCGACAACTCTTCGAGCGCCTGGACGGAGCCATCGCCAGCGACAATGTGCAGATGGCGGCTGTGGTCCTGGACTCCGTCGTGAAGCTGGCCGATGCCTCGCCCTTCAAGGCGCTACAGGATGTGGCGGCGACCCGCGCCGTGCTCGGGAAACAGGGGACGGAGTGGAAGTTCTAGGGGGCTCCGCTTCGCCGTCTACGCGGCGACGGGAGTCGTCAGGCCCCTGCGCTCCATGAAGGCGCGCAGCTCCGGCCACCGCGAGGACAGGGCTTCGAAGTCATCGGGGCGCCCGAGCCGTGCGGCGGCCAGTGTGGCGTCGATATCCATCGCATGAGTTATCGGGTCCACGGCGTCCAGGGCGAAGGCCTTGAGGAGCTTGAGTCGGCGGGTATCACGTCCCGCCAGGGCGTCCGCCTCGTTCGCTCGGGCCGCGAGGAGCGCCAACGCGGCGTTGTGCTGTCCGTCGCGGCAGAGCAGGGAGACCTCGGGCAGCAACGCGTAGGAGGGGGGCAGCTTCCCAGCCCGCTTGCGCCCTTCCTCCAGCCATTCACGTGCCGGGGACAGCTCTCCCTGGAGGAAGTAGGCGTGGGCAATCAGATTGGGCAGCCATTGGTGCGCGGCTGGAACGAACCTTCGCAACGCGCCGGAGTGCTCCGCGGAGCCGAAGAGTTCGAGTGCGCGTGCTGCCTCCCCCAGAGTCAACAGAGACTGTCCGGCCATGGTGACGGAGACGGCCCGCTGGGTGCCCTGGGTGCTTTGGCGTGCGGCCTCCTCGTAGCAGCGGGCTGCTTCTCGTTCGTCACCCGCGCTCGAGAACGAGACTCCCTGGTGATAGGTCGTGCCCCACCTGCGGATGCGCCAGAAGAAGAAGGCGAACAGCGCGAGGAACAGCGCGCCACAGCCGCCGGCGAGCACCGGAGGCGTCAGGTACTCGCGCAGCGAACTGGTGCGGGAAGTGGCGTTGTAGGAGATGACGAAGGCGACGACGAGAAACAGCCACATGCCGCCCCGTTGCGCCGAGAAGAAGGAGTAGGGCCGCAGATGGCGCTCTTTGGGAAGGGGAAGCGGAGTCACGTGGGCTCACAAGGCGAAGGTCGAAGCCGCCTCGTAGCCTGACAGCGCGCTGGAATTCCATCCGCTCTTGGTGTCAGCGGCTCGCAACCGAGTCCCCTGGTGACTGTCTGGGGGCCTTGAGTCGCTCATTCGCCAAGTACGGGACCTGACGAATCCACCGAGAATCCTCGCGCTGACGCCCGAGCGGCGAGGCGCCAGGCTGCCTGTCCCTCGTGCTTCGGGGCTGGGGCTTGGGTTCCCCGGGTTCTCGGCCGCCTGGAGCGTTCGCATGTTGACGAGGAGGTGAGCGGGCGGGGCGCGTCGTGCCCAGGCCCGCGAGCGTTGACGCGCATGCGGAGCACGGGGGGACGATGGACCGCACACGCCAGGGAAGGTGGTGGGCGCTGGCGCTCGTGGGGGGCGTGCTGGGGGGCGGTGGCTGCGAGCGGCAAGAGGACAAGGTGTCGACGCGCACTCCCTCGGCGGACGACCGGGAGGTGCGCTCGGCCTTGTTTCGAGACCTGGTCGCCTCGCGTGAGCGTGCGCCAGACCTCGAGGCCTGGACAGGTCCGGATGCGCAGGGCCGCACGGGACAGGGTGGCTCGGGGCGACCCGCGCCCACGGGGAGTGTGTCGGGGCGCGTGGAGTGGGTGGGCGACAACGAGCTGCTCATCCGCGATTCGGGCGGACAGGAGCGGGATGTCGAGGTGACGCCGGACACGCTGCTGCGGTTGAACGGGAAGCAGGTGGGCCTGGCCTCGATGCGCGAGGGGGACTCCGTCGAGGTGACGTACGACGACGGCCCCGGCGGCTGGGTGGCGCGAGATGTCGAGGTGGTGATTGCCCAGGAGCCGCTCATCCCGACGGAGCGGGAGCTCGGTCGGGATGAGCGCGACAAAGCCTCGTCGCGTCCGTGAGCGGCCGCATCACGAGGACAGCTCTTGTGTGCGCACGCGTGAGCGCGGACGAGGCCATGTCGACGTCCGTGAGCAGCCGCCTCGCGAGGACCGCCTCGGGTTCTCACGAGTGAGCGCGGACGAGGCCATGTCGCCGTCCGTGGGCAGCCGCCTCGCGAGGACCGCCTCGGGTTCTCACGCGTGAGCGCGGACGAGGCCGCGCCGCCGTCAGTGAGCGGACATCGCCCGGTTCATCCCGCGACGAAGCGGCGCGGGTGCTCACGCCGAGTCGTCGGTAGGTCGAACGTGCCGTCCGCTGACAACGGGGCCTCGCGTCAGAACGCGTTGCCGTTCGCGCGACGGCCCGGTGACGAGCCAAGGCTGGGATTGAGCGTGGTGTGGAGGACGAAGTCGGTGCCGCCGGGGAACGCGTCGGGTGAGCGATTGAGCGACACGTTGTCCACGGTGCTCGTATAGGTCATCACATCCACCGCGGTGTTCTGGAGGTTGCGCAGGCTCACGGTGTCGCCGCCGTTGTTGAGGCCCAGCTGTCCGGTGGAGGCGTGCACGGTGTCAGGCGTGCCAGGTGGGAAGCCGTTGGGGCCGCCGAAGACGACATACGCCTTTCCCGGCGGGACGAGTGTCCCCGTGGCGAAGGTATGCCGGACCACGTTGGCATCCGACAGAGACCAGCCAGACAGGTCCGCGGTGGAGCCGCCGGTGTTGATGACCTCGACGAACTCGTACTGACTGTCGGGCACGGTGCCGCCGTCGCCACTCGGGACCGAGGGTTCGTTGGCGAGCACCTCGTTGATGAGCATCGCGGGAGGTGTGCTCGTCCCACCGTCGGGGACGCCGCCTCCTCCGCCGAAGGCATAGTGGCTGACGACGGGGTAATGGTCGCTGACGATGTTGTTGTAGTTGGGAATCCACGAGTCGGGGCGAACGACGCGGACGGAGTCGGGGACGTAGACGGCGGCGACCTCATCGCTGACGAGCGTGTGGTCGATGGTGTCGGGGTACTCGGTGGTGGTGCGCTCGGCGCGCTCCGACAGGGCCCGGGTGATGAAGGTGTAGTGGGCGGGGTCGGAGAGGAAGTTCTCGAAGGGCGTGTTCAGATACACGCCTCCGCTGTACGTGATGGAGCGGTCGACATCGTCATTCCAGTCGCCAATGACAATCACGCGCGCGGTAGGCATCCCGTCGAGATATGCCTTCAGCGCGATGCTGGCCTCCTGTCTTCGCCCATGGGACTCCACGTCGGCGAAGGCCTTCATGTGCATGACGATGACGATGAGGGGGGCCGAAGCGCCGTTGATGAAGGTGGTGAAGTTGACGCGCAGGGGAGGGCGACCTCCGAAGACATTGGAGTTCTCGGTGAGGATGAGCTCCGCGCTCTGGAAGACGAGGCTGCTGTCGTAGAGGATGCCGGGCTTCTGCTCTCCGGCCGAGTACCAGAAGCTGGTGTTGGGGACGTAGGTCGAGTCGTTGGCGAGGAAGCCGTCGTATTGGGGGAGCTGCGCCTTGAGGACGTCGAAGTCCGCGTTGTCCACGATCTCGACCAGGCCCCACACGTTGGCGCCCGTGTCCGCGAGGATGTCTCGCGCGTGAGCGAGCTGCAGGTCATCGAGATTCCCCCCGGGTGATGTGGAGTTGGGCGGGCCCTGGGTCTCCGCGCCGAACCACTCGATGTTCCAGTGGCCCACGGTGAAAGGCTGTCCCGAGCCGCTGACGGTGAGTGACAGCGCGCGCGAGGCGGAGGAGCCCTTGGCGTCCTGCACGGAGGCGCTGAAAGACGTGATGCCCTGGACGGTGGGAGTGCCGGAGATGAGGCCGCTCGCGGAGAGGGTCAGGCCGGTGGGCAGCGAGCCCACGTGGCTCCAGGTCAGGGGCGCGCGCCCCTCGCTCGCCGTAAGGGTGGTGGAGTAGGGCTGGCCCGAGATGGCCTGGGGCAGGGTGTCCGTCGTCACGGTGGGGGGCACGTAGACGGAGAGAGACACGCTGCGCTCGGCGAAGCGGCCTTGGGCATCGGAGACGCGGATGGTGAAGGTGCGGGTGCTGGAGGTGGTGGTGCCGCTGATGGTGCCGGAGCTGGAGAGGGACAGGCCGGTGGGGAGCGAGCCTGAGACGACGCTCCAGGAGAAGGGGGCCTTGCCACCGGAGACGGCCAGGGTGGCGGAGTAGGGCGCGCCAGTGTCGGCCTCGGGGAGCGCGCTCGTGGTGATGGTGGGGGGGGCGTAGACGACGAGCGCCAGGGTCCGAGGGGCCGTGCGACCGTTCTCGTCGGAGACGCGGACGGTGAAGGACGCGGTGCCGGCGGAGGAGGGTGTGCCGCTGAGCGTGCCTTGGGGCGAGAGCGAAAGGCCGGGAGGCAGCGTGCCGGAGACGAGCGTCCAGGTGAGGGTGCCTCGGCCACCGGTGGCGGTGAGCGCGTGCTGGTAGGCGGTGCTCAGCGTCGCATCGGGGAGGGACTGGGTGGTGATGGTGGGAAGGGCGAGGACGGTGAAGGCGACGGAACGAGTGGCGGTGCGGCCATTGGCGTCACGAGCGATGACGTCGAAGGTGAAGGCGCCGCCCTGGGTGGGCTGTCCGTGGAGGAGTCCCTCGGGAGCGAGCGAGAGTCCGGTGGGAAGGGGGCCCGGAGTGGAGAAGACGAAGGGGGCCTTGCCCTGCGATGCCTGGAGGGCGCGAGCGACGTTGTCCTGGACGTAGACGCTCTGCGGGGCCACGGCGGCGAGCGAGGGAGGCAGGTAGGTGACGAGGGAGATCTCCCTCGTATCGGTGGCGCCGTTGGCGTCGGTGACGCGGAGGCTGAACGTGGAGGTGCCGGCGGCGGAGGGGGTGCCATTGAGGATTCCGGAGCCGAGCAGCGCGAGTCCGGGAGGCAGGGCGCCGCTGACGAGGGTCCACGCGTAGGGCGCCCTCCCGCCGAGGACGGAAGGGGCCTGGCCGTAGGCGCTGTCCGTATAGGCATCCGGGAGGGTGGTGGAGGTGATGGTGAGTCCGTCGCGGATGGTGAGCTGGAAGTCCGCGGAAGCGGTGTGGCCATTGGCGTCGCGGGCCTCGAGGGTGAAGGAGAAGGAGCCCGAGGTGGTGGGGGTGCCGGCGAGGGAGAAGGCTTCCAGTTGGAGGCCGGGGGGCAGGGCACCGGAGGTGACGTGGAGGCTCAGCGGGGCGAGTCCACCGGAGGCCGAGAGGGCGGCGGAGTAGGGGAGGCCAACGACACCGAGCGAGAGGGACGCGGTGGAGAAGGTGGGCGGCGCGAGAACGGAGAGGGTGAGTTGCTGGGAGGACGCGGCGCCGGAAGCGTCCTGGACGTGAACGGTGAAGGTGAAGGAGCCGGAGGCGACGGGGCTGCCGGAGAGGAGCCCCTGCGCACCGAGCCGCAGGCCGGAGGGCAGGTCTCCATTGGAGAGGCTCCAGGCGTAGGGGGGCGAGCCACCGGAGACCGCGAGGGGCGCGGAGTACGCGTCACCGAGGTAGGCGTCGGAGAGGGAAGTGGTCTCGACGGTGAGCGAGGTGTGGCCGCCGTCGGTGGGATTCGGACCGGCGTCCCGTTCAGGGAGCAGGGGCGTGGTGGGCTTGGAGCCGGGGCATGCGGACAGGCTGAGGGCGAGCAGCAACGTCAGTGCACGTTGGAACCGCATGGAGACTCCGAACCGGCAGGGGCCGTGGCCCCAGGTGAGAGCGGGCACTGTAGTCCGTGGCGGTGACAGCAGCTCAATCGCGCGTCGGGTGATTTGGCCAAGAAAAAGGCCGCGGCCCCCGAAGGGACCGCGGCCAGGAAGGATGAGCTTGGGGGCTCAGCCCCGTGTCAGCCGACTACGGCGTCGGCGCGCCCGGAGAGCTGGGCAGGAACACGAAGTCGGCGTTGTTGTCGTTGGTGTCGCCGCCGTTGGGAACGCGCTGGAGCGAGCCCGCCGTCGCGTTCGAGTCCGCAGCGGTGGTCCGCGTACCCTCGATGAAGTTGAGGGCCAGGTCACCCGCGCCAGTCAGGATGGTGAACACGGGGTTCTGGAGGACGTGGGGGGCCGGAGGGGGCGGGGGGGGCGGGGTCTCGTAGAAGATGGTGTCGACCATCGTGCCCGTGGAGAACTTGATGAGGCCAATGCCATCACCAAAACCGTTCTGGACGATGTTTTCGTTCGGAGTGGTCGTCGGCAGCGGCGCGGTGATGACCAGACGGAGAACGCCGGGCAGCGGGTTGTTCGTGAAGAACGGCGCGGGGGCGGCGACCAGGTACCCACCTGCGGGCAGCGACGTCACCGAGGTGCCAGCAGCATCGGTCACGCTGCTCAGAGGGAAGCGATTATAATCGCGACGCGGCGTGGCGGTCGAGTCACCATTGACAAGGACGATGATCAGATCGCTCAGGTCGGCGGCCGCGTTTCCTCGGTTGTAGATCTCGATGAACTCCCCAGTGTCATTGCCGAGGTTGTCGTAGTCCACCTCGTTGATGACGAGCGAAGCGCCCTCGGGCGGAGGAGTGAATCCGGTGAAGTTTGCGCTGTTGTTCGCGCTGGCGACCGGCTTGCCGCTCAGGTCGGTGACCTCGCCGGAGACGGTGGCCGTATAGGCCGTGCCCGCGGTCTGCTCGCTCGTGGTGAGGGTCACCATCGTTCCGTCGACCGCGACGCCCGAGACGGTCAGGTTTTCGATGGTGAAGTCCGAGGCCTGCGCCGAAGCCTCAGCAATCTTACGGTCGAACGTGAGCCGGACCTGCGTGGCGGACAGGCTGGTCGCCGTGACCAGCTTGGGCGCGGGGCAGTCGAGCGTGATGTCCGAAGCCGAGAAGGCCGACGGCTGCGGGGTGGTGCCGAACCGCCACATGGGACCCACGAGGGTGAACTGGCAGCCCGGGGCGGCTTCGAGCGCCTGGGGCAGTGCTATGGGCATGCGCAGGCGAATCGGGTTGGTGGAGGACATCCCGGTCGTCGTGATGGGGAAGCCCGTGAAGCCCGCCCCCGCGCCGCCCGCAGCGCCCAGGGTACCGGAGAGCGTGATGAGCTGATACTCGTAGGCGGCCAGTGCGGTAACGAGGTCGTTCGCGCCGGAGCGGTCCGCGGCAAGCGAGCGCACCGAGTGCCCCTGGCTGAGCCGCGTGAACTCCGCGACGGTGCTGGCCAGGTCCTGCTGGTTCGCGAGCTGCTTCGTGGCGACGGTCAGGCTGATCCGGTCTCCCACGGCCACCTGGTTCACGACGGCGGGGTCGGAGACGAACATCGCGGGGCCGTTGGCCTCCGCCTGGAGGAAGAAGCCGACAGGCTCGGTCTCGTTGTCCTGGCCCGGCACGGCGGGCTTGAGGAACGTGACGTAGGCTCCATTGACGGGCAGGTTGGGGGAGCCAGCCTCGGCGGCGAGGAAGGCGGCGATCTGCGCGCTGGTCTCAGCCGCGGTGGGGCCAGGGGCCGTCTCGCAAGCGTGGGTGGTCGTGTTGCAGACCTGGCCCGCCGTGCAGCTCGCGTTCGTCAGGCACTGCACGCACTCCGTGCGGTTGTTGCAGACCGGCTTCAGCGGATCCAGACCCGCGCACTGGGTGTCGGTGACGCAGACCTCGCACTGACCACGGTTGTTGTTGCCCGTGGGGTCGCAGAAGTCACGCGCGCTGTCCGGCACCGCGGCGCAGTCGGTATTTTCCGTGCAGCCGCACAGGAAGTTGGCATTGCAGGCCGGCTTGGTCGCATCGCAGTGGGCGGTGTTGCCCGGGGAGCACTCGACGCACACCGTCGGCGTGGTGTCCGTGCGGCAGACCGGGGTCTCCGGAGCGCACGACGCGTTGTCCGCGCAGCCCTCGCAGGCGGTGCCTGCGGCGTTGCACGTCTGCTCACCCAGGCAACCCTCGGTGGCGTTGCAGACCTTGCACTCGCCAGCGCCGTTGTTGGCCGCCGTGTCGCAGATGTTGGTGGGCGAAGAGCAGCCCTGGTCGGGGCTCGTCTGCGAGTCGAAGCAGACCTTGCACGCGCCAGCGCCGTTGTTGGCGGCCGTGTCGCAGATGGGGGCCGTGGCCGAGCAGCCCAGGTCCTGGCTATTGCCCGTGGCGGAGTCCGTGCACGCCTTGCAGACACCCACGCCGTTGTTGGCGGTGGTGTCGCAGACCGGCACTTCAGCGGCACAGCCCAGGTCCTGGCCGGTGCCCGTGGCGGTGTCGCGGCACGCGGTGCATACGCCCTTGCCGCCTGTTCCAGTGATGTCGCAGACGGGAGCGGCGGCGGAGCAGCCTTGATCCGTGCCCGTGCCCGTGGCGGAGTCGCGGCAAATCTTGCACACGCCCGTGCCGGAGCTGATGTCACACAGCTCGCCCGTGCCGCAGCCCGGGTTGCAGGTCACGCCCGCGTCCGGAGTCCCCGAATCCGGAGTCCCCGAATCCGGAGTCCCCGAGTCCGGGGTCGGAACGTTGATGGCGACCTGATCACAGGTCCCATCGTTACAGGTCCACTCCTTGCCCGGATCTGGCTGGCCATTATCAGCGCGACAGTCGAACTGGTCGACGCACTCATCTCCACAGCCCGTGCCCATCGTGACGAGCACGGCGGTCATGAGCGCTGCAAGCCAATTTCGCTTCTGCATGCGGTCCCCTCCAGGGATGCAGGTAGTAACTCGCCCCCCTTACACCTGAACCTGGAGAGGGTCCATTGCGGGGCCCCCGTGACACCGCCATGTCACGCAGGAATCCCTCGAAATGACTGGTTATCAGGGTGTCTTGCGGGAGGCTGGAGGTCGGGGACCCGCGTACAAGTCGATGACCTGTGAAATCGCGCTCTGACACACCGCGCAGAAGGGCACCCGGTCCCGGGTGAACATCACACAGTCGAGCTGGGGTCTGTAATACCCCCGGGCCTCGTAGTTGGCCCCTTCGAAGGCGCCCACCTTGTTCGAGTACTTCTGTGAGGAAAGGAACTTCTCCTCCCAGTCACGCTGCGCCACGAAGAGTGAGTCCATCTCCGACTCCGGCTTGCGCTGGGCCCGGACCTGGCGGCGGCGCTTCTGCACGTCATTGGAGTGCGTCTCGTAGGCCTCCTTGCTCCAGGGTGTGGGCAGGGGCGTGCCGGGCGTCACCAGGTGCTTCCACTTGAGCTGCTCCGGGTCCTTGAGCGCGGTGACGTTCTTCTCCCAGGGCTCCAGCCGGTCGGCGCTGGGCACGTAGACGGACTCGGAGGTGTAGTACTCGTCGGCGAGGCCCGCGAAGTGATGGCCGAACTCGTGGACGAAGACGTAGGGCGCCCACAGGCTGTCAGCCGCCACGGTGCCATAGAGGCCGAGGATGCCTCCGCCTCCGTAGGTGTTGCCGTTGGACAGGATTTCGACGAACTCGTAGGGCGCGAAGGCAGACAGTTCGCGGAAGGCCTTGTTGTCGAAGGTCAGGATGTAGCGCTCGCTGCCGAACGCGTCATAGGTGGTGCCCACGGGTGAGCGCCGGTGGACGCCGGTGGACGGCCGGGAGATTCCGGACTGCACGGCGGCCGGCATCAGGCCCCAGACGTTGAAGTCTGCCTTGCGCTCCTTGAAGGGCGAGAAGGTGAAGAGGATGTCCACCATGCGCCGGGCGTCCTTCTCGAACCTGGCGCGCTCCGCTTCGGTGTAGCCGTCGCCCAGGATGAGCAGGTCCACCTTCTGCTCCGGCGGCCCGTTCTCCAGCAGTTTCAGCAGCGGGCCCGGAGCGGGCGGTGAGGACGGGTCCACGAACATGTCCTTCGGGTCCACGATGAGTGACCACACCTCGCGGAAGGCGTTCTGTGCGTCGCGCTTCTTGAGGAGCACCTGGACGGGGCGCTCCGGCGTGGGAAAGCGCAGCGACTCGTGGAAGGTGCGGTGCTGGCTCTTCGCCTCGGTGGTGAGCTCCCACTCTCCGTAGATGGAAGCGAAACCCCGGGAGAAGAGGACCTGGTTCGTGTCCCGGTCCCTCACCTCGAAGAGATACTTGCCGAGGTTGGTGTCATCGACCGCGCGTGCGGCGTGGCCCGGCCAGGGCAGCGGCTCGGTGACCACCCGGTCGAGGCTGAAGCGTTCCTCGGTGGCATTGCCAGTGTGGAAGTAATCCACCCGGAGGGTGCGAGGGGCCGCGGCGGAAGCGCTCGTGGCCAGGAGCAGGGCAAGAAGGGCACGCGTCATGCGCGGCACTCTATGCGGCGGCGACGTTATCGGCGCGGCTGACGAACTCGCTCGCTGGCTTCGTGACGAACGCGGTGTGTCAGGCTTCCTCCCTCGTAGTCCGCGAGACGTGGATTCAGAAGGTACCGGAGAGGCTGGTCGAAAAGGCTTCTCCATCCGTGGCGACTCCCACCGCGACGGGCGGAGTGTCGGCTGATGAAGGAGAGACGAGGAAGAGCACCGCGCCCGTGGCGACGGCCGCACCTCCTCCGACGAGCAGTCCCGTGAGGAGATTGCTCTTCTGGACCAGGGAGTTCCGAAGTCGCAGCGCCTCCTGGTCCGAGGAGAGGATTCGGCCGTTATCGAGGCGCTTCTCCAGGTCATCCACGTTCTTCTGCGCGAGGAACCGCACCAAGCCTGCCCCGCCCAGCGCGGCCACTCCGGTGCCGAGCAGGACATAGGACGCCACGCGCAGTGCCGGTGTGGGCCGGTCCGCCGAGTCCGCGACGCTGTCCGCGAGGAGGTTCGGAGCGCTGATGTCCATGCCGCCTCCATGCTGGGCGCCCGGCTTGTCCGGGGTCGCGGTCTGCTCCCAGGGGGCACGTCCATTGGCGTTCATCACCACGAGGTTGGAAGGAGAGCGACCCGTCGTCACGAAGTCCACCAGGGCGGAGAGCGCTTCCGCCGGGGCATCCAGGCCCTGCGTCTTGAAGCCACCTTCGCGAAGCTTCTGACCGCCCTCGACATTGAGCACCGTGGCGGCGAACCACTTGGGGCCGCTGCTGGGGCGCTCCAGGCGCACGACGATGACCTCTTCGACACCGAGTGTGCCGCCCAGCCGGACGGCGTGACTGAGGATCCTCTCAGCGCTTGCCTCGGGGACCGCGAGGCACGGGAAAGGTGTGGCGGAGACGGAGCCCTCATATGCGAGGTCGACGAGCAGCGGCGTGTCCGCGCCTTGGGCCTGAATCTGCCGAGGGAAGCTGATGGCCTCGCCCTTCACCAGGGTGAGGTCATAGGTGCCCGCCAGCACGTCGAGCGTCAGCGGCGTCTGCCCCATCTTGATGCCGTCGAGGTACACGTCCGAGGTCGGCAACGTGGACTTCACCGAGAGCTTCACCTTGCGGGTGAGGTTCAGTTCCCTGCGCAGCTTGTCGAATCCCTGGCGCACCGAGGGCGCGAAATAGTCCGGGTCGAGCGCGTAGGTGGGCTGGAGTCGCAACACGTTCCGGAACGCAGTGTCGCTCTCTTTCTGTCTTCCCATGGACCGATAGTTCAAGCCGTGCAGGAGTTGGGCATTCACGTAAAGCTTCCAGCGTGAGTCACCCACGGGCAGGCGGTTGATCTGCTGAAGGGCTTCGTCGATGGCCAGGGTGGCCTTGCCATTTCGGCTCTCGTAGAAGTGGTCCTGGGCGGAGTCGAGCTGTCGCTGGAGGTCCTCGTAGCTCTTGGTGGGCTGAGGGAACAGCCGCTCACTGAAACCGGCCGCGCTCAGAGCGTCTTGCTCCGGGCGTGACACGAGAGCGCCGAGGAACGCATTGGCCTGACTGCCCAGTTCCGCGTCCTTGCAATCGCCGCTCGCGACGACCATGCGACGGGGGGCCGAAAATGAGGTGAAGGGAAGAACACAACTCAGGATGAACAATGCGGACCGCATGGCATTTCTCCTGGAGGGTGTGGGGGCAGATCGAGGAGGTAAAGGCATGGCCGATTCTAGCGGTTGAGGTGTGAGTGAACGACCAGCGTTCCACCCTCGGGGAGGGTGGTCACGACTTGGATGCCGTTGGTGTGCTGCGCGGGGGTAAAGGTCGAATATTTCGCGGTCGGAATGGGATAGGGGGCGGTCGAACTGCTGGCGAAATGAGACCACCAGCCAGACGTGCATTGCTCGATGTGGAAGACAGAAGCGCCTTGCTTCGCCCAGACCATCCACAACGTTCCAGAGTTGTCGATTTCGAGGCGTGTCTGCTCGGAATGACTCTCCGTGGAGGGTGTGAGCGCCGGGCAGTAGACCTTCCACTCATTATTATCCCAGACGTATGAACGCGCCTGCGCGTAGCTGTTACCCACTTTTTCGAGCCAGGTCAGAATCGGGTTGCCCTCTGGAGAAACGTAGAGGCGCGGGTCCCGCGCGAAGTCGGCGTTGAAGGGAGCCTCGACCGGAGGTTGAGTTCCACGAAGAGGCTTCCACATGAAGCCATCCCATTGAACGACAGACAGTTTCGATATTCTGTCTTTCGTCCCCATCACCCCCAGGAATAGTGAGTGGGAAGGGCCGGCCCTGAAGTCGAACAGGCGGCTCGAATCCAAGCCGAGCGGCAAGTTGATGCTTCCTCCAACTTCTTCCCAAGCTGTGCCCGTCCAGCGATAGACATAGGTGGTCTGCTCGGTGTCAGAATAGAATGCGACGAGCGGTTTCCCTGTCGCATCCAGATCCATGACTGGGAAAAGGCTGTCGGGGCGGGATGGAAGAATGCCTGTCGTTCCTCCCAGGTAGTTCCATTGGTTTCCCATCCAGCGCGCGACATAGATGCGCTCGAACTCGTTGCTGCCGTCTCCTTCATTCCAGGCGATAACAGGTGAGCCATCATGGGGGTCGAACCTAAGGGTTGGATTGTAAGGCTCGAAGCCAGATGCTCTGGCTTCGAGGCCTCTCCCTAGTTCCGTCCAGTTGCTGCCAGTGTTGCTGTAGACTCGCAGTTGAGTGTGCGACAGGGACTTCTCGGCTTGGACGATGAAGGAGTTCCCTTTCATGTCCGAGCCGAACTCGTAGAGAAAGGAATCAATGCTCCCCGAGTTCATGGCAAAGACGGGTCCAGCAGGCTCGAACAGCACCGCGGGGTGCTCCCAGTCCCACGGGCCTGCGGGAACGTCCAAGGCATTCCCCGCCAGATCCGTCACGGCCGAGGTGAGCGCAATCGCCACCGCACTGGGGGCCAAGATGGGCGCTCCCGGCACCACCGTCATCGTCTTCCCATCCCCCGACAGTGACACCGTCCGGGCCACCTCCACCCCGCCCACGGTGAGTCGCACGGAGGCGCTCGTCACGGTGCTCGCATTCACCGGCTCGGAGAACACGGCCTGGATGGGGCTCTTGACCCACACATCCTGCGCCCCCGGTTCCGGGGCCCGCGACACCACTCGCGGCGCGGTGCGGTCCACCACCACCACGCGCTCCTCCCCCGTGAACACCGTCTCCCCGAACACCACCCGCCCTCCCAACCGGTGCTCACCCTCCGTCTCCCCCGCCGTGTCCCACGCATACGTGTACGGAGCCTCCAGCACCGCGAGCACCTCTCCGTCCCGGAGCAACTCCACACGGTCCGGACGGTGCCCCGTCACCTCCAGGCCGAGGTCCAAGACCCCCCTCGTGTAGGCCGTCGCCTCGGGCGTGCGGATGCGCACCTCGCCCTGGACGGGAGTGATGCCCGGCACGTCGATACAGGCCGGCGCGGACAGGAGAACGGCTACCACCCAGGGCGGCAGGACAGGTCTTGGAGTGCTCATCGTGTGGTGTCAGTGCAGGCCGCGTTCCGTTGCCCACCAGACAGTCGCATGCCCATAACAGCCCTCTCCCGCTTCCTCCAAACCACCCCAACCCCTTGCTTTCAGGCCCAGACCCACCGGCGCGGAGTCGTTCCACTTCGGGTGGAACCTCCACGGCTCCGTCTCGGCGCTGGACTCCCGTCCGTGCTCCGGAACCGCTCTGCCGCCCGCTCTCCGGGGGAGCCCCCTGGGGCACGAGGCACTCGCCACCTTCATCCCCATCTTCGCTCAGGGCCAGGAGCCGCCAGCGCGCCGGCTCGCCCAACGGAGGCCAGGGAACATGAAACGGGCATGGAAGAACCGCGTCGTCGTCATCACCGGAGCGTCCAGCGGCATCGGCCGCGCCACCGCGCTCGCCCTCGCGAAGAAGGGCGCCCACCTCGTGCTCGCCGCCCGCCGCGAGGAGCCGCTCGAGGACCTCTCCCGTGAGTGCGTCTCCCTCGGCGTCCGCGCCGTCGCCGTCCCCACCGATGTCTCGGATTCCGCCTCCGTGCAGGCGCTCGCCCAGGAAGCCGTGCGAGCCTTCGGCCGCTTCGACGCGTGGATCAACAACGCCGGCGTCTACCTCATGGGCAGCCTGGAGGAGACCCCCGACGACGCCTTCCGCCAGCTCATGGAGACCAACTTCTTCGGCACCGTCAGCGGCACCCGCGCCGCCGTGACGCAGTTCCGCCGCCAGGGCCACGGCACCCTCGTCAATGTCTCCTCATCCTTCGGCTCCGTCACCGCCCCCTATGTCAGCGCCTACGTCGCCTCCAAACACGCCGTGCGAGGCTTCACCGCCTCCGTCCGCCAGGAACTCCTCGATACCGGCATCCACGTCTGCACCGTGATGCCCGCCGCCATCGACACGCCCCTGTGGCACCACACGGCCAACTACACCGGCTGGCGCGTGCGCCCCGTGGAGCCCGTCTACACCCCCGAACGCGTCGCCCGAGCCATCCTCCGCGTCCTGCGCCAACCCCGCGCCGAAGTCCTCGTCGGCCCCGCCGCCCGCGCCTTCGCCGCCATGCACGGCCTGATGCCGCGGACCTTCGAGCGCACCATGCACGGCGCCACCGAGGCCCTTCACTTCGAGGACGAACGTCAGGGCGCCACCCCCGGCAGCCTGTTCCACCCCATGTCCGAGGGCACCGCCACGTCCGGCGGCTATCACTCCCGGAGCAAGCAAGCCCTGCGCCGCCTGCTCTTCGCCGGGGGACTGGTCGCCACGGCCGCTCTCTTGGGGAGGAGGGAGGCTCGGGGGCGGCTTGGCGCGCGCGTCGCCCACGCACTAGGGGTGTGAGACTCACATTGTCGTCACGGGCCCGGTCCATCGCGGGCCCGTGACCGGGCCATGACACGGCCCGGGGAAAGTCCCGCCGCCATGACCGACATCGCTGTCCTCGTCAATCTGCGTGCACGCCGGGGCTCCGAGGGAGTCGGCGGCCTGGTGCAGCGTTTCCTCCCCAAGGCCCGACTGGCGCTCACCCGCTCGCTCGAAGAGGCCCGGCACTGGATTTCCGAGCTGCGTCCCAACCCGCCCTCGCTCCTGCTGGCCGGAGGCGGTGACGGCACCATCACCGGTCTGCTCAACGAACTGCGCGCGGCGGGCGTGGCCCTGCCGGCCATCGGCGTGCTCCCCATGGGCACTGGCAACGCCTGGGCGCGCGTGACGGGCGCCCCCCGTCCCGCCGTGGCGCTCAAGCAGATCGCCGCCATGCGCGAAGTCCTGCCGCCCACGCGTCCCTTCTCCCTGGTGCGCGTGGAGGGCAAGGTGGCCCCCTTCGCCGGTACGGGCTGGGACGCGGAGATGATTCAGGACTTCAAGGATCAGCTCTCCGCCGCGGGTCCGCTGCGCAGCCAGCAGGCGGGTCTGCGCGGCTACCTCACCGCGATGTTCACCCGGACGGTGCCCCGGCACATGTTCGGCTCCGGCACCCCCCGGGTGTCCGTCTACAACGTGGGCGAGCCCGCCCTCACCGTGGACGCTCGCGGCAACGTGATTCCGGTGCCCAACAGTGAGAAGGGCGCGCTCCTGTACGAAGGGCCCGCGGGCGTGGCCGGAGCCGCCACGACACCCGAGTGGGGATTTGGCTTCAAGGCCTTCCCCTTCGCGCAAACCGTCCCGCACCGGCTCTCCGTTCGCGTCTACAGCGCCGGAGTGCTGGAGGCCACGCGCAACATGTTCAAGCTGTGGCGCGGCGAGCACCCGCTGCCGCACATGCATGACTGGTTCGTCCAGCGCCTGCGCATGGACTTCGACCGCGACGTGCCCTTCCAGATGGGCGGCGACGTCATCGGCATGCGGCGCTCGGTGGAGTTCGACCTGGCCGAGGAGAGCGTCCAGCTCGTCGACTGGCGCAAGCTGTCCCGCATGGTCCACGTGTAGCGCGGCGCGCTCTCGTTGACTCGGGTGTGCTCCGGACACTATGCCGGTGCGCCGTGAGCTACACCTACGAGTACCCGAGACCTTCGTTGACGGTGGACTGCGTCGTCTTCGGCCTGGACGACGATGACCTGAAGGTGCTGCTCATCCAGCGCGGGGTGGAGCCCTTCGAGGGCCGCTGGGCGCTGCCGGGCGGCTTCGTGAAGCTGGACGAGTCGCTCGAGGCCGCCGCGCGGCGCGAGCTGGAGGAGGAGTCCGGTCTGCGCCCCGGGCACCTGGAGCAGCTCTTCACCTTCGGCGAGCCGGACAGGGACCCTCGGGGTCGGGTCATCACCGTGGCGTACTTCGCGCTGGTGAAGCTCAGCGCCCACGCACTGCGCGCCGCCACCGACGCTCGCGAGGCCGCGTGGTTCTCCGTCTGGGATACGCCCAAGCTGGCGTTCGACCACGCGGACATCGTCAACACCGCGCTGCAGCGCCTCAAGGGCAAGGTGCGCTACCAGCCCATCGGCTTCGAGCTCCTGCCGCCCAAGTTCACCCTCACCCAGCTCCAACGCCTGTACGAGGTCGTGCTGGAGCGCGAGCTCGACAAGCGCAACTTCCGCAAGAAAATCCTGGCCATGGACCTCCTGGAGGAGCTGGACGAGGTGGAGCAGGACGTCTCCCACCGCGCCGCGCGCCTCTACCGGTTCGACCACAAGAAGTACCGCCAGCTCGAGAAGGCCGGCTTCAACTTCGAACTCTGACGCCCCGCTGTCCACCCGCGCACGGAGGCCCTGTCCTCCCGTCTGGCCTCCCATTGCATTGACACAGTGTCGTTCGGACACTATGTTGGTGTCGTAGATACACGAACCCGGAGCGAGGCTCCGCGGGACAGCGCCACCAGAGGAGAGGCGCGGCCCGTGGAGTCCCTCTTCGGGGAGCGTGGGAGGCCGCCGCTCCCGGGGAGCCCGGGGGACAGGGCGCGTCACCTTGTCGCACCTTCGCCGTGCCGAGCCCGTTCGCGGGCCACGGGAGAGCCATGTCCTCGCTTCCCTTCGATGTCGCCGCCGCCTCCGTGCAGGGCCGGGAGCATGCGAGGGCGGGGCGCAACAACCAGGATGCCTGGTGCGTGCGCGCCAGCGAGCACGGGCTGGTGGCGGTGGTGGCGGACGGTTGTGGCAGCCAGCCGTGCAGTGAGCTGGGCGCGCAGCTCGGCGTGCGGCGGGTGGCGCAGGCGGCGCTGGTGCGACTGGCGGAAGACGGGCGTGTGGATGAAGCCGGGTTCCTTCCCGGGCTGCGAGAGGACGTGCTGTGTCTGCTGAGTGAGCTCCGGCGGGAGCTCGGCCGCGACACACTGGGGGACTTCCTCTTCACGGTGGTGGGCGCGGTGCTGACGCCCTCTCACACGCTCGTCTTCTCCGCGGGAGATGGGGTGTGGTGCCTCAACGGCGAGGTGCGGGTGCTGGGGCCCTTCGCGAACAATGCACCGCCCTATCTCGCCTATGCCTTGTCGGGTAACGCGGAGACGCCGCTCGTCGCACAGGCCCTGGTGCCCACGCAGGATGTCCGGGTGTTGATGCTCGGGACAGATGGAGTCTCGGACCTGGCGAAGCTGGCGGAGGCGCGCCTTCCCGCGAGCGATGAGCGGGTGGGGGAGCTGTCGCGGTTCTGGACGGAGGACCGCTACTTCACGAACCCGGATGCGCTGCGGCGCCGGCTGGCGATGCTCAACCGAGAGCACGTGCGCGCCGACTTCGAGGCACGGCGCCTGGAGCGAGCGCCGGGCCTGCTCGCGGACGACACGACGATGGTGGTGCTCCGTCGCCGCATGGGGAGGGCGTGACGCCATGGACCTCTGGCTCGAAGGCAAGAAGGTGCGGCTCAATCCCGCGAAGGCGCTGGGCAAGGGCGGCGAAGCGGATGTGTTCGACCTGGGCAAGGGGCGTGCGCTCAAGGTGTTCAAGCAGCCCGAGCATGCAGACTACACGGGGCTCGCCGTCGAACAGGCCGCCGCCCGTGTTCGCCTGGACGAGCATCAACGCAAGCTGCGCGCCTTTCCCATGGGCCTGCCGGGGCGGGTGGTGACGCCGCAGGCGCTCGCCACGGATTCCACGGGACAGAGGGTGCTGGGCTACGCCATGCGCAAGCTGGACGGCGTGGAGTCCCTGCGTCGCTTCGGCGAACCCTCGTTCCGCCGCGTCGGTGCCACGTCCGCTCGCGCAGTCGAAGTGCTGTGTGGGCTGCATCGGACGCTCGCCGGGGTGCATGCCTCGGGCGTGGTGGTGGGCGACTTCAACGATTTGAACGTGCTGGTGACGGGGCACGCGGACGCGCACCTCATCGACGCGGACAGCTTCCAGTTCGGAGGCTTCCTGTGCTCGGTGTTCACCGAGCGCTTCCTCGACCCGGTGCGCCTGGGCGGCGCGACGAGCCTCATCCCCACGCAGCCCGCGTCGGAGGCGAGTGATTGGTATGGCTTCACCGTGGCCGCGATGCAGTCGCTCCTGTGCGTGGGGCCTCACGGTGGGGTGTACCGGGCGAAGTCCCCGGCGGCGCGGGCGACTCCGGCGGGGCGGCTGCTCCAGCGCATCACCGTCTTCCATCCGGAAGTGCAGTACCCGAAGCCCGCGCTCCCGCTGCGCACGCTGCCGGATGACGTGCTCCACCACCTTCACCGCGTCTTCGTGGAGGACCTGCGCTGCGTCTTCCCGCTGCCCCTGCTGGAGGGCCTGCGCTTCACCGCGTGCGCGTCGTGCGGCGTCGAACATGCGCGGAGCGCCTGCCCCACGTGTCAGCCCCACGCGGTGGCGGCGAGCACACCCGTCACCTCGACGCGCGGTCAAGTGACGGCGACGCACCTGTTCTCCACGCGCGGTGTCCTGGTCCACGCGAGCGTGGAGGAGGGAGTCCCACGCTGGCTGTACCACGCGGACGGCGCCTATCGGCGCGAGGACGGACGTGTGGCCTTGCGCGGACCGCTGGACCCCTCCCTGCGCTGGTCGCTGCAAGGGGACGCGACGCTGGTGGGACGCGACGGGGTGGTGGCGGTGCTCGTCCCGGAACGAGCGCCCGAGCGACTGAGCGTGGACGCCCCCGAGGGACGCCCGGCCTTCGCCGCCAATGCGAGACATCGTTACTGGGCGGTGGGCGGCGGACTGTGGCGCGACGGCGCGCATGGTCAGGAGCGCATCGGCGACGTGCTGGAGGGACAGACGCGCTTGTTCGTGGGGCCCCGCTTCGGCCTGGGGTTCCACCGCGCGGGGGGACTGAGGGGCGCGTTCGTCTTCGATGCGGAGCGTCTGGGATTGCGAGACGGACTCGTGTTGCCGTGGCCCTCGGGACAGCTCGTGGACGCGGACTGTGTCTTCGACGGGGCGCTCGCGTGGCTGTTCCTCGCGGAGGAAGCGGCGGGGCGCACACGGCACCACTGCGTGGCGGTGGGCTCGGACGGCGTGGTGCGCGCGAGCGGCGTGGCGGAGGCGGGGGATGGCTCGTGGCTGGGCGGCGCGTTCCGGAGCGGACGGTGCGCGGTGGGGGAGGCGCTGTTCTGCGCGACGGACGCGGGCCTCACCCGCGTGGAGCCACGGCAAGGTCGGCTGGAGGCCGTGCGCGAGTTTCCGGATGCCGAGCCCTTCGTGGACTCGGGTTGTCAGCTCCTGCTGACTCGGCAGGGGTTGTTGGTGGTGGGCAGGCAGGACCTCACCACGCTGCGGATGGCGTGAGCGGACACATTGAGTTCTTCACATGGGGGTAGCGCGATGAAGAAGCACCTGAAGGAACTTCCGATGCCTGGCTTCTACCGGGCGGACCACGCGGGCCAGTACAGCTACGGCCCGGACGCGGGAAGGCTGCAACTGGAGGCGGGCGCGTGGCGGGGCGCGCATGGAGTCACTTCGGCGGCGGCGGATGGGTTCAACCTGCACCTGTTGCTCATCGACGTGCAGAAGGACTTCTGCTTCCCGGAGGGCTCGCTCTACGTCGCGGGGCGCAGCGGACGCGGAGCGGTGGACGACAGCCGCCGAATCGCTGAGTTCATCTACAAGAACCTGGGCACGCTGACGAACGTCACGGCGACGCTGGACACCCACTTCGCGTACCAGATTTTCTTCCCGTCCTTCTGGGTGGACCAGGATGACAAGCCACTCACGCCGTACCGCGAGGTGACGCGCGAGCACATCGAGCGCGGGCAGGCTCGGCCCAACCCCGCGATGGCGAAGTGGCTGTGCGGCGGCAACTACCCCTGGCTGCTCAAGCAGGTGAAGTACTACTGCGAGGAGTTGGAGCGCGCGGGGAAGTACACCCTGTACCTGTGGCCGCCGCACTGCCTCCTGGGCGGCGATGGACACGCGCTGGCTGGCGTGGTGCAGGAGGCGCGGCTGTTCCACTCGTACGCGCGCGGCATGCAGTCCTGGGCGGAGGTGAAGGGCGGCAACCCGTTGACGGAGAACTACTCCGTGCTGCGGCCGGAGGTGATGGGCCGGCATGACGGCCAGCCGCTGGCACAGCGCAACACCCAGTTCCTCAAGACGCTGCTGACGGCGGACGCGGTGGTGATTGGCGGCCAGGCCGCGAGCCACTGCGTGAAGAGCTCCATCGACGACCTGCTCGGAGAAATCGTCGCGCAGGACGCGGCGCTGGCTCGCAAGGTGTATCTGTTGACTGACTGCATGTCCGCGGTGACGGTGCCCGACGGCAAGGGCGGCTTCGCGGCGGACTTCACCCCGCAGGCGGACGCGGCGCTGAAGCGTTTCGCGGATGCGGGCATGCACCTGGTGAAGTCCACGGACCCGCTGGCGAGCTGGCCGGACCTGCGCATCGGCTGAGCTGTCTTTTCATCACGCATATCAAGACCCGACCTTGCTCCGAAGAGAGCGGGCGGGCGGAGCCCTGCCCTCGGAACGGGGGAGAAAGTGAGCTGGACATGAGCAGCACGAGCAAATCGACGTGGGGTGGCCAGACGGCGGTGACGAAGCTCTTCGAGGATGCGCACGCGGAAGGGGTGTTGAGCCCCGCGGGATTGCAGGCGCTGTCGGTGGTGGACCTGGGCGCGCAAATCCAGGCGGGGCTCGGCGTGCGGGTGGAAGACGTGCAGGCCAGCGAGGTGGTACTGGTGACGGTGATGCCAGACGACTCGGGGAGCATCTCCACGAGCGGACACACGAAGACGGTGTGCGATGGGCACAACCTGGTGCTCGACTCGCTGCTGGCGAGCAAGCAGAAGGACGGCGTCCTCTTCCACACGCGGTACCTGAATGGCCACGTGCTCAATCCGTACCGGCCGCTGGAGGACGTGGTGCGGATGCACTCGAAGAACTACAGCGCGGACCAGGGCACGCCCCTGTACGACCAGGCGGTGGTGCTGTTGGGCACGGTGCTGGCGAAGTCCCAGGAGTTCAGCGGCAACGGCGTGCCGGTGCGCACGGTGACGTTGCTGATTACCGACGGCGCGGACATGCACTCGAGCCGCGCCACGGCGAGGGACGTGGCGGCGGTGGTGAACGACCTGCGTCGCGCGGAGAACCACATCGTCGCGGCGATGGGCATCGATGACGGGAGCACGGACTTCCGGCGCGTGTTCCAGGAGATGGGCATCGAGGACAAATGGATTCTGACCCCGGGCGAGACGGCGCAGGAGATTCGCGCGGCCTTCCAGGTGTTCAGCCAGTCCGCGGTGCGGGTGAGCCAGGGGGCCGCGAGCTTCAGCCGCACGGCCCTGGGTGGCTTCGGCCGGTGAGGCGCTATTCGTCCTCTTCTTCGATGTCGCTGAAGACGAACTGGGGCGTGTCGGACAGGGCTTCGAGCACGGCGATGCCCGGCCCAGCATCCATGACTCCTACGGCGTTCGTGTCGAGGTAGATTTCAATGTACCGGGCGTGCTCCAGGTCCTTGACGAGCCTCCAGCGGATGCCGCTTGGGGGAAGCATGTCGCCCTTGCGGTAGCAGGCGACCTCGAAGGAGACGGGGGTGGAGAGCCGTGCCGGGTCGCCTCGGAATATCCGGGCGATGCGTCCTTCCACCACGGCCTCGCCCGGGGTGACGGGCGGGAGCTTGACGCGGTCTACCTCGAGCTGGACGTGCAGCTTCGCATGCAGGGCGCTGCTGACATCGCGACGGGCATAGTCGTCAGGAGAGAGGGCCATGTCCAAAGCCTACCCTGACGAGGCCCGGAGAGGGTTTACTCCCCGGGCCTCCTGACTCCCTGCGTGACTCAGTGAACGCGGGCAGGCGGCAGGTTGGACGGCACCAGGCCCACGGACTTGAGGCCCGCCGTCGGCGCGCACACCAGCGCCTTCAGGTCATCGGCGCGCCGCGTCAGGTCATCGAACGTGCGCACCGACTTCGTCACCGGGTCCGTCACCGTGGTGCCTCGCAGGTAGGGTGACAGCGCCGCCGTCGTCCCTCGCGTTCGAGGGGCCACATGGACGAACTCCGTCTGCGTCTCGCCCGCGTGGCAGCCGCTGCACGTGTTGAGGGAGAACTTGTGGCGCACCTCGTTCGCCACGTTCGGCGCGCGCCAGAAGAAGTCCAGCGGCACCAGCGAGTGGGCCGCCAGGAACGGGAAGCCCCCCATGCTGTCGGGCACCACATGCCGCTCCGCGAGCACGTCCGCGCTGTTCTCCGTCAGGAAGGTGGCCAAAAGCTGCGTGTTCTCGAAGTGCAGCGCCGGCGTCAGCTTCATCGTCGTCGGCATCAGGCCCAGCGGCGAGAGGATGAACTCGCGCATCTCCCACGGCTCCGCGAGCTCGATTTCATTGGTGCGAATCTGGTTCAGCGCGCTGCCCTCGTGCCGACCCGTCATCACCCCTCGCTTCGAGAAGCGGTCCGTGAGCGCCTGGAGCTTCGCGTTGTAGCCCGCGTTTCCAACCTTCAGCGTTCCCAGCTCATGCCAGTCCGTGGCCCAGCGCTGGATGGACTCCGGCGTGGTTCCGGGCAGGGCGTACTCGAGGATGATGGTGAACTCGAGCGGCACACCGCTCGGGTCCACCACGCCGAAGATGAAGCGCCCCTCTCCCGCCTGGAGACCCTGCTCGCGCAGGTCGATGCGGTTGACGATGGCCAGCAGCCGGAACGGCGCCGAGTTGAAGTCCAGCGGCGCCGACGGCCCACCACTGCGCGCCTCCCACGGCCCCAGCACGCGCGTCTGCATCTCCGGACGCGGCGGAATCTCCAGCCCGTTCACGTTCTGCTTCGCGAGCCACGTCTTCAGCCACGCGCGCACCATTGGCGACGGGTCCTGCCCACCGGCCAGCTCGCGCATCACCGTGCCGAAGTGCCACGGCCCACCGGGCGCCGTGCGCACCGGGTCTTCGACGACGGACAGCGCCGTAATCATCAGCTCGCTCGGCTTGTCGATGGTGCACTGGCTGGTGGGCTGGCACACCGTGCGCGACTCGCAGCCGTTGGCCGGCTTGCCGTCGCAGTCGTAGTAGCCCGGCGCGCAGGTGTGGCCACACGTCGCCGCCACGCAGACGCCGTCCGCATAGGGGCCATCCTGGCAGGTGTTGCCACAGGTGCCGCAGTGGTTCGGGTTCGCTGTCAGGTCCACCTCGCACCCGTTGGAGGAGCGACCGTCACAGTCCGCGGTGCCCGGCGGGCAGCGGAGCTCGTACGCGGGCCCTTCCGCGCAGGTGGACACGTTGCCCGAGGCGTCCTTCGCCGCGAGGAACACGCGGTGGCTGCCGCCGGCTCCGAAGGGCGCGGTCGCGGTGAAGCGTCCCTCCGCGTCCGCCTGCACCGTGCGCGCGGGCGTTCCCGTGCACGCGACGTCGATGAAGATGCCCACGGTGGAATGGGGCTCGGCGGTGCCCGTGACGACGAGCTGTCGGCCGTCGTTCAGGTATTGCCACTTCACGTCCGTGACGCGGGGCGGGGCCGGCGGCGTGCCGTCGTTCTGGTACTCCAGGGGATTGGAGCAGGGCGAAGGCGTGGAGTAGCCGCCCGAGTCCTTGGCTCGCGCGGACACCGTCACCTTCTCGTCCCTGGCCACGTTCATCTGGGCGAAGAAGAAGCCGGCGCCATCCGCGGTCAGCGTCTGCTCCGCGGTGCCCTGGCAGGTGGCGTTCCTGAAAATCTCGACGGTGACGCGCGGCTCCGCGCGGCCGTTGAAGATGGGCTGGAGGCTGCCGCCGGGTGAGCCCGGGCTGGTGCTGATCAGCACCGGCGCAATCCGTGGCGTGCCGTCGCCGTAGGGGTAGTCCACGGTGGGGCTGCAGGGCGAGCCATTGCCGACGTCGTCATAGGCGCGCGCGGACCAGGTGGCTCCGGGCGTCGTCGGGACATCGATGGGGACCTCGCAGTAGGCATCGCTGCCCGTGACAGTGCTCGCGACTTCCTGGCCGTAGCAGCCTGGGCCCTCGTACACGCGCACCGTGGCGCCTGCCTCGGTATGGAGGCTGAGGTTGCGCGGCCTCCCGATTCCGGCCTGCGTCCATGCGGGCGCGGGTGTCTCCGGAGGCGTGCGGTCCACGCGGACGGTGTTGCCGAGGCGGACGTTGTTGTCCTCGCGGGTCTCCGTGGCGGCGCCGTCTGGATCCACCCTCGCGCTCAGGAAGTAGCTGCCCTCGGGCGCGGCCCGCGCGCTCACCGAGACGGAGACTTCCCGACATTCGCCGGAGCGGAGGGAGAGGCGGGTGCTGGTGGCCAGGAGGATTTCGCTCGTGCCGGGAGCGGCGGTGGCGGTGAGGAAGAAGGAGGCCTCCGTCGAGCCGGCGCCGCCGCCCTCGTTGCAGAGGCGCGCCCGGGCTCGCAGCTCGCCCGCGCCGAGGGCCGAAGGGCCGGAGACGGACTCCACCTGGAAGTCGGGACCGCCGGACTCGGTGGGGTCGGGCTGGGTGGGGTCGGGCCAGGGCTGGGTGGGGTCCTCGTCCCAGTCCCAGTCGGGCGCCTCGGGCTCCACGATGCAGCCCGCGAGTGTTCCCGCGAGCGCGATTGCCCACCAACGACGCGCGTGCATGTGTGACGTGCCTCCGGGGGAGCCTAGGGGTCCGGCCTTGCTGCGGGGATTGCTCCACCGTGCCCCTGGACGGGGGGCGGCGGGGTTTATTCACGGACAGCGCCAGGAACCCTCACGAGGGGGTGGCGGCGGACAGGCCCATCCCAGAACGAACGTCACTTCTGGGAGGACTGGCTCGCCGTGCCGCAGCTGTCGCACATCTCTGGAGCCCTCGGATTGAACGTGGCCCACGCGTCGTCGCAGTCCCCCGCGTTGGGCGCCGGTCCGCTGTCTTCTCAAGGGGTGCTCCTGCCGTGCTTCAGGGCCCGGCCTCTCGGACGCGGAGCACGGGGGGCGGACCTCTCGCGGGGGCGTGGGGTTGGGTCGACACCCAACGAGGGAGGGCCGTTGAATGGTGTGTTTTGTGGATGTTCAAAGAGGTCGTCTGGACTTGGGCGTTGTCATGTTTTGTTTGTCCAATGGGGACGGAGGGTGCGGTGAGATTCCCGTCGGGTGGGGCGCCCCTGGCCGGGTAGATTCGGGCCCATGGCTGGCTCTCCCCGCGTCCTCCTCCTCGCCGAACGCTTCCCTCCCGATATTGGGGGGCTTGCTCGCAGTGGCGCTCGCACCGCTGGCGCACTGGCTCGACTGGGGGCTCGGGTGGACGTGCTGGCGTGGACACGCACGGCGGCTCCTGGAGCGTTGAGCACGCTGGAGGACGCGGGCGAGGTGACGCCGTTTGCTCGCGGAGTCACGTTGCATCGGCTGGGCCTGTTCGGGAGCAGTGACTTGTCGATGCAACACACGCTCGACGTGCTCGACTTCCTACACACGAAGCGGCGCTATGACCTGGTGTGGGGTCACTACCTGTCGCCGCCGGGCTTTCTCGCCGTCGTCTTCGCCGCCTCGGTGGGGATTGCGTCCACGGTGAGTGCTCGGGGCAATGACGTGGACCAACACATGTTTCCTCCCGGGGATTTCGCCCGGCTCCTATGGACGCTCCAACGCGCGGATGTGCTCACCGCCGCTTCCGCCGACCTGGGAAGGAAGATGGGGTTGTTGCTCGGGAAGGACGCGCAGGTGGAGGTCATCCCCAACGCCGTCGATACCGAGGTGTTCTCACCGGGCCCGGCGGACCCGGTGCTGCGCGAGCGGCTCGGTATCGCCCCGGGTGAGGTGGTGCTCGGGTTCTCGGGGGAGCTGCGTCACAAGAAGGGACTGCCGTTCCTGCTCTCCGCGCTCACGGAAGTGAGGCGTGCCCGGCCCGCGTGTCTGCTCGTCATCGGGGAGGTGCGTCCTCGCGACGCGGAGCACCTCGTTGCCTACCGTGCCGAGCATCCCGAGGACGGTGCTCGCATCCTCGTCTCCGGTGCGCTCGAGACACCGGAGGCCATCGCCGCGCACCTGCGCTTGTGTGATGTGTATCTCCAGCCGTCACTCTGGGAGGGGATGCCCAATGCGCTGCTGGAGGCGATGGCTTGCGCCTGCCCTGTCATCGCCAGTGATGCTGGTGGCATCCCCGAGGCTGTCGACCACCAGCGCAACGGTTTCATCGTGTCCAAGGCCCTGTTGAATCATCTGGGGCAGGCCTGTCTCGACGTGCTGTCACTGTCTCCGGAGCACCGCGCCACGATGGGCGCCGCCGCGCGCAGGCGCATCCTGGAGCGGTTTCAATCCGACGCCGAGGCGGAGGTGCTGCGCCGCGTGCTGGCTCGCGCGGTGCCCAGGGTGGGTTGAGGGCTCGCGCAACGCTCGCCGTAGGTTCCCGATGCGTGAGGCGCGGGCGTCACTTGGAAGCTCAGGCGGTGCGTGCCCGCGCCTTGCCGCCGCCTTGCGAGGCGAGCGAGGCGCGGCTGTCATGTGAAGGCGCAGACTGAGTATTTTCGCGCCTTGCCGCTGCTTTGCGAGGCGAGCGAGGCGCGGCTGTCATGTGAAGAGGCAGACTGCGTGTTTCCGCGTCGTGCCGCTGCCTTGCGAGGCCGTGCGGCTGCTGAGCCGTGTGCTAGGACGCGCCGAGCAACGGTTCACCCTTGCTCTGCTTCGGGACTCAGGCCCTCGTGCCTCCTCTTCATCCCGAGCTGCTCTTCATACGCCACCACCAGCGCCTCACGCGCGCGCGCCCAGGTGAAGTCGCGCTCCACGCGGGCTCGGGCTCTCATGCTGAGCGCGGGCCCCAGCGCTGGATTCGCTCGCAGGTCCTTCACCGCCTCCGCGATGGCCTTCGGTGAGCCCGGCCTCACCAGCAACACCTCATCAGGCCCCGCGAGCGTCCGCACCACCGGCAGGTTCGACGCGATGACCGGCGTGCCCGAGGCCATCGCCTCCAGCAACTTCAACGGACAGCACCCCTGCACGCAGTTGCGGTCATTCACCGGCAACGGCACCAGCACCGCGTCGCATTCATGATGCAACGCCGCCAGCGCGTCCTGCGGCATCGGCTCGCGCAGCTCCACCGCGCCCTCCAACAGCAGGTCTCCACACCGCTCCAACAGCACCCGTCGCTGGTGCTTGCGCAGTGGCCCCACCAGCGTCAGCACCGCGGGCACCTCCGCGCGCAGCAGCCTCAGCGCCTCGATGACGTGGTGCACTCCCTGCCACGACGTCATCGTCCCGCTGTAGAGCAGTCGCACCGGCCGCCCCGGCTCCAGCCCGCGCGGTGTCGCATGACGAAACACCTCCAGCTCCACGCCGTTCGGAATCACCCGCACGCGCGAAGCCTCCGCGCCCCGCTTCACCAGGTACTCCGCCGTCACCTCGCTGGGAGTCACCAGCAGGTCCGCGCGCGCGATGCACACGTCCTCCTGCGCCACCAGCTTGAGCATCAGCTCCGCGTCTTCCGCTACGTCCGGGTGGTGATACTTCAGCTCGATGGACGGCAGCCCGTTCACCTCGAACACCAGCGCGTCCGTCAGCGCTTCCTTCCTGCGCGCTACCGGGTAGCCCTCGAAGATGGAGCGCACGTGGACCACCGAGGCCCGGGGCCTGTCCCTCCACCACGCCGCCAGGTGCGTGCGGAACGACAGCGCCTGCGCCACCAGGTCTCGCCCCCGCGCGTCCAGCGGGTGATACGTCACTCCCTCCACGAGTGGATGCGGGGTCGCGCTCGCGGTGGGTCCGTCTCGGAGCGCCAGCAGGTCCACGCCCCCGAAGGCCGCGCCCAGGGCCTCCACGAAGGCCCGGATGTGCACGGCCGCTCCCTTGGGCGCGGGGAATCGGTCGAAGGAGGCGTAGACGATGCCGGACGCGGAAGCCACGGCCCGCGTGGTATCGCGGCTCACCCGGCTCGGCAAACCGGGAGGTTTGCCCCTCTCCCCGCCGACCCATACACTCCGCGCTCGTTCCTGGCTCCGAAGGGGAGCTTTCCGCCTTGGCCTTCGACATCGACCGCTTCCGTGTGGAGAAGCGCTACCGCAACACCGCGCCCGTCTCCGAGCTGATGGAAGACCTGGGCTTCCTCGCGCGCTTCGACGGGGAGATGGCTGTCCTCAAGCGCCAGTGGCAGCGACGGGCCTTCATCGTGGGCGGCGTGGGCGTGGGCCTGTTCTTCCTGTCGTCCCTCGCCAACAACCTCCTCGACTCCGAGCAGCCCGCCCCCTCGTGGCTGAACGGCTTGGTGCCAGGAGGCATCGGCCTGCTGGTCGTCGCGGTCGTCCTCCTGGTCAAGGCCTCCCGGTTCGGCCGGAACGATCTGGAGGACCGTCGCTACGGGCTGCCCACGCTGTTGCTGCGACGGCTGGGCCGCGACATCGCTCCCGAGGAGCCCGTGTCACTGGAGCTGGACTTCCATCCCATCGACCACAAGGCCAAGTGGAAGCGCAAGGGCATGGCGGGCACGTGGAAGACGAATGAGTTCGAGGACCCGTGGCTGTCGCTCCAGGCCCGCCTGCGCGATGGCACGCACCTGCGCCTCGGCATGACCGAGTGGCTCCAGAAGCGCTCCCGCACCAAGCGCAATGCGCGGGGCAAGTACAAGATGAAGAGCAAGCAGAAGAGCGGCTCGTACCTCCAGGTCCAGCTTCGCGTGAAGCCGGAGCGCCACCCCGAGCTCACCCGGTTGCAAGGCGCGGCCCGCGAGGCGGTGAAGCTCCCGCCGACGGTGGCGCTCACGAAGTTGCAGGTGTCCGAGGACCGGCTCAGCCTCCGCGCCCGGATGGACTCCGATTGGGAAGCGACGGAGACCGTGTCCACGCAGTCGCGGGACGCGACGCGCGCGTGCCTCATGATGCTGTTGAGCCTCTACCAGGTGCTCAACTTCTCCACCTCCCAGCGCAAGCACCACCCCGCGAGGGCTTCCCGATGACGTTCCGCGCGCTCCTGCTGAGCCTCCTCCTCACCGCCGCCTGCTCGCGTCCCTCGAACTCCGAGGCCCCGTCGACCCAGACGCAGTCCGCCTCCGCGGGCGACGAGGTCCCCCTCCCGGGCAAGCTCAAGTTCAAGGACGCGGACGACCGCGAGCGCTTCTCGCTCAAGCCCAAGGACGACGGCGCCAAGCTGGTGGACGGCGACGACCGCGAGCTGGCCCGCTTCAAGTGGAAGGGCACCGCCCTCAAGGTGTCCGGCCCGGATGACACGGCGCTGGGCTACGTCCTCGGCTCGGCGGGTGGCGCGCTCACCGTGCGCGACGGAGCGCAGCGGCAGGTGCTCTACACCCTCGCGCGACAGGGCTCCGGCTGGCGGCTCACCGACGCGAAGGGCGCGCTGCTCTACACCGTGTCCTCGGACGACGAGGGCGCGCGCATCCAGGATGCCTCCGGCGCCGAGGTCGCCCGCGTGAAGGTGCGCGAGGGCAAGGTGTCGCTCCGGGAGCCCGGTGGCAAGACGCTGCTCGCCACCAAGTCGCTGGTGCGCGCGGACGCGGCGGCCTGTCTCGCCTTCGAGAAGCTGGACCTGCCCTTCCGCGTGGCGCTGCTCCATCAAATCCAGACGCCGCCGTCCGGGTCCGCGCCATGAGCCCCTTCTCCAACGAGGGCTGTGAGGTGAGCACGGGCTTCCTGTTCTCCCATCCGTGTGGACTGCCCGCGGGCGCCCTGTGCCCGCGCTGCGGCAAGAGCGTCTGTGACGCGCACCTGACGACCCAGCAAGAGGCGCTCGTCTGCACGGGCTGCGCGATGTTGGGCGACGAGGACCCGGAGGACGACGGCTCGACGACCACCGACTCGGACGACGCGAGCGCCTACTACGACGACTACGGCTACTACGGGTCGGGCTCCTCGTGGGCGCGGGGCTCCTCGAAGGACCCGCACGACTTCACCGAGGCCGACGGCGAGAGCCTGCGGCACGAGGACGACTCCTCCTTCGAGGAGGACCTGGGCGGAAGCTGATGGCGGGCGCGCGCTGGCTCATCTACGCGTTGGGCGGAGGCATGGGTCACTTCACCCGGGCCTGTGGACTCGCGCGCGTGGCGGCCCGACGGGGACACCGCGTCACCGTGGTGACCAACAGCGTCTTCGCTCCGGACGTGCCGCTGGAGGACGTGCTGGGCGCCGGAGCCCATGTGCACCGGCTGAACCCGGACCTGGCCAAATCCGCCGTGCGCGAGGCGGTGGAGTGTCTGCTCGACGGCGTGCGCCCGGAGGTCCTCGTGGTGGACACCTTCCCGCGCGGCCTCGCGGGGGAGCTGGCGCCCATGCTGCCCGGACTGCGCATGGGCAAGGTGCTGGTGCACCGGGACTTGAATCCCACGTATGTGGCGCGCTTCAACGTCGCGGCGGCGGTGGAGGACTTCGACCTGCTGCTCGTCCCCGGTGAGGACGCGCCCTTCTCCCAGCACCCGCGCGCCGTGCGCACCGCGCCCTGGCTCCTCTTGGAGCGCGATGAATGGCTGAGCCGCGCGCAGGCCCGTGAGCGGCTGGGCGTGGCCGCGGATGATATCCGTCCGCTGGTCGCGGTGATGGGCAGTGGCAACGCGGAGGAGGTGGCGGAGGCGGGCGCCATCGCCACGCGGCTCCAGGAGCGACTCGGGGCTTCGGCGCCGGTGCGGTGGCTCGCGCCTCCGGGGCCTTGGTTCCCCGTCCGCGCTCCGAGCAGCGGCGCGCCCGAGCGCAACCTGCTCCAGCCCGTGCGCGTGTGGCCCGCGCTCGCGGTGATGCCCGGGGTGGACATCCTGGTGGGCGCGGGCGGGTACAACACCGTGCAGGAGGCGCGCGTGACAGGCACGCCGCTGGTGGCCCTGGCTCGCGCTCGCCGCTACGACAGGCAGGCGGTGCGGCTGCGTCCGGAGGAGCTGGCCCGCACCGAAGCGGAGTTGATGGAGCGAGTCGCCGCGCTGGTGGGGCCCCGCTCCGCGCGCGCGCCGGAAACCTACTCCGGGGGCGCCAGGGACGCGGTGGCGCTCATCGAGCGCACCGTGCTCAATGCTTGAGGTCCTTGTGGCCCGGCGCCGGGTCGATGCCGTGCGCCATGATGAAGTGGTAGACGACCTGCGGGTCTTCCTTCGGCCCGCTCATCAGCTCCACCAGGAAGTGGCCTTGCGTGCCTGAGTCCGGGTCCGGGGCCACGTTCACCTCGGTGACCTCGCGGCCCGCGATAACCAGCTCCCCCACGAGCACCTTGCCCTTGAGCACCTGGATGATGTGCTGACGCTCCTCCTCCAGCAGCAGCCAGTGGAAGTCGTCGTGGTCGTACAGCATCGCGTCGACGGAGCCGCACCGGAGGATGCATTGGGTGTGTTCCTGGAGCCAGCGCCAGAAACCATCGAATTTCAGGGTACGTACCGGTTGGGGGAGCATGTCCATGGTGACCTCGCGCGCGCGGCCAGGGGGGCTCACGCTCGCCCGCCACGTCCGGCCTTCCCTAGCACGATTGCCCTCTCCCGGTGCTGACGCCGTGCGGGGAACCCCCCACCATGCCCGGCTGCTGTCCACTCCGTGAATCCCCCACGTCCTGGGCTTGTTCCTCCAGTCATGAAGGGGGCGTCCCATCCACATCCGTCCCCGGCTTCAGCGAGGTCCCAATCGTGAGCTTCCCCGCCCAGAGCCAGGTCGTTCGTGGAGTCCGTCCGCCGTGCCAGGAGGCGACATGAGTCTGCGCGCCTGGCTCGCCGCCATCATGGGCGGCCTCGCCCTGCTGACGCTCGTGGCCGCCACCGCGCTCATCGTCCTGACGAACGCGCAGAACCACTCGGCGAACACGCTCGGCAACTCCGTGGAGGGACTCCATCTGGCGGAGGAGCTGGAAATCGACCTGCTCATCCATTTCCGGCTCAGCGGCGTGACGGGCCCGGTGGAGGTGACGTCCGAGCGCATCCGGGGCAGGACGCTCCAGAGCATCGAGTCCTCGTTCCCCCGGTTGCTGGAGGGCCTCAATCGCAGTGCCTTCGGCGCCCCGGAGCAGGCGCTCATCCGGGAGGTGGATGAGCACTTCAGGCAGTACCTCGCCACCCAGCGAGAGGCCGCTCGGCTGCCCCTGCGACAGCGCGCCCAGCGGGTGATTCCCGCGCTGGATGCCTCGCTGGATTCGCTGGAGCGGCTGGTCCAGCTCAACGTGGAGGAGGCCCGGACGGCGCGCGAGTCCTCGGCGGACCTCAACCGGATGGGCAACACCGTGGGTCTGGTGCTGTGTGGCCTCCTGCTGGTGGGCCTGGTGACCGGCACCTATCTGTTGCGACGCATCGCCTGGCAACCCCTGCGGGACATCAGCCAGTCCATGCGCCGCTTCGGCGCGGGACGCAAGCGCACCCGCGCGCCGGTGGCGGGCCCCACCGAGCTGCGCGACATGGCGCGCACCTTCAACGAGATGGCCAACAGCCTCACGCACCAGCAGGAGCAGCAGCTCGCCTTCCTCGCGGGCGTGGCCCATGAGCTGCGCAATCCGCTGTCCGCGCTGAAGCTGTCCACCGCCCTCACCGAGCGAACGCGCGCGCAGCTCACGCCGGAGCGCATGCAGCGCACGCTCGCGCTGGTGGGACGGCAGGTGGAGCGCCTGGACCGGATGGTGGGGGACCTGCTCGACTCCACCCGCATCGAGGCGGGCAAGCTGGAGCTGCGGCCCGAGGTGCGAGACGCGCGCGAGCTGGCGCGGGGCGTGGTGGAGCTGTATCGCTCCAGCGACGGCGGGCACGTGCTCCAGCTCGACGTGCCGGAGACGCCCCTGCTGGTGCGCGTGGACCCGGACCGGCTGGAGCAGGTCATGGCCAACCTGGTCAGCAACGCGCTGAAGTACTCGCCGTCCGGCAGTCGCGTGGACGTGGCGGTGCGCCGCGATCAGGAGGACGTGCTCCTGCTCGTGAAGGACCAGGGCATCGGCGTCACCGAGGAGGAGAAGGGCATGCTGTTCGCCCCCTTCCAGCGGCTGGGCGATGCCCGGAGCAAGCGCGCGCCGGGGGTGGGGCTGGGGCTGTCCGTCGCGCGGCGCATCGTCGAGGCCCATGGCGGGCGCATCGAGGTGGAGAGCACGCCCGGGGTGGGCTCCACGTTCTGCGTCCGGCTGGCCCTCGCCACCCAGGAGGCGGGGGGCGCCGTGGAGCTCCCGGCGGCCACGGCGCCGGTGCCTCCGGACGCCCTGCACTAGACGCAAAGCGTTGCGTGCCGCGCTTCCGTCGGAGAGGCTGGGTGCGCCAGGGAGGCGTCGGACGTACCTTCCGGGCTCCATGACAGGAGTCGCCTGGAACATGAAGATTTCGCGCCGAGTCGCGCCGCTCGCCATCCTGCTCTCCGTGGGAGGACTGGGGGCGTGTGCCTCCCGCCAACCGGCGCCCGAGGCCCAGGCCGCGCGGCCTTCCTCCGCCACGCCCGCCTCTGTCATCCAGTCCACGGAAGGGGGCTTCTCCGTCGCCCTGCCGGGGCCGGTGAGTGAGGAGCGCCGCTCCCAGGTCACCGATGTGGGCGAGGTGACACTCCACACGTTCATCGCCGTCCGTCCGGAGTCGGACACGGCGTACTACGTCTCGTACACGGACTTCCCCGCGGCGGCGGTGTCGCAGGCGAAGCCGAGCGACGTGGTGTCCCGCGCCAGCCTGGGTGCGCTGGAGGCCCTGGGCGCCACGGGTGTCTCCTCGAAGCCCCTGACGCTGGAGGGCTTCCCGGGTTGGGAGGTGGAAGGAGTCTCCGGGCCGCGTCGGCTGCGAGGCCGCTTCTACCTGGTGGGCCCCCGGCTCTATCAGCAACTGCTGCTGCATCCCGAGGGCAAGCCGCCCCAGGACGCGGAGGGCTTCTTCGAGTCCTTCCGCCTGGACCCCCAGGTGGCGGCCATGCTGTCGGGCGCGCAGCGCTCCTGAGTACGCGGGGCCGGGTGTTCCGGTGATGCGGGCGGGTGCGGTATGCCAGCCCCGCGATGAATCTCTCGGCCATCGACCTCAACCTGTTCCTCGTGCTGCACGCGGTGCTGGAGACGGGGAGCGCCACGGGTGCGGCGCGGCAGCTCCACGTCACGCAGTCGGCGGTGAGCAACGCGCTGGCCCGGCTGCGGGAACTCTTGGGAGACCCGCTGCTGGTGCGTCAGGGAAAGGGGCTGGTGCCCACGCCTCGCTGTGAAGAGCTGAGGCCGCTGCTCAACAACGCGGTGGCGCAGCTCCAGGTGGCCGTGGATGGCCAGCGCTTCCAGCCGGAGGAGAGCACGCGCCGCTTCACGCTGGCCTGCGGTGACAATCAGGATGTCTGCGACGTGCCCCGCATCGTCGAGGCCTTCGCGCACCGCATGCCGCAGGCGCAGCTGCGCGTGGTGAGCATCGACTTCCTGGTCGCGTCGGATGGAATGGGGACGGGGGAGGTGGATGTCGCGCTGGGGCCCCGGATGGTGGCCACTCGGGAGGGCTTCTGCGTGGAGGACCTGTACCTGGAGGAGGTGGCCTTCGTCGTGCGCAAGGACCACCCGCTCATCCCTGGGACGGTGCTGACGCGGGAGGCGTTCAACGCCTGCAAGCACATCGACATCGTCATCACCCAGGGCCGTCCGGGCGTGGGGCGCTCCATGTTCGAGCGGTTCCGCAAGGAGAACGGCCTGGAGTACAGCTCGGCGCTCGCCGTCTCCCACTTCATCGCCGCGGGCATGGCCGCGACGCGCACGGACTACGTCGCGGGAATGCCGGGACGCACGGCGGAGGTCCTCTGCGCCATGCTCCCGCTGAAGCGCCTGCGGTTCATGCCCGCGCCTCCGCCCATGACGATGTCGCTCATGTGGCACACCCGCACGGACGCGGACCCTGGCTCGCGCTACTTCCGGCAGTTGCTGTTCGATGTGCTGAAGGACATGCCGGCGACTCGCGCGGAGCCGCGAGCGAAGCCGCCCACGAGCCCCGCGCGCCGCGCCCGGAGCCGCTGACGCCCGCCGGACTCGGTGGTCCGGGGGCGCCCGCATGCTTCAGTCCCGCGCTGTCATGAAGTGCTCGCCGCGTCCTCGGGGAGCTCGCCGAACTTGCCGGACTCGAAGTCGTGAATGGCCTGGAGCACTTCGCGCTGGCTGTTCATGACGAACGGGCCCAGATGGACGATGGGCTCGCGCAGGGGCTCACCCGCGAGGACGATGAGATGCGTGTCCGTTTCGGCACGCAGGGACAGGAACTCGCCGTCGTTGGCGAAGAGCGCGAGCTCGCCCTCGGTGGCCGTCTCACCGCCGGAAGTCACGCGACCGGAGGCGACGAGCACGATGGCGTTGTGGTGCTTCGGCAAGGGAATTTGGAGGTCCGTCCCCGCGCGCAGTCGCACGTCGAGCATTGAGATGGGCGTGAAGGTCCGCGCGGGACCCTGGGTGTCGTTGAAGTTGCCCGCGATGACTCGCACCGTTCCGCCCTCGACGGGGACGGTGGGAATCTGCGCCGCGGTGATGGGCTGGTAGCCCGGCGCGGCCCGCTTGTGAGCGCGGGGAAGGTTCACCCAGACCTGAAGCATCTCGAAGACGCCACCGCGTCGGGAGAAGGCATGCTCATGGTACTCCTCGTGGAGGATGCCGGACGCGGCCGTCATCCATTGCACGTCACCCGGGCCGATGACGCCCGAGTGGCCCGCGTTGTCTCGATGCGCGACGTTGCCCTCGAACGCGAGCGTGACGGTTTCGAAGCCGCGATGCGGATGCCAGCCGACGCCCCGCTGACCCTTCGCGAGGGGCGGGTAGTGATGCGGCGGATGGTGGTCCAGCAGCAGGAAGGGGCTGACACGTTCCTGGGACACGCCCCCGCTGGGGACGAGCGTCTTCACGCGGAAGCCGTCGCCGACCCAGTGGAAGGGCCCGCCGCCGTGGACGCTCTCGAGCGTCCGCGCACGGGGAAGCGCGTGGGGAACGGTGGGGGGAGTCAGTGTCTGTGTCGTGGTGCTCATGACACAGAACGTAAGGGTGGAAGCGGAGGTGTAAATCGCTCCCGCGCATGATGCTTATCATCACGTCGTGTGATGGTCCCCGAGCGCGAGCTGGCAGAGGGAGGTGAGCCGGTTGGAGGCCCACGTCGCCACGGGGCCCAGCGGCGTGCCCTTGCGGCGCACCAGGGCGAGGGGCCGCTGTGGCGGAGGCCCGCCCTCATAGGCGGCGAGCCGCAGACGCACCAGTCTCCCCGCCGCCAGGTCCTCGCTCACCAGGTGCTCGGGCTCGTGGCCCCAGCCGAGCCCGCCGAGGATGAGTGCATGTTTCGTCATCAAGTCCGCGACGCGCCAGCTTTTCGCGGAGAAGACGCCCCGGTCCGCCGTGCCTGTCTTCCCGGAGGGCAGGCGCTCACTGAGGACGAGCTGGGTGGTGGTGGCGAGGTGCTCGTCGGTGATGACGCCCTTCACCGCCGCGAGGGGATGTGACGGCGCGGCGACGGGGAGCATGCGCAAGAGCGCGATGGGGCGCTGCTCCAGGCCGGAGAGGTCCAGGTCCGCGCCGGCGATGGCGAGCGTGGCCTTGCGCTCGCGCAGGCGCTCCGTCACGGCGGCGAGCAGCTCCACCTCCAGCGTCAGCTCCACGCCGGGGTGGGTCTGCGCCAGCTCCTTGACGAAGGACAGCAGCGCGGAGGTCGGGAACATGGCGTCGACGACGAGCGCGAGCTTCGTCTCCTCGCCGCTCTTGAGGCGGCCGACGACTGTCTGGAACGTCGCGAGGTCGTCATGCAGTCGCTGGGCGGCGGCGACCACGGCCTCGCCCTTCATCGTCAGGCGGGGGACGCGGCTGCTGCGGTCGAAGAGGCGCATGCCGAGCTGCTTCTCCAGCCGCTGCATGGCCTGACTGACGGCGGGTTGTCCCTGGCCCAGGCGCCGGGCCGCCGCGGAGAAGCTGCCCTCTTCGGCCACCGCGCGGAGCGTCCGGAGCTGGTCGATGGTGACGCTGTCGAGCACCGCGTGACTGCATCACATCGACGCGGGCGTTGCACGCGTGGCGGGCCTTGCCCTACTTGCGCGCCGACAGCCAGGAGACGATGAGCGAGCCCAGCGTCGTCGCGGCGGTGCTCTCCGAGATGGCGCCCCGGAGCATGTCGCGTGAAATCGCCTCCGCCGCGCCGATGATGCCCACGCAGCGCAGGCGCAGGGTCTCCTTCGGCAGCTCGCAGTAGGGCGCGAGCGCGTCCCGGTAGAGGTCCACATAGCGGTCCAGAATCGTTTGATAGAAGGTCTCCATCTGCCCGTCGCCCTTGAGCGCGGCGGAGATGGCGTGCTGCTCGGGACCGATGGTCAGGTAGCAGTGCATGTACGAGCCGCTCATCACCCTGGCGACGTCCTCCAGCTTGCGTCGCGTGCGCTGGAGCGCCTCCTCGAACTCAGCGAGCTGCGCGGCGTCGATGCGCTCATACAGCGCCATCAGCAGCCCGGCGCGTGACTGGAAGTGCTCGTAGGGGATGGGCTTGCTGACGCCCGCGCGCTCGGCCAGGTGGGCGAGCGTCAGCGCGTCCGTGCCTTCCTTCCTCACCACCGCCATCGCCACGTCGAGCAACTGCTCGCGTCGCTGGGCCTTGGGGAGCTTCTTGGGGGCGGGTTCACTCATGGGACGTCGCGGCGGCACCCTTGGGGCTTAGCTGCCTCGACGCGGACGCGCAACCGGACCCTCGTCGTCGAAATCGTGGCGAACCTACTTTTAGTAACTTACTTTAAGTAGGGTCAACGCGGCACCATTTCCCGCCGGCCCTCCGGCCCCCTCAACCACTGCCTCTCGGGGCAGGGGAGCGCACCCGTCATGTCTTCGAACCCTCGGAAACCCGTCCTCATCATTGGTGGCTCGGGCGTTGTCGGCTCCCTGGCCGCCAAGGCCCTGCGTCGGCTGCAACCGGACCTGCCGCTCACGATTGGCGGCCGGGATGTGTCCCGCGCCCAGGCGGTGGCCCGCGAGGTCGGCCTCGCCGACGCCACGACGGTGGACCTGTCGCGGCCCGATTTGGGCCAGCCCTCGAGCCGCGCCTACAGCGCCGTCGTCCTGTTCGTGAAGGACGACACGCTCAACTCGCTGCGGTACGCGCAGGCGCACGGGCTGCCGTACCTGGGCATCTCCACGAGCCTGTTCGAGGTCGCTCCCGAGGTCGCCCTCCACATGCACCAGCCCACGCGCTCGCCCATCCTCCTGGGCAGCGCCTGGCTGGTGGGCGCCGCCACGCTGCCCGCGCTCCAGTTCGCCCGGGAGTTCCGCGCGCTGGAGTCCATCGCCATCGGCGCCGTGCTCGACGAGCAGGACGTGGGCGGGGCCGCCGCGTACGCGGACCTGGACCGGCAGTCGAAGGCCACGCCCAACACCCTCATCCTGGAGAACGGACAGTGGCGCTGGGTGGGAGGCGACGCGGCGCTGCGCACCTTCCGCGACGGAGAAGGGCAGGACGTCCAGGGGCAGGCGTACACGATGCTGGACCCCGCGAGCCTCGCCGCCGCGACGCAGGCGAAGTCCATCCGCTTCGATGTCGCCATCGGCACCTCCGCGCCGCGCCGCCGTGGCGAGCCCTTCTCCACCGAAATCATCTTCGAACTCGAAGGCACGCTGCACGACGGCACCCGGACGCGCGTGCGTCACGAGTTGATGCACCCGGAGGGACAGGCTCCGATGACGGCGGTGGGCGTGGCCGTGGGCGTCGAGCGGTTGCTCGGCCTCGCGGGAGGCGCACCCGTCGCACCGGGGCTCTACCTCCCCCATGTCCTCATCGAGCCGGAGTACCTGCTGCGCCGACTCCAGGAGTCCGGCGCCCGGCTTCGTCGCGCATGACCTTCCCCTCTCTTCCACGCACAGGAATCCCATCATGAACGCATCGAACCTGAAGCCCGTCCTCGTCATCGGAGGCTCCGGCATTGTTGGACGCCGGGCCGTGAAAGCACTGCGCGAGCTGCACCCGGAGCTGGCCCTCCGGATTGGAGGACGTGATGTGAGCAAGGCCGCCGCGCTCGCCAGGGAGCTCGGCCGGGCGGAGGCCGTGCGCATCGACCTGGAGCGCGATGATTTGGGCCTGGCTCCAGACGCCGCCTTCAGCGCCGTGGTGGTGCTGCTCAAGGACGACACCCTGCGCTCGATGAAGTACGCGCAGGCGCACGGGCTGCCGTATGTCTCCTTCTCCGACTTCGTCTTCGACATCGGCCCGGAGGTCGCGCTCCACATCCAGAAACCCACGGCCGCTCCCGTGCTCTTCCTGGGGCACTTCCTGGGCGGCACCGTGGCCATGTCCACCCTCCAGTTCGCTCGCGAGCTGAAGAAGGTCCACTCCATCCTGATTGGCGCCGTCTTCGACGAGGAGGACGTGGGCGGGCCCGCCGCCAGCGGAGACATGGAGCGGCTGACGAAGGGCGTGCCCAGCCCGCTGATTCGCAAGGACGGGAAGTTCCTCTGGGCCACCACGGAGGAGGACACGACGCGGACCTTCCAGGGGGCGGACGGCACGCAGTGGAAGGGCCGGGCGTATCCGTTGCTGGACGTGGCCACCCTCGCGGCGGTGACGGACGCGAGCACGGTGCGACTCGACTTCGCGGTGCGGGCCGCGTCGAGCCGCCCGGCCGGTCAGGGTCCCGGCCACGAGGTCATCATCGAGCTCATCGGAGAGTTGCCGGACGGGACGACGACGCACGTGCGCCACACGCTGGTGGATGGGGATGTGCATTCGGGGCTGAGCGGGAGGGGCGTGGCGCTCGCGGTGGAGCGACTGCTGGGGCTCGTGGGAGGGGCTCCCGTGGCCCCGGGGCTGTACTCGCCCGAGGGGGTGTTGGACCCGGCCCATGTCGTCGAGCGCCTGAAGGCGTGGGGCACGCGGATTCAGCGCGCGTGACTCGGTGAAGTGTCTCCCGCGTGGACGAGGGCCCGACCTTTCGGGAAGGGCCCTCGCGCCGCGCCAGGAGGCTGTCAGCCCCGGCGGGGATACTCGCGGGTGACGCCTTGCTCCACGCCCGAAGGAGACGGTCCCCATGACGAGCCCGCTGACCGCGGCACCACTTCCACTTCCGCCGCAGGTGACGCCGCCACCGGTGAGTGTCGCGGCCGAGAAGCACGAAGCGTCCCGGTTCGATGGCGTCCTCGCGGACAAGGCGAATGCCCCTTCGAGCCCGAGCGCTCCACGTGAGGTCGCTCCCTCGAGCGCGGTGTCCCCGGTCGCCAGCACCGAGCGGACGGTGCTCCACGGCATCTCCCGCTTCGTCCAGGAGCTGGAGCAGGGCCAGCGCGTGCTGGACGACATCATCCAGTCCGCGTCCTCTGGCGCGCACTACTCCAACGCGGAGTTGCTGGCGCTCCAGGCGTCCATGTACCGCTACACACAGTCCCTGGACCTGGTGAGTCGCGTCGTCGAGAAGGGCACCAGCGGGCTGAAGGACGTCCTCAAGACGCAGGTATAGCTACCCCGTCTTGCGGCGCTTGCTCGCGGGCGCGGGCGGAGGCTCCTGCTCCAGTCGGGAACTCAGGGCCTCGCGGATGGCGAGCACGCGGGCCTTGAGGTCCTGCAACTCCTCCAGCGATGAGCCCGACGCCTCCAGGATGGACGGAGGCACGCACTCCGCCTTCGCGCGCAAGCCGCGCCCCGAGGTCGTCAGCCGGATGCGCACCTGCCGCTCATCCAGCACGTCCCGCTCGCGCTTGACGAGCCCCGCGGACTCCAGCCGCTTGAGCAGCGGCGTGAGCGTCCCCGAGTCCAAGAGCAGCCGCTCCCCCAGCGCCTTCACCGTGACGTCGTCCTCTTCCCACAGCACCAGCATCGCCAGGTACTGGGGATAGGTGAGGCCCAGCTTCTCCAGCAGCGGCCGGTACGTGCGGTTGAGCAGGTGCACCGTCGAGTACAGGGTGAAGCAGAGCTGCTCGTTCAGGTGGAGCGCGTCGACGCGCTTCTTGGGCAGGGGCATGGCGGTTCCTCCCCGCAACATGCGGCCCAGGTCCATTGCGCGCAATGGAATCGCGCTTCAGGACGTTCCGGGAAGGCGCGAGCCGCGCAGCCAGTGGGGCACGCGCTCCAGGAGGTCGTGCCCGTCGAAGGGCTTGAGGAGGGTGTCGAGCACGGCCGGGTGGAGCACCCGCCGGGGCGTCAGGGCCACCACGGTCAGCCCGGTCCAGGCGGGGTGTCGGGCGAGGCGCTCCAGGAAGGCGTACCCGTCCATGCGCGGCATCTCCATGTCCAGCAGCACCAGGGAGGGGCGCCCGTGCACCTCCAGCCAGGTGAGCGCCTCCAGGCCGTCCTTCGCCACGGCGCTGCGATAGCCCGCGCTCGTGAGGACGTCGACCACGGAGGCGCGGAGGTCCGCGTCATCCTCCACGACGAGCAGCGTTCCTTCGGAGGCTCCTGGCATGAGAGGTCGTCTCCCTAGGTCATGGTGGGCGCGGGGTACAGGGAACATCTGCCGGTTCGCACCGGCAGAAGAGGTCCTCAGGTTTCCTCGAACATGGCCTGGAGCACCCTCCAGGCGAGCTTCACCTCCGGGCCGGAGAGGCTGGACAGGAAGTCGCAGATTTCCGCCACCTCTTCGGTGCGCTCCTGCTCGAAGCCGTTGAAGAGCGTCTTGAGCGACACGTCCAGGCCTGTCGTCAGCTTGCCGAGCGTATCCAGCGACGGAGAGAACGCTCCGCGCTCGATGCGACGGATGGCATCCACCGAGAGCTCGCACCGCTCCGCGAGTGCCTCCTGGGTGAGCTCCCGGTTGTTGCGAAGCTGGCGCACATGGCCGCCGAACTTGCGATGGAACCTCGTCCAGTTCGCTACCTTGTTCTTCGCATTCTCCATAGTGGGTGACGGGTAATCTGGGGACTCCGCGTCCCAAGTGAAGTGAAGATGTTGTCGGTTGGACCTCGGATGTCGCCCGTCCGCCAACTCGGAGGCCCTGTGTGTCGCAGGGTTGCGGGAAACCAGGAGGCAAGGTGCGAGCGCATCCCTCGCCCACGCTTCCCTGAGGAGCAGGGAGGCTGGCGGGCCGGGAAAATGCGCGAGCGGAAGAGTTCGTCTACGCTGCACGCCGCATGACGCATTCGGAAGTCGGGTGGGGTGGACGGCGGGCCGTGTTCCACGTCCTGGCCTGCTGTGGCCTCTTGGCCGCCTGTGAAATCGGTTCCGAGGTTCGCCCCCTCACCGCCCCGGAGCCTGTCACGGCCCCTCCGGCGGCGGCGGTGGCGCGCCCTCCGTCTGAAGCTCCGAGGCCACCCGAGCCCGAACCCGTGCCACGGCGGGTGGCGCCGGAGCCCACGGAGCGGACGCGGTCGACGCAGGCGCTGGCGGTGAAGCTCGGGGCGCTCGGGGCGAAGGTGGATGACCCGTGCGTGGCGCCCGTGGGCACGGGCTGCGCCCGCACCGCGCTGGCGTCCTTCTTCGAATCGTTGGATTCCCTGTCCGCCGGCACGGCGTCCGGGCCCACGGTCATCGAGGCCTTCGGCAACTCGCTCATCGCGGGGGACCGCATCGTGGACATCCTCCGGGACGACCTGGGCGCGGGCTTCGGCGCCGCGGGCCGGGGCGTGCTGCTGGTGGACCGGATGGCGCCCTATGGTGGGCGCGGACGCACCGGCTACAGCAAGGGCGGGTGGGAGCCCCGCACGCTGGGCGAGCTGCGCAAGCCCCCGCACCCGTTCGGAGTCACGGGCGTGTACCACGTGGCCACCGTCGCGAAGGCGCGCAGCCGCTTCAAGCTGGAGGGCGAGCCGCGAGGCACCCTGTGGTGGCTGGATGTCCCGCATGGCGGCGCGCTCACCGTCCTGAGTGGAGACACGGTGCTGGCCCGGACGGAGCCCACGGGAAGTGGCGAGTCGAAGGCCACGCGCTTCGAGCTGCCCGCGGGCACGACGTCGGTGGACGTGGTGGCGGAGGCGAAGGGCGCGGTGGTGCAGGGCGTGGTGTTGCAGCACGCGCGTCCTGGCATCGTCCTGGACATGCTCGGGGTTCCGTCCGCGGATGCGAGCCTCTATGCGCGGCTGGATGACGCGGCGCTGCGCTCGCAGCTGGCGGAGCGCGACCCTCGGTTGCTCGTCTTCTTCCTGGGGGGCAACGAGTCCAAGCGCCTGGAGTGGAAGCGCACGGATTTGGAGACGCTGCGCAAGGACTTGGGGGCGCTGCTGCGTCGGGCTCGAGCCGCCGCGCCGGGCAGCGCCTGTCTGGTGGTGGGGCCCATGGACGCGGTGCGCGACACGAAGGACCGGGGCAAGGCCTTCACGCAGCGCCCCTTCCTGGAGGCCGTCGTCGAGGCGGAGCGGGAGGTGACGCAGGCGGAAGGGTGCGCCTTCTTCAACCTCTACGCGGCCATGGGGGGCAAGGGCGCGCTCTCGCGCTTCCACCAGTCCGGGTTCATGCACGAAGACCTGGTGCATCCGCGCGGACGGGGGCTGGATGTGCTGGGCCACCTGGTGACGGACGCGCTGCTGCGCGCCTGGGTGGAGACGCCGCCGGCCTCCCGTCGCGTGGCCGCGCTGTCGCCCGCGGCCGGAAGCCCGCCTGGTTCGACCGTGGAGGCCGCGCCATGATGACGCCGAGGGGGCTCTTCGCCGCGCTGTGGTTGTTCGCGACTCCGGCGCTGTCGGCGCCGCGCCTCACGCCGGTGTGCGAGCCCGTGAGCGCGGAGGCCGCCGAGGGCCCGCGCGGGTTTTCTCCCGAGGTGACGCAGGCGCTGGATGCCATCGTCCGCTCGGAGCTGTCCCAGGGGCCCGTCGCGGGGCTGACGGTGGGTGTCACGCGCGGGGCGCAGCGTTGGGTGTGTGGCTATGGCCTGCGGGACGTGGCCAAACGTCTGCCCACGACGCCGCGCACCACGTTCCGCATGGCGTCCGTCACCAAGTCCTTCACCGCCGTCGCCGTCTTGCAGTTGGTGGAGCAGGGGAAGCTGGATTTGGACGCGGACATCCACACGCTGGTGCCGGGCTACCCGGCGAAGCAGTGGACCGTCACGGTGAAGGATTTGCTGGGACACCTGAGCGGGGTGCCCACGTATGACGGGCTGGCCTCCAGCAACAACGTGAAGCCGGTGAGCACGGGCGAGGCCATCTCCGCCTTCTCCGAGAAGCCGCTCGCCTTCGAGCCGCGCACCCGCTACCTGTACAGCACCTGGGGCTACAACCTGCTGGGCGCGGCGGTGGAGGCGGCGTCGGGGAAGTCCTATCGCGACTACCTGCGTGAGAACGTCTTCCAGCCCGCGGGCATGGAGCACGCGGACCTGGACGTCACCGCGACGCGCGACGAGCACCAGGCGGTGGGCTACCGCGTGAAGGACGGCGTGCTGAAGCCCTCGCGCTTCCTGGATGTGTCCAGTCGTTTCGGTGGAGGTGGGACGCGGGCCACGGTGGGGGACATGCTCGGCTTTGGTCGCGCGGTGCTGGCCCACCGGTTGGTGAAGCGGGACACCATGGGGAAGATGCAGGCGTCCATGGCCACGCGCGACGGGCGCCTCACGGACTACGGCATGGGCTTCGCGACCTATCCCCTGCGCGGCCACTACCTGGTGGCGCACGCGGGCGGGCAGCCGGAGACGACGACGCTGCTGGTGATGTTCCCCGCCGAGGACACGGTGATTGCGCTGGCCACCAACATCGAGGGCGAGGCGAAGCGGCTGAGGCGCCTGTCCATCCGGTTGATGGAGGGCGTGCTGGAGAGTGGTGTCACGCGCAGGGACGCGCACTTCACGGACCCGGTGGACTCGGTGGTGTACGAGGGACTGGGGCGCATCGCCAGCTATGGTCTGGCGTATCACCTGTGGGCCACGCGAGGGCCGGGCACGCTGCCGCCGGACGAGGACCTGCCGGGTGCCTTCGCTCGTGTGTCGGAGCTGCTGGACCGCAAGCTCATCGGCAAGGACGCGAAGGCGGCGCTGGAGCGCATCCGCAGCGGGCATGACCCGAAGCTGGGCTCCGTCTTCATCCGCGTGGGCGCGCAGATGGCGCGCACGTTGGAGAAGGCGCATGGCCCCGAGCGACTGCTGGCGTACCCGGCGGAAGGTCCGCTGTCGTTCTTCGCGGACTATCTGGCCGCGTGTGAAGCTCAGGGTGTGCCGGACACGGAGCGCTTCGGCGAGCCGCTGCGCGGGGACCTGCTGCGCTTCGTCGCCGGGTGGAAGCGGGCGGAGGTGCCGGAGTTGCTTCGTCTGCGGCTGGATGAGACGAAGAACCCGGAGGCGCACTGGCCCGCGCTGAAGAAGACGGCGGTCTTGTCGCCGGATGTGCGGCCGGACTATTCGGACGAGCTGCTGCGCGTCGCCGAGGGGTTCGCGTGGCGCAAGCAGTCCGCGAACCGCGTGCGTTGGCTGGAGCGGGCGGTGGAGTTGCAGCCGAGGAGCGTGGATGCCCGGTGGGCCCTGTCGCAGGCGCTGCTCACGGTGAAGCGGGACGGGGAGGTGCTGGCGCATCTACAAGAGGCCCTGGCGACGCCGCAGGGCGCGCTGGCGCTGGCGCCGATGTCGTTCCTCAAGCGCGTGGTGATGGACTCGGAGACGCCGCGCGTGGGGCTGGGCCTGGTGCGCGCGGCTGTGGCGCTGCACCCGGAGTCACCTGAGCTGTGGGAGGCCCTGGCGAAGCGGGAGAAGGCCCAGGGCCACCCGGCCGAAGCGAAGGCGGCCTTGCGTCAGGCCCGTCGCGCGCGCGAGGCCCGTCCTCCGGAGTCGACCGCCGAGCCGGCCAACCGGGCAGGCGTGGACCGTGGAACGGGCCCCGTGCCGGATGACCACGGCCTCGTGCGCCCTCGTCAGTCTCTTTGAGTCGAGGATGGCGCCGGCCTATCGAGCTGGCGTGTTGCGCGAGCCGCGTGCCGGGTGTCCCATGGATTCGTGCCGTGCGCCCGTGCCAGTCGCTTTGAGGCGAGGACTTCGCCTGCCAGCTGGGATGGGTGTGGCGCGAGCCTCGTGCTGGATGACCACGGCCTCATGCGCTCGCACGAGTCTCGCTTGGGCGAGGTCGTCCGGGAGGACTGTGCGAGGATGCCTCTCGTGTCCGGCATCCCGTGTCCCTTCTGTCAGGCCTCCTTCGCCCCCGGCGCTCAGCGCTGTCCGGCGTGTGGCGCCTCCTTGCTGGTTGCTCCTCCCGCCGACTCGGACGTGGCCGTCTGCGCCATCCATCCGGAGTGGATGAGCTTTCATGCGTGCACGCGCTGTGGCGCCTTCGCTTGCTCACAGTGTCTGCGCGAGGGTCCTCGCGGCGAACTGGTCTGCGCGCGGTGTCATGAGCGCTCGCCGCACGAGCCACTCCCGTGGGACCAGCGCGAGGAGTTGGGCTGGGCGAAGGCGTTCTGGAAGACGTGCGTGGAGGTGATGCTGCGTCCGGGCGTCACCTTCGGACGGATGTCACCGGAGGGGAGCGTGGGCAGCTCGCTCCTCTTCGCCTTGCTCACTGCGTTCGTCGGCTACTTCGTCACCAGCCTGTTCTACTTCGCCGTCCTGCTGGTGGTCCCCTACGAGAACCTCGCGTCCCGAGCGATGGGCGAGCCAGGCCCTTCCTTCTTCCGGGGCCTCGTTGTCTTCTTCTTCTTCGGCTGGGTGGTGGTGATGCCCGTGCTGAGCATGGTCATCACGGTGGTGGCCTCCGCGTTGGACCACGTGGTGCTGCGGCTGGCGGGAGCGCCGAGCACGTTCGCCGCGACGCTGCGCGGACATGCCCTGTCCCAGGGCGTCTACCTGCTGGGCCTGGTGCCCTTCTGCGGCATGTATGTGATGCCCTTCTGGAGCGCTGGCGTGCGAGTGGCCGCGTACCAGAAGCTGTACCGCGTGGGTTGGGGACAGGCTGCCCTTGGCGCGCTGCTGGTGCCCGTCCTCTCCTGCTGCCTGGGCGTGGGCGGCTATGCCGCGATGATGATGTCGCTGGTGAAGTCGCCCTAGTCGCACAGGCTCAGTGCTTCGAGCCCGGGTCCGATGCGGGCTCGTGCCGGTCATCGTGCCCCTGGGCGACGTGGCGTCCCCGGGCGCGCTCATGCACGCGCTTGAACTGGAGGGAGAGCTCCGCGAGCTCCTCCTCGGTGGCGTCCTCCAGGTCCGTGAACTCGTTGCGCGCGTGCTTCTGTGCGCGGATGAGTTCGTCGAGCTTGAGGTGGATGGCCTTCGCGTCGCGGTTCTGCGTGGCCTGGATGACGAACACCATCAGGAAGGTGATGATGGTCGTCGACGTGTTGATGACGAGCTGCCACGTGTCGCTGAAGTGGAACAGCGGCCCCGTCACCGCCCAGATGACCACCACGGACACCGCGAGCAGCAGGGCCTGGACGGAGCCCACACGCTCGGACACGCCCTGGGCGAACTTGTGGAAACGCTCGTGCATCCCTCAAGGGATGGGCATGAGCGGGAGGGTTGGCTTGCTTGCGCGGACGCTCGCATGCCGGGCTGGCGAGGGGCCCGAGAGCCTGCTCACCCTCCAGGCAGTCGCTACTGCCCGGCGGAGGTCCCCGAGGGGAGGGCCGCGGTGACGGTGCGCTGCTTGGGCCAGAAGCGCGCGCCATGCACGCCGTCCAGTTGGGCGATGCGCTTCTTGCTTCGCGCGTCGTAGATGCGCGCGCTGTGGTCGGAGGCCACGAGCAACAGCGCGCCTCTCACGCGCAGCTCCACCACCGACGTGGGCTCCAGCGACAGGGCCTCCGGCTCGGACAGGCGATCATTCGCTTCCCAGCGCAGCGGCGGCATCAGCACTGGCAACTCGCGCGCCGCGCGCCACGCGTACAGCGGCCCTCCGTGCGTCTCCAGCGAGACCCAGGCGCCGTACTCCGTGTGGCCCTTGTCCTTCACCACTGCATCCAGACGCACCGCGTCCTCGCTGCCCTCGGAGAGCTCCGTCGCCGTGGGCGCATCCGGGTCCGCGCCGAACGTCGAGGACACCAACTGGCTGGCGGTGGCCAACGCCGTCGTGCCCGCCGCGTCCTCTCGCTCGTACACCGTCGCGACGGACTCGATGCGCTTCCACGCCTCACCCTCGCGGCGGTACGCATGCGCGAGGCCCGGGCTGCCCTCCGTTTCCGGCACGGGCAGCCGCCGGCCATCCACGACGAAGACCTCCTCGCCTCGCTCTTCCTTCCGCGTCAGACCCTCCAACTGCGACACCAGGGCGACGACACGGCCCTGTGCGTCAAAGCCGAGCGAGTCCGTGTGCCCCTCGTCTGGGAGTGCGAGTGACACAAGGCCCTGGGGTGAGTCGAATTCCACCTTCCAGGCGCGTGGCGGCACGGTGCCTCCGCCCCGGTCCACCAGCGCGCCCTGCTTGCCGTCCGGGCTCCAGGCCATGCCCAGGCGCTCGCAGGGAGCCTCCACGGTGGCCAGGGCCTTGCGTAGGCCCGTGGCGTCCTGGCGCATCCAGGTACAGCCCGAAGGGGACGCGTCCTGGAGGAGCGAGAGCGCGAAGGTGGGGGCGGGCTCCGCGGACGGAGGGGGCGCCGGAGTCGCGGGCGCGGGGTCCTGTGACTTCTTGCAGGCACCCCCGAGCAGCAGGGTTCCGAGGAAGAACGCGGGGCCAAGGCGGCGGAGCATGAGGCTCTCCGGTGCGGGTTCCCTCTCACCATCGCAGAACGCCGGGAGTGGGAGGAAGTCACCCCTGGAGTACACAGCGCAGAACTTTCAATAGCCCACGCGTGGATGGGTGTCATTCACCCCGCCTGCCGTGTCGAGGTGCTCGTTGCAGGACAATTTCTCGGAGGGTGCGCGCCGAGCTACTCGACGCGCCGGGCCTTGTCCGCGCCGCTGACCGCGGGACTCAGACGAGCCAGCCGCTCTCGTCGAGGAAGAGGGCTTCGCTGAAGGGGTCTTCGTCCTTCTTCTCGCGCGCGGGTGGGGTGTCCGCGAAGTAGAGGCTGCGGCCGTCCTTGACGACGTGCAGGACGCGCAGGTCCTCGCGGGCGCGGGGCGTGACGATGAGCGGGTTGCCGGAGAGCACGACGAAGTTGGCGCGCTGGCCTGGCGCGAGGGTGCCCTGGGGTTCGGGTTCCTCGTCCGAGTTGCCGCTCGACAGCTTGTCGACGACGGCGGGAATCACCGTCCCACCCTGGAGCGGGATGACCTCGGTGTCGGGGCCGCGCAGCGCGAGGACCTCGGCGCGCGTGCCCACGGCGAGGATGTGGCCGTCCTGGAGGGCCAGGGCCTCGGCGGTGGGCTGATGCTCGTTCATGGTGAGCAGGGTTCCACCCTCGAAGATGCGGTCAGCGGGTCGGGAGGGATTCATGGCCTTCGCTCCGGGAGACGCGGGTAGACAGGTAAGTTGCGTTCGCGCGGAGGGCGCGGCCATGGGGGCAGGGAGATGTTGTCCTGTCGCCCGAGTGCCAGCCCGCTGGGGAGGGAATGCCGGGCATGCGGCCCCTGACCCTCCCGGCGCGGGTTGCTGGTGGACCGCGGCGTCCCCACGCTGGTGGATGGCGGTGTGCTGACGGGCCGCCGCGCGCCATGTCACTCGACCTGACTGAACCGAATGTGCAGGAGCAGGTCATCTCCTTGGGGACGCTCGTCGCGGACCTGTTGGGGGTGTTCTCTGGCTCGGTGTTGGGGGCGCTGCTGGCCGAGCGGCGGAAGATGGACCTGATGGGCTTCCTGGTGCTGGGGCTCGTGTCCGGCGTGGGGGGCGGAATCCTGCGCGACACGCTGCTCCAGGTGGGGCCGCCGCTGGTGCTGGTGAAGCCCGCCTATCTGGTCGCGGCCTTCACGGGGGCGTTCGCCGCGTTCCTCTTCGAGCTGCGGCACGGGCCGACGGTGAAGCTGTTGTCCGCGCTGGATGCGCTGACGCTCGGCTCCTTCGCGGTGGCGGGGACGCAGCGGACGCTGGAGGTGGGGCTGAGCCCTGGGACGGCGGTGCTCATTGGCATCATCACCGCGGCGGGGGGCGGCATCATCCGCGACGTGCTCATCCGGCGCACGCCCACGGTGATGAGGCCGGAGCCTGGGTATTACGCGCTCGCCGCCTTCGCGGCGAGCCTGGTGTGTCTGGCATTCTCGCTGACGGGGCACCGACGGCTGGCCCTGGTGGCGGGAATGGCGGTGGGCGCGGCGGTGCGGCTCATCTCCGTGCGGCGGGGATGGAGGCTGCCCGTCAAGCGCACGCGCGACGCGCCCCGGAAGGGGGACGACTTCGGCGGGCCTGGCGAGGACGAGGGCTGGACGAAGCCGTGAGGCTCGGGGCCCTGTGTCTCAGGGCTGTTTCTTCTTGCGGAGGACCTCGGCGGGGAGGTTGCGCCGGAAGGGGCGCAGGAGGGCCGCGACGACGGGCGCGACGGGGATGGGCAGGGCGACGAGGATGAGGATGAAGAGGAGACGGAAGGCGCGACGGATGTATCGCGCGAGCGCGCGCAGGAAGGCGAGCGCCCGGGAGAGGAACCGGGACATGGGTGCTCCTGGGACTGAGGGGACTGCCGGAAGGCGGAGGCGTTCCGGGAGGGCTCAGTGGAGGAGCGACCTGTGGAGCAGGAAGAGGCGCCGGGTGGGGCCTGGGGGATGCCTCTGGACGCGACCGTGGACCGGAGAGGTCGAGGTGGCGGAGGCGGTGGGTTGGGCTTGGCCGGGGGTGGCGTGCCAGGCGTAGCGGACCAGCTCGGGGGCGCGCGGGGTGGAGGCGGAGCCGCTGGACTGGGAGGCGGAGACAGGAGCCGGGCGGGGCAGGGCCTGCGCCGAGGCACCGCTACCAACGAGCGTCAGGCAGGCGAGGAAGAGCCTGAGCCAGCGCAGGAGGTGGGAGGGGTGCCCGTGCATTCCGGCTCAACATCGCCATGGGGTGGGGAGAGTCAAGTTGGCGGGGGCGGGCGGGTTCACCAGGTGGACCTCTTGAGGTCTGTGTTGTCCTCGATGAGTGCCTGGAAATGCCTGAGCTGCTCGGCGCTGTGCATGCCCACGCGAATGTCGAAAGTGGAGTCATCGGGCGGGCGGTAGAGCCGAATGGCGGCGTCATCCCGTTCGAAGAGCATGCTGTAGCGAGGGTAGGGCAGTCGCTCGAATCCCGTCTTCTCAAGGATGCGGGCGAGGTCCTCGATTGTGCTGGCCTGGAGGTCATTCCCTCGGTGGTAGCGCGCTTGAAGGGGGAAGTTCGGCAGATGGACGTATTCCATGGCCCAGAGGAAGAGCATCTCCCGGAAGCTCACGAAGTCTCGATGCAGCTTTCTCTGTGGATGCTCACCGAAGGGCATGCGCACCACCTGGTAGTCGCCATCCTCTGATGGGGATTCCAGGTCGAGCCAGTATGGCGTGGGCGCCAACGGGTCTGGATCCCCGAAGATGAAGAGGAACGTCCTCGGAGGCAGCTCGCTTTGAGGAGAAAGTCGGTACAGCTCGGCGACATTCAGGAGAGGATCGTATGAGCGAACATGGGCGAGAAGCGGACCGCCGCTGACGCCCATGCTTCTAGCAAATTCCCGATAGGGGACCGGAAGCGGTTGGCCAAAGACCTCTTCAAGTTCATCAATCAACCAGTCGGGGTATCCTTCAATCCGGTCTTGGTATCCAGGAGAGAAGCGCTCGAGAAGTGTTGTCAGTTTGTCCATGGCTCAAGCGCATTCTTTGTGGTTGTGGCAGAGCATCTCAGGGGTGAGTTTTTGACAGGCATCGCACGATGGAACTGACTCACCATGGCTGAACTCGCCCTTGACTTGCCGTGTCGCTTGCTCATCGGTTCGGCTGTATTCCACGCTGACTGTGAGGGGAAGAAAAGGGGAGAAGTAGCGCTCGGACATTGCACGGAGCTTGTGTCCGTTGGAGCCTCCTGCTTGGAGAAGCTTGGGTGCGGCGCACTCCCATTTGTCGCGCCCCAGTCGTTTCATCTCCCCAATTTGATGTTCACTGGTCTGGAATCCTTCGACGAGCTCGAAGGGAGTGGCTGCCACTGCCTCCCGGAAACCGGTCGAGGCCTGCCCAGAGCAAGACGTCAACATTCGTGGATTTTGAGGACATTTGCAGAGACATGAACCAACCATGTAGCCCTCGACGAACGTGTTGAACTTTTCGTCGTGACGTAGCACAGGCTTCATCTTCTTGAGCTGGTCATTGGTTTCATGCATCTCCTGTTGGACCGCTTGCGTTAATTTCAGGTCTTCGGCTCTTTTCTCCTTCAGGGCTTTTTCGGCGACCTTAAGGTCGTTTTGGACAAGGATAAGATTGTTCTTGATTGCTGGGATGTCGTTTCCTGCTGGAGACTTGAGTTGAAGTAGGAGTTCTTCCTTCTTCTTTATTTGGGGAGCCAGCATCTTGCTTGCGTCTCTGGCTTCTTGAAGAGACTTTTGTTCGGCGGCTTTTCGGCCCTCTCTCAATCGGAGATATTTCTCGATGAGGGGCCGTTGCTCATGAAGCCTCCGAATGAGTTCAGTGAAAACCAGCTCTATGTTGGCGACGGCTTCGCCCGTCTCGTGGACACGGTGACTCTCCGTCGACTTGCCGCACGCGGTGCACTCCGCGTCGTCTCCGTAGGCCCAGGCGGTGCGCCCGTCGGAGATGAAGGTGGTGTTGTACGTGTTCCCGTTGTGCAGGGTGACGTCGAGGTAGCGGACCACGCCCTTTCCCTCCACCTTCACGTCCATGCTGCCGCTGCCCCAGGCCATCTTCCCCTTGAACTTGGAGGAGATGAGGCCTCCCGCTGTCCCCGGCTCGTCACCCGAACTCGTGCTCAGCTCCGAACTCGTCAGCGCCACGGGGTGGCCCTCAATCGTGACGCTCGTGCTCCCCTTCGTGAGCATCGAGTCCTGCGCTGAGTTGACGAAGGGCGTCGGCACAGGTCCTCCCGGTGTCGGCACCTTACAAACATCGGGCGCCGCCGAGGTGTGCGTGTTGCCGTCACCCTTGTGGAGAATCGAACGGCCATTCGCGTAGACGCGACCCATGGTTCCTCCTCTTCACGACTTCGGAATCATCTCCACCACGCACGCCCCCACACGCCCCCCATCCGCACTCCCATAGATGAGCGTCCTCCGCGCCGCTGGCTCCCTCCACCTCGCTCGGTGCAAGGCCACGCCCAGCATCACAGGCCCCGCCCCAGCCCCCGCGTCCCCCAGCCCCTCTCCCGCGAGGTGGACCCGCAACGGCTCCGGCATCAGCCCCGCGTTTCGCAGGTACGCCCGCGAGAACTCCGTCCCCCAGAAGGACTCCCCCGGCTGACAGGCCAACACTCCATCCACACGCCGCCCGCCCATCACCCCGTCGCCCCGCACGCTCTGGAGCACCTCCGTCAGCCCTTCCGCCAGACTGGGCGCCGTCCGCGCAAAGGGTCGAGGCTCGACCGCCAACGCGGTTCCCAGCACGACACCCACCTCCTCCAACCCGAGTGACTTCGCCGCCCCTGTCCGAGTGAGCACGACAAAGCCCGCGGCCTCGCCAGGAATCCGTCCGTCCGGGTTCTGCCGCCCCAGATGGAGCCGTGCCTTCGAGAGCCCCTCCAGTGATACCGCATCCCCCAACGAGTCCACCGCCCCCACCAGGGCGACTGCCCCGGCTCGACCGGACTGCAGGTCTCTCGTGGCCGTGGCCAGCGCCTCGAAGAAGGCCGCTCTTCCTCCGTCGTGAACTTTCACCAACTCCAGTCGCCCTTCGGCTTCCGCCAGCAACGCGGACACCAGTGACTCCCGCTCCACCTCCGCCCCCAACCCAGGCTCCGGGAGCCCGAGATACACAGGCACACGTCCTCTCGGTGGCAATCGCTCCAGCACGGGCCGCACCCCGACCAGGGCCTGTCGCGCCAACGCGGACATGCGCTCTGTCCGTGTCATCGCCGCGTCCAGGAGACTCAGCCGAGACGCCCTCACCGGTTCACCCAGGTCGTCCTCGACTTGCGTCTCCGCGAAGCGCACGAGGCCCGCTCGCAGTGACGCGAGCGTCAGGTGTGTCGTCGTCCCGATGGGCGTACACAACCCCAGCCCCACCACCCTCGCTCCGCTCATGACACGTCCTCCCACGACTCCAGCAGGCGCACCGTGCTCACCTCATGTGTCGCCAACCTCCGATGCGCCGGAAACGTCGCCCGCCAGGTGAGCACCACCCGGCGCTCCTCGGGTTCCAACCGCACCTCGTCCAATGTCATGCGGCGCTTCTCCCGTTGCCCCGCGAACGTGCAGCTCGCCAGCAACCTGTACTCGGGCAGATGGAACGCCAGCGGTCCGTCCGGCGACACTCCTTCCAGCACCACGGGTTCACCTCCTCGCAAGTGAGATGAGGCGCGCATCGTCTCGGGCGCCACCTGGAAGAAGCGCTCGTCGAAGTCCGCGGGCCACAGGGGCGCTCGCTTCTCCACCCATGAAGAGTCGTAGGTCCCTGCCCAACCCACTCGTGGCTGCCAGTGCCGAGCCACCGGTCCAAAGCCACATGGAGGCGGTCTGTCCGACCACCCGCGCACCGGTGCCTCCGGCGTCTCGATGGATGGCAACGGCTGCTCCAGCGCCTCTTTCGCGCTCGTGTAGAACCCGCGTCCCACCGGGTTGCGCGGCTCGTACCCAGACGCTCGTGTGCCTCCGAAGCTGTACTCGTACCGCAGCGGCAGGGATTCGAACGGCAGCGGGGCCGAGGCGCTCAGCCCGACCAACCCCCGATACCAGACGCGCGTGCCCCAGACCTGTGCCCGCTTCTCCACGGGCCCCACGCGTACTCGCACTTGAGTCCCCGTCACCTTGCGGCCGCGTGGTGCCCACGCTCGCCCGTCCAACAACACGTCCGTCGCACGCCGCGCATAGGACGACGGTGCTTCATGACGGAGGCTCGATGTCTCCGGTGGTCCCCAGTACGCGTCCATCCTCGGTGGCGCGGATTGGATATCGCTCAACGCCAACGGAGCCACCGAGGCTCGTCCAGGCGCGGGGAGGGTGAAGCTGCCAGCCACGATGAGGATGAGGCCGTCCTCTCCTTCCTTTGTCTGCGTCAGGAAATCAGTGGCTGCGAACGGAGTGAGGTTCTCGAGCGCGGGCATGGTGTGAGTCCTCGGCGCGCTCAGCGAAGCGTGGAAACGAGGGGCCCGCTTCCCAGCACCAGTCTCGCCCCTCGGGCCCGCGCGAGGGCTTCGCGCTGGCGATGGGTGAAGGCTCGGGTGGGAATGACGTGCTGCCCGCGCGTGCGGATGGCCAGCTCGCGTGCCAGCACGTGCCGACGTCGCATCGAGCTCGACTCCAGGGCCTCCATCAGCACCACCCCGCTGAAGGGCTGCCCCAGCAGATAGCGCTGTCCCTCCACGAAGCGACTGCGTGACTCCGCCCACCAACCCCGGACCGCCGACACGTTCGGCCACGGCAAATCATCCTCGGGGCGCACCGTGAGATCCGCTTCGGGGTCCTCGGACTCGTCGGATTCCTCTTCCTCGAGCAGTGCGTACGGCCCCTCCAACTGGAGTCCCGTCATGGCCGAGAACGCCTCTCCCGCGAGCCGGGCCACTCCGCGCACGTTGAGCAACTCCGCACAGAAGTCCATCGCCGCGAGCCGCCCGCTGAACCCCAGCGCCCACACGACTTCGGGACGTAGCTCGTCGTCCTTCGCCAGTCCCACCAGAAAGTCCGTGTCCTCTTCACCGCCCCCTATCGCGAGCAGCACCATGGCTTCCGGTGTGAGCGCCCGTGCCTCTCTTCCACACGCCTCCCACGCCAGACGCAGCCCCGCGGTCAGCCCTGCCTCCACGGCCGCCAGCCGGATGTCGGGATGCGCGGAGGCGAGCAGTGCGGGCAACATCCGCCGCGCAAGCTCCTCGGGCAGTGGCCTTGCTCCCTGGAGTGCGGCGATTCGCGCCCTCGGTTCGTCATGCGGGAAGTACCGCGCGAGCACGTCGGGCGACGTGCCTTGTCTGCCGGCCAGCGCCTCCAACACGCGAGCCTGAAGGTCCACATCGCCCAGCTTCAACAGTGACTCGAGCGCCGTGCTCACCCCCGCGACCTCGCTGACTTCCAGGGCGCGGCACATGGCGGCACGGAGCTCGACCTCCGACCCACGCAGTCGCGACAACACTTCGTCCACGGCGCCCTGACTCAGCAGCACATGGGTGGCGACGGAGACGCGAGCCGCTTCCTCCGAGTCGAACGCCGGCCGCACCACGGCCTCGAGTGCTTCCTGCTCCGCCAGTCCCTCCAGATGACCCAGCAGGCGTTCCTCCCGCTCCGCTGTCGCCAATAGCGTCGCATCAGGAGCCACGAGGGCCTGCTCCCATTGCTCCCACCGGAAAGAGGCCTCATCGAGGTGCTCTTCCCAGACATCCACCAACATCATTGATGCCTCCCCCCAGCCAAGCACCCAAATCCTGGCGTTGCGCTCTGACATCGAGTGCGGACCTGGATGCGTCCACACGGGTCGCCAGGACACGGTTGTGCCCTTATAGGTTGTTTGAAGTGAGGGTGACTTGTGAAGTAGTCAGGACTTGAGGTCGCGTGGTCCACGTGTCCGGAAGGGTGCTTCTGTCCACTCGTGAGCGAATGCGGGCTCACGGTCGACGCGAGCCCCGGAGGCTCCGGTTTCAATTCGCTGGCCAATCACGAGGGGACACGGTCGACGTGTCTTCCCCTCTGTCACCCACGCCGCGAGCCAGGGACACACACGTCGCCCGTTACACGCCTTGTCCGCGAGACAGGACGGTCGGCCCGTGACGCGGACCGGTGGGCCCGGCGAACACAGTGGATGCCGGGGCCTACACCGTGTCGATGAAGTGGTAGGCCGAGCCGCGTCCAGGCAGCTCACGCACCACGAAGCCACGACGTTCGAGCACGCGGCGCAGCTTGAGGTTGGGCCTGGCGCAATGCACCGCGTGGACAATCCACTCGACCTGGGTCAACCCGCGCGCGCTCGCCAGCTGACGCGCCAGTCGCCACAGGGCGAGCAGAATCCCCTCGCCACCACGGTCGACCTGGGCGAGCTCCACCTCGAGTCGGTCCGGAAGGCGCCGGAAGCGGCCCAGCAACTCGCCGCTGCCCACCCGGAGGATCAACGCTTCGCCGGTGAACGCGAAGGCCTCGAGCTCCTCCGCAGGCATCCGCAGCAGCTCGTCGGCGGAGTAGCCCTCGATGAGAAGAGTGGGGACGTTGGTCGCCATCGCCCGCCCTGCGTAGCACAGCCCCCCTGGCGCCGCCTGCCTCGACTCGGGAGGGGGACGGGTTGGGAAGCATGAGTCGCGCGCGATTCGGTGAACAGCCCCAGGCTCCGCCTGCCTCGACTCGGGAGGCAGACGAGCCGGGAAGCATGAGTCGCGCGCGATTCGGTGAACAGTCCCAGGCTCCGCCTGTCTCGACTTGGGAGGTGGGCGGGCCGGGAAGCGTGAGTCGCGCGCGATTCGGTGAACAGTCCCAGGCTCCGCCTGTCTCGGCTTGGGAGACAGGCGGGCCGGGAAGCATGAGTCGCGCGCGATTCGGTGAACAGTCCCAGGCTCCGCCTGTCTCGGCTTGGGAGACAGGCGGGCCTGAAGGCATGGACCGTGCGCTACTCGGTGAACAGCTCGCCGGACGAGTACAGCTCCGGCTCCTCCTGGCTGGAGCCTCCCACGACGAGCACCTTGCCGTTGGTCAGCAGCGTGGCCGTATGTCCCTGCGTGGGCGTGTCATTGCCCACGACGGACAGCTGCCACGTGGCCGGGTTGAACATCTCCGTGGTGCCGCCCATCTGGTTGCGCGTACCGCGCGCGACGAGCACCTTGCCCGACGGCAGCAGCGTCATCGAGTGGTTCCGCCGCCGCTCCTCGGTGGCGTACGAGACGTACTCCCACTCGTTGTCCTCCGGCCAGAACAGCCACGCGCCGCTCGCGTACTGCCCCGTCTCCTGTCCCGTGACCAGCACCGCGCCCTGATTCAACAGGAGCGCCGCGTGCCCATAGAACGCCGGCGGGTCCGACACGCGGCTCCACGCACCCGTGCTCACGTCGTACACCTCCGCCGCGCCAGTGACGCCGTCGTCATTGATGACCAGCACGTCGCCCGAAGGCATCAGCGTGGCGCTGACCTTCCCCGCGACGACAGACGTGGAGCCCGTCGCCGTCCACGTCCCCGTCGCCGGGTCGTACAGCTCCGCGCTCTTCAGCGCCGCCGGCCCGAAGCCGCCGAACACCAGCACCTTGCCCGACGCCAGCAGCACCGCCTGATGGGCCCTGCGCGCCGTGCCCAGGCTGCCCGTGGCGCTCCACGTGTTCGTGGTGGGGTTGTAGAGCTCCGCGCTCGCCAACGTTCCCGCGCCCAGTCCACCGACGACGAGCACCTGGCCCGATGCCAGCAGCGTCGCCGTGTGGTGTGCTCGCGTCTGGCTCATCGCAGCCGCCGCGCTCCACGTGTTGGTGGCCGTGTCATACGTCTCGGTCGACGCCGTCACCGTGCCCCAGCCATTGCCGCCCGTGACGAGCACCTTGCCCGACGGCAGTCGCGTCGCCGTGTGAAACGCGCGAATCTGACTCATCGACGCCGCTTGAGACCAGGGTGAAAGCAACGCCGTGCGCGTCTCGGCGCGCGGCGCTTCCGCGACCGCCGTGGAGGCTCCGGCCACCGTCGCCAGTGCTCCACACAGTCCCAGGCTGAGCCACGTCTTCGCTGTGGTTACTCGTGTCATCCGTTCCTCGTGGTGATGGGGTGAGGTCCGCATTGTGACGAGAGGGGCCGACGCTCCGCCCGACCTTCCTCGTCAACATCGCGTGACGACGCGACTTAACAGCCACTGGATTGCACTGGAAATACAGTCTCTGGTCCCAGTCCTGGGACTGCGTGCTCCTTCTCTCCCCGCTGGTCCTACACGGGCCCCCATGGCAGCCTGCGGCGGGTGACGGAGCCTCTGTTTGATGACCTGCTGGGCCTCGCGTGCTTCGCGCGCGTGGTGGAGCACCGCTCGTTCACCCGGGCGGCGGCCGTGCTCGGTGTGTCGAAGTCCGTGGTGAGCGCGCGCGTCTCACGGCTGGAGTCCCGGGTGGGGCAGCGGTTGCTCATCCGCACCACCCGCAAGCTCTCCGTCACCGACGCGGGCCTGGGTGTGTACGCCCATTGCTCGAAACTGCTCCAGGAGGCGAGCGCCGCCACGCGTGGTGCTTCGGACGCGGGCCGAGGCACGCTGCGCATCAACGCGCCCATCAGCTTCGCGCAGATGTACCTCGCTGGCCCGTTGGCCCGTTTCCTCGCCACGCATCCGGGCACGTCGGTGGAGGTCATGCTGAGCGACAGGCTCGTCGACCTCGTCGAGGACCGGGTGGATGTCGCCCTGCGAATCACTCGCTTGCGCGACTCCAGTCTCGTGGCGCGGAAGCTCGCCACCACCGCGCTGTGCGTCTGCGCTTCACCTGCCTACCTGAAGCGCCGGGGCACCCCCGAGCATCCCGAGGACCTGCTGCGCCACGACTGTCTGCGCTACCTGCACCTGCGCGCCGAGGACGAGTGGCGCTTCTACGGCCCCAAAGGACGCATCCCCGTGCCTGTCCCCGTGTCGGGCCCGCTGTCCGCCGCCAACGGGACGCTGCTGCGCGAGGCCGTGGCTCACGGTATCGGTCTCGCCGTGCTACCTCGCTTCATGGTGGACGAGGACCTGCGCTCCGGCCGGCTCGTCACCGTCCTGGACCGCTTCGCTCCCAGGCCCGTCGGCATCCACGCGGTCCATGCGGCGGGCCGCTCCCCGCCACCGCTCGTCAGGGCCCTGCTCGACGTGCTGGCCTCCGAGTTCCGCTCCGCTCGGTGGGAGTGAACTCGACCCGCGCGTGGACCTTGACGCGCTGGCCTCAGAGTTTCGCTCCTCCGCTGGGACTGAAGTCGAACCGCGCGCGAACCTCGACGCGCTGGCCTCCGAGTTCCGCTCCTCTCATTGGGACTGAAGTCGAACCCGCGCGCGAACCTCGACGCGCTGGCCTCCGAGTTCCGCTTCGCCCGCAGGGAGTGAGCGCGACCCGCGCGTGGACCTCGACGCGCTGGCCTCCGAGTTCCGTGCTGCCCGCTGGACTGAAGTCGACCCCGCGCGGATATCGACGCGCTGACTTCCGAGTTCTGCTCCTCCCGCTGGGACTAAAGTCGACCTCTCGCGCGGATGTCGACGCGCTGACTTCCGAGTTCTGCTCCTCCCGCTGGGACTAAAGTCGACCTCTCGCGCGGATGTCGACGCGCTGACTTCCGAGTTCTGCTCCTCCCGCTGGGACTGAAGTCGAACCGCGCGCGAACCTCGACGCGCTGTCCTCCGAGCTCCGCTCCGCCCGCAGGGAGTGAGCGCGACCCGCGCTTGGACCTCGACGCGCCGCCTCCTGGTTCCGCTCCGCTCGTTGAAGCTGAACTCCCCCCGCGCAGATTGTCCTGCCACCAGAACAATTCGTTCGCGAGGCTGACCTTCCGCCGCGCCCGCGAGGCGCGCATTTCATGCGGCGTACCTCCACCACTCCAGGAGCCGCCTTCATGCGTTGCAGCGATTCGCTTCCTTCCTCTTCCGAACTGGCCGCCACCGTGCTCCGTGTAGCACTGGGCGCCGTCTTCCTCGCGCACGCGGGAGCCAAGGCGTTCATCTTCACGCTCGACGGCACCGCCCGCTTCTTCGAGGCCCATGGCTTCCCCGGCTGGACGGCCGGGCCCGTGTTCGCGGCGGAGCTGCTCGGCGGCCTCGCGTTGCTCGCGGGGCTTCGCGTCCGATGGGTGGCGCTCGCGCTGCTCCCGGTGATGCTCGGCGCGCTCAAGTCTCACGTCTCCCTGGGCTGGATGTTCACCAACGAGGGCGGAGGCTGGGAGTACGTCGCGTTCCTCATCCTGTCGCTCATCGCCCAGGCCCTGCTGGGCAATGGTGCGTTCGCGGTAGACGGCCTCCTGTCGCGCAAGAGCGCCGCTCAGGGCTCGGCCGCCCAGACCTCGACTTCGTGAGCCCGTGCCCTCGCGAGCCCGTCGCCGATGACGACGGAGTAGGGCGGTCTCGCGGGCTCCAGGGCGCGTACCTCGGCGGGGAGTCGGGCCAGCTCCCGCCGCGCGTGCTGGCGGACCTCTTCCAGCGACGGTGTGGCTCCGGGCAGGCGCTGCCCCGCTCGCATCACCGGACGCAGCAGGGGATGTCCACGCGCGACGTCTCCGCGCCGCACGAGCAGGTCCCTTCTCGCCACGCCGTCCTCCTCCTGGCGATACACCTGCTTCGCCCCAGGCAGCAGCACCTTGCCCGCGGACAGCTTCACGCGGCCCTTTCCCGCGTACTCCACCAGCTTGTAAGCCATGTCCAGCGAGGGCGCGTCCGCGGACACCCCCATCGCCGTGCCCACTCCGAACCCATCCAGCGGCGCACCCCGCGCGAGCAGCCCCGCCACCGCGTCCTCATCCAGCCCGCCACTTCCAATCAGCCGCACGCGCTCCAGACCCGCTTCGTCCAACAGCTCGCGCGCCGCCAGCGACAACGCCAGCAGGTCGCCCGAGTCCAGGCGCAACGCCCGCACGCGGAAGTCCTCGCCCAGCTCCCTCGCCAGTCGAATCGCGTGCTGCACGCCGCGCAGCGTGTCGTAGGTGTCCACCAACAGGGTCGCGTCGGGATAGACGCGGGTGAAGGCCCGGAAGGCCTCCAGCTCGTCCTCATGCGACTGCACGTAGCTGTGCGCCATCGTGCCCGACAGCGGAATCCCATACCGCTTCCCCGCGAGCACGTTGGACGTGGAGTCCACACCCGCCAGGTACGTCGCGCGAGCGACCTTCATCCCCGCATCCGTTCCGTGGATGCGCCGCAGCCCGAACTCCATCACCGGGCGTCCCGCCGCCGCCGTCACCACGCGCGACGCCTTGGAGGCCGCGAGCGTCTGGAGGTGCACCTGGTTGAGCAGGTACGTCTCCACCAACTGGGCCTCCGGCAGCGGCGCGCGCACTTCCAGCAACGGCTCCTGGCCGAAGACCGGAGTGCCTTCAGGCATCGCGTCCACATCGCCACTGAAACGGAAGCGCTCCAGCCACCCGAGCAGCCGGTCCGAGAAGCGCCCCTGTGACGCCAACCACTCCAGGTCCTCCGCGCGGAAGCGCAGGTGCTCCAACGTGTCGAGCACGTCCTCCAGGCCCGCCGCCAGCAGGTAGTTGCGCCTCGCCGGAAGCCCACGCACGAAGAGGCTGAAGACCGCCTCGTCCCACTGGCCCTCGGCGAGATACGCCTCCGTCATCGTGAGCTGGTAGAGGTCCGTCAGCAGCGCGGCCTCGGGCTCCATGGCTGGTCTCCTCCTTCCGCGAGCGCGCTGTGCGCGGGACTCAGGCCGTGGCCCCCGTGCCCGGCGGGCCCACCGTGGCGCTCGACACCCACCGCTCCATCTCCGGCCTGGGCAACACGCCACTGCGCCGCGCCACCTCGCGCCCACCGGAGAAGACGATGAAGGTCGGGATGCCTTGCACGCCGAGGGCGCTCGCGGGACGCGGGTGCTGCTCCGTGTTCAGCTTGAGCACCAGCCACTGTCCCGCCTTCGCGCGGCCCACCTCATCCAGGATGGGGCCCGCCACGCGACAGGGCGCGCACCACGGCGCCCACAGGTCCAGGAGGATGGGCACGGGAGAGCCGAGCACGGCGCGGTCCAGGCCCTCGCCATCCACCTCCTGCGGCGCGCCCGACAGGTCCAGCGCCTTGTGGCAGCGACCACACTCCGGTGCCCCGGAAGGACGGGGCTCTCGTACGCGATTGAACGCACCACAGGCTGCACATCGGAACATGACGCCTCCTCGGAGCCTCTCGTTCGAAAAGGTAGGCCGTGTCGGCTCCGGACGCGGCTCGCGCGACGTGCTTCTAACGGCGCACCCGCCTGGTCGCCAGCTCCTGGGGCATCCGTGGCTTTTGCGCTCACCCCAGGACGTGTGCAGCTTTTGCGCGGTCCCTCCGCCTCGCTCACCCGAGGGCGCGTGGTGTGAGCGTTGCAATGGCAACCGACCGGACGCGGCGGGCACACGGCCTGTCGGCGGGAGAGCAGGCATGCGGCTGGCCGTCTTCGACACCCATCGCTATGACCGGAGCGCGTTGGAGGACGCCAACGCGGAGTTCGGCCATTCGCTGACGTTCCTGGAGCCCCGGCTGACGCTGCAGACGGCGCGCCTGGCGGAGGGCTTCCATGCGGTGTGCTCGTTCGTCAACGACCGCCTGGATGCGCCCACGCTGGAGGTGCTGCGAGCGGGCGGCGTGCGCCTCGTGGCCACGCGCTCCGCGGGCTACAACCACATCGACCTGGAGGCCGCGCGGCGGCTGGACGTGCGGGTGACTCGCGTGCCGGAGTACTCGCCGCACGCGGTGGCCGAACATGCCGTGACGCTGGTGCTCTCCCTCAACCGCCACATCCCCCGGGCCTTCGCGCGCGTGCGCGACTGGAACTTCTCGCTGGATGGGCTGGTGGGCTTCGACCTCGCGGGCAAGACGGTGGGCGTGGTGGGCACGGGCCGTATCGGCCGCGTGGCCGCGCGCATCTTCCGGGGCTTCGGCTGCGACATCGTCTGCTTCGACGCCGCGCCCGATGAGGAGTTCGCCCGGGACGTGGGCGCGCGCTACGTGTCGCTGGAGGAGCTGTACTCGGCCTCCGATGTCATCTCGCTCCACGTGCCGCTCACGCCGGGCACGCGGCACATGGTCGACGCGAAGGCGCTGACGCGGATGAAGCGCGGCGTGGTGCTCGTCAACACGGGCCGGGGCGCGCTCATCGACAGCCGAGCGCTCATCGACGCGCTCAAGTCCGGCCACATCGGCGCGGCGGGCCTGGACGTGTACGAGGAGGAAGAAGGCATCTTCTTCCAGGACCTCTCCGGCCAGGTGCTCCAGGACGACGTGCTGGCGCGCCTGCTCACCTTTCCCAATGTCCTCGTGACGTCGCACCAGGCCTTCCTCACGCGGGAGGCGCTGGTGAGCATTGCCCGCACCACGCTTTCGAGCGTCCGGGCCTTCGAGCATGGCGAGCCCCTGGTGCACGAGGTGCGCGTCGAGCAGGTGCGGCCCGCCTGAGGATGAAGGCGGAGCGCATGAGCAGGGCGGATGGGCATGACGCCCGTCCGACAGGGCTCCCGAGGGAGCCGCCGAGCCGTGTCCGACTCGGGGAGGAACCACGCATGTCCATCGTCTGCGCCACCAACTTCTCCGACGCCGCGCGCCGCGCCAGTGACCTCGCCGCCGAGCTGGCTCGGAAGGCGGACGTGCCGCTGTACCTGGTGCACGTGCTCAATCCCAACTCCGCGCGCGCCTTCGGCAAGGCGCTGCTCCAGGCGGCCGAGGCCGCGCTGGGAGATGAGGTCCGCCGACTGACGAAGTCAGGCGCCCGGGTGGAGCAGGAGCTGCGCACCGGCGAGGCGTCGGCGGAGGTGGCGGAGGTGGCTCGCCAGCGCGCGGCCACGCTGGTGGTGACGGCGCCCCCGACGCAGGAAGCGCCGTTCCTGGGCGTCGGCGGGACGGTGGACCGGCTGGCGCAGTCGCTGGAGGTGCCGCTGCTGGCGGTCCGCGACGCGGAGGTGATGGAGGCGTGGGTCCAGGGCAGGCGCGCCCTGCGCGTGGTGCTCGGCGTGGACCGCTCGATTCCCTTCGAGGCCGCGCGGGAGTGGGTGCGCGGGCTGCGCGCGTGGGGCACGGTGGAGGTGGTGGGCGCGCGCGTGGTGTGGCCGGATGAGGAGTACCGGCGCCTGGGGTTGTCGCGTCCGCTGGAACTCGCGGAGATGACGCCGGAGCTGCGCGCGGTGCTGGACAGGGAGACCGAGGCGTTGATGGCGCCGCTGGCCTCGGGAGGCGCGCCGCCGCGCACCGTGCTGGAGCCCTCGCTGGGGCGCATCGCCGACCACCTGGTGGAGCTGGCCGAGCGGGAGCGCGCGGACCTGCTGGTGGTGGGGACACATCACCGGCGTGCGCTCGGGAAGATGTGGAGCGTGTCGCATCACGCGCTTCGGCTGGCGCGAATCTCCGTGGCGTGTGTGTCCTCGCGCGCGGTGCCGACGGGCGTGGACGCGCCGCTGCCCTCGTTCCGCGACGTGCTGGTGGCCACCGACTTCTCGGAGACGGGCAACCGCGCGGTGGCGCACGCCTTCGGCCTGGTGGCTCCGGGTGGCACGGTGCATCTGCTCCACGTCGCGGAGGCGGGACAGTCGGTGGAGACCGAGCGACGGCGACTGGAGGCGCTGGTGCCTCGCGAGGCCGAGGCCACGGGACGTCACGCGAGGGTGGAGGTCGTCACCGGGAGCAAGGACGTGGTGACGGCGCTGGCCCAGGCGGCGGAGCGGCTCTGCGTGGACGCGCTCGTGCTCGGGACGCATGGGCGCACGGGGCTGAAGCGCGCGGTGCTCGGCTCGGTGACGCAGGCCGTCCTCGCTCGCACCGAGCGGCCCGTGCTGCTGGTGCGTCCACCCACGGTGTGAGGGGCCGCGCGTGTGACGGCCTCAAACACATGTCACGATAGAGGCGCTGGAGGGCATGAAGGGCCCCGGTGTCATCACGAGCGCTTCACAGTCGCGCCCGAGGAGCCCAGACTCCGGCGACGCAGCTCCAGAAGCCTCTGACTCAAGGCGAATGAGGTCGTAGGGATGTCCACGATGCCGACTCGATACTTCAGGCTCAACGAAGCCGTGCAGGCCGGTCATTGGTCCCTGGGAGCCCTGATGGACGGACAGGGACAGGAACTGGAGGACACGACGGACTTCACCTCGGGCCGGCCCGTCAGTGCCCCTGCCACCCTGAAGCTTCGTGTTCGAGAGCAGGGGCGTCGGCGCGACTTCAACGTGGTGGGCGCCGGCAGGACTCCCGTGGTCCACCTCAGGATGTCGAGTCTCTTCGCGGAGTATGCCCCCCAGGAAGTTCAGCTGCTGCCCGTGAACGTCAAGGGCGGCTCAGGTGAGTACCATGTCCTCGTGGCCACGAGGCTCATCCGGTGCATCGATGACAAGGCCTCGAAGGAGATACAGGTCTGGAAACCAGAGGACGCGCGACCGGACAAGGCTGACCACTACCGCGGCGTCATCGGGATGCGGATTGACCCGATGAAGGTCGGAGGCTTCCAGGTGTTTCGCACCTGGGGTTGGTCCGAGGCGCTCATCGTCTCGGAGCACATCAAGTTGGTCCTGGAGCGCGCCAGGGTGACGGGAGCGGACTTCGAGGAAGTCTAAGGTGTCCAGTTCCGTAATGTGCCCGGGTCACCTGAAACAGCGCCGCCCCGGGTGTCCGCGCGGAGTGTTGACCCGTCGGTATCCCGGGCGTCCAGTGCTTTGGCGGGCCGCCAATGCATTGGAGTCGTGCCCCTTTCGCGGGTAGGAGGGTGATAGTTCTCCGCATCCCTTTACCCTGGAAAGGACCTGACTCATGGCCTTCACGCTGCCTGAACTTCCGTACCGCAAGGACGCGCTCGCCCCTCACATCAGCGAGGAGACGCTGGAGTACCACTACGGCAAGCACCACCAGGCGTACGTGACGAACCTGAACAAGCTGCTCGACGGCAAGCCCGAGGCGAGCAAGTCCCTGGAGGAGGTCATCCTCTCCAGCGACGGCGGCGTGTTCAACAACGCGGCCCAGGTCTGGAACCACACGTTCTACTGGCACTGCATGAAGCCGAGCGGTGGAGGCCTGCCGACGGGTGACCTCGCCGCCGCCATCACCCGCGACTTCGGCTCCTTCGAGAAGTTCAAGGAGGAGTTCTCCCAGGCCGCCGCGACGCAGTTCGGCTCCGGCTGGGCGTGGCTGGTGCTGGACAAGGACAAGCTCGCCATCACCAAGACGGGCAACGCGGACCTGCCGATGAAGCACGGCCAGAAGGCGCTGCTCACCATCGACGTGTGGGAGCACGCGTACTACATCGACTTCCGCAACCAGCGGCCCAAGTACATCGAGACCTTCCTCACGCACCTGGTCAACTGGGACTTCGTCGCCCAGAACCTCAAGGCGCGCTGATTCCACACCCAGCGCCGCTTCATCGAGCACCGTGAAGCGGCTCTGGATGCGTGTTGGGACGGGCGCCGTCAGAAGGCGATGCCCGTCTGGATTTGCGGCGAGAAGCTGAAGCCCCCGTCGCCCGGTGCTCCGGTGACGAAGAAGGGCAGGTCCAGCTCCACGAACCACTTCAGGTGCTCGGTGATGGGGAAGCCCTTGATGATGATGGGCACCACGCCCATGTTGAACGGCACGCCCGCGCCCACCTGCATGGCGAGCCGCAGGCCGCCCTTGAACTGCCCGAAGTCGTAGATGACGCCCGGGTCCAGCACGATGCTGGTGCTGACGCTCGCGGGCCTGCCGCCATCCTCGAACCGCCAGCGACTGTAGGCGATGAACTCGAAGTCGAGCGCCCAGCGCTCGTTCAGGTGCAGGGTGATGCCCGGCGCCAGACCCAGGTCGAAGAAGTCCCCGAAGATGACGGTGGTGTCCTCGTCGGTGACGCTCAGGAAGGGAATCACCGCGGCGACGTGCCCGCCCACGCGAGGCCCCATCATCGCCGCCGCACCCGAGCCACCGGTGCCAGCCGCATCCTCCTTCTTCTTCTTCTTCTCGTGCTTCTCCTTGTGGTGATGCCCCAGGGCCAGGTCGCCCGCGTCCGCCTCCGCGCTCCCAGGAGCGAACGCCGCGAGCGCCGCGAAGAGCCCACCCACTCCGACCTTCCCCCTCCAACTCAGCCCACCGCCCATGTCGCCGCTCTCCCCCGGGCGAAAGCCTCCGCCCCCTGTCCTGGCAGCCAGGAGGGTGGGGAGGCTCTCAAGTCAGGACAAGCCGGCTGGGACTCGGGGGTGATGGCCCGTTGGATTCTGACGCGCGGCTCAGGGCAGCTCGCAGTCGAGGAAGTCCTTCTCGAACACGGGGCCCAGGAGCATCCGCTTGCCGAAGACAGCGGCGGTGGCCGTTCCGGACGTCTGACTGCCATCGTCCAGGAACACCTCCGAGGCCTTCAGGTCCGCGCCCTTGCCCGTCAGGCGCAGCACCTGCGCGGGTGACCGGGTCTTTCCCGTCGGGTCGCCCGCATGGGAGGCGAAGTCGAGCAGCTTGGGATGGGAGGCAATCCAGAGGTTGCCCTCGGCATCCAGCTCGATGTTGTCCGGGCCGGAGTCCAGGTCGAGCGTCTTGAGCAGCGTCAGCGCGCCCGTCTTCGGGTCGCGCGCGTAGCTGCTCAGCGAGCGGCCCACGGACTGCGCCACGTACACCGTGCTCCCGTCCAGGGAGCGGTTGATGCCGTTGGCGTACTTCGTGCCCTGGATGACCTCCTGGAAGCGCTGGCCGTCGAAGTAGAGGACGTTGCCCTGGGCGAGCTGGAGGTAGTCCTCCACCCGCTGCTTCATGCCCGGCGGGTTGCCGTGGTCGTTCGTCACGTAGAAGCGCTGGGCGTCCATGGCGACCACGTCGTTGGGCGACACGAGCAGCGCGTCGCGAAACGTGGCCCGGTGGACCAGCAGGCCGTCCTCGCCGACCTCGAAGCGCTCGATGCGGTTGCCTTCGGCCTGGGTGTGGTTCACCACGAACAGCGTCTGCGCGCCGGACGGGTCCACGTGCAGGCTGATGCCGTGCGGATGGAAGTCGGGGGAGAAGCCGCCCGTCAGCAGCACCGGGGGCGCGGTGCCCGAAAGCTCGTAGCGGTAGATGCCGCCCGTCACGGGGCTCCCCGCCATCGTCGCGCGCCGGTCGTCCGAGGAGACGTAGGCGTAGCCCAGGCCCGGATGGAACGTGATGTCCTCCGCGCCCGGCATGCCCGACACGGGCTTGCACTTTCCGGGGGCGTGGGGAGAGAGGCTCTTGAACTGCCCGGCGTCCGAGAACGTCTTGAGGATGAGTCCGCCGACCGCCACGAACAGCACACCCGCGATGATGAGGAGCTTCTTCATGGTGCCTCGCCGGGAAGAAATAGACGCGGCGAGGCTAGCAGGGCGCGAGTGGCGTCACACCGTGGGATTCAGGGCCCAGGAGAGCGCGTGGTCGGCGACCTCCTCCCAGCCCTCCTGGCCGCAGATGTAGTGCGAGCGGCCGGGGAACTCCTTGTAGGCCACGACTCCGCTGTTGTAGTGCCGCGCGTTCGACTTGTTGAGCGACGCCGGCATGATGTTGTCCTCGCTCCCCGCGATGAACAGCAGCGGCGCGCGGTCCTCCTTGTCGAAGTCCACCTTCGTCGCCGCGTGCGGGTTGAAGTTGGCCAGCGCTCCGTCGAACAGGAAGCGGCCCGGCGCGGGGACGTGGTAGCGCTCGTAGACGGCCTGTGACTGCGCCTCCGTGAGCGTGTTGGTGAAGGCGTAGCGGAACTGCTCGTGGGTGAAGGGCACCGCGCGGTGACGGTTGGCGGGATTGGCGAGGATGGGGAAGGTGGCCCTGAGCGTGGTGAACGGCAGCCGCAGCACGCCCTTCACCTGCACGGAGTCGATGGCCACGCCCGCGGCCCCGAGCCCCCGGTCCAACAGGATTTGCACCATGGCGCCACCGAACGAGTGGCCGATGAGGATGGGCGGACGCGGAAGCCCCCGGATGACCGTCTCCAGGTGGTGGGCCGTCTCTTCAATCGTGAGCTTCTCGATGGGGGACGGGTCCTCGCGCAGCGCCTCGACTTCGACTTCCAGGCCCGGATATGCGGGCGCGAGCACCTTGTAGCCCCGCGCCTTGAAGCGCTCCACCCAGTGCTCCCAGCTCCGGGGCGTCATCCAGAGGCCGTGAATCAAGACAATCGTATCGGGGGACGTCGTGCTCATCGCGCACTCGGGGCAGGAGGAGGGAAGCTCGCTTCCACTGTGCTCCCGCGCCACCTCGCGCACCTCCCCTGATGGAGGGAGGCCGCGCTCACCGGACAAGGCAGGTCCTCAGCGCAGGCCGCCCACGAGCCGCCGCAGTCGGTGCCAGGTGCCTCTCGGAAAGTCCTGATACGCCGTCGCCGCGGGGACGCGCAGCTCGACCTCCGTCCCCGCGTTCTCCCGGCCCCGGATGTCCAACCGCGCGCCCAGCTTCACGGCCCGCTCGCGCATGCCCGACAGGCCCCAGTGTCCGGGCTTGCCGCCCGCCTGGAGGAAGGCCTCCTCGACTCCGCGCCCGTCGTCGCGCACGCGCAGGCGAAGCTGGGCGAAGTCATACGTCAACACCACCTCGATGCGCCGGGCGCCGGCGTGCTGGAACGCGTTCGCCAGGGCTTCGCGACCGATGCGGAAGACCTCGTCACGCACCACGGGGTCCAACGCGACGGGCGTGCCTTCCACCACCACGTGGAGCGCGGAGCGCCGCTCGTGCCCCAGTTCCTCTCCCAACTGGGTGAAGGCCGTGGACAGCTCCCCCGGGTCCACCGTCGTGGCGCGCAGGTCCATCACCCTGTCGCGCCCCTCGACGAGCACCTGGTCGGCGCGCTCCAGGGACTTCTCCATGGCCACGCGAGCCGGGTGTCCGGTGGGCACCATCTCCGCCGCCGCCTGGAAGCGCAGCACCAGCCCGTGGATGCCCTGCAGCAGCGTGTCGTGCAGCTCGCGCGCGATGCGCTCCCGCTCCAGATGGCGCTCCTCCAGCAGTCGCCGCAGGCGGGCCCGCACCTGCCGGAGCCGCAGCAGGTACAAGAGCCACAGCGCCACCGCGACGGCGGCGCCACACACCGCGCGGAACCACCACGTCTGGAAGAAGGCGGGCGGGAGGACGAACTCGAGCGCCGCCCCCGTCTCGTTCCAGACGCCGTCGTTGTTCGTGGCGAGCACCTGGAAGCGGTAGCGCCCCGGGGACAGGTGCGAATAGTACGCCTCGCGCCGGCCGCCCACGTCCTGCCACGCCGTGTCCACGCCTTCCAACCGGTAGCGGAACCGCACGCGCTCGGGGATGGAGAGGCTGAGCGCCGTGTAGTCGATTTCGATGTTCGTCGCCTGCTCACGCAGGCTGAGCGCGCCAGGGCCCGGGGTGAGCCATTGTCCATCCACGCGCACCGCATGGATGGCCACGGGCGGCGGCAACGGATTGCGGAAGATGCGCGTCGGGTCTATCCACACCACGCCGTTGCTGGTGGCGAACCACAGCCGTCCATCCGTTCCGCGCACCGCCGTGGGCAGCGGGCGCAGCAGGGTGGGCCGCGCCGGAAGGCCATCCAGGAAGTCGAAGCGCTCGCACCGCGCCGCACGGCCGGGCTCGGCGACGACGCGCGCCAGCTCGTCCGCGCGCAGGTGCAGGATGCCGGGAATCGCGTGGACCCACAGGCCTCCGTCTGGCAGCTCGACGATGGCGGAGACGCCGCGCAGGGGCTCCTCGTCCTCCACGTCGAGCGTGTGGAAGCGCTGCCCGTCGAAGTGCGCCAGGCCGAACTGCCCACCCACCCACAGTCGCTGGCCCGCGCTCAGCGAGGTGACGATGCCCAGCTCCAGGCCGTCCGCGCGGCCAAAGCGACGGACGTCCGTCCCCTCGACGCGGAGGAGCTCCTGCGTCTGCCCCAGCCAGACACGGCCCTGGGGGTCGGTGGCCGCGGCCATGATGCGCTCCCGGGCCCTCAGCTCCGTGCGCGCCTCCAGCGACGTCCAGGTCCCATCCCGCAACTGGTACAGGCCCCCTCCGACGAGCGCGGCCCAGAGCGTGCCTTGCGCGTCCTTCGTCATCGCGTGGATGTACGCGGGAGGAGGTGCCGGGAGGTCCGCGACGCGCAGGGGCTTGTCGTCCTGGATGCGCCAGAGGCCGTTCTCCGCGGCCAGCCACACCTGGCCATCCCGGTCCCTGTGGGTGGCGAGGATGGGGGCGCCGATGTCGAAGGTGTCCACCGTCCTGTCGCGCAGCCGCATCAGCGGCCGGTTGGTGGTGCCCGCCCAAAGGGCGCCGTCGTTTCCCGCCGCGATGGCGAAGTCATGCGAGCCGCGAGGGAACTCGGCCAGCACCAGGGTGCTGTGACGGAAGCGGTCCAGCCCGCCGCTGGTGCCCACCCAGAGGTTGCCCTCCCGGTCCTCGATGATGGGCCACGTGTAGTCGGAGCTGAGGCCGTCCCTCTCGGTGAAGGGCTCTCCGGCCTCGTCGAGCCGGGTGATGCGCCGCTCACCCCACTGCTCGGGATGCGCGATGCGGCGCACGCCGTCACCGAGCGACGTGGCCCACAGGCTCCCCTCGCGGTCGAACAGCACGCCCGCGGACTGGACCTCCAGCCTCCCCGCGCCAGGGTAGGGCTTGCCGCCCGGCAGTCCGATGGGGCGCACCGCGCCGGTGGGCTCGGCGACCCAGAGCGTGCCGTCGGGTGCCTGGGACATCAGGCTCACCCACTTCACGGTGATGCCCGTGTCGCGGAACGCGCGGCCGTGTTTCTCCAGGTGGTAGACCTTGTCGGCGAGCGCGAGCCAGAGCGCGCCGTCCCGGTCGACGAACATCGCGCGGCCCCGTTGCTCCGCCGCGGGCAGGCCCCAGGGCTCGGCGATGCGCTCCCACTGGCTCCCGTTCAGGCGGTACACGCCGCGAAGGCTGGTGGAGGCCCAGAGCGCTCCCTGGGCATCGGTGGCGAACGAAGTCACCTGGGACAAGGGCAGGCCCTGGGCTTCGCCATACCGGGTGACCTGGCCTTCCTTCAGGCGCGCCAAGGTGCCATGGATGAAGCCAACCCACAGCGCGCCGTCGGGGGCGACATACAGCGTCTGGATGCTGCTGAAGGGCTGGCCATCGGGCGGCTCGAAGCGCCGGAAGTGGACGCCGTCGAAGCTGTACAGCGCCGCCGCCGAGGCCATCCACAGGAAGCCGTCCGGCGTCTGCGCCAGGGCGGAGACCTGTCCCGGCGCGCCGTCCTTCACCGTCCAGCGCGAGTGGTAGAACTGACCGATGCGTCGCTCGCGCCCGTTCACCTGCGCGACGGCGACCGTGCCAAGCAAGAGCGCGAGCAGGGCCAGCATGCCCCCGGCGGCGCGCATCCCCGTGCTCCCGCGATGTGTGGACAGCCCTGGCATCGTCGCGCGCATCGCTACTTCGGCGGGGTGGACGTCTTCAAGCGTCCGCGCCCGTTCGACGAAGTTCTTCCAGAAGGAGTGGGGGCCATGGCGATTCCCGACAGGGGAGTGCCGGGATGCTAGCACCCGTGCACCAGCGGCGAGCAGCGCCGCCGGGTATGGCCCGGCCGCTCCCGGGAGAGCTCAGGGGGCCAGCGCCTGGCCGCCCATCACGGTGTCTCCCGACCGCGAGATTGCCAACCCGGTACCGGTGCCGCCGCCGAACATCGAATTGAAGCGTCCCATGGGCGCGAATCTGTCCGGCGAAAACGCCAATTCAATACTTGAGTAATCATGTTGCAAATAAAGGTGGAGGATGGGCGGCTTGCCATGCGCGGGCGAGGGCTGTTAGGCAGACGCCTCCTGTGTTCGTGGGGGTCGTCGCATGTCAGCCTGTTCCGTATCCGGGTTCCGTATCGTGGTTGCCCTCGCGGCGCTGCTGCTCGCCAGTGGTTGCACGGTGTATGTCAAACGCGGAGCCCCTCGTCCCAACATCGACCTCGCGGAGCAGCAGGCGACCCTGGGGCTGGTGCTGGAGTCGGCGGTGCGGGACCACTTCGTCGTCTCCAATGAGGCGGCTAACAAGCTGGACGTGGACCAGTGGCGCGGCACGCTCGAGGATGGCTTTCGCGTCGGGTTCGGCTCGGCCTTCCGGCTGGATGCCACGCCGGCGGACTTGAAGCTCCAGGTGCTCGAGGCGGAGCTGAGTTTCGCCGTCACGGACGCCAGCGTGGCGGCCGTCCAGGCGCAGATTCGTTACAAGGCGCGGCTGGTGGACGCCCAGGGCCAGGTGCTCAAGCGTTCGAGCGGGACGGTGATGTCCAAGCGCTCGGCGGGGTTACACCGCGCGGCCACGGTCCTGGCGGCGAACGCGGTGGAGTCCCTGTACGAGCAGATCAGCGCCGACTTCTTCACCGAGCAGGACAAGGGCGGCAGCGACAAGAAGGCCAGCGACGGCGCTTCGGCCACGGACGCGGCGTACTGAGCCGCCATCCGACGCTGGAAGGCACCGCGCGGCTCGACGAGCGCCGCCACCGCGCGGGCCTTCGGACTACAGCGTGAAGAGCGAGAGCACGAAGGTGTTCGTGCTCGGCACGTGGAGCACCGTCCCGTTCTGCAGCGGGGGCCGGTAGAAGGCGGAGGCGTCGTAGGCCCGGGCGCGCTCCAGGGACTTGCGCGTGGTGGCCGACAGCCAGCCCCCGTCGTTCAGCGTGGGCGGGGCGAGCTCCGTGGGCGTCAGCGTGGCCAGGAGCGCCTGGGCATCCGCCTCCGAGTACTCCAGCACGGCAATCACTTCCCAGTCGGTGGGGCCCATGCCCACCTTGCCCCGGATGGCCTTGCGCCATTGGACGGACACGGGGCGCCGGGGAAGGTTCACCACCTGCTCGAGTGAAGCGAGGTCGGTGCCCGTCTTGGCGGGTGAGGTCGCAACTTGGCTCATGGGGACGCTCGTGGGTGGGGAGTCCGAGTCCTTGCAGCCCGAGGCGGCACACGCCAGGACCAGGACTCCCCCGAGGATATGTCGGAACGTCGTGGGTTCAGCGGCCGGTCTCGATGGGAGTCGACGTGGCATTCTCGATGTCGCCCTGTCCCCAGGTCACCTTGCGCTGCACGGTGCCTGTCTGGGTGTACTGGTGCGCCAGTCCGGTCTGCTCGAAGCGCCCGTTGTCCGAGTCCGGGATGCCGGTGGCGATGTCCTTCTGATTGGGATTGAAGTTATACCGGTCCTCGGCGTGGACCGTCATGTCCATGGAGAACGAGGGCTTGTCACCCGGCTTGGCCGGCGGCGTGACGGTGACGGTGGCGCTGTTCCAGATGCTGTGCCCGCCAATGGCCTTCTGCCAGTTCTCCGACTGGGGATACGGGAACTTGCCGTCGTTGCCACCCACGCCGATGGGGCCGCCGGTGAGCTGGAACGTCACGGGCTTGCCAGCCAGGGAGGGGTCCTTGGCGACCATGGCCGCGTATTGGGCTTCGGCGGCCTTCTGGGTGTCCTGGGTGGCGCTCTTCAGGACCTGCTTGCCGGACTCATCCTGGGTGACGAAGCGCTCGTAGTTGAACGTCCGGTCCTTCCCGTTGCCGTGCAGGAAGTGGTCATAGGCGGCGGTGCCGTCCCGAAGGTCCGGCCGGAAGGTCTTCGCGGCCTCCAGCTTCAGCTCCCACTTCGCCTTGGCGGCGTAGTCGGAGAAGGACGGGTCCTTCGTGGCGATGGGCTTGGTGTCCTTCGGGTCCGCGGGGTTCTGCAGGAAGCCGTTGTCGTGGTGGATGGGCGGGCGCGTGGCCGGACCCACCTGGTACTTCGCGGAAGTGGTGCCGTTGGTGGGCACCACCGGGTTGGTTCCGCCCGCGGGAGGCGAGCCGGCCAGGAGCTCCACGGGCTTGCTCTTGGCCGCGGCGTCCGCCGTCTCGAACTCGTCCTTGGGTGCGTTGACCTGGGCCTTCTTGTCCACGACGGGCTTCGGCGTGGGCTTCTCCTCGGGAGGCGGGAGGTAGACCTTCTTCGGGGTGCTTCCGGAGATGGGAGGAGTGCCCATGTGACGAGACCTCGACGGAGTCCATCCCGCGCGTGGCGTTGGCTTGTGAAGGCCCGGAATGGAAGGGGTGTGAGAACTGCGCTTGTCTGGGTTATCGGCCCACATCGGTTCCAGGTTGCGTGGCTTCAGCGGTATGTCGTGGATGTCATTGCGGGGCTGCCCCGGAGGGTGGTGGGAGTGTCCTCCAGGCATCACTCCCCGCCTTGCGGTCCTGGAGGGGCCCGAGGATGCTCGTCCCCGGGAGGCGTCATGGTGGGGGCCGGCGAGCCCGCACCGACGGGGCGAGAGCATGGACCTGGAAGAGTTGCGTGCCTTTGTCGGTGTCGCGGAGACGGGTTCGTTCCTGGCTGCGGCGGACTCCCTCGCGGTGTCGCGGACGACCTTGCGGCGACGCGTGGAGGCGCTGGAGGCGCGCGCCGGGGTGCCACTGCTGAAGAGCACCCGGACGGGCATCGTCCTGACGGAGGCGGGGGAGATGCTCGCCCGTCGCGGCCGGCTGATGATGCAGGAGACGAGCGCGCTGGTGGCCTCGCTGCGCGAGGTGGGCCAGGCGCCCTCCGGTGTTCTGCGGGTGGTGTTGCCGGTGGGCTTGCCGCCGCACCTGCTCGCGCCCCTCTTCGCGCTGCTGCGGGCCACGTATCCGCTGCTGCGCGTGCATGCGAGCTTCAGTGATGATCCGCTGGCGGAGCCGCTCGACAACGTGGACCTGGCGGCGCACTTCGGAGAGGGGCTGCCCCGGGGGCCCTGGATGTCCCAGGTGGTGTTGCGGGTGCGCGAGGGGCTCCTGGCCAGCGAGGACTACCTGCGTCGGCGCGGTATCCCTGGCACGGTGGAGGAGCTGGAGGGTCATGAGCTGTTGTCCTGGCAGGCGCCGGGCGACGACGCGTGCCTGTGGCCCCAGCTCCGGGGGCCTTCGTTCCAGGTGGAGCCCGCCCTCGTGTCGTCGGACATCCACTTCATCCGGGTGTGTTGTCTGGCCGGGCAGGGCATTGGCCTGATTCCCAGCGTGGCGTTCGCGGACCCGGGCGAAGGGGAGGGCGCGCTGGTGCCCGTGCTCGCGGACGTGGTGGGCCGCGAGCGGCCCCTGCGCCTCAGTGTCCCGGAGGCGCTCTCTGAGATTCCCAAAATCAAGCAGGTGCTCTCACACATCCGCCGCTTCCTCGAACCCCTGTGAGGTGAGGCTCGTGGGGCGAATCCGGCCATCGGGTGTCCATCTTCGGCCATCCCCGGCTTCGGACATCCACGCTACGGATGAGGGCGTCCTTTCGTGCCGGAGCCCGCCATGCGAACGCCACTGCTCTTCACCCTCGCCACCACCACGTTGCTGACGCTGTCCGCGCACGCGAAGGACCCGGCGCTCGGCGCGACGACCTTCACCGTCTACGAGGCCTTCCTCAGCCCCGCGCAGGAGCCCGGCGAGGAGTCCGAGACGCCGAAGCTCCTGGAGAAGAGCCTGGGGGCCACGGCGCCCTCGACGCCTCGCGAGGCCCGCAAGTCCCGGGGCCATGGCGTGCTGAAGTTCTCCAAGGACCTGACGCGCGCCTACGTCGAGTTCGAGATGAAGGGCGTCAACCCCGCCGACATCCTCATGTTCCACATCCACTGCGGTCCGCCCGGCGTGCTCGGGCCCGTGGTGGTGGACTTCGGGGAGCTGGGCAACCTGTCGAAGACGCTCGCGGAGGGCCGCCTGACGGTGGAGCTCACCCACGCGAATGTCGTCTTCATCAAGGACATGAAGGGCATGAAGCCCGGGCTGCCGGAGAGCTGTCCCGCCGAGCTGGGCTTCCTGGCGCAGACGAAGACGCTGGCCAGCCTGGAGTCGCTCGCGCGCAAGGGCGTGCTCTACTTCAACCTGCACACCAAGGCGCATACCTACTACGGCGAGATGCGCGGGCAGCTCTATCCCGCCGAACCCTGAGGCGCGCGTCGCGGCTCGGGTAGTCTTGGGCGCGTGACGTCCGCTCCGAGCCCTTCGCCTGTCCCGTCCTCCCCGTCGCGCACCCGCCTGCTCTCGCTGGGGCTGGCGGTGCTGGTGATTCCGCTGGGGCTGGCGTCGCGTAGGAAGTCGCTGCCGTGGCCCTCCTTCTTCGCCACCTATGCGGGCGACACGCTGTGGGCGCTCCTGGTGTTCCTGCTGCTGCGCTTCCTCGCCCCACGCCGCGCCGCGCTCACCGTGGCCGCCGTCGCGCTCGCGTTCTCCTTCGGCATCGAGTTCAGCCAGGGCTATCACGCGCCCTGGCTGGATGCCGCGCGCCGCACGCTGCCGGGGCGACTGGTGTTGGGGGCGGGGTTCCTCTGGAGCGACCTCGTCTGTTATTCGGTCGGCGTGCTGCTGGGCGTGGGGCTCGACGTGGCGCTGCTGACCCGCAGGGCGCCGGAGAAAGCCGCACCTTCCGTCGATATGGGCAGACCTTCATCGCGTTGATGTCAGGGCCGGGGCCGACATCATGGATGGAGAATCATGACGAATGTCGTGAGAGGTGCGCTCGTGGCCTCGCTGTTCCTGAGCGTTGGCGGGGGTTGTGCGCAGGAGGTCGTCCCCGTCGAGGGAGTGCCTGTCAATCTGGGTCCCTCGCAGGTCCTCGAGGACCACGGGGACTGGGCCCCGGAGCCCCTGGCCGTCTGTCCATTGCTGCCTCGTGACGGCGCCGCCGCCGAGTGCGGCACGCTGGAGTCCTTCGACCTGTCCGCGTGTGAGCGAGACTCGCTGACGAGGCTGGAGGCCAACGGCCACTTCACCGTGCATGGCATTGGCAACGACATCCGAGAGAATGCCAACAGCCAGTTCACCGGGTCGATGAACTTCCGGCCGGGGGGCGTGGTGAGCTACGGCGGATATCCCATGCGCGAGGCCCGGGTGGACGGGAACGCGTTCTTCCTCTCCAACCACGGCACGCTCCCGGACGGCAGGGCCTTCCGGTCCTCCTTCGTGGGCTGCAAGGCGCCGAACCCGAGCCGGGTGACGGGGTGCTACGCGGTCTGCCTCGCCGGCGTTCCCAGCTTCCAGGCCACCTTCGAGGCGGAGAAGGTCCAGTGGCGCGCGGGCGAGGCGGAGGCCTCGAAGCTCACCCTGGTGGGTGAGGGCGTGGTGAACCAGGGCATCGTCGCGGACGTCTTCGTCACCAAGGGGCATGCGTATGTCGTCTCGCTGGAGAGCGCCCTCGCGGGGCCCGGCGGGCTCTTCGTCTATGATTTGAGTGACCGCTCCGCGCCCCGGCTCGTGAGCAGCATCACGTACCCGGGCGACAGCTACTGGAACGCCGTGTGGGCCAAGGACGATGCGCTCTACGTCGCCAGCGCGGCCCGGGGCCTGCTCGTCTTCGACATCGCCGAGCCGGCGAACCCGAAGCTGCTGCGCTCGCTGCCCGATGGTCGCCCCATCGATGCGCACACCATTCATGGCGACCTCAACCGGCTCTATGTCATGTCCGCCTCGCCCACGCCGGAGACGCTCATCTTCGACGTGAAGAACGCGCGCGAGCCCGTGCTGCTCGGCCGCTACGCGGACCCGAGTGTGAACCCCCTGGTCGCTTCGTTCCCCCATGACGCCACGTCGTGGGGAGATCGCCTCTTCGTCAATCACTGGTCCGCGGGCTTGCTGGTGCTCGACGTGAGCGACCCGACGAACGTGGTGAAGCGGGGGGAGTATGTCTATCCGCGCGCCACCAGCCACACGAACCGCTGGCACTACGTGAACAACCGGCTCATCGTCTTCGAGGGCGGTGAGGACTGGGGGGGGCATGTCCGGGCGCTCGACATGACCGACCTGGACAAGCCCGTGCTCATTGGCGAGTACCGCCTCTCTCCGGGCGTCTCCATCCACAACATGGAGCTGAAGGGCAACCTGCTCTATCTCGCCCACTATCAGCACGGGGTGCGGGTGCTGGACGTGTCGCGTCCCTCGGAGATGAGGGAGGTCGCCTACTTCAATACCTGGCGGGGGACGGACCGGGCTCGAGGCACCCTGTTCTATGACGGCGCCATCGGCATGCGCATCCCGGGCGATGGCCATGTCTATGTCATCGACACCTCGCGGGGCCTGCTCATCTTCGACGAGCTGTAGCCGGTAGGCGGAAGTCCTTCACCGGAGGCTGGCGACGGCGGGCCTCCGGTGTTGAACGAATGGACCGGGCGCGGGTACCAGACTGCTCGGGCACGTAGCCCTTGGCGGGCCATTTGCCATACGCTTCGCCCAGGGTGCCGGTGGTCGAACATGGATTCCTCGGGGGGAGGGTCGCGGGCTGATGCTCCGGACGCCGTCCTTTCGGGGAAACGGAAAGATGGCCTCGATGCTTCGCAATGGGTGTTTGTCGTTGTTGTTGTTCGTGCTCGTCGGCTGCGGCTCACGACACCACGGTCCGACGGTGCATGAGCGCCGTGCCGCCATTCGCGCCGTGCATGCGCAGAAGTACGGTTCGAGTGACGGCTTCCAGTCCACGTCCTGGGGCATGACGCGTGACCAGGTCCGGGCGATGTACCCGGGCACGCAGGAGACCTCGCGCGGAGACCTGGTCCTCACCACGGCACTGGCGGAGCACCCCGCCCAGGTGTTCTTCCTCTTCGCGGACGGGCGCCTGGGCTCCGTCTTCGTGCGCTTCGCGACCCCCTCGGACGTGCGCAATGACCACCAGGAGGTGGTGGAGTTGCTGACCTCCAAGTACGGCCGCGCCGCCAAGCGCGGCTCATCGCGACGCGTGCAGAGGTACCGCGAGTCGCTCGACCTCGCGTGGCTGCTCTCCCAGAGCGCTCCGCCCGTACCCTCGAACTTCCCCGCCGCCACGGAGTCGGGAGCGCAGGTCGCGGGGGCTCCGCCTGATGGTGCACCCATGAACTTCCCCGCACCCACGGAGTCGGGAACGCAGGTCGCGGGAGCTCCGCCCGACGGGGCGCTCGCGAACTTCCCCGCGCCCACGGAGTCTGGAGCGCAGGTCGCGGGAGCTCCGCCCGACGGCGCACCCACGAACTTCCCCGCGCCCACGGAGTCGGGAGCGCGGGTGTCCGAGGGACAGCCTCCGCTGGTCGAGGCGACGACGGCGGGGGACTCGCTGGACGAGGAGGACTCGCGGGACACGGCCGTGGCCTCGGCGCCTGAAGAGAGCGCCGCCTCCGAGTCGGAGGCGCCCGAGTTGTTCGGTCCCATCTCGGAGCCCGAGGTGAGCATCTCCCGCCGTGGCTTCGTGGTCGTCGCCAACTGGAAGGCGTGGGAGACGACCGTCCGCCTCGTGGGCTACCAGTTCTCCCGGGAGCGGCTGCTCACGCTCCACTACGAGAGCCCCGAGTACGCGGAGGCGATTCGCGATGGGCTGGAGCGCCTCCAGAGGCAGCAGCGTCGCTCCAGGGCCCGGGACTTCTAGCCGCCCCCCAGGTGCCCCTCGTCTGGACTGAGAGGGGCACCGCAGGGCCTCCGTCCGGCCCGATTGTTCGCCCTGGTGGAACTGTGATGCCGGTTCCCAGGGCATTATTTCGCGGGGGCGAAGGCCCATTGTTTCTCCCATGCCGGCGACGAAACGCCGGACAGGAGAAACGACATGAATGCACAGACCCCGAAGGTGGCCCTCGTCACCGGCGCTTCCCGAGGTATCGGCGCCGCCGTCGCGAAGCGGCTGGCCCAGGATGGCTTCACCGTCATCGTCAACTACGCGGAGTCCGCCGCGCCCGCGGAGGCGTTGGTCCGCGAGATTGAGCAGGCGGGCGGCAAGGCCCTGGCCGCCCAGGCGGATGTCAGCAAGAGCGCGGACGTGCGGCGCCTGTTCGACGCGGCCCAGACGGCCTTCGGCGGCGTGGACGTGCTCGTCAACAACGCGGGCATCATGAGCCTCTCCACGCTGGCGGACACCGACGACGCCGTGTTCGAGCGGCAAATCGCGGTCAACCTCCAGGGCACCTTCAACACCCTGCGGGAGGCGGCCCGGCGGCTGCGCGACGGCGGGCGCATCATCAACTTCTCCTCCAGCGTGGTGGGCCTGCTGCAGCCGACCTACGGCGTGTACGCGGGCACCAAGGCGGCGGTGGAGGCGATGACGAGCGTGCTGGCCAAGGAGCTGCGCGGACGGAACATCACCGTCAACGCCGTGGCCCCGGGGCCCACCGCCACGGACCTGTTCCTCAAGGGCAAGCCCCAGGACCTCGTCGACCGCATGGCGAAGCTCGCGCCGCTGGAGCGACTGGGCCAGCCCACGGACATCGCCGCCACCGTCGCCTTCCTCGCCGGCCCCGACGCCGGCTGGGTCAACGGGCAGGTGCTGCGCGCCAACGGCGGAATCATCTGAGCGCGGGGCGCGGACTCACGGCGAGCCGTTCACGTCCACGTAGGCGCGGCGGGCTGGCACGGAGACGAGGCGTCCTTCCGGCATCACGTAGGCCGTGAGGCGCCCGCCGTACACGCAGCCCGAGTCCAGGCCCACCGCATGCGAGTGCTGCTGCACGCCGCGCATGGCGTCGTGGCCGAAGATGACCAGCTCCGGGCCCTTCCAGCAACTGGCCCAGGGCACGCCGCCATCCACGCGCTTCGACGGCGTCCCATCCGGGGCGATGCTGCGCAGGTTGAGCAGCTCATCCGCGCGCTGCGCTTCCAGCGGGACTCCTGGCACCAGCCCTCCGTGCACCGCGAGGACATTCAGGTCCGGGAAGCGGCGGTACAGCGGCTGGGCCTCCAGGTACGTCCAGTCCTCGGCCGTCAGCGTCTCCAGGACCTGGCGGTGCTCCTTGCCCAGCTTCTTGCCCTCGGGGGCGCGTCCCGTGTGCCAGCGCAGCACGTGCGCGTCGTGGTTGCCTCGCACCGCGAGCAGCCCGCGCTCGCGAGCGCACCGCACCACGCCCGCGGAGTCCGGCCCCTTCGCCACCAGGTCGCCCACCAGCACCACGCGGTCGTCCGGCCGCCAGCCACACGCGGCCAGCAGCGCGTTCAGCTCCTCCGCGCAGCCATGGACGTCTCCGATGAAGAGCGTTCGCATCCCGCCTCTTCTTTAATTCGCTTCGACGCCCCGGGGAACCCTCCCGGGAGGTGCGGGGTCCGCGGCGTCAGTCCGCTTTCGAGCGCAGCAGGCGGCTGAGATTCACGTCGAGCTGGCTGGAGATGAGGCGCAACACGCTGTCGAGCTGGGAGCCGGTGAGGCGCAGCCGCTCGGTGAGCAACCGTCGGGTCTCCTGGAGCAGCGCGTCCTGCGCGGCCACCACCCACCGCGCCGCGGTGGAGCGATGCACGCCGTAGAGCGCGCCGAGCTGGTCGATGCTCAGCCCGTCCAGGTACTTCAGGCGCAGGAAGTTGCGCTGACGGGGCTCCAGGATTCCGAGCGCCGCGGAGAACGAGGTGCTGAACTCCGCGCGGTACGTGTTCTTGAGATAGAGCAGCTCCGGGTCGTCCCCCGGCGCCACGAGCAGCGACAAGTCACCGTCATCCGCCTGGGGATGTCCGCTGCGCTGGCGCTGCCAGTCGAGCGCGAGCCACAGCGCCGCGGCCCGCACCCACCCGCTGAGCGGACCCGTCCCCGGGTAGGCGGCCAGCCGCGCGGGAGAGTCGGCGCTGCCCACGAGCATGCGCTGGCGCAGCAGCTGGCGGACCTCGTCGAGCCCCGTGGGCGGCAGCTTCAGCCGCGCGACGGCCGCGTTCACCTCGGGCAGGAAGCTCGACTCGAAGGCGTTCAGCGCGGAGGGCAGCCGGTCCGCGGCTGCGCGAGCCAGGTACACGTCCGGGAGGTGGAACTTCTCCACGTCCTCGGAGGGCGCCTGCGTGGGGAGCAGCCGCGCCAGATGACTGACGAAGCGCACGCCTTCCAGCTCCACCCCGGGCCAGGCCGCGCGCGCGGTGGACAACGCGCGCGTCAGCCGCTCCTGCAGCAGGGGCAGCGACGGCTCCGGCGCGGAGGAAACACCACGCGCGGCGATGAAGGCCTGGGCCAGGGAAACGTCCGGGGGGGACACGCCGTGGGACGATAGCACCCCCCTCGCGTAATCCGGATTCAACCATTTCCGAAGTGAACTCTTGTTTGCCTGGGTTCGCTGATGGAGGAGGGCTCCGGGACAACAGGTATGACAAGGGGTGGGCCCGGACGGTCCCCCGGTGCGCCTGCTCCATACGCGGGCGCCTGTGTCCCAGGGGCCGCGAAGCCCATGGCCCGTCCATTGCTGGTATGGGGCGGGAGTCGACGTGGTGGAGGTGAACGTGGAGTCAATTGGCGGCGGGCCCGGGGATGCGGCCCATACCTCGTGGTTGGAGCTGAGCGCGGGGGCGCTGCGGCACAACGTGGAGGTGTTCCGGGCGCTGGAGGGGCGGGGAGGGACGTCGCAGTCGCTGGGCGTGGTGCTCAAGGGCAACGCCTATGGGCACGGGCTGGCGCAGGTGCTGCCGCTGGTCCACGGGCTGGTGGACCTCCTGTATTTCATCGCGCCGCAGGACGCGCTGAAGGTGCGTGAGTACGAGCGGGCCCAGGGCCTGCCTCCCCGGCAGGTGGTGGTGCTGGGCGCGGTGGCGCCGCACGAGGCGGTGGTGTTGGCGCGCGAGGGGGTGGAGGTGGTGGTGGCGGACCGTGGCTGGGAAGACGCGGTGCCGGTGCTGCGCGCGGCGAAGCTGGAGCGGCCGCTGCGGGTCCACGTCCACATCGACACGGGCCTGGGGCGCGAGGGCTTCACGCTGGAGCAGCTCCCGCGCGAGACACAGTTCCTGGTCGACGCGCGGGACGTGCTGGAGGTGGTGGGCGGGCTGAGCCACTTCGCCAACACGGAGGACGTGACGGAGCAGGGCTACGCGCTGGCGCAGGTGGACGCGTTCGAGACGGGGCTGCGGCTCTTGTCGGGACAGCTGGGCGAGGGGCGGGTGCTGCAGCGGCACATCGCCGCGAGCGCCGCGGCGCTGGTGTTGCCCCGGGCGCGCTACGAGGCGCAGCGGGTAGGGATTTCGCTGTATGGGCTGTGGCCGTCGGCGGAGACGCGGTTGTCGGCGCGGCTGGTGTTGGGCGAGGTGCCGGTGCTCAAGCCGGTGTTGTCGTGGCGGTGCCGCAGCCAGGTGGTGAAGTGGCTGCCCGCGGACAGCTATGTGGGCTACGGCTGCACCTACCGGACGTCGGAGCCCACGCGCATCGCGGTGCTGCCCGTGGGCTACTACGACGGCTATCCACGGCTGGCCTCGGGCAAGGCGCACGTGCTGGTGAACGGGCGGCGGTGCGCGGTGCTGGGCCGGGTGATGATGAACCACCTCATCGTCGACGTGACGCGCGCCGCGCATGACGAGCGCCCCGTGACGGCGACGTTGCTGGGGCGCGAAGGCGACGAGTCCATCAGCGCCGAGTCGCTCGCCGGCTGGGCGCAGACGCTGCACTACGAGATTGTCGCGCGCCTGGGCGCGCACCTGCGGCGCGTGGTGGTGGAGTAGCGACGCTCAGCGCTTCGCGTCCGTCGCGCTGGGAGGCTGCACCTTCCAGCGGCGGTGCAGCCACATCCACTGGTGCGGGTACTTGCGGATGCAGCGCTCCAGCGCCGCGGTGACGCGCGCGGTGTGCTCCGCAATCGGGTCCTCGCACTCGCCAGGCGCGGGCGGGAGGATGGGCCCTTCCACTTCCAGCCGCAGCCTGGGGCCCAGCTTGCCGTTGCGCACGCCCATCACCACGAACACCGGCGCGCCCGTGCGCTGCGCGGCCACCGCCATGGCGGGCGTCGTGGAGGCGAGCCTCCCGAAGAACGGAACGAACACCGCCGCCTTCGCCGGCAGCGCCTGGTCCAGCAGCATGAAGGGCGACTCGCCGCGCTCCACCGCTTCCGAAAGCTCCTGGATGGCGCCGCGCGGATAGATGAGCCCCGCGGGAAGGCGCACCCGGTTCTCCGCGATGCGCGTGTTGAGCGCGCCCTTCAACGGACGCACCAGCGCAACCAGTGGCACGCCCAGGCGCACCAGCATGTCTCCCAAAAGCTCCCAGTTGCCGAAGTGCGCCGTCACCATCAGCGCGCCCTTGCCCGTGGCCACGCGCGCCTTCAGCGCCTCCCAGGCCTCCGTGCCCTCGACGCCCTGCTCGGCCCAGTCCGACGTCAGCCGGTCTCCCGAGGGCACCGACTCCAGCACCACGCGCGACATGTTGATGTACGCGCCCCGCGCGATGTCCCGTCGCTCCGCGTCGGTCTTCTCCGGCAGCGCGTGCGCCAGGTTGTCCAGCGCGACGCGGCGGCGGATGCCCAGCGTGTACGCCAGGTTGCCCACGAAGCGGGCGATTGCGTCGCGTGACGCGAACGACAGCCACGTGAGGAACGCGAAGACGAAGCGCGTCACGAACTTCACCACCGGGCCCGGAGGCGTGCCGATGACACGGCGCAGATGCTCGGAGGGCACCTTCGCGGCGTTCGCTGGCGGGACTGTCTGGTCGGAAATGGGAGCGGGCGAGGACACGGAGGCACTCCACCCCGAAGTGAAGATTACGGCAAGAACACACTCATGCGCGGCGCTACCCTGGCTGCCCGGCATGGGCCACTATGCGCGCCATGCCCAACCTGCTCCGAGCGGTGGTTCTGTCCACCGTTGCCCTGTTGTGCGCGTGCGGTGCCCGGCAGAACCCTCCGGCCGCCGAGCCCGCAGCGACTGCTCCCGCTTCATCCTCCGCGGCCTCGGCCGCTCCCACGCCGCCCACGCTGCGTCTGCCCAAGGACGTGCGTCCCAATGGCTATGCGGTGGAGCTCACGCTGGACCCGAAGGTCTCCGCCTTCCAGGGCACGGCGAGCATCGGGCTCGACGTGGCCCAGCCCACCTCCATCGTGTGGCTGCACGGAAAGAACCTCACGGTGAAGGAGGCCTCGCTGATGCAGGCGGGCGCCACCATCGACGTGACGCCGCTGAAGAGCGAGAAGGGTGACTTCCTCGGCTTCTCGCTGGCGAAGCCGCTGGCCATCGGCACCGCGAAGCTGCGCGTGGTGTACGAGGGCACCGCCTCCGAGAAGGAGACGGACGGCGCCTTCCGCGTCAACGAGGGCGGCGACTGGTACGTCTACACGCAGTTCGAGCCCATCGACGCGCGGCGCGTGTTCCCGTGCTTCGACGAGCCCGAGTTCAAGGTGCCCTGGCAGCTGACGTTCCATGTGCCCGCGGGCAACGTGGCCGTCACCAACACGCCGCAGCTCGCCGAGGAGGCCCGCCCGGACGGTGGCCGCACCTACCGCTTCGCGCGCACCCAGCCCCTGCCCTCCTACCTCATCGCCTTCGGCGTGGGCCCGTTCGACTTCCTCGCCGCCGCGGACTCCGGCCAGAAGAAGGTGAAGACGCGCATCATCACCCCGAAGGGCCGCGCCGTCGAAGGCACCTACGCCGCCAAGGTGACGCCCGAAATCCTCGCCGCGCTGGAGGACTACTTCGGCATCCCCTACGCGTACGAGAAGCTGGACGTCATCGCGGTGCCGCTGCTCGGTGGCGCCATGGAGCACCCGGGTCTGGTGACGTTCAACTCGCGGATGATGCTGGCGAAGCCGGAAGAGGACTCGCTCAGCCGGCAGCGCGGTTTCTCCGACACGCAGGTGCACGAGCTGGGGCACCAGTGGTTCGGCAACCTCGTCACGCTGGCGTGGTGGGACGACCTGTGGCTCAACGAATCCTTCGCGACCTGGGTGACCCCGCGCATCATCGAGACGTGGCAGCCGTCGTGGGACGCGCCGGTGGAGCGCGTGCAGGACCGCAGCCGCTCGCTGGACTCCGACAGCCTCCTGTCCGCGCGCCGCATCCGTCAGCCCATCGACACGGCCAATGACATCCACAACGCGTTCGACGGCATCACCTACGGCAAGGGCTCCGCGGTCCTCACCATGACGGAGGAGTGGCTGGGGCGTGAGGTGTTCCGCAAGGGCATCCAGCGCTACCTGCGCAAGCACGCGCACGACAACGCCACGGCGAAGGACTTCCTGGACGCGCTGTCCGCCGAGGCGGGCAAGGACGTGACGGGCGTGCTGGGGACGTTCCTGGACCAGGGCGGCGCGCCGCTCGTCACCGCGTCGCTGGAGTGTGGCGCGGGTCAGCCGAAGGTGGTCCTCACCCAGCAGCGCTACCTGCGGCTGGGCTCGCAGGCGCCGGGGCCGCAGACGTGGAAGGTGCCCGTGTGCGTGGAGTACGCGGCGGGCAACAAGGACGCGCGCGCCTGCACGGTGCTGGAGGGAGAGCGCGCCGAGGTCGTCCTGCCGGAGGCGAAGACGTGCCCGGCCTGGGTGTTCCCCAACGCGGAGGGCGCGGGCTTCTTCCGCATGCAGCTCGCGGGGGACGCGGCGACGAAGCTCCTGAAGACGGGCGTGGCGAAGCTGTCGCGCTCGGAGCGCGTGGCGCTGCTGGGGGACGTGAAGGCGCTGGCCCTGTCCGGGGCGCTGCCGGCCTCCGAGGCGCTGGCGCTGGCGGCCCGCATGGCCCAGGACCCGGACCGCGTCATCGTCGAGAGCACGATGGACATGCTGGACCTGTCGAGCGCGCGGCTGTTGCCGGAGGCGCGCCTTCCGGACCGCGCGCGCTTCCTGCGTGAGACGTACGGCCCCCGGGCCCGGCAGTTGGGCTTCGCCTCGCGCAAGGGCGAGAGCGAGGACACGCGCCTGTTGCGTCCGCGCCTGGTGCGGGTGGCGGGCCGCGACGGCGCGGACCCGAAGATTGTCGCGGAGGCTCGGGCGCTCTCGGACAAGTGGCTCACCGACAAGCGCGCGATTGAACCGGAGATGGTGGACGCGGTGCTCGCGGTCGCCGCGGCGCACGGGGACGCGGCCTTCCAGCAGAAGCTCCTCACGGCGGTGCGCTCGGAGAAGGACCGCTCCACGCGTCAGCACCTGCTGGGCGCGCTGAGCGGCTTCAGGGACCCGGTGCTGGTGAAGCAGGGCCTGTCGCTGGTGTTCGACAAGGCGTTGGACCCGCGTGAGACGATGTGGATGGTGTTCGGGGCCACGCAGCACGCGGGCACGCAGGGCGTGGCGCTCGACTTCGTGAAGGAGAACTACGACCGGCTGGTGGGGGACTCGCCCGACGCGCTCCTGCCGAAGGACGCCGCTGGCCGGATGGTCTTCGTGGCCGGCGGCTTCTGCAGTCCGGAGCGGCGGCAGGAGATTTCGGACTTCTTCACGACGCGCAACGCGAACGCGCCGGGCGGGCCTCGCATGCTGGCGCAGATTCTGGAGTCGGTGGACCAGTGCGTCGCGCTGAAGTCGGCGCAGGCGGCCAGCATCGAGTCCTTCCTCACCGGGCGCGGCACGCCTCGTCCGCCGCAGGCTCCGACGACGCGCTGACCCACGTTGGGAGTTCGAGCCCGGGGCCAGCGCTGGCTCCGGGCTCATGAGGTCCCCGAGGGCGGCTACTTCTTGCTGCCGCGCGACATGAAGGCCATGAAGGCTTCCTGCGCCTCCGTGGAGCCCAGGCGCTCGATGAACTTCGCGCCCTCGCGCGCCAGCGTGGCGTGCGTCTCCTCGCGGCGCGGTCCCCGAATCAGCTCCTTCGTCACGCGCACGGCCTCGGCGGGACGCAAGGCCAGGGTACGGGCGCGCTCGGCGGCCACTTCCTGGAGGCTCTCGGCGGGCACCACCTTGTTGATGATGCCGGCGCGCAGCGCGGTCGCCGCGTCGAAGGGCTCGCCGAACAGCAGCAGCTCGCTGGCCAGCGCGTAGCCGGCCATGCGCGGAATCAGCAGGCTGCTGGCGCCTTCCGCGCACAGACCGAGCTGGACGAAGGGCATGTGGAAGCGCACGCGCTCGCTCGCCACCACGTAGTCACAGTGCAGCAGCATCGTCGTGCCGATGCCCACCGCGGGGCCGTCCACGGCCGCCAGCACGGGCTTGGGCGCGTCCACCAGCGCCTTGAGGAAGAGGAACACCGCGCTGTCCTCGCCCGCGGGCGGGTGCTCCATGAAGTCGCCGATGTCATTGCCCGCGGTGAAGACGCTGCCCGCGCCGGTGAGCAGCACCACGCGGACTTCGTCGTCCGTCGCCGCCTGCTTGAGCGCGGCGGTGGCCGCCTCGTACATCGCATGCGTGAAGGCGTTCTTCTTCTCGGGTCGGTTGAAGGTGAGGGTGAGGACCCCCGCTTCCCGCTTCGTCAGCAACGTGTCGGACATGGGGCAAGCCTAGACCGAGTCCATCCCCGGCGCGGGCTCAACTTGCACCCCTCGCCGCGCCCGGCCTGGAGGCGCCGGGCCCTCGTGTGCCCACTTCTCCCACGCGTGCACCCCTCCCGTCTGCTCACGGCCGCAGCGCGCGGGCGACCAGCGGAGCGAGCGTCACCACCCGGTGCCCGAACGGCAGCCCCGAGGGTGGCTCCACGCTGTCGGTGCTCACGAGCTGAGTCACCGGCAGCGCGCTCAGCCGCTCCACCGCCGGGCCCACCAGCAGCGCGTGGGTCGTCACCACCGTCAGGTCATCCGCGCAGCCCGCGGCGCGCAGCGTGCCCGCCGCCGCGACCAGTGTGCCGCCCGTGGACACCATGTCGTCCACCAGGATGGGCCGCTTGCCGCGCACCTCGCCCATGAGGCCGCTGGCGTGCACCTCGTCGCCGCTCAGCCGCACCTTGTGAATCACCGCCCACGGACGGCCCAGGAGCCGCGCCAGCGCCTCCGCGCGCTTCACCGCGCCCAGGTCCGGCGCCACCACCACCGAGGTGTCCGTGACGTGGGGCCGCAGCGCCTCCGCCAGCACCGGCAGCGCGGTGAGGTGCTCCAGCGGCGCGCCGAAGCACCCCTCCAGCGCGGGGCTGTGCAGGTCCACCACCAGCACTCGCGCGAAGCGGCCCTGGGACAGCATGTCCGCCACCAGGCGACCGCCCAGGGGCTCGCCCGGCCGTGCGCGTCGGTCCTGCCGCGCGTAACCGAGGTACGGCACCACCGCCTCCAGCCGCGCCGCGCCGGCCCGCCAGCACGCGTCCGCCATCAGCAGCAGCTCCAGCAGGTGCTCTCCCGCCGGAGGCGTCAGCGATTGCACCAGCACCACGGTGCGCCCTCGCACGGCGGCGGGGACCTCCAGGTGCATCTCTCCATCGGGAAACCGCTCGAAGTGACAGTCAGCGGGCGCCACGCCCAGGGCCAGGGCGAGCTCACGTCCCAGGTGGGGACTGGCGGTGCCGATGAGGAGGATGGGGTCCATGGCCCAACCCTAGCGCGCCCGGTGGCCCGGGGGCTCGGCGCTCGCTGCCTCCCCTGGCGACGTGCCTCCGGGAGAGCCGTTGTCCGCCCCTTCGCCGCCAGCGAGCCCGGGCGTGCTTTTCCTAGGGACAAGGAGAGTGATGATGCGCTTTCGCGACAGAGCGGACGCCGGGCGACGGCTGGCAACGATGCTCCTGCCCTACCGGGGCTCGGACGCGCGCGTGCTGGGGGTGGCTCGCGGGGGGCTTCGGGTGGCGTACGAGGTGGCCCGTGCGCTGGAGGTCCCACTGGACGTCTGGGTGTCGAGGCGGCTGAGCATCCCCGGACGGGCGCTGACCCTGGGCGCGGTGTCCGAGGGAGGCGGCCAGTATCTGCTCTCGGATTCGCTGCGGCTGGCGCCCCTGCCCAGGAGCGAGGTGGACTCGCTGGTGAGCGAAGAGGCCAGCGTGGTGGAGGAGCAGGTGCGGCGGCTGCGCGGACGTCCTCCGCCGGAGCTGGGCGGCCGCACGGTGCTGCTGGTGGATGACGGCGTGCTGACGGGCGCCACCGCCGCCGCCGCGCTGAGGGCCCTGCGGCTCCTGCATCCGGCCCGGCTGGTGATGGGCACCCCGGTGGCCTCGCCCCAGGGGCTGGAGGTGCTGCGAAGGGAGGCGGACGCGGTGGCGTGCGTTTCGACGGAGGCGGGGATGCGCTCCGTGGCCGAGGCGTACGACGACTTCCGCGCGTTCCCGGACGTGGAGCTGCAGAACCTGGTCGAGCGCTCGCGCCAGCCGCCATGGCGCTCCCAGGCGGTGCTGGAGTCCACGGACCCGGGTGGGTCCTGGATGTGAGCCGTGCGCCGTGAGTCGTGAAGCCTTGGGCTTGTGACGATGTGAACCCGTGACGCGAGGAGGGCGGCTCCATGTGGCAGGACGACCCGAAGGACCAAGAGGACCAAGAGGTCCACGAGGTGGCGGTGCGCTCCGGGCGGGTGGAGCTGGGCGGCAGTCTGGGGCTTCCTCCGGGCGCGCGCGGGCTGGTGGTCTTCGCGCACGGCAGCGGCAGCAGTCGCTTCAGCCCCCGCAACCGCGCCGTCGCGCGGAGCCTGCGCGACGCGGGGCTGGCCACGCTGCTGTTCGATTTGCTCGGCGCGGACGAGGAGGCGATGGACGCGGGCACCGGCGAGCTGCGCTTCGACATCCCCTTCCTCGCGCGGCGGCTCATCGCCGTGACGCGGTGGGCGCAGGCCCAGCCGGAGCTGTCCGGGATGGGCCTGGGCTACTTCGGCTCCAGCACCGGCGCCGCCGCGGCGCTGGTGGCGGCCGCGCTGCACCCGGAGCTCGTCCAGTCGGTGGTGTCTCGCGGTGGCAGGCCGGACCTGGCCGGTCCCGCGCTGGCCCGGGTCCGCGCGCCCACGCTGCTCCTGGTGGGCAGCCTGGACGTGGACGTGCTGGAGCTGAACCAGGACGCGTTCGACGAGCTGTCCGCCGCCAAGTCCCTCATCGTCATCCCCGGCGCCACCCACCTGTTCGAGGAGCCCGGCACGCTGGAGGAGGTGGCGCGCCGCGCGGCCGACTGGTTCACGCGACACCTGGATGCACCTCGACTGGAGGCGCGTGAATGAGCACCGAGTCGTGGACAGGCGAAGAGTCGCCGCCCCCGCGCTGGGAGGTCTTCTCCCGGGGCGGCGAAGTCGCGGTGCGAGGCGAGGGCCGCACGCCCGAGGAGGCCTTCGAGCAGGTCGCGCTCGCGCTGTGCACGCGCGTGACGGACCCGTCCACCGTGGAGGTGCGCGAGGAGGTGGACGTGGTGTGCGACGCCGTCGACCGGGAGGGTCTGCTGATGGACTGGCTGCGCTCCGTCGTCCAGCTCATGGGCTCGCGGCGACTGCGCTTCCGCTGCTTCGCGGTGCGCCTGGATGGGCCGCGCCTGTTCGGCCGCGGCTACGGTGAGCACCTGGACCCGGTGAGGCACCGTCCCTCTCGGGACGTGAGAGGCGTCACCCTGAGCGGACCCACCGTGCGCCGGAGCGCGGACGGTCGGTGGACCGCCGAATGCGAGGTGGAAGTCTGAAGCGGAGTATTGAGGCCCCGCATGGGCGCGGGGGCTGGTATAGGCATCGGAATGCGCTCGCGTGAACCCCGCTTTGTCTGGCTGGACCTGGAGATGACCGGGTTGGACCCCGAGTCGTGCGCCATCATCGAGATTGGCGTCATCATCACCGGGCCGGATTTGCGCCCCATCGCGGAGTTCGAACGCGTCATCTGGCAGCCGGAGGAAGTGCTCCTGCGCATGGAGCCCGTGGTGCGTGAGATGCACACGCGCAACGGCCTGCTCGAGAAGGTGCGCGCCTCCAGCACGTCGCTGCGGGTGGCGGAGCGGGAAGTGACGGCGCTGGTGGCGGAACACTGCCCGCTGGGCGAGGGCGTGCTGGCTGGCAACTCCATCCACACCGACCGCCGCTTCCTGTTCCAGTACATGCCGCTCCTGGAGCGCTACCTGCACTACCGCATGGTGGACGTGACGAGCCTCAAGGTCCTCGTGCGCGCGTGGTACCCGAACCTGGTGGAGCCGCGAAAGCCGCCCAGCGGTCACACCGCGCTCGCGGACCTGCGCTCCAGCATCAACGAGCTGCAGTACTACCGCGACATCCTGTTCCGCGCGACGCCGGGCTGAGCGACGCCGGGACGGCGTGCCTCAGCCCGCCGTCCCTGGAGTGCCGGGCGTGGGCCCGTCGGGCCCGCCGAGCAGCTCGGTGATGGTCTCCAGCAGCAGGTCGAGCTCGAAGGGCTTGGCCAGGAAGCGGGCGCTGGAGCGGCGCTCCTCCTCGGAGATGCGGCCCGCGCTCATCACCACCACGGGAATGGTGCGCAGCGAGGCGTCGTCGCGCATGCGACGGAGCATCTCCCGGCCGTCCATCACCGGCATCATCAAGTCCAGCAGCACCAGGTCCGGACGCACCTCCGCCATCCGCTGCAGGCCCTCCGCGCCGTTGAAGGCGGTGAGGATGCCGTAGCCCTCCACGGAGAGGATGTCCTGGAGTGCCTCGACGATGGCCAGCTCGTCATCCACGATGAGCAGCCGCTTCATCGACGCACACCCTCCCTTCGCGCGCGGTCACCACATGGGGCCTCGTTCAGCGGAACCACCCCGGCTCCGGCCACCCCAGGGCGGGACGGTAGGACACGGCGCGGCGCAAGCCATGGTTTTGAGCGCGGTGTGTTCGGAATGCTGCGGACCAGGGGGCTCACCGCAGTCGGGCTCGCAACAGGTGTTTCTGGACCTTGCCTAGCGCGTTGCGAGGCAGCGAGTCCATGAAGACGACGCGACGGGGCTTCTTGAAGCTGGCCAGCCTGTCCTTGCACCAGTCCACCAGCGCCTGGGCCTCGGGGGCGTGGACGCCGGCGGGGGGAACCACGACGGCCACCACCTGCTCGCCATAGTCCGCGTCCGGCAGGCCCAGCACGGCGACCTCGGCCACGCCCGGGTGCGTGGCGAGCACCTCCTCCACCTCGCGCGGGTACACGTTGAAGCCGCCGCTGATGATGAGCTCCCGCGCCCGCCCGGTGATGCGCAGGTAGCCGTCCGCGTCCAGCTCGCCCAGATCGCCCGTGCGGAACCAGCCCTCCGAGTCGAAGGACTCCGACGTGGCATCCGGCCGGCGCCAGTAGCCGGCGAAGACGTGGGGGCCCTGGACTTCGATTTCCCCCATCTCCCCCGGGGGCAGGTGCCGGCGCGTGCGCACGTCCACCACGCGCGCCTGCTGGCCGGGGAAGGGGAAGCCCACCGTGCCCGGCCGGCGCTCGCCGTCGTACGGGTTGGTGGTGTTCATGAGGGTCTCCGTCATCCCGTAGCGCTCCAGGATGCGCGCGCCGAAGTCCTTCTCGATGTCGTGGAAGAGCTGGGGGCTCAAGGGCGCGGAGCCGGAGACCCACAGGCGCAGCTCGCGAGGCTTCACGCCCGTGCGCCGTGACTCCTCCAGCAGCCGTCCGTACATGGTGGGCACGCCGAAGAACATCGTCAGCGAGGCGTCATCGCGCAACGTGGCCAGCGCCTCCGTGGCGACGAAGCGCCGGTGCAACTCCAGGCTCCCCCCGGTGTACAGCGTGCCGTGCAGGCCCACCATGAGGCCGTGCGTGTGGAACAGCGGCAGGGCGAGCAGCAGCCGGTCCGCCGCCGTCCAGCGCCACGCCTCGGTGACGGCCTTCACGTTGGCCAGCAGGTTGCGGTGCAGCAGCATGGCGCCCTTGGAGCGGCCGGTGGTGCCGGACGTGTAGCCCAGCACCGCCAGGTCCTCCGGACGCGGCAGCGCGAGCGCCACCGGTGACGTCGTGCCTTCCTCGAGCAGCGTGTCGAAGTCGATGACCTCCAGCGAGGCCGGAGGCGCGACGGTGGTTGGCTCCACGGTGACCAGCCACTGCAGCGACGGGAGCTGGTCTCTCAGGGGGATGAGCTCGGCGACTCCCGAGGCGCTGGTGACGCAGGTGTGCACCTCCGCGTCCGCGAGGATGTGGGCCAGCTCCACCTGGCGGTACGCCGTGTTGACGAGCACCACCACGCAGCCCGCGTGCTGCACACCCAGGTAGGCGACGATGAAGCGAGGGCTGTTCTCCAGGAAGAGCGCCACGCGCTCGCCTGGCTGCAGGCCGCGCTGACGCAGCCCCTTCGCGAAGGCCGCGACGTGCGCGGCGAACTCGCCGTGGGAGGTCGACTCGCGCTCGAACGTGAGCAGCGGCCGGCCCGGCGCGTCGTGGGCGTGTTCCAAGAAGACTTCGAGGAGGGACGAAGGCATGAGCCGCGCAGCCTACTTCCCTCACTTCCAATCAAGACAAGCTGTGAGTCAATTTTGACGACATAGAGTGGTTTTAACTGCATAATCTGATTATCTCGTTGAGTTGGCCTGAGGACGCGAGACAGGGAGTGGGTCCTCGGCGGGCTCGACGCGCACGGGAGGTGTCACTTGCGTCAAGGACTGTGTGGAGGCCGGGCCCTGGGGTTGGCGCTGGCTCTGGCCGTGGTGGGGCTGCTGCCGGCGGTGGCGGGGGCGAACCTGCCGTATCCGACGCGCACCGCGTATCGCCTGAAGGGCGTGCAGCCGGACTTCTGGCCTGGCTACGACGAGCTCGCGGGCAACAACACGGGCGGCGTGGCGATGAACCTGGTCTGGGCCTCGTGGGAGCCGTCGGTGCAGGCGCCGCCGTGTACCGGAGGGCGCGTGGAGTACGCGGGGCACTGCTTCGCGGTGGCGGCCAACGTGGACGCGGCCATCCGCGAGTGGACGGCGCGCGGCGTGGTGGTGACGGCGGTGGTGTACGGCGTGCCCGCGTGGGCGCGCGCGGGGCGCACGTGTACGCCCGCGGCGGCGGGCTTCGACATCTTCTGCGCGCCCAACAACGCGGCGGACTACGGCCGCTTCGTGGGCCTGCTCGCGCAGCGCTACAACGGGCTCAACGGCCATGGTCGCATCGCCGACTTCGTCATCCACAACGAGGTCAACTCCAACGACTGGTTCGACATCGGCTGCGGTCAGGGCGCGGGCGCGTGCAACACCACGGCGTGGCTGGACACGTACGCGGCCAGCTACAACGCCGCCTATGACCAGGTGATGACGTGGCAGTCGGCAGCGAAGGTGCTCATCTCGCTGACGCACCACTTTGGTCCGGAGCTGGATGCGCCGGGGGCGAGCAGCCCGCTCCTGTCGGCGACGACGTTCTTGAATGGCTTCGCGGCGCGCGTGGGCTCGCGAGCGTGGCGCGTGGCGTACCACCCGTACGCGCCGGACCTGTTCCGTCCGCAGTTCTCCGCGGATGACTACCCGCGCGTGACGTACGGCAACCTGGGCGTGCTGGCGGGTTGGCTGCGCAAGACGTTCCCCACCCGGCAGCACGCGTGGGAAATCCAGCTCACGGAGAGCGGCATCCACTCCGGCTCGCCGCAGTCGTCGGAGGCCGCGCAGCAGACGGCGGTGTGCGACTCGTTCCGCAACGTGCTGGGGACGCCCGGCATCGAGAGCTACATCTATCACCGCATGCACGACAACGCGGCGGAGGGGGGATTGGCGCTCGGGCTGCGCCGTGTGGACGGGAGCGCGAAGCCGTCGTGGAGCACGTGGGCGCTGGCCAACCGCAGTGACTTGAACCCGCCCCAGCTCTCCTGCGGCTTCGAGGAGCTGCCGTACACGCGGCTGCGCCGGGGCTACCACGCCACGCGCGGCCACTGGGCGTCGTCGCGGCTCCTGCCTCCGGGCTTCCGGCAGGAGTCCTCGTGGCGGCTGCTGCGCGACGGCATGCCGGGCATGCGGATGCTGTACGAGTGCCGCGTGGGCGACCACAACCTGCTCAGCCCGGACGTGGGCTGCGAGGGCCTGCCGCCCCTGGGGCCGGTGGGCTACATCCACCTGCAGCAGGTGCCGGGCACCGTTCCGCTCTACCGCTGCAACCTGGGCCAGGGCAGGGACCACTTCATCTCCCCCGCGTCGAACTGCGAGGGGCAGGTGACCGAGCAGCTCCTGGGCTACGCCTTCCCCTGACGGTGAACCCACCTGGAGGCCGGGCGGGGCGGGGCGCTGTTCGCTTCTGGGACAGCACTTCGCGGAACCGGGCACGGGCCGGAGAGAGGGCCTGCGGGGTCCGAGCAATTTCCTGGGGTTGAGTCGCGTGTGACGGTTGGCACGCGGCTCGCTCTAGGGGTGGCCCGTGGACATTCCCAAAGCCAAGAAGCCGCGCCGTAAACCCTGGTTGCTCGCCATCGGCGGTGCGTTCGCGCTCATCCTCGTCACGGTGGGTCTGGGTCGGCTGCGGCCGGCGGCGCCCTCGGTGGACCGGGCCTCGGTGTGGCTGGACACGGTGAAGCGCGGCCCCATGGTGCGCCAGGTGAAGGGCGCGGGCACGCTGGTGCCCGAGTACATCCGCTGGCTGACGGCGGACACCGCGGGCCGCGTGGAGCGCATCCACGTGCGGCCCGGCGCGACGGTGAAGGCGGACACGCTCCTGATGGAGCTGGCCAACCCGGACGTGCAGCTCCAGATGCTGGAGGCGGAGCGGCAGCTCGCCAGCGCCGAGGCGGAGTTCATCCAGATGCGCATGACGCTGGAGACGCAGCGGCTGGCGCAGGAGGCCGCGGTGGCCACCCTCACCGCCGAGTCCTCCGACGCCGAGCGCCGCGCCACCGCCAACGCCGTCCTCGTCGAGAAGGACCTCATCCCCGCGCTCGACGCGCGGCAGGCGGGCGAGAAGGCGGGCGAGATGACGCGCCGCCTGGATTTGGAGCGCAAGAAGCTGTCCGTCGTCGCCTCCAGCATGAAGGACCAGTTGGTCGCGCTGCAGGGACAGGTGGAACGATTGAAAGCGGTGGCCCGCTTCCGTCGTACCCAGGTGGAGTCGATGAAGGTGCTCGCCGGGGAGGACGGAGTGCTGCAGGAGCTGCCGTTGGAGCTGGGTCAGTGGGTGACGCCGGGCGTGTTGCTGGCGAAGGTCGTCAAGCCGGAGCGGCTCAAGGCGGAGCTGAGAATCGCCGAGACGCAGGCGCGCGACATCGTCCAGGGCCAGAAGGCGCTGGTGGATACGCGCAACGGAGTGGTGGAGGGCACGGTGGCGCGCGTGGCGCCGGCGGCGAGCCAGGGCACGGTGCGGGTGGAGGTGTCGCTGCCCGACGAGCTGCCCAAGGGCGCGCGGCCCGACCTCACGGTGGAGGGCACCGTGGAGCTGGAGCGGCTGGGCAACGTGCTGTCGGTGGGTCGTCCGGCCGGTGCTCAGCCCAACGGGACGATGTCGCTGTTCCGGTTGATGCCGGGCAGTGACGAAGCGATTCGAGTGCCGGTGCAGTTGGGCCGGGGTTCGGTGAATGCCGTGGAGGTGCTTCAGGGCCTCGCGGAAGGTGACCAGGTGGTGCTGTCGGACATGGCCGCGTGGGATGCGGTCGAGCGGGTGAGGCTGCGATGATGACGACGACGAACAACAATGCGGAGACGCCTGCTTCCGAGGACGCGGCGGTGCTGTCGGGTGCGGCCAAGGTGGAGTCGGGCAAGTCCCTCATCACGCTGGAAGGGCTGACGAAGGTCTTCGAGACGGAGGAAGTGGAGACACACGCGCTCTCCAACATCCATCTCAACATCCGCCAGGGTGAGTGGGTGGCGATTGTCGGCCCCTCGGGCTCCGGCAAGTCCACGCTGCTGGCGGTGCTGGGGTTGCTCGACACGACGACGCGGGGCACGTACCTCCTGGATGGAAAGAGCGTGTTGGATTTGTCGGCGTCGGACCGGGCGCTGGTGCGCAATCGGCACATCGGCTTCATCTTCCAGAGCTTCAACCTCATCGGCGACCTGACGGTGTTCGAGAACGTGGAGCTGCCGCTGACGTACCGGGGCATGCCCGCCGCCGAGCGCAAGCAGCGGGTGGAGAAGGCGCTGGAGCGGGTGGGCATGGCGCACCGCGCGCGGCACATGCCGGGCCAGCTCTCCGGCGGTCAGCAGCAGCGCATCGCCGTGGCGCGCGCGGTGGCCGGAGACCCGCTCATCCTGCTGGCCGACGAGCCCACCGGTAACCTCGATTCGAAGAACGGCGAGGCGGTGATGCAGTTGCTGTCGGACCTGCACAAGGCGGGCGCCACCATCTGCATGGTGACACACGACCCGGCGCACGCGCGCACCGCGACGCGCACGGTGAGCCTCTTCGACGGTCGCATCGTGCAGGACGAGCAGCGCCGCTGACCTTTTCTCCTCTCGTGGGCCTCGCCCGGGTCGCTCCTGGCGGGGCGGCTCTCGGGAGGACCGCGTCCTGAATCACTCGGAGTCGTCGTGGGAACCTTCCTCCAGAATGTCCGCTACGCGGTGCGCTCATTGCGCAAGAGCCCGGGCTTCACGTTGATCGCGGTGCTGGCGCTGGCGCTGGGCATCGGCGCGAACAGCGCGGTCTTCAGCGTGGTGAACGGCGTGCTGTTGAATCCGCCGCCCTTCACGCAGCCCGAGCGCCTGGTCCACATCTGGGGCAACTACGCCAAGGCGAACATCAAGGACATCGTCGTGTCGGTGCCCGAGTACCGGGACTACCTCACGATGCCCAAGGCCTTCGGCTCGCTGGCGGCGTTCGATGCGAACAATGTCACGCTCACCGGGGGCGACGCGCCGGAGCGGCTCCAGTTGACGCGCTCCACGGCCTCGCTGTTCCCCACGCTGGGCGTGTCTCCGGTGCTGGGCCGCGCCTTCTCCGAAGAGGAGGAGGCGCTGGGGCGCGACAAGGTGGTGGTCTTGACGCACAAGACGTGGCGCACGCGCTTCGCGGCGGACTCGAGCGTGCTGGGCCGCGAGCTCCGGCTCGACGGGGACACGTACACGGTGGTGGGCGTGCTGCCGCCCGGCGTGGAGTACCCGGCGGACACGGACCTGTACGCGCCCCTGGCGCCCACGCAGGAGCAGGCGGCGGAGGTTTCGCGTGGCTACCACTTCCTCAGCGTGGTGGGGCGGCTGAAGCCCGGCATGACGCTGGAGGCGGCGAAGGCGGACATGGACCGGGTGGGGCGGGAGATGGAGACCCTGTACGAGCAGAGCTACAAGGACTACGGCTGGACCATCACCGTGAAGTCGCTGGAGGACGAGGTGGTGGGCCAGGTGCGCGGGACGCTGTGGCTCCTGCTGGGCGCGGTGGGCTTCGTGTTGCTGGTGGCGTGCAGCAGCGTGGCGAACCTGCTCCTGGCCCGGGCGACGGCGCGTGCACGCGAGGTGTCCATCCGCGCGGCGCTGGGCGCGAGCCGTGGGCGACTGGTGGCGCAGTTCCTCACCGAGAGCCTGGTGCTGTCGGCGGTGGGCGGCGGACTGGGGCTGCTGCTGGCCGTGTGGGGCACGGACGCGCTGGTGGCGATGGTGGGGGACGGGCTGCCTCGCGCGGCGGAGGTGGGGCTGGATGTCTCCTCGGTGCTCTTCACCGTGGGCATCTCGGTGCTCACGGGCGTCGGCTTCGGGCTGGTGCCCGCGCTCCAGGCGAGCCGCGTGGACCTGAGCGCGACGATGCGCGAGGGCTCGCGAGGGACGGAGGGTGGCAAGGCGGGCCGGCTGCGCGCGGGGTTGGTGGTGGGGCAGGTGGCGTTCGCGCTGGTGTTGCTGGTGGGCGCGGGCCTCTTCCTCCGGAGCTTCCAGGCGCTGACCCAGGTGGAGGCCGGCTTCACTCCCGAGGGCGTGCTCACCGGTCAACTCGTGTTGCCGGCCACGAGCTACGCGAAGCCGGAGGACCAGCGGGCCTTCCAGCGGGAGTTGCTCCGCCGCGTGCAGGCGCTGCCCGGCGTGGAGTCCGCGGCGGTGGCGAACATGCTGCCTTTGGGCGGCAAGACGAACACCAGCTTCGACGTGGAGGGGCGGACGCGGGCGCCGGGAGAGATGTGGCCGGCGGTGGAGACGCGCTTCGCCAGCGCGGACTACCTGCACACGTTGCGGGTGCGGCTGCGCGACGGGCGCATGCTCCAGGAGACGGACGGACCGGACGCGGCGGGAGCGGTGGTCATCAACCAGACCTTCGCGGACCTCTACTGGCCGAAGGGGGACGCGCTGGGCCAGCGACTGAAGCTGCACCGGTCCGACGCCCAGTGGGCCACGGTGGTGGGAATCGTCGACGACCTGCGCGAGTGGGGCCTGGACAAGCCCGCGCGTCCGACGGCGTATTACTCCGCGGTACAGACGCCCCTCTCCAGCCTCCACCTGGTGGCGCGCGTGAAGGCGGGCGACCCGGAGTCACTGCGCACGGCGCTCGAGTCAGAGGTGCGCGCGCTCGATGGCAACCTGCCCCTGTTCAAGGTGACGTCCATGGTGCGGCTGGTGGACGAGTCCATCGGCTCGCAGAGGCTGACGGCGCTGTTGATGGGCCTGTTCGCGGGCACCGCGCTGCTGCTGGCCGCGCTCGGAATCTCGGGCGTCATCGGCTACTCGGTGGCGCAGCGCACGCGGGAGATGGGCATCCGCATGGCGCTGGGCGCGGCGAAGTCGGACGTGCTGGCACTGGTGTTGCGCCAGGGCATGAAGCTGGCGGGGCTGGGCGTGTTGCTGGGGCTGGTGTTGTCGCTGGTGCTGGCGCGACTGTTGAGCACGCTGCTGTATGGCGTGACGGCGTATGACCCGTGGACCTTCGCGGGAGTGGCGGCGTTGTTGAGCGGCGTGGCCCTGGGCGCGACGTGGCTGCCAGCGCACCGCGCGACGCGGGTGGACCCCATCATTGCCTTGAAGGCGGAGTAGGAGCGCGTGTCGATGGAGACCTTCATCCAGGACCTGCGGTATGCGCTGCGCACGTTGGGCAAGAGCCCCGGCTTCACGCTGGTGGCGGTGCTGGCGCTCGCGCTGGGCATCGGCGCGAACAGCGCGGTGTTCAGCGTGGTGAACGGCGTGCTGCTCAGGCCTCCACCGTTCGCGGAGCCGGAGCGCCTGGTCCACGTCTGGGGCAACTACGCCAGGTCCGACCTGAAGGACATCTGGGTGTCGGTGCCCGAGTACCGGGACTACCTCACGATGCCCAAGTCCTTCTCGTCGGTGGGGGCCTATGTGGAGAGCGACATCACGCTCACCGGAGGGGACGTGCCGGAGCGGCTCACCGTGATGTTCTCCACCGCCTCGCTGTTCCCCACCCTGGGCGTGGCTCCGGCGCTGGGCCGCACCTTCTCGCATGAAGAGGAGACGCCGGGCCGGGAGCGCGTGCTGGTGCTGACGGACAAGCTGTGGCGCACGCATTTCGCCAGGGACCCGCGGGTGCTGGGCCGAGTGCTGCAACTGGATGGCAACGCATACACGGTGGTGGGTGTGCTGCCGCCCGGCGTGGAGTACCCGGCGGGCACGGACATGTACGCGCCCTTCGCGCCCACGCCCGCGCAGGCGGCCGAAGACGTGCGCGGCAACCACTACCTCAGCATGGTGGGACGGTTGAAGCCCGGCGTGACGCTGGAGGCGGCGAGGGCGGACATGGCGCGGGTGGGCCAGGAGATGGAGACCCTGTACGCGAGCAGCTACGGGGGCTACGGCTGGGCCATCAGCGTGAAGTCGCTGGAGGACGAGGTGGTGGGCCGGGTGCGCGGCACGCTCTGGCTGTTGCTGGGCGCGGTGGGCTTCGTGCTGCTGGTGGCGTGCGGCAGCGTGGCCAACCTCCTGCTGGCTCGGGCGGCGGCGAGGGGCCGCGAGGTGTCCATCCGCGCGGCGCTGGGCGCTGGGCGCGGCAGGTTGTTGGCGCAGTTCCTCACGGAGAGCTTCGCGCTGTCCGCGTTGGGCGGCGCGCTGGGCCTGCTGCTGGCCGTGTGGGGCACGGACGCGCTGGTGGCGATGGTGGGAGACGGGCTGCCTCGGGCGGAGAAGGTGGGGCTGGATGCGGCCTCCGTCTTCTTCACCTTGGGGGTGTCGCTGCTCACGGGCCTGGTCTTCGGGTTGGCGCCGGCGCTCCATGCGAGCCGTACGGACCTGAGCGCGACGATGCGCGAGGGCTCGCGAGGAACGGAGGGACGCAACGCGGGCTGGCTGCGCTCGGGGCTGGTGGTGACGCAGGTGGCCCTGGCGTTGGTGTTGCTGGTGGGCGCGGGTCTCTTCCTGCGGAGCTTCCAGGCGCTGACCCAGGTGGAGGCGGGCTTCACTCCCGAGGGCGTGCTCACCGGTCAGCTCTCGCTGCCGGCCGCCCGGTATGCGAGGCCGGAGGACCAGCGGGCCTTCCAGCAGGAGCTGCTCCGTCGCGTGCAGGTGCTGCCCGGCGTGGAGTCCGCGGGGGTGACGAACAGGCTGCCTTTGGGTGGAAGGACGGACACCAGCTTCGACATCGAGGGGCGGATGCGGGCGCCGGGGGAGATATGGCCGGCGGTGGAGACGCGCTTCGCCAGCGCGGACTACCTGCGCACGCTGCGGGTGCGGCTGCGCGACGGGCGCATGCTCCAGGAGACGGATGGACCGGACGCGGCGGGGGCGCTGGTCATCAACCAGACCTTCGCGAACCTCTACTGGCCGCGGGGCAACGCGCTGGGCCAGCGACTGAAGTTGCACCGGCCGGATGCGAAGTGGGCCACGGTGGTGGGCATCGTCGACGACCTGCGCGAGTGGGGACTGGATACGCCCGCGCGTCCGACAGCGTACTACTCCGTGGCGCAGACTCCGCTCTCCAATCTCCACCTGGCGGTGCGGGCGAAGTCGGGCCACCCGGAGTCATTGCGCACGGCCATCGAAGCGGAGGTGCTCGCGCTCGATGGCCAATTGCCCTGGTTCAACGTGGCGTCCATGGTGCAGCGGGTGGATGAGTCCATCAGCTCGCGCAGGCTGACGGCGGTGCTGATGGGCTTGTTCGCGAGCACGGCGCTGTTGCTCGCGGCGCTCGGAATCTCGGGAGTCATCGGCTACGCGGTGGCACGGCGCACGCGGGAGATGGGCATCCGCATGGCGCTGGGCGCGACGAAGTCGGATGTGCTGTCGCTGGTGCTGCGCCAGGGCCTGACGCTGGCGGGGTTGGGCGTGGGCCTGGGGCTGGTGTTGTCACTGGTGCTGGCGCGGCTCTTGAGCACGCTGCTGTTCGGTGTGACGGCCTATGACCCGTGGACCTTCGTCGGGGTGGCCGCGTTGCTGAGCGGCGTGGCCCTGGGTGCGACGTGGCTGCCGGCGCACCGCGCGACGCGGGTGGACCCCATCATCGCCTTGAAGGCGGAGTAGGAGCGCGCGTCGATGGAGACCCTCATTCAAGACCTGCGGTACGCGCTGCGCACGCTGGGCAAGAGCCCGGGTTTCACGCTGGTGGCGGTGCTGGCGTTGGCGCTGGGCATCGGCGCGAACAGCGCGGTGTTCAGCGTGGTGAACGGCGTGCTGCTCACGCCGCCGCCCCTCGCGGAGCCGGAGCGCCTGGTCACCGTGTCCAACGACATCCAGGCGGTGGGCCTGGAGGGCATCTCCATCTCTACGCCCGAGTACCAGGACTTCCGCACGCTGCCGCGAGTCTTCAGCTCGGTGGCCGCCTACAACTGGCGGGACATGACGCTGACCGGAGGCGGCGCCGCGCAGCGCTTCGCCGTGGTGCAGGGCACCGCCACGTTGCTCCCCACGCTCGGCGTGACGCCGATGCTTGGCCGGAACTTCACCGAGGCGGAAGCCTCTCTGGGTGGGGAGAAGGTCGTGGTGTTGACGCACAAGGTGTGGCGCGCGCACTTCGCGGAGGACCCCGGCGTGTTGGGCAAGACGATGCAGCTCGACGGCAAGCCCTACACGGTGGTGGGCGTGCTGCCCCGCGGCGTGGTGCACCCGGAGCGCGCCGACCTCTACGTGCCCTTCGTGCCGCTGCCGGAGCATGTCTCGGAGCGCACCACGCGCTACCTCTTCTGCCTGGCGCGGATGAAGCCGGGCGTGACGCTGGAGCAGGCGCGCGCGGACATGGCTCGGGTCGCCCTCGACATGCAGGCGGTGGAGTCCCGCTACCAGGGGATTGGCTGGTCCATCCGCGTCACCTCGTTGGAGGACAAGCTGGTGGGCGACGTGCGCGGCACGCTGTGGCTGTTGCTGGGCGCGGTGGGCTGCGTGCTGCTGGTGGCGTGCAGCAGCGTGGCGAATCTGCTCCTGGCTCGTGCGGCGGCGCGTGAGCGCGAGGTGTCCATCCGCGCGGCGCTGGGCGCGAGCCGTGGCCGGCTGGTGGCGCAGTTCCTCACGGAGAGCCTCGTGTTGTCCCTGGCGGGTGGCGCGCTGGGGTTGCTCCTGGCGATGTGGGGCACGGATGCGCTCCTGGCCTTCATGGGAGACGGACTGCCGCGCATGGCGCACGTGAAGCTGGATGTGACGTCGGTGTGCTTCACGATGGGCGTCTCCGTCCTCACGGGCCTGGTGTTCGGACTGGTGCCGGCGCTCCAGGCGAGTCGCGCGGACTTGAATGCGACGATGCGCGAGGGCTCGCGAGGCTCGGAGAGTGGTCGTTCGGGCCGGCTGCGCTCGGGGCTGGTGGTGGCGCAGGTGGCCTTCGCGCTGGTGCTGCTGGTGGGTGCGGGCCTGTTCGTGAAGAGCCTGCTCGCGTTGCGCGGCGTCGACGCGGGCTTCAAGCCCGAGGGTGTGCTCACCGGTCGGCTCGCGCTGCCTGAGGCGCGCTTCGCGGAGCCCGCCCGCAAGCTGGCCTTCCAGCGCGAGCTGCTGGAGCGCCTGGAGGCCTTGCCGGGCGTGGAGTCCGTGGGGCTCACCAACATGCTGCCCCTGGGTGGCATCTCCACGAGCGGCCTCGAGTTCGAGAGCCGGCCGGAGGTGCAGGGCGAGCTGCTGCCCGCGGTGGATTTCCGGCTGGCGAGCCCGGGATACCTGAGCACGCTGGGGGTGAAGCTGCTTCAGGGCCGCCTGCACCAGGGCATCGGCGAGGTGGGCGCGGTGCCGGAGGTCGTCATCAACAAGCGCTTCGCGGACGTGTACTGGCCCCAGGGCAACGCGCTGGGGCAGCGGCTGTCAATCGAGCCGAGGAAGCAGTGGGCGACGGTGGTGGGCATCGTGGACGACCTGCGCGAGTGGGGGCTGTCCTCGCCCGCGCGGCCCGCGGCCTACTGGTCGCTGCCGACGTCGCCCGCGTCGTACCTGGGCCTCGTGGTCCGGGTGAAGGCGGGGGAGCCGGAGGCGCTGCGCGCGTCCATCGAGGCGGAGCTGCGCGCGGTGGACGCGGACGTGCCGCTGTTCGGCGTGGCGCCGCTGGCGCGACTGGTGGATGAGTCCATCAGCTCCAGCAGCCTGTCCGCCCTGTTGATGGGACTGTTCGCCGGCACGGCGCTGTTGCTGGCGGCGCTGGGCATCGCTGGCGTCGTGGGCTACTCGGTGGCGCGGCGCACGCGGGAGATGGGCATCCGCATGGCGCTGGGCGCGGCCAGCTCCGACGTGTTGGTGATGGTGCTGCGGCAGGGGCTGAAGCTGGCGGGGCTGGGCGTGGGGGTGGGGCTGGTGATGTCGCTGGGCCTGGCCCACCTCTTGGGCAGCATGCTGTACGGCGTGACGGCGTATGACCCGTGGACCTTCACCGCGGTGGCGGCGCTCCTGGGCGGCGTGACGCTCCTGGCGACGTGGCTGCCGGCGCGGCGGGCTTCTCGCGTGGACCCCATCGTTTCCTTGCGCTCCGAGTGAGCACGAAAGCACCTCTCATGTCCTCACCTCTCATCTCACTGCGTCAGGTCGAAAAGTCCTACCCGTTGGCGGGGGGCCGCACCTGGGTGCTGCGCAACATCGACCTGGACATCCAGCCCGGCGAGTTCGTCACCCTGATGGGCCCGTCCGGCGCGGGCAAGTCCACGCTGCTGGCCGTGCTCGGCATGCTCGATGCCGAGTGGAAGGGCGAGTACGTCCTGGACGGGCAGGCCGTGCACGCGATGAAGCCGAAGGAGCGGGGCGAGTTGTCCCGGCGCACCATCGGCTTCGTCTTCCAGCAGTACCACCTGCTGGACAACCTGACGGTGGCCGAGAACCTGGAGGTGCCGCTGTCCTACCGCAACCTCAAGCGCGGTGAGCGCGAGGCGCTGGTGGGCGACATGCTGGACCGCTTCCAACTGGTGGGGAAGAAGGACCTGTTCCCCGCGCAGCTCTCCGGCGGACAGCAGCAGTTGGTGGGAATCGCCCGGGCGCTCATCGCCACGCCGAAAATCCTGCTGGCGGACGAGCCGACGGGCAACCTCCACTCGCAGCAGGCGAAGCACATCATGGAGGTGTTCCAGACGCTCAACAAGGCGGGCACCACCATCATCCAGGTGACGCACTCGGAGGCCAACGCGGCCTTCGGCCACCGCATCATCCAGCTGGCGGACGGCTGGCTCCAGAAGACCTGAGCAGGGCACGAGGCCACCATGCTGAGCGATGTGTCGATGGATGTGCGGTACACCCTGCGGACGATGCGCCAGTCGCCTGTCTTCACCCTGGCGGCGGTGCTGGTGCTGACGCTGGGCATCGGGGTGACGACGGCGCTGTTCAGCGTGGTGGACGCGGTGCTGCTGCGTCCGCTGCCGTTTCCGGATCCGGACCGGCTGGTGGTGATGTCCACCGATAAGCCCGGGAAGCTGCTGGCGCGCTACAGCCTGCCCAACTACGAGGACGTCGCGCGGCTCTCCACGCGGCTGCGCTCGATGACCGCGTACGGCCAACGGTTGATGAACCTCACCGGCCACGGGGACGCCGAGCAGCTTCGCGGCGCGGTGGTGGTGGGGGACTTCTTCGGGGCGTTCGGCATGAAGCCGATGCTGGGGAGGACCTTCGCGCCCGAGGAGCGCGACGCGCGGCTGGCCGTCATCTCGCATTCGCGCTGGATGAAGGCGGGCGGCGGTGAGGGCGTGCTGGGCCGCACGCTGACCCTGGGCGGTCAGCCCTACACGGTGATTGGGGTGATGCCGCCGTCCTTCGACGTGCCCGCCCACACCACCGAGGTCTGGGTGCCCTTCGACAGCCTGCCCGGCGCGGCCACGTCGGAGGAGCGCACCGAGCGGGGCTTCCGCTCCTTCGCCGTCGCGGCGAGGCTTGTTCCAGGCGCGACGCTCGAGTCGGTCCGCCACGAGCTGAAGAGCCTGAACGAGGAGCTCCTCTCACGAGACGACGCCACCCTGAAGCTGGGGGTGGTCCGCTACGCCGACTCCCTCACCCAGGGCGTCAGCCTGCTCCTGTGGGTGCTGCTGGGCGCGGTGTCCCTGGTGTTGCTGCTGGCGGCGGCCAACGTGGCGCACCTGCAGCTCGCGCGGGCGGCGGCGCGGCAGCGTGAGCTGGGCATCCGCGTGGCGCTGGGCGCTGGGCGTGGCCGGCTGGTGCGCCAGCTCCTCACGGAGAGCGTGCTGCTGGCGCTGCTGGGCGGCGTGGGCGGCGTGCTGCTGGCGCTGTGGGCCACCGATTTGTTGATGATGCTGGGGGCCAACACGCTGCCCCGAGCGGGCGAGGTGGCGGTGCATGGCCGCGTGCTGCTCTTCGCGTTGGCGGTGACGCTGACGACGGGCGTGGGCGTGGGGCTGGTGCCGGCGCTCCAGCGCTCGCAGCTCTCGCCGGCGACGGTGCTGGGGCGCGGGGCGACGGAGAAGTCGCGGGGCCGCACGCACGCGGTGCTGGTGGTGGCGGAGGTGGCGCTCGCGCTGATGCTCGTCACCGGGGCGGGGCTGATGCTGAAGAGCTTCTGGCGGATGTACCAGGCCGACCCGGGCCTGGACCCCGTGGGCGTCTTCGTGGCCCGACTGGCGCTGCCGCAGAGCCGCTATGACACGCCGGAGCGGACGGAAGCCTTCCACCGGGAGCTGACGGCGCGGCTCGCCGCGCGTCCGGAGGTCGCTGGCGTGGGCGTGGGCGGCAGCCTCCCGGCGGGCGGTTCCCTCTCGCGCTCGGGCTACTGGAAGGAGGGAACCGAGGACCCGCCGGTGCGGCCCGACGCGCTCATCAACGTCACCACGCCGGGCTTCCTGGCGGCGCTGCGCGTGCCGCTGCTCGCGGGGCGCCTGCTGACGGAGTCGGATGGAGCGAACGCGCCAAGGGTCATGGTGGTGAGCGAGCGCTTCGCGCGCGAGGTCTTCGCCGGCGAGGACGCGCTGGGCCGCCGCGTCTCCTTCGGTGGCGACGACGCGGAGGGCAACCCGCTGTGGACGACGGTGGTGGGCGTGGTGGCGGACGTGGCGTACGCGGGCGTGGAGGTGGGGCACGAGCCCACCGCGTACGTCCCCATGGCGCAGGAGCCGACGACGGACGGGCAGCTCGCGGTGCGGGCGGCGCCGGGCCTGGACCCGAGGAAGCTGGAGTCGGTGGTGCGCGAGGAGCTGCGCGCGGTGGACTCCATGGTGGCGCTCGCGCGTGTGGGCACGCTGGAGGACCGGCTGTCCTCGGACCTGGGGCAGCCGCGCTTCCGGGCGGTGTTGCTGGGGGCCTTTGGTTTGCTGGCGCTGGTGCTGGCCGCGGTGGGCATCTACGGCGTGATGTCCTACTCGGTGTCACAGCGCGAACACGAGATGAGCGTGCGCATGGCGCTGGGCGCACGCGCGGCGGATGTCCTGAGACTGGTGGTGGGACAGGCGCTGCGGCGAGTGGGGCTGGGGTTGGTGCTGGGCCTGCTCGGGGCGCTGGCGGCCCACCGCATCATGGAAGGTCTGCTCTACGGGATGGGGGCGCTGGATGTTTCGGTCTTGGCTTCTGTCTCGCTGCTGCTATTGGGCACGGCCTGGCTGGCGAGCTGGCTGCCGGCGCGCAAGGCCGCCAACGCGGACCCCGCCGCCGTCTTGCGTCGCGGCTGAGCCTCTTTGTTTCTGGCACTCTTTCTTCCTGGATGTTCCCCGTGTCCGAACCCCTCCCTGTCTCCGTCGTCACCCCTGTCTCCGCTCCCATCGCCACGCGTCCCTCGCGCATCCTCATCGCGGATGACCAGGCCGACGTGCTGGAGGCCCTGCGCCTGCTGTTGAAGCGGGACGGGCACACCATCGTCACCGCGCAGTCGCCCGCTGGAGCGCTCGCCACGCTGGAAGCCGAGGACGTGGACCTGGTGCTGATGGACCTGAACTACGCGCGGGACACCACGTCCGGGCGAGAGGGCATGGACCTGCTTGGCCGCATCCGCGCGCAGGACGCGGCGTTGCCCGTCGTGGTGATGACGGCGTGGAGCAGCGTGGAGGGCGCGGTGGAGGCGATGCGTGGTGGCGCGCGCGACTACGTGCAGAAGCCGTGGGACAACACGCGCCTGCTCGCCACGCTGCGCACGCAGTTGGAGCTGGGCCGGGCGCTCAAGCGCAGCCGCCGGCTGGAAGAGGAGAACCAGCACCTGCGGCGCGGCCAGGGCGGCCTGCCCACCATGGTGTCCGAGTCGCGCGCCATGGTGCCGGTGCGCCGGATGATTGAGCGCGTGGCGCCGTCCGGGGCCAACGTGCTGGTGACGGGTGAGCACGGCACGGGCAAGGAAGTGGTGGCCAGACTGCTGCACGCGTCCTCCACGCGCGCGGACCGGGCCTTCGTGGCCGTCAACTCGGGAGGACTCTCCGAGGGCGTCTTCGAGAGCGAGCTTTTTGGCCATGTGAAGGGCGCCTTCACCGACGCGAAGGCGGACCGCATCGGCTGCTTCGAGCTGGCGGATGGCGGCACGCTGTTCCTGGATGAGATTGGGAACATGCCGTTGTCGCAGCAGGCGAAGCTCTTGCGCGTGCTCCAGACGGGGGAGTTGCACCCGGTGGGCTCGTCGAAGACGCGGCGCGTGGATGTGCGGGTGGTGAGCGCCACCAACGTGGACCTGGCCAAGGCGGTGGCCGAGGGCCGCTTCCGCGAGGACCTGCTGTACCGCCTCAACACGGTGGAGGTGCCGTTGCCGCCGCTGCGTGAGCGCCGCGAGGACATCCCGCTGTTGGCGTCGCACTTCCTGGCCGAGCACGGCAAGCGCTACGGGCGCAACGCGGCGCGGCTGACGCCGGGGGCGCTGGAGGCGCTCCTGGCCTACCCGTGGCCGGGCAACGTGCGCGAGCTGGAGCACGCGGTGGAGCGCTCGCTGCTGATGGCGGTGGGGGACGATGTGTCCGCGGAGGACCTGCTCTTGCGCCGGGCGGGTCGCGAGGGCCTGTCGCGGCTGGAGGAGATGACGCTGGAAGAGGTGGAGCGCTACCTCATCGAGCGCGCGCTGGCGAGGCATGAGGGCAACGTGAGCGAGGCGGCGAAGGGACTGGGCCTGTCGCGCAGCGCGCTGTACCGTCGGCTCCAGTACTACGGAATCAAGGGAGCCCGGTGAGACGCAAGCGCGAGCCCTGGCCACATGACCTGCAGATGCTCGCCCTGACGTGGCTGGCGGGTCTGCCGGGAGGGGTGGTCTCGCTCGCGCTGGTGTGGACGGGAGACTTTTCATCCAAGGTCCGCTGGACGCTGTCCACGTTGGTGGTGGGCGTCTTCCTGGGTGTGGGGCTCCTGGTCCGCGAGCGGGTGATGCGGCCCCTGCACGCGCTGGCGAACCTGTTGGCGGCGCTGCGCGAGGGGGACTACTCGACGCGCGGTCGCGGCGCGCGGGTGGGGGATGCGCTGGGCGAGGTGCTGCTGGAGGTGAACGCCCTGGGCGACACCTTGCGCGAGCAGCGACTGGGGGCGCTGGAGGCCGGAGCGCTGCTCGAGCAGGTGATGGAGGAGATTGACGTCGCGGTGCTCGCCTTCGATGTCGCGGGCACGCTGCGGCTGGTGAATCGCGCGGGTGAGAAGCTGTTGGGCCAGTCGCGCTCGCAGTTGATGGGCAAGGGGGCTGGCTCGCTGGGGCTGGCGGACCTGCTGGACGGCCCGGCGCCTCGGAGGTTGTCGCGCTCCTTCGTGGAGGAGGGCGGGCCATACGAGCTGCGGCGCGGTGGTTTCCGCCAGGGCGGCCTGCCGCATCACCTGGTGGTGCTGGCGGATCTGCGGCTGGCGTTGCGTGAGCAGGAGCGCGAGGCGTGGCGGCGGCTGGTGCGGGTGCTGAGCCATGAAATCAACAACTCGCTGGCGCCCATCCAATCGATTGCCGAGGCGCTGCGCGACACGCTGTTGATGGAGCCGCGTCCCTCGGATTGGGAGGACGACGCGAAGAGCGGCCTGGGCATCGTCGCGAGGCGCTCGGAGGCGCTGGCGCGCTTCATGTCCGCGTATGCGCGACTGGCGCGGCTGCCGCCCCCGGTGCTGGCGGGGGTGGAGGTGGACGGCTGGGTGCGGCGGGTGGCGGCGCTGGAGAAGCGGCGGCCGGTGTCGGTGCGGGCGGGGCCGGCGTTGGCGGTGCGCGGAGACTCCGACCAGTTGGAGCAGCTGCTCATCAACCTGGTGCGCAACGCGGTGGACGCGGTGCTGGGCGAGGCCCCGGGCGCACAGGTCTGGGTGTCATGGGCGGTGCTGACGCCGGGCGCGGTGGAGGTCTGGGTGGAGGACGAGGGCCCGGGCCTTGCGGACACGGGCAACCTCTTCGTGCCCTTCTTCACCACGAAGCCGCAGGGCAGTGGCATCGGCCTCGCGCTGTGTCGGCAAATCGCGGAGGCGCACGGCGGAACGCTGCGCCTGGAGAACCGTCCCGAGGGACGTGGGTGCCGGGCGCGGTTGAAGTTGCCGCTGGAAGCTCACGGCGCGAGCACCGCGGCGCTGGCCCTGGGCTGAGACGTCGGGCCCTCGGGCTCCCAGGCTTTGGGGACTTCAGGCCACCTGGGCGCCGGTGTCCGGCGGCGCGTCATACGTGGGCGTGAGGTCCACCACGTTCACCGTGACGAGGTGATAGACGATGACGTTGCTCACCCAGAAGAAGATGGCGGCGTAGTGGACGTAGACGAGCGGCGAGCCGGGCCACACTTGCAGCGGGTGGTTGAAGACGTTGGCCGCCATGTAGCCGCCGAACCACTCGCCCATCCAGCAGACCAGGGCGCCGATGGCGACGCGCGTCCAGACCTTGACGCGCTGCGGGTAGAACCAGAAGTAGTGCAGGGTCCACAGCAGGCCGACGCATCCAGCCCAGAGCATCATGCTGCCGAAGGAGAACCAGTGGTACGGGGACTCCGGGTAGTACCAGCCCCAGTCCTTGTTCATCCAGCGCCAGGCCACGTTCTGGGACAGCTCCATGAACCAGAAGAGCGGTGCGACGTAGAGCACCTGCGTCATGAGGACCCGGAGGAAGCAACTCAGCGTCTTCCAGAGTCTCAGCGTGGACCCGTCGAGCGAAACCATGTGTTCCCCCCCGTGCTTCGGCCTGGGCGACCGAGGGCTGTTCATCTGACAGAACGTGATGAGTCCCATGTCTTGAAACATCGTGGGCGACAACCGCTTGTGTCCTGACGCCATGGGGGTTGCGCCGGGCTGAACGCGGATTCAGCCATCGGTGGAGGGCCCGGTGCGGAAACCCGAGGAGACTCCGGGAGTTGACACCTCTCGATGCGGGCGACGCCAGGCGTCAAAGCCACCGGCGGACGGAGCGTTGATATTCGACGTACTGGCCGCCGAACTTCTGGAGCAGGGCCTGCTCCTCGACGCGGATGTACCAGAAGTGGGTGAGCAGGCCGAAGGCGAGCGGCACGACGAAGGGTGAGATCGACCCCAGGGTGATTCCCAGGCCGACGAGGCTCGCGACGAAGCCCAGGTACATGGGGTTGCGGGTGAAGCGGAACAGGCCCGCGCGCGTGAGGGTGCCGGGGTCCCCGAAGGTGTTGATGTTGGTGCCCAGCTTCTTGAAGAGTCGGGCATGCCATTGGGCGACCGCGATGCCCGCGAGCAGCAAGGCGCCTCCGAGCCAGCTCCAGGGGCGCCCCCACAGCTCGTGCAGCGGGGCCGTCCTGTTCAGGAGGACCATGACGCCCATGGACGCCAGCAGGACCACGGGGGGAAGGAAGAGGGCTCGCATCGTGGATGTCTCCGTGCGTTGGTGGCGCGCAGTCTTCCGGTGCGGGGGAGCGACGTCGTTAACCCGGGTTTACGTTGAGAGGTGTCCGTGACGACGGCGAGGGAGGTGCTGCGGGGGTTGGCGGGGAGCGCGCTGCCGGGGTGGGACGCGGTGGCGCCGCTGCTGCGCGCGAAGACGCTGCGCAAGGGCGAGTACCTCTTCCACGTGGGCGAGGCGCGGCCGAGCATCTTCATCGTCACGCGCGGGCTGGTGAAGATGGTCTACGAGACGAGCGAGGGCGGCGCCTGGGTGAAGGCGTTCGCGGGGGAGGGGACGTGTTTCGCGAGCCTGGTGGCGCTGGCGCCGGGAGGTGTCACGAGCTTCTCCACGCAGGCGGTGGTGGAGTCGCGGGTGGAGCAGCTCGACTACGGCGAGGTGAGACGGCTGGCGGCGCGCCACCTGGAGTGGCAGCGGGCGGTGAGCCGGGCCTTCGAGGTCTATGGGCTGCGCAAGGAGAAGCGGGAGATGGAGCTGCTCACGCTGTCCGCGGAGGAGCGCTACCAGCGGTTCCTGGACGAACACACGGACCTGGCGCCGCTGCTGTCGCAGCGGGATATCGCGAGCTACATCCGCGTCACGCCCGTGGCGCTGAGCCGCATCCGTTCACGGCTGCGAAGGCGACGGGCGTCGTGAGTCGTTCGTCGATTGTGCCTGCCAGAAGCTGAATCGGGTGACCCAGGGAACGAGCTTGCGGACCAAGGAGAGAGGGGTGAGTTGGAATTCCGGGGGCATGGTGTCGAGCCAATAGAACAGTTCTACCAGATCGGCCTCCCCACTCAGCTTGCGCGAGGGAATGAGGAGCGCATGAAGAGTAAGAATCTCTTTGTCGTGGGCGAACTGCTTGAGCAGTGCAAAGAACTTCTCGGCACGTTCTCGTCGCGACGTAACGAGCGCTAGTAGCATCAGGCATACCTGATAGGGAGAACCCCCTTCCTGCCCGTTTCCCGTGAACGCTGCCTGTCCCGTACTCGGAACACAGGTCTTGATGAGCCGATAGGTGTTGGCGAAGCGTTTGAGCACACGAGGCGTAGGATTGAGCAGCGGGCCGAGACAGTCGATGAAGGCCAGTTCCTCTTCGCTGATGACAAGGCCAGGAGGATCGAGCTCTTCCTGCTCGGTCGGAGGGACGTGGGCTTCGTTGGAGGGAGTGGAGGTCTTCGGCTTACCGTGACTTGTCTCGGCTTTTGGCTCGGGACTTCTATTCTGTGCACGACCAACTTGTGCCGCCGGGGATGCGATAGTGGTGCCGTGGTTTGCGACAAGCTCTGGTTTCAGCTCCAGGACCTTGGCCCCCGTTGAGTGCTCGTCGGAGGTGTGACTGGCGAGCAGCCCGCGCACCATGTTCGTGCGGCGGTCTGCTCCGATAGGACGCAGCCAGATGGGAATTTGGAAGATTTTCTCCAGGTAGTCATAGGCCGTGGCTCCCGGTGTCATGGGGTCCTCGGGCTGTTCATTGGTATCGTCCTGCTTCAGCAGGTTCTTGAAGGTGTGATTCAGGCAGCGTGCCACCCAGCGCGAGTCCACACCCACGACGACGACGAACAGAGGGAAGGCTAGGAGCAGGTGGACGGCCTGGAGTACCTCGACCACTGTGTCCTGAGAGCAGCGGTCCAGATCGTCGATATAGAGGACGATGCGGTTGATGGGGGGGATGTTCAGGTCGGTTTGCTCGTCGCGATTGACAGCCTCCATCAGCCGGGAAAGCTCTTCGAAGTCTCTGCGGATGAGCGCAATGAGGCCAAGGTGCTTGCGGTAGTCGTCGCTGCCCGTACGGCTCTCGATGAACTTGTCCAGCAGCCGCGCATTGGAGAGATCTGAGAGTTCCTTCTTGAGTGTGCGGACTGCTTTCTGGGCCCTTGCCAGGGATTTTTGATGCTCGACCTGTTGCTGCTCGATTGCCGTGACGTCGTCCTTGGCGGACTGGACGGCCTCATCCAGCGGTTTGAGCCGTTGCTGACGTTCGTTCTCGATGGCCAGTTCGACAGCGCGGAGTGTCTTCTCGCTCTGTTCCCGCCGCTCGCGCAGCCACTGGGTCTGCCGCCGGAGCCAAGTCGTCGCTGTGCCGACGATGCCGACAAGCATGGTGACACGCGCTGATATCTCTGAGAGGTCTTGCTTGCCAAGCCAGTTGAGCCCGAATGAGAGGCCCAGGCTCGCGCAGACGGATAGAACGAGGATGAGCGCAGGCACTCGCAGTCGAGTGCCTTGGCCGCGCGTATCCAGCAGTGAGGCGATGAAGCCATCGGCTCGATACAGTTCCGTTCTGGCGTCGCTGAGCGCCCCTTTCAATTCGAAAGCGGTGCGCCCCAGGGAGTTGAAGCCCAGCTCTTTCAAGAGCGAGATGGCCTTCTGACGGAGCTCGGGGGCGAGCTGGAGTGTGGAGGGAAGGGTTCTGAGAGCGCTGTGTTTCTTCTCCTGGAGCTTCTCCAGCTCGGACTGCTTCAATCTCTTCTGCTGTTCCAGTTCTTCGACCTTCGTTCCGGCGCGAGCGACTTGGGCTTCGCTCTTGATGACCATCTCCTCCTTACGCAGGAGACTCGCCTCGCGTCGCGCGAGTCGCTTCAGCAGCGCATTGCGTCGCTTGCCGACCTCCTCCTCGGTTTCGCCAGGGGTCTTCCGGAGATTGCGGAAGATGTGCTCGACGAGACTGGCCCACAGATTACCTTCCGAGTAGTGCCAAGCGTTGAACTCGATCTGGATGATGTTCTTGTAAAAGGCAACTTCCCGCTGGTGTCTCTGGGACTTGGAGGCTCGGTCCGCGAGTTCGTCCACCCGCCTGCGCAGGTGATGCATGAAGAAAGACTTGCCCGAGCCCCATTCTCCGAACACGCCGATAGATAGCGGTGGGGTCATGGTACGCGAGGCAATCAGTGCGCTGAGCGCATCGACGTCGCGGTCGATCCTCAGGAGGTCTTTGCTCTCTCGTCCGTCGGCGTCGTAGCGAGGTGAGTAGAGAGTGCGCTGGGCTTCATTGTCCATCCAGCTCAAGGGATGAGTTGGCGCGGAGGGGTGCGAGGCTGTCTGCTGACGCGCAGGGGGATTGTCCTCGTTGAGCAAGGCCTCCCAGCCAACTGCTTCTCTTGGGTACTCCGACGCGACGAAATGGACGAAGTCCTTGCGAAGTTGCTGCCGGTCCAGCCGCATCTTCTCGAAGTCGACGTCGTGGTAGTCGGGGAGGAACAACAATGCGGCGATGAGGTGCCGCACGTCGAGAATGGCGTAGAAGGGAGCCGCATCGAAGCGCCTGCGAAGCTCATTGGCCTCGGTGAGGGCCCTTCGGGCCGACCGCGTCCAAAAGAACGGGCGAACGTAGAAGTCTTCCGTCTGCAGTTCCTCGGGAGCTTGGGTAGCCCCGAGGCTGCGCAGCGCGGTGAGCATCCCCTCGCCATGTTCCTGGGTGGTTCGTCTCAGCCACTGGGACATCGGGTCCTGTGCGTATGCGAGTGCGCCAATCAACGAAGGGAATGAGAGGTGCGCGGTCGATTCCGCATTCAGGGGGAGCTCCTGCCGGACGATGCCGCTGACGCTGAGGAGGGCTGCACAACCGAGGAACTGTTCGAGTTCTTGGGATGCAGGGCCCAACACCGTCAGTTCGCCACCAGGGCCCATGTCCTGGAAATGGATCTCCTGGGGGCCAGGGTCCTCCGTAGGCTCGTCGGGTTCGGCGGCCTCTACGCTCTCAACGGAGTCATTGTCGTACTCTTCGTTGAATTCATCGAGGCCCTCGTGCTCTGCCTTGACCGCCATCGTCCCCCCGCGCGGATTCACAGCGCCACCAATGTTGGCACCGTCCCACCCAGGAAGGATAGCCGGGTCCCATCGACCTCCACGGCACCACCGTGGACCCCATCACCCCAGGTCCACGGCGCACCTCACAACACAGCCCTACCGGCTCGTCGCGTCATCCGGCCGGGTGCCACGGTCCAGCTCATCGCGGTCCAGCGCACCGTCCAAGTCCCGGTCGATGCCGATGCGCACCTCCGAGCCCTTGGGCACCACCGTGTACGTCAGCTCACTCCCCGTGAGCGCCAGTGTCTGGAGTAGTGACGCGGTGACGGTCTCCGCCGCGCGGTCCGTCTGGAACAACCCGCCGCCCATGTACGTGGCCCCTCGCGCGATGCCTCCCTGGTTCCCCTTCACCACCAGACCCACCTTGCCGCTGTCCGCCAGCGCCTGGAACGTGGACAGCGTACTCAGCTGCGCCGGAGTGGGACTCGCCGTGGTCAGCGTCACCTGCCTCCCCACCGCCGCGTGTGTGTCCTTGCTGTCCGGCCCCGGCGGCTCTCCCACCGTCGTCGCCGAGCCCTTGGGCAAATCCGAGCCCGAGAACGCCAGCATGAACGCCACCATGTCCGCGACCTCCTGGTTGCTCTGGAGCGTGAACACCGGCTCGGTGAGGAAGCGCGCAATCGTGTCCACGCTGCCGTCATGCGAGAACCCGAAGCCCGCCAGGTTCGACGTCTGCGTGAAATCCATGCCCACCTTCTCGTAGAGGTTGCGCAGCTGGGAAATCTTCATCGTCACATTGGTGAACCCATCCACGGAGACCAGCCCCGTGTGACGCTCGCCGCTCGGGCCCGCGGAGACGGTGACGAACTGGCTCCCGGTCCACCGCACGTCCGCGCCCAGGCCCGTGGGCAGCGTGTGACACGTCGAGCAGGCGAACGCCCCCGAGTCCAGCAAGCGCGGCGGCCGATACATCTGCAGCCCGTTCACCGCGTTCCCATTGGGCAGCGGCAACCCCGCCGTGCCAAACCGTCCCGTCGTGACGTGTCCCGGCAGCGGCAGGCTCGTGGGCAGCGAGTTGTCGAGGTTCCGGAACGGATTCGGCGCGAACGTCAGCGTGGCGAGGAAGTCCTCGAACTGTTGCATCTCGATGACCGTGAGCTGCGTGTCGTCGCCCTGGAGGCTGAGGAACGCACCGTTGAACTCCTCGATGCCCGCGCGGTCTCCACGCCAGTGCAGCGGCTCCTTGCCGATGATGTCCTGGAGCGTCTGCGTCGTCATGGGCCCCTTCATCGAGTGCCACGGCTGGAAGCCACCCGTCAGTCCGGGAATGCCCATGCCCAGGTTCTGCCCCGTCACGGCCTTGAGGTCCCCCGCCGGGTCTCCCAAATCCCACGCGAGCCGGTCCAGCCGTCCGTCGATGTGGCACGACGCGCACGACACATGCCCCAGGCCCGAGCTCCGGTGCGTGTCATACAGATGCTTGCGGCCGACCTTGATGGCACCCGGGGACGGGTCGAAGAACGGCACCCGCGCCACCTCGGTATTCGAAACCGTATCCACCACGGACACGCTCGCCGCGAACTTGTTGAGCACGTAGAGCCGCGTCCCGGAGAGCACCACGCCCGTGGGCCCCTCACCCACCGCCACCTGGGTAATCCGGCCGCCCGCGTCGTCCATGACCGCGACGTTGTTGGAGCCCATGCCCGTGATGTAGACGCGGCTCCCCTCCGCGTTCCACGCAAGCCCCCGAGGGTCTCCGAGCGCCAACTGCCGCGTCGCCTGCGGCACCGTGCCCGTGGTGTACGTCAGGTGCGGATTGAGGTCGAAACGGGAGACGACGGACGGAATCGCCGGGTCGAACGACGCGGCCATGACGCGCAGGAAGCGGCCCTGGAGGTTGGGCTCGAAGCGGACCTCGTTCACCGCGTCCGTGCCCACCACGACGACATGGCCTCCCGGGTGGACCGCCAGCGCCATGTCCAGGTTCATCAACCCGCTGGCATACGTCACAGCCAGCGTGGATGCGTTGATGATGGCCACGTCCCGGTCCGGCAAATCCCAACCCGCGCGGCGCCCCGACGCGGCGGCGTTGCTCCCCGAGACGACGCTCGACCAGTCACGGCTGTTGTCATCCATCCACCGGCCACTGGCGTCCTTCTTCACGATGAGGGCCACGGGAGGAGGCGCCGGGTTGCCACTCTTCCTCGGCGGCTTGAACGTGCTGCCCGAGTTGGGCGGAGGATTGACGCCCCCATAGGGCCCCACGCTGCTGCTCACCACGTTGGGCGGAAAGCCCCCGCCTCCCATCGCGTTGCCACCCCCGAGCACCGTGCTGCGATTGCCAGACTCGAAGAAGGCCACATACACCTGCGTGCCCGCGGCGTTGACGGCCAGCGCGCGAGGCTCCTCGCCTTGCAGCGCGATGCGCGTGGGCGCGGCGAGCGGTGTGGACGGGTCCACCACCAGCACGCGGTTGACCTGCGAGCAGGAGATGAACGCGCGCTGCGGCGAGCCCGCGAAGATGACGTCGGCGGGCTCGTCATCCGTGGGCACCGTGACCTTCACGTTGAGCGTGGTGAGGTCGACGATGCTGACGCTGTCGGAGACATGGTTGACCACCCACGCCTCGGTGTTGCTCCGGGCTCGCACGGACACGGGGTCCAGGCCCACGGGGATGGAGGCGGTGAGCACGGGCGTGCCGCTCGACACGGAGAACACCAGGAGCCGATTGTCCGCCGTGTTCACCGCGAGCAGACGGGTGCCATCCGGCGTCAGCTCCAGCGGATGGACATGCGGATGCTCCCAGTTCACGAACGCGCCCGGCGACTGCGCCCGGGACGCGCTCGCCAGCAGCACGAGGCACGGCAACAACGCGACCAGCACCCTGCGGACAACGGACATGGGACCCCCTGGCTTCGAGCACCCGGCTCGCTCTGGATGGAGAATTCCACTAAGTCTGTTAAGTCAGATTATTCTGACAAATATGGACCTGTAACACGAGCGGCTGACTCGGGTCGCGGAAGGGGGCGAGGGGTCCTCGGGCACCCTTGGGCGTCACCGGGTTGGGAGGTCCCCGTTGGCCCGGGGAGGGAAGCACTCCAGAATCCGCCGGATGAAGCGTTTCCCCCACCTGTGTCTGGGCCCTGGCCGGGCGACCTCGAGTGTCGCGCGTGCCGTGGCCCTCTTCCTGACCTCCCTGCTGTGTGGCCTGGCGTCGGACGCGCACGCGGAGGTCGCCGTCCGGCGCACCTTCCTGAAGCTGCCGTCCTCCAATGGGCATGGCGCGGTGATGTTGGATTTGGAGCAGAAGAAGGTGTCGCACTTCCGCGAGCACAGCTTCGCGACGGAGGAGCCCGTCATCGATGCGCTGGGCAACGACGTCTTCGTGCGCGGGCAGCCGCAGGTGGTGCACTCGCGTGACGTGTTGTTCGACGCGTTCTTCGGCCTGCGCTCGGGCGGGACGCAGCGCTGGTTGAGCACGCAGGACGCGGACCTGGACGCCAGCGGCTACGCGACGTGGGCGCCGGGGAAGACGGGCGGCACGGGGCTGGCGACGATGGTGCAGCGGGTGGGGACGCTGGAGGTGACGACGTATGTCTTCGCGCCCCAGTCCGTGCCGCACGCATCGTTCGTGATGGCGGTGCGGGTGCGCAACACGGGCGCGACGGCGTCCACGGGTGTGAGCGTGTTCTCGCTCCACAACTTCCATGTCGGCTTCGGTCGGCCCGGCGTGCTGGCGGACCTGGATGAGAACGGCGAGACGGTGGAGGTCAGCGGCAGCGACTTCGTGGAGAAGGGCTTCGCGGGCGTGGTGGTGGGGCGGCCGTTGGGCACGGTGACTCGGAAGGCGGCGTGGCTGTCGGGGGCGACGGGGGCGGGCAACGGGTTCAACGTGGTGCAGGGGGGCGGGCAGCAGGACCTGCAGGAGTTCACGGCGCAGCCGTCGGCGGGGACGGGCTGGGCCACGGCGTATCAGTTCAACCTGGGGGACATCGCGGCGGGCGCGGAGAAGTGGGCCGGCGTGGCCTTCGTTCACTTCGGCAATCCGGAGGGGACGGCCACGGCGCGGCAGTGGCTGACGGACTACGTGGGCGCGTTGGATGCGAAGGCGCTGGTGGAGGCGGAGGTCGCGCGCTGGGCGGCCTTCCAGACGGACACCGTGAAGGTGCCGACGGGCACGGTGGAGAACGAGGAATCACTGGTGCGCCACTCGGCGGTGGTGCTGCACATGGCGCAGGTCCGCGAGGGTGAGTCGTTCATGCGCGAGTCGCTGAGCCGGGATGGCGAGACGCGCCTGACTCGCTTCAAGGCGCCCAACGGCGCGCCGGCGACGCTGCCGGGCATGGTGAAACACGCGGGCAAGGGCGCGGTGCTGGCGAGCCTTCCGCCGGGCCAGTGGACGTATGCGTGGATTCGAGACGGCGCCTACGCGGCGGCGGCGATGGCCACGCTGGGCATGCGGAGCGACGCACGCGAGGCGCTGACGTACTACCTGAACGCGGACAGCGGGCGGTTCCAGAACTGGCGCGAGCTGCAGCCGTACTCGATGCCGCCGTACCTCATCACGCTCACGCGCTACCACGGCTTCGGTGTGGAGGAGACGGACTTCAACGAGGCGGGGCCCAACCTCGAGTTCGACGGCTTCGGGCTCTTCCTCTGGGCGCTGCGGCACTACGAGCGCACCACGGGGGACGTCACGCTGGTGGACCAGCACTGGCAGACGGTGTCGACGAAGGTGGGCGACGCGCTGGTGGCGCTCATCGACCCGGAGACGGGGCTCATCCGGCCGGACTCGTCCATCTGGGAGACGCACTGGAACGGGCGGCAGCGCGCGTGGGCGTACACGAGCCTGACGGCGGCGCGCGGCCTGTGTGACGCGGCGGTGCTGGCCGAGCGCGTGGGTGACGCCGAGCGTGCGACGCGCTACCGCGCCGCGGGCGAGTCCATCCGCCGGGCGATGGCGGAGAAGCTGACGGACGGCAACTTCGCGCTGGCCTCCAACCTGGAGGAGTTGAAGTCGGGCCGGGGGTACTGGGACACGGCGGTGTTCGACGCGTTCGCGTTCGAGCTGTTCGACCCGGCGGGGAAGATTGCCCGGGAGACGATTCGCGGATTGGACTTGAGGCTGTCGTCTCCGGCGGGCGCGGGCTGGTCGCGCAACGATGACCGCTATGACCACACGGGTGGCGCGGACATGAGCCCGTGGGGCAGCGAGTACGACAGCGCGGAGTGGGTCATCGTGAGCCTGCGCGGCGCGATGGTGAAGCGGATGGCGGGGGACTCGGAGCGCGCGGAGCGGGTGCTCAAGTGGGTGACGGACCAGTCGCTGAAGAACTACCTGGCGGTGTCGGAGACGTATGACGAGCTGAACGGCACGTACAAGTTCAACTCGCCCATGGTGGGCTTTGGCGCGGGGGCGTACGCGCTCGCGCTGGCGCACCGCGCGGACGGCACGGCGGACCCGGCGTGTGGCGCGTACCTGGATGAGAGCACGCTGTCGAAACCGCCGGACGCGGGTTCGGGTGAGCCGGACGCGGGCTCGGGCGAACCGGATGCGGGCCCGTTCGTGCCGGATGCGGGGGACTCGGAGGCGCCGCGTGTCAGTGGCGGCGGGTGCAGCGCCTCGGGCCCCGGCGCGATGGCGGTGTGGCTGATGCTGGCGCTCGCGGGACTCACCGCGCTGACGCGGCGTCGCCGGGCCTGAGGCAAGGGGCTCGGCTCAAGGGGCTGGGAGCAGGGCGGGACAACGCCCGGCGCTTGTGGACACTCCAACGAGACATGACGCGCCCCAGACCTCCAGATGGAGACATTCCATCCGGTGTCGGGGCAACGGGATGTCGCTGGAGTTCGCCTCAAGCGCGGGCGTGGATGACCGCCCGCCCCGTGGTCCGCCGTGCTTCAGCGCCGCTGGTCGCTCCGGGCCTGGGTGCGACGGTTGCGAGAGGTGGTGTGCGCGTTGCGACGGACGGCGCCGAAGCGCTGCTGCTTGCGCGCACCGCCCTTGCGGCGCTGGGCCCGCGTCGCTCGCACGGACGTGGTGGCGGTGCGTCCGGCGGTGCGCGCGCGGCGCACGGGCTTGCGCCCACCCACGGTCCTCGTCGCCCGACGGGCCGGCGCCGAGGCGCGAGTCCTCCGCGTGCTGCTCACCTTTCGCACGGTGCGAGCCCGCTTGGCCGCCACCGCCTCGCGGCGCTCCATCATGGCCAGGCGCTTCTCGAAGCGCATCAGGGCCTGACGGAAGTACGTCGCCTTGCGCAGGGTGTTGGCGTTGCCCTCGGCGCGACGGGCACGGGTCGGCTGCCGCCGGCCCAGGGCCTCACGCCGCTGACGGCGCGCCAGGCTCTCGTACTTGGTCATCAATCGCCGCGCGCGCAGGACGCGACCGCGCAGCTCCCGGGTCGACAGCTCCGTGAGGTTGCGCGGGGCGCTCGACAACACGAGCCTGGCTTCGGTTTCCGACAACAGGGACATCTTCTTCGAGGGAATCGTACGCAAGGGCCTGCTCCTTCAAGGCAGTGTGGCTTTCCTCGCGGAAACGTCGGCACGTGTCCCCCGCGCAGCAACCTGCTCTCCAGGGTGATTGGGGGCGCTGGCGCTACTCGAAAATGGACAACTCGGAGAGCGCGTAGATGAGGACGGGTCCTCCCGCGTTCCCCGCCCTCACCTGCAGCCGCACCTGACGAACCGGCGCGTCACCCGTGAGCGGCACGTCGAGGAAGCGCGCCTTGCGCTCCATGTCCAGCGGACCATCCCCATAGGGGCTGTCCTCCCCCGTCGATTCGATGGTGGTGGAGAACACCGGGTCGAACGGGCTCGAGGGGTCGTGGTTCACGTAGGGCACCTCGGCGAGCGTCGACCAGGTGGCGCCATCCGCGCTGCCCTCCACGCGCACCTGAATGATGGGGTCGAACCCCGTCACCATCTGCAGGTCGCGAATGACGGCGCGCCGGGGCCGCACGGCGGTCTCCCACTGGAGCGTCACGTTGTTCACGCCCGACGTTTCGCGAGTCAGGTCCGTCCGCACGGTCAGCAGTGAGCCATCCGTGTACGGGCACGGCGCTCCCGTGGGAGTCGGGACGCACGAGGCGCCGCGGCTGATGGGGCGCAGGCTTCCGCTGGGAACGGGCAGCCAAGGGCCACGCCATTCCACCCGGAACGACACGCTGCTGCTGTTGGCGGCCAGGGGATAGAAGAGCCACGAGCCCAGTGTCACGGCGCGGACCTGCGCCTCCACGCCCGGGAAGTCCTCCAGAAGATAGGGATTGGCATGCCAGGGCGACGTGGGGTCGTGCACTTCCCACACGCGGCCTCCGGGACCATGGAGCTGCAGCACGGGGTACGGGGTGAGGGGCTCCACGGGCGTCGGGTCGCCGTTGTCCTGGAAGTAGATTTCCGGAAGCTCCGCGGAGGCCGGCAGCGCGGGCGGTGGAGGCGCCGAGGCGAAGGAGAACTCGGGGCCCTCCGCGCCCAGGGCCAGCGCGAGCTGGGGGGCCCAGGGCCGCAGCGGTGGCAGCTCCGCGTCGTCGTAGAAGACGAACGAGCTGAAGACGCCGTGGCCTTCCTCCAGCGGCGCCGCCACGCGAAAGCGATACTGGGTGAAGTCGGAGAGGCGCTCGTCGATGGAGTCGCCGTAGAGGACCTCCAGCGTGAAGGCCCCCGAGCGCTCACTGCGGCTCTCTCCGTAGCGCTCGAACTCGCCAACCGTGGGGTCGACGAAGCCGGAGCGCGTGTGGACCTTGCGCTCCACGGTCACCGTCGTGTCGGAGTTCGGAGAGCCGTCCAGGTGTTGCAGCCGGCCATAGACGAAGATGGGGTCTTCGGGCTTGCGGTCGCAGCCCGCGGCGACGAGCGCGAGCAGGGGCAGGGAGCGGAGCAGGTGGCGCATGTCAGTAGGTCCCCTTCACGCCGAGGAGCGGGAGGATGATGGGCAGGCTCTGGGGTTTGCGCTGGGGAGTTCCCTGGCGGTCGAAGCCATAGTCATAGGCAATCACCTCCTGCCGGGCCGACACGTTGAGGACGTCCAGGTAGGCGTCGAGCGTGAAGTCCTCCATGGCCCATGATTTGGCGACGCGCAGGTCCACGCGGAAGAACGCGTCCAGTCGCTCGGACTTGTCCCGGTCCTGTCGCACCCAGTGCGCTTCCCCCTCCGGCGTCGTCACGATGCGTTGGGTGAGGGTGGTGATTTCGCCGGACTCGGGGCGGCCGGTGTTGAAGTGCACCACCGTGCCCACCGTCCAGTTGTTGCCGAACTTGTAGCTGAGCGCGGCGTTGATGACATGGGCTTGCTCGAAGGCGAAGGGCAGCGTGCCCTTCTGAGTACTCACCACGTGGTCATCGTCGCCGTAGCGGTCGATGAGCACGCGGCGCTTGCTCTGGAGGAAGCTGTAGGAGACCCAGCCGAACCAGTCGCGGCCCAGCGGGTGCCGGGCCATCAGCTCGAAGCCATACGCGTAGCCGCTCGTGGAGGGGTCCGGTGTCGCGAGTCCCCGGCGTCGTCGGTTCTCCACCACCTGCTGCAGGTCCAATTCCACCGCGCGGGTGAGCGGGTTGTAGAAGGCGTCGCCGCTCAGCTCCAGGCCGTCCATCGCCTTCCACTCGGCGCCCACGTCGAACTGGAGGCCCTCCTGGAGTCCGTAGCGGAGGCTGGAGGTGTCCACGGCGGGCAGGTGCACCAGCACGGTGGGCGATTGGTGGAAGACGCCCGCGCCGCCCTTGAGCACGAGCGCGTCCGTGAGCTGGTGGCGCACGGTGAGCCGAGGCTCCACCACGGCGTGATTGATGCCGGGGGACAGGTGGTAGTTGTCCACGCGCACGCCCGGCTGGAGCACCCACTTTTCGGCGGGAACCCACGTCACCGCCGCGTAGACGCCGGAGAAGGTCGCCAGCGAGGAGGGGCTCTTGATGGGGTCCACCGGGTCGTCGGGGTTGGTGCCCGGGGGGATGCCGGTGCCGGTGATGTCGGTGGCGGCGCGCCGGTGCTCCACGTCGCCGCCCACGGCGAGCTCCAGCGTGGAGTCCAGGCGGCGCTTCCAGCCGGCCCGCATCGCGAACGTCGTCTGGCGCAGGGCGTACTCGCCCACCTTGCGGAAGGAGATGGCGCCGCTCGGCAGGCGCTCCGACTCCTCTCCGTCGAGGCCCAGCGCGTCCGAGCCCACGGTGAGGCCCACTTCCGCATCACCCCCCGCGAGCGGATGGGTTCCGCGCAGGTCCACCCGGTGGAAGCGGGACACGATGCTGCCGCCGGTGGAGCCGATGTAATAGGTCGAAGGGCTGGAGCCCACGTCGTCCGAGCTGCCCAGCGCGAACAGGCGCACGCGGCCCTCGCCGACCTTCTGCTCGATGCGCGCCTGGTAGTCCCAGAAGTTCGCGTGCACCTTCTCCGCGTCGGACCCACTGAGGAGCTTGGACCCCAGGGAGATCAACAACGCCGAGTAGCTGACGCGGCCGGCGACGCTGACGGAGGTGCCGGTGCTCTCGAAGGGGTACTCGATGAAGCCGCCGCTGTTGAGCAGGTCCGCGTAGGCGGTGACGTGCAGCCGGTCCTCGCGCGGTCGGCTCAGCCGTCCCTCCACCGCGCCGCCCAGCAGCCGTCCGTACTGCACTGGCGGCGAGCCCGGGAAGAAGTCGACGGTGTCGATGAAGTCCGGGTGAATCACCGCGGGCCCGAGCATCAGGTGGTACAGCATGGGGATGCGCACGCCGTCGAGGAAGAAGCCGGTGGCGGCGGGCTGGCTGCCACGCACCACGGGGTAGCTGATGCCCGAGGCGAGGCTGCCCACGCCGGGCATCAACATGACGACACGGAACGGGTCTCCCAGCGTGCCGGGCACCTCGCGGAGTTCCTGCTCGTGCAGGGTGATGCGCGTCACCTCGGTGCGGGGGCGGTCGTCCCGCACCACCGTCTCGTAGGGATTCACGCGCCCGGGCTGCAAGCGGTAGATGACCTGGAGCGACTGGCCCTCGGAGAGCGTCTCCTCGAAGGTGCTCGGCGTGTGTCCGGGGGCGCGCGCTTCCACGCGGTGGGTGCCGGGGCGCAGCTCCAGGGTGAAGCGCCCTTGTGCGTCCACGGTGCCCGCGGGCTCCGTGCTCCCGTCTACGAAGAGGAGCGCATCGGCGAGGGGACGGCGCGTGCCGCGCGCGCGCACCTCTCCGGTGAGTCGCGCGGTGGAGACGGGGACGGGCGCGGCGGGAGGCACGAAGCGGTAGACGAAGGGCAGGCGCACCGCCACGGGCACTCCGGCGAGGGTGGCGGGAGTGAAGCGCAGACCCGGCGCGGCCTGGAGCGCGGCCTCGGTGAGGCGGGGCTCGTGCGGTGCGTCGACGACCTTCACCTCGGCCACCGCGCCCTGTTCGTCCACGAGCAGCTCCAGGGTCACTTCACCGGGAGTGCCCTCCAGGCCCACGGGCCATGCGGCGGGTGCGTCAGCGACGAGGGTCGGTGGCACGAGCGTGGCTTCACCGCCATCGGTGGTGAGGCCCAGTCGTGTGGCGTCCTCGGCGGACACGGAGGTGCCGCCGTCGGTGGACTGGAGTTCGACTTCGACGGTGCGGGACTCGGCGGAGGGGGCGGGGAGGCCCTGCGCTCGTACGAGGAAGGGCACTGCCGCCAGGACGAGCAGTGGCAGGAGAGAGCTGCGCTCAAGACGCATGGGAACCCTTCAACACCGGATGGGCAGAGAACTGTCACCCCGGCCGGTGTGCTCTCACGCCGCGCAGCCTCACCTCCCCGGGCACGGGCGTCCACTGTTCTCGACATGGGATTGCACGAATGGCCCGGGGTCCCGGAAACGGGACCCGCGGCTGTCTGTGCGAAAGGTACAAGCGAGGCGTAAGCGCCAGGACGTTGGCCTGTCCGTTCGTCTGCTCGCGTGTATGGCGCTTCACGAAGAGCGCATGCAGGCGGGCTGACCGGGTGGAGGTCCCTGGAGGGCACCACTACCGTTGAGTCGAGCAGGGGTCTCTGGGGGAAGGAGTCGTGGGGCGATGCGCACGGTGAAGGATGAGCTGCTCTTCCGAGCGGTGGAGCACACCCTGTCGGGCCAGCCCATCGAGGCGGCGCACGAGCTGGCGTCGTTGGAGACGTTGCTGGATGTGGACTCGGTGCCGGAGGACCTGGGCTACCTGCTCTTCGCCACGGCGGTGTCGCATCGCCTGGAGGGCGTGGGGGTGGGGGCGCGCAATCCCTATCTGTATCCGCATCCCGAAGAGGGGGCGCGGCAGATTGATTTGTTCCGGCTGTTGATGACGCACATGCCGCTGGCCTCCGCCGCCGATGCGTTGGCGAACGCGGTGTTGGTGGAGTTGTTGGGGAAGCGGGACGAGGCGACGTTGGTGGACGTGGGAATCGGCCAGGGGCGGCAGGAGGGGCGGTTGTTGAAGGCGCTGTCGGAGCAGGGAGCGCTGCCGCGCAGGTTGACGCTGGTGGGCGTGGACCCGAGCGGAGCGAGCCTCGCGCAGGCGGAGGAATCGACGGCGAAGGTGGCGCGCGAGGTGGGAGCGTCGGTGCGCTTCGTGGGGGTGGAGGCGCCGGTGGAGAGCCTGTCCGAGTCGACCTGGTCGGTGTTGCGAGGGTTGCCGGGGCCGAGGGTGGTGAACGCCGCCTTCGCGCTGCACCATGTGGCGGAGGAGCCCGGGAGCGTGGGCGCGGTGCGAGACGCGGTGCTGCGGCGGCTGCGAGCGTTGGAGCCGTCGGGGGTGGTGTTGTGCGAGCCGAATACGGACCACTTCCGCGCGCCGCCGCTGGAGCGCTTCCTGAACGCGTGGAAGCACTTCACGCAGGTCTTCCACCTGCTGGACACGCTGGAGGTTCCTCGCGAGGAGCGAGCCGCCATCAAGCGCTTCTTCGGGAGGGAGGTGGAGGACGTGGTGGGGACGGTGGATGAGTCGGCGCGCTGCGAGCGACACGAGCTGGCGGAGACGTGGATGGCGAGGCTGAAGCGCGCGGGCTTCGTGCCACTGGAGCTGCTGGAGCAGGTGGAGCCCGAAGGCGTGCATCCGGTGCTGGAGTTGCGGCGGGAGCCAGGGCTGGTGGGCTTGAGCTGGAAGAACGAAGTGCTGGTGGCGGTGATGGGCGTGAGGCCGGAGGGGGCACGTGCATGAGGGCGCGGCGCGTGGTGCGTGTGCTTCGCGGGGCCGTGGTCCAGCGAGGCCTGGGCGTCCGGGTCGTGCGAGGATGGGGTGCGTTGAGTGTGGGAACCGAGGCTTCGCGAAGATGTGATTCGCGTGGCATGAACGTCGGGGCCACGTGAGGTCGAGGTCATGGAGTCGGAGGAGCACAGGTGACGGACGAGGGACGTGAGGACCTGGCCGGTCAGGTGCTGGAGCGCTGTCGACGCGCGGGGGTCCGGCTGGTGTTGGCGGAGGCGTGCACCGGGGGCCTGCTCTGCGCGCAACTGACGGACGTACCGGGCGCATCCGCGGTGGTGGAGCGCGGCTTCGTGCCGTACTCGCATGAGTCCAAGGTGGAGCAGCTCGGTGTGTCGCTGGCGCTGCTCCAGGAGCACGGCTCGGTGAGCGCGGAGGCGGTGGATGCCATGGCGCATGGGGCGCTTGCGCATTCGCGCGCGGACTGGGCGGTGGCGGAGACAGGCATCGCGGGGCCGAGCGGGGGCACGCCGCTGAAGCCCGTGGGACTGGCCTTCATCGCGGTGCTGCGTCGAGGCGGGACGGCCACGGTGGAGCGCCACGTCTTCGAGGGGAACCGGAGTGAAGTGCGGCACGCGGTGGCGCGACGTGCGCTGGTGTTGTTGCTGGCGCGGTTGAACGTCGAATCTTGAACTGGACGTTCACCCCGCACTCCCGGGTGTCTGGGCACCCGTCGAGGTGACCCCTACGCTGTAGGACGTCGGAGAGAAGTGCCTCCATGTGTCCATGTGGCGAAGGAGCGCCCGGTGTTCCGAATCGGGGTGGATGTCGAGCATTCCATCGTGGAGTTCGTCCTGGAGGGCTACATCCGGGTCCAGGAGATGGAAGTGTTCGTGTCGGAGCTGGAGGCGGCGACAGACTCGCTTGCGGGGCGCGACATCAAAATCAAGGCGGACCTGAGGACGTTCCGTCCCGCGTCACCGGAAGCGACGAACATGATTCGCCGGGTGCAGGAGTACGGCCTGCGCTCTGGCGTGGTGCGAGTCGCGGAGCTGGTGGAGAGCGAGATTGTCGCGCTCCAGCTCAACCGGGTCGCCGAGAACAGCCACACGGACAAGATTCTGCGCCGCTTCTGGGAAGACGCTCCCGCGCGTCACTGGCTCATCCACGGCGACGTGGAGGATGGAGCGGCGTAGCGCCTAGTCAGGAAATCCGACTTCAGGCTCCGTCCAGGCTTCGTCCGGGAGCGACAACGGTCCCACGGGCAATCGCGCGAAGTGCGGAATGGTCGGGTACTCACGTTGGATGGGGAGCGCATCCAGCTCGGCCAGCCGAAGCAGGGCCATGCCTTGGATGAAGACGGGGCCATCCGTGCGCCGTATCTCCACGGGAAAGGCATCCTTCTGACGGAACTGTCGGCCACGCTCCGCGATGGTCGCGAGCAGGCCGTCGTGGAAGGCCTCCGCGTCCCGCTCGAGGAGGGCCCTGCAGGTGCTGAGGAAGGGGGCGTGCTCGCCTTTGACGACGACGCCCCAACGCTCCAATAACGGCTGGAAGTCGAAGGGTGCTCGGGTGTGCAGTTGCAGGAGTCGCTTGTGCATGAAGTGCTGCAGGAGGAAGTCGTCTTCGTACTCCGCCCGAGCCTCGTGGTGTTCCGAGGCCAGTCGAGCAAGCTCCACGGCCAGGCCGAGCTGTCCGGCGGCGAGGGCATCATGGAAGGACGAGTTCCGGCTCGGGCAGGTGATGAGCGGCTCGAAGGTGCGTCCTCCCGCCTGCAATCGCAGCAAGTGGAGCTGTGCCTGCGCGGACTTGCAGAGGAGGACCTGAAAGCGGTCCGTGCGAGCCTCGGAGAGCAGCTCTCCGATGGCCAGGCGGTGATACATCTTCGAAGCGACGAAATAGGCGCGCCCGGAGCGCTCGACGGCCGCCTTTACGGTGATGGCCTTCAGGGCCATGGTCAGCGTGTACCAGGCGTTGTCTTGGATGGTTTCCAGGTCCATGGCGGGTGGCTCCTTTCGTGTGTCAGACGAAGTAGCCCTTCTCGCCCATGGCGACGTAACGGATTCCTGTGACGCCGTTCTGGTCGAGGATGGCACGCAAGTCATCGCGGATGACGAAGAAGCGAGGCATGACGCTGATGCGAAAGAGCCTGGCGTCCTTGGGCACCTTTTCCAGGTCCAGATAGAGCTGTTTGATGACCTGGAACTCCCCGGGCGACATGATGGATTTCTCGCCTCGCGTCTTCTTGAGGTCGACGCAGTCCTGGACTCCCAGGAGGTTGGCGATGAAGCAGCCCTCGGCGGCGACGCGGCCCTTGTGGTTCCAGAGGGCGAAGGGGAGGTACTCGATTTCAGCGCCAGCCTCCTTGTCGAGCAATGCCTTGAGTCGCCCGGTGATGAGGTAGACAAGCAGCGAGTTGGGGATGAAGTCTGGGACGACGATGCCGCGATGGCGTCGAGCCATGTTCAGTCGGACGCCCGTTGGATAGTTCGCCGCCATGGACGTCCCCTCGGAGGCGGGCCACATGGACCCCTTCATGGGGCTGGGAAACTCGTTGACGAAGCAGTACTCCACGGTTTCCTCCTGGGTGAGGTAGAAATACTGGTGGGTGTTCGTGGTCATGGTCGTGTCGACGGAGGTCTCAAGGAAAAGGAGGGGCTCGGAAGGCGCGTGCGCGCACCGTATTAGACGGCGTCATCCACGGTGGCGAACTGGAACTCGCCCGACAAGCCCTTCGCGAGCCCCGTCTTCCGAAGGAGCTTGCGAAGTGACGTGGAGATGTTCTCCAACTCGGTCGGCGCGTCCGATAAGTCGGGATGCTCGTCTGTCCTGGCTTGTTGCTTGCCCATCTTGTCCCGCACGGTTTTGACGTGGCTCTCGACGACGCGGCTGTAGCCGAGGTGATTGTTGACGTGCGCGGGCAGCAGATACACCCAGCCCATCATGGGTCTCGTCGGCAGCACCATGATGTTGATTCCTCTGTTGATGTTGTATTTCAGTTGTTGAAGCATGGGAGTTTCGTCCTCGAAGACCTGATAGAGGGCATCCGTCGGGATGAGGTGATGGGCATGGTGGCTCCAGGGTCTGGCCTGTTTGCCGGCCCTCTTGAAGTTGTCTCCCGTGCCGAGGTCCCATGCTCCCGCCGTGACCAGGGGATTGTTCTTGTCATCCCGGCCGGCCATCCGGATGCCCATCTCAATCTTCTTGCCCGCCTCCAGTGACTTCTTGGTTTCTTTTGCCTTGGGTTGGTAGCGAAAGCCGAGGGCTGCCTCGAGCCGTTTGCGTGCCCGGTTGCCTTCCTTGTGGAAGGGAAGGTTGTACCAGTGTCGGTCATTCGCCGTGTGGTACGTGACGGCGTTCTTCTTGTGGTCATGCCCCTCGAAGAGGCACTTGCGCTCGAAGGGATACTGGCGCGGGTGGGTCCAGACGCAGCGGGTCACGCACCCGTTCTCCTCGCCCGCCTCATGCGTGTCGCGTGTCTTGAGCTCCGCCAGATGCTCGTTCTTCTCGGCGGTCTTGGCCTTGTCCTCTTCCTTCGCCGCCTCCGCCGCGAGCTTGTCCGAGTCCGGGGCCGCGTCGGCCGCTTCCCGGGCCTTCTTCGCCTTCTCGCTCGCTTCCCGGGCCTTGGCCGCTTTGTCTTGATATTGCGCGACGGCTTCTTTTTGGGCGAGTTCCAGGCTCATCGATCACCTCGTCGAGCGAGACTGAGTGGGGATGTCATCAAGGAGGAGCGCGCCCCGCGCGGCGTCATCTCCCATGAGGAGGATGAGAGCCTGATCGCTCTCGGCGTAGCTCCGTGTGAAGGCGCGGACGGCGAGGCACGCGGAAACGGCGCCCGTCGCCGCGCCAAGTTCTCCAAAGGGTTCGGGCGGGTACCAGTAACGGAGCTCGGCGGGCAGCCCTGCCTCCCTCATTCGCACCAGGGCCATTCCAAACTCACGGGCTCGGAACTCGTCTCCGTTGAGGTTGACGACCACGAGGTTCGGCTTGCGCCTCGGGTCCCCGAGACAGGCCTCGACCGCGGCGGAGAGCGCGACGCCATGCTCGGGCTTGTCCGCGGCGCGGTCATGCGCGGCCGGCCGCGTGGCCACGGCGGTCACCGTCGCCTCCGCGGGCGCGGACCGCGCACGGAGGGCATCGGCTCGCTCCAACAAGACGAACGCCGAGGCCTCGCCCGGGAAGAAGCCCGAAGGCTGCTCCTCGGTCCGCAAGAGCCCCAGCGTGTGAAGCGTGGTCAGCGCGTCACCGTGGACGCACGTGTCGATACCGCCCACGATGCACCGGTCCAACTCGCGCAAGCGAAGCCGTTGAATGGCCTGCTCCACCGCTTGAGCGAAGATGGCGGGTCCCCCATGGAAACAAGAGCGCAACGCGGGAGGGATGGACAGGTCTTGCATGGAGAGCAGCGACGGCACCAGGGAGGTCTCGAGCTTGTCGCGCCATTGACGTTGCTCCTCGAAATGACGCGCGAACTCCGCCCGCGCGACGTCCATGGGCGCGGGGCCCTGCCCCAGCAACTCGAGCTGCAGCAGCCAGGTGGCATGGAAGTGGCCGGGGAGGCACAGGTGGAAGCCCGTGCGCGCATGATGCGCGGGCTCGAGCTTCGCGGAGGTCATCAAGTCGGAGAGCGCCGCGTCTCCCAGGCGGAGCAGACGACCGATTCCCTCGAAGCCATCCGTCAGCCCCCGGACCGCATGTCCCTTCAAGGGGACGCTCTCCAGCGTGTCGAGGTCGGGCTCCTCGACGTCGAGCTGGGTCCAGTGGGTGGCTCCAGCTCGCGCGGAAGCACAGGCCGAGGCCACGTCCAATCCCCCCGAGGTGGTCATTCCCAGCGCGGTGATGGCGATGGCTCCCACTGGCAGTGGGGGAGCTGACACGGGGGCCGTCATGAGAGGACGCCTCCAGCGAGCTGACGGGTATTCAGCGTGAGCGCGGTGCTTCGCAGCGCGGCAAGGGCTGTGAGCTGCTGGCGAAGGAAGGCCCGCGTTCGGAGCTGGCAGGCCCCCTGACTGCGCAGGGTCAGCTCCAGGCTCCAGGCGTGCCGTCGCCGCATGGGCTCCGTCCACTGGGTTTCGAGCAGCGAGGTCTGGGTCCAGGGACGGCCGCGCAGGTACCGGACCGTGGGCTGGAACTGCTTGCGGGTTTGTTCCCACCAGGCGCGGATGGCACCGGCGTTGGGGAGGGGCAGCCCCGCGCCCGGGAGTGGATGTCGTTCGGGCGCCGCGGGGGCCTCGTCGGGGTCCTCGGAGCTGTCGGGAGGTCGCGCCACGAAATCTCCTTCAAGAGGGAGGCCGGTGATAGCGCTGAAGGCCTCCGCCGCCAGATGGCCCACGGCCTCATCCTCGAGATGCTCCAGGCAGGCTTCGGCGGCGGACACGTGGCCATTGAACCCCAGGGCCCAGAGTGCGTCGGCACGCAGCTCGGAGTCGCGCAGCAGCCCGGCGAACAGCGCCGCCGCCTCGGGGCCCGTGCCGAGCGACAGGAGCAAGGCAGGCAGACCGGGGACACGCTCCCGTGAGGCGAGCTGCTCCCTACAGACCGCCCACGTCTCCCGATGACCTGACAGCAGTCCGGCGAGGAGCGCCGCATCGCGAACCTCGAGCTCGGGCGAGGACAGGGCCTGACGGACCCCGCGCCAGTCGACCCCTCTCCTCGCGCGGACCGCCGCGCGAAGCGCCGAAGCGGCGACCTTCGGGTCGGTCGATATGGCGAGCGCTTCGACGAGGGCCTGAGGCTGAGTGGACTGGAAGCCGAGCACGTCCAAAGCCAGGGCTTGCAGTCGCGGCTCGGAAGCACCGAGAAGGGGTTGGAGCCAGGCTGTCCGTGGCCCGGGCGTGAGGACTTCGAGCGCTCGTTGGATGCTTGGAAGAGCTTCGGGCGGCGCCTCTCGCAGGTGTTGCAGGAGGACCTCGGGCGCCCAGTCGATGCCACCTTCGAGGAGCGCGAAGACCGCGGTGGACAGGCGCTCAGGCTCCTCCGTGGTGAGCGCGGGCCTCAGGAGCTTCCGGGCCACCGGTTCTCCACCGAGGACCAGGGCATCCACTCGCGCGAGCAGGCGCTCCTCGCTTGCGAGGGCCTCTGCGGGTATCTCGTCTGGCGCTGAGAGGCTTTGCTCCCATTGGCCCCACTGGAAGCTCGCCTCATCGAGGTGCTGCTCGTAGTGGTTCCAATTAAAGACGATGTCGGTCCGCAGCGTCATGGCCACGTTGCTAGAGGTGCTTCTTGCAGACGCGGCACTTGGGTTCCTTCTTGCTCCCCGCGCCCGCGACCACCGGTCCCTGCATGAGAGGAAACGGCGGCGTATTCTTGTCGTTGTGGAGCATGAGGTCGAAGGCGCGGGCCACGTTCTTCCCCTCGAACTTCACGTCGAAGGAGAAGTTGATGAACTCCGCCTTGCCCTTTGTCTTGCTGGAGGCCACGCCGCCACCGGCCGTGCCCGCCTCGTCACCCGTGCTCGTCTTGAAGTTGGAGTCCTTCACGCACACGGGATTGCCCGCGACAGACACCTTCTTCGTGCCCTTGTCGGTGTCGGAGGACTGGGCCACGTTGGGATAGGGAATGGGGACGGGCCCCGCGGGGCTGGGCGTCTTGCACACATCCGGGAAGGCCGTGGTCACGCCCCCACTGTCCTTGGTGACGACGGACATCTTGTTGACGCCTGTGTTGACGGCCATGGCCCCACCTCCAGGTCCGTCAAGGATACACTGCGCGTGAGTCTGGGTTCGAGTCCCCCTCCCCAGAGAGCGTCCTGGGGCGCGCTGGATGTCGTCTAGTTGATCTCCACCGAGCCACCCTTGATGCGGTGGGTGCCCGTCGCTCGCGACTCCAGATAGGTCCCCTTGATGATGACCTTGCCATTGCGGCGCAGGGTGATGCTGGCTTCGCCACACTTGAGGACGACTTCGTCCTGGCCCTCGATGACCACCCGCTTGCCGTCGACGTGTGCCTCGGTAGGCGGTGGCGCTGGCTCGGCGGTCTCCAGCAAGGCATCCAGCAAGGGCGTGGGGCTGGGCTCGTGGATGAGGCCCATGATGAAGGGCAGCGCCGGGTCTCCGTTCTCGAAGAGGAGGACCACCTTCTGGCGTCGGGCCACGGCCTCCTGGAGGCCCCGGGGCTCCAGGGCCACCGCCAGTCGCGCGGGGACGGGGCCCGAGGAGTTGCCAGGAAAATCCACGAGCGGTGCTCCCGAGGCCTCGAGTCCCACGAGCTGTCCGGAACGACTCCCGAGGATGGGCTCCCGCACCTGGGGGCCGGGCTGGCTCGACTTGCTGGCGGGGTGTGAGCTCATGCGGAAGGCCCTGGCGAACGAGGTGGATGAAGACGAAAGCTCTCAGCCGCGACCAGGCTGACGACGAATGATAGCGCATTCATGCGAGAGGCCGCCTGACAGGTGCCGGAGGGCCCTCGCCGTGCGCGGAATCGGCCAGCGCGGCCCCTCGATGTGGGCTTCGACACACCTTCCGCCGTGACACGCAGTCCCCGCACGTCGTGCAGGCCGTCCCCCAGGAGGACATGCCCTCGCCACAGCAGCGTCACCTGTTCCGCGTCGGCATCCAGGATGACGGTGTCCAGGTGCATCGCGGGCTTCGCGTCCTCGGTGCCCGCCAGCTCCACCGTGACGACCGGCGGCGTCTGCCCGGGCAGCGAGAAGGCCAGCCGTCCCTTCGGCGAGGCCCCGGCGATGATGACCGCCTCGTCCCCCTTCAAGTACCCCGGCGCCACGAGCCCCGGCGCGGCCGCGTTGAAGAAGCGCCGGTCGAAGTCCTTGGGCAACAGCGGCTTGCGCGTCTTGCTCCACGCCTCGTCATACGTCCCCGCGTACCTCGCCCGAGGCTGCCAGTCCGGTGACGTGAAGCCGAACCCCACCGGCGTCACCCGCTGCCCCAACTCCCGCAGCGGCTCCGCCGGGTCCTCCAGGTTGGGCAACCGCAACCCTTCCTCGAAGTGTCTCGCGCTGGCGCGAAAGCCCGTGCCCACCGGGTTGCGCGGCTCGAACGCCGGCCTCCCCGCATCCGTCCTGTCCCACCCACCGAAGGCCCGCTCCCACTGCAACGCCATCCGCTCGAACGGCAGCGGCTTCGTCGCCGACACCCGCCCCAGGCTCCGGAACCACGTGCGCTCCCCCAACACCCGCACCGCCTTCGTCAGCGGCCCCACCTGGAGCGCCACCAGCACCTCCGTGTCCCCCTTGCGCCGCGCATGCGCATGGCCCAGCAACACCACGTCCGTCGCGGGCTTGATGAACGCGCCCTCCACCTCGTACCGGTAGCTGGACTCCCCGGGCTCGCCCCAGGGCTGTCCCTGCCAGCTCACCTTCGGCTGCTCCTTCACCCCCGTCAGCCCCGCCTCGCCGAGTCCATACGTCGCCTTCACCACGAGCAGGAGCAATGGACGCCCCTCCTCGTCGCAGAGCCCCATCAGGTCAAAGGCGAACGGAGTCTCGTTCTCGACGGCGGGATGCCCCATGGCGCGCGCCCCCAGGCACCAGGCGCGAAGCCCTCGCGCCGGACAAGTACGTCACTGTAGCAGGCCACCCACCTCCGCGAGGCCGGCCCGCCTCCCCCCCGTCGTCACATCGGCTCATTTCTTCGACATCAATGTCTCTCAAGAACGTTCGAATTCCTCACAGACGCGCCCGTGTTTCAGGCAGGGTCGACTTCTACCGCCCGCTTCTCCCTGCGAGCTGCTACCCCGCACCCGGTCTGGACGTTTCTTGCTCAACAAGGAAAAACGCGTAAATAGACTTTACAAATCATGTCAGGAAATAATCGGAAACATGAATTTTCGATTTTGTATTTGAAATCCTGATTCCAGGTGTGTCACGACTATCCCGTCTTTCTACCGGAGGTAGTGCGTTTGGCTCATCGAGTCCTGAAGACGATTGGTGCGGCTTGGCTGGGAGTAGCGCTCACTGCGTGCGGCACCGTGGATTCCACGGGAGACGAGACGAAGGCTCCTGAAGCGAAGTCCGGCGGCGACATCCAGGGCTCCCTCGGGAAGCTGCCGGGTGCGGGCGTGGCGGGCGTGCACTCCGACGGCATCCCCTTCACGGTGGTCGGTGAGCTGGGCAAGGTGGAGCGCACGCTGTCCGCGCTCTCCGTGGGCCACGCGGCCTTCGCCGCGGCTCCCGCGCTGTCGGGCATCGCCCCCATCTTCCGCCTGAGCGCGGACGACATGTTCCTCAACAAGGCCCGCACCGACGCCCAGGGCAACCAGCACCTGCGCTACCGGCAGACGAAGAACGGCCTGGAGGTCGTCAACGGCGAGCTCGTGCTGCACGTTCGCCCGGACGGCCAGGTGTACGCGGCCAACAGCTCCGCGCGCGACGGACAGGACCTGCCCGCGGTTCCCCGCGTGGATGGCTCCGCGGCGGCCCGTGCGGCGGCCCGCGCCACGGCCGGCACCGGCATCTCCACCGAGGGCGAGCCCCGGCTCGTCTATGTGCGTGACGTGAACGAGCAGCTCTTCCTGGCGTGGCAGGTGCGCGTCGTCGGCACCCAGGTCGAGGGCATCCCGCTGGTGGACGACGTGTTCGTCGACGCCCGTGGCCAGGCCGGTGTGGTCGCGCGTCACCCGCGCATCCACTCCGCGCTCAACCGCCGCGTGTACAGCGCCAACAACGGCAGCACCACGCCGGGGACGCTGAAGCGCAGCGAGGGCCAGGCCGCCATCGGCGACGCCCACGTTGACATGAACTACGACCAGCTCGGGTACACGTACAACTGCTACCAGACGCTGTTCGGCCGCGACTCCATCAACAACGCGGGCGCCACCCTCATCAGCACCGTTCACTACGGCAGCAACTACGTGAACGCGTACTGGGACGGCACCCAGATGGTGTACGGCGACGGCGACGGCGTGAACTCCATCGAGCTGGGCAAGGACGCGGACGTCACCGTCCACGAGCTGACCCACGCCGTGACGGAGAACGAGTCCAACCTCACGTACTCCGGCCAGTCCGGCGGTCTGAACGAGGCGATGTCGGACACCTTCTCCGCCATCTGCGAGAGCTGGGCCTCCGGCTCCTGGGCCACCACGCCCGCCATCTGGATGATTGGCGAGGACGTGTGGACGCCGGGCACGGCGAACGACGCCCTGCGCTACATGGATGACCCGAAGAAGGACGGCGCCTCGCTGGACTTCGCCTCCGACTTCACCTCCAGCACGGACGTGCACTACAGCTCGGGCATCCCGAACCTGGCGTTCGCGCTGCTCTCCAAGGGTGGCACGCACCCGCGCGGCCGCTCCACCATCTCCGTGCCGGCCATCGGCGTCGAGAAGGCCGCCCGCATCTGGTACAAGGCCAACACCGACATCTACACGGCCTCCACCACCTTCGTTCAGGCGAAGACGTGGACCATCCAGGCCGCGCTGGACCTCGGCTATGACCAGGCCACGCAGGATGCCGTGAAGGCCGCGTGGGAAGCGGTGGGCGTGGGCGTCACCCTGCCTCCCCAGCCGTCCGTCGTGCTGACCAACGGCATCCCGGTGAACAACCTGGGCGGTGCCACGGGCAACCAGAAGTTCTTCAACCTGACCGTCCCGGCCGGCGCCACGAACCTCAAGTTCACGCTCGCCGGTGGCACGGGTGACGCGGACCTGTTCGTCCGGTTCGGCTCGCAGCCGAGCTCCTCCACCTACGACTGCAAGTCGGAGAGCAGCAGCAACACGGAGACGTGCACCATCACCACCGCCCAGGCGGGCGTCTACCACGTGCTCATCAGCGCGTACGCCACCTACTCCGGCGCGACGCTGACGGGCTCGTTCACCACGGGCGGTCCTCCGCCGAACGTGCTGCAGAACAACGTGCCGGTGACGGGCCTGGCGGGCGCCGCCAGCTCCTCCGTGAACTACACGATGGACGTGCCGGCCAACACCCGGGTGACGTTCACCACCACGGGCGGCACGGGCGACGCGGACCTGTACGTGCGCTTCAACGCGGCCCCCACCACGACCACCTACAACTGCCGTCCGTACCTGTCGGGCAACGTCGAGACGTGCGCCCTGACGAACACCACGGCGGGCAAGTACTACGTGATGGTGCGTGGCTACTCGGCCTACACCGGTGTCACGCTGAAGGGCGCGTACTAGTCCTTCACGTCACATCGCAGGTCTGAAGCAAGCACCCGGGGGGCCTTCGTGGCGGCCACCCGGGTGCTGTCTTTTTGGGGCGGCACCTGTCCGCCAGCCCTCCCGTCACGCGGGCGTGTCCGGAGGTCCTTCGCGGGGCAGCTCGACGGTGAAGGTGCTGCCCTCGCCGGGCGTGCTCTCCACGCGGATGGTGCCCCCGAGCGCGGTGACCAGCTCCCGCACCAGGTGGAGCCCGAGCCCGAGCCCCCCATAGGCGCGCACGGAGACGGCGCGCTCGAAGCGCTCGAAGATGTAGGCGAGCCGGTCGGCGGCGATTCCGATGCCCGCGTCCCGGACGCTCACGTGGATGACGTCCGCGTCGCCCCAGGCCCGCAGGGTGATGGGTTTGCCGGCGCCGAACTTGAGCGCGTTGGAGACGAGGTGGACGAACACCTGCTGGAGCCGCGCCGCGTCCCAGCGGCCGACCAGCGCTCCTCCCGCGACATGAAGCGCCAGCTCGCAGTCGGCGCGCTTCAGGGGCTCTTGCATGCGCCGGGTGACGGCGTCGAGGACCTCCACGAGGTCGACCCGCGACAGGTGCAAATCCAGACGCCCCGCCTGGAGGCGGGAGATGTCGAGCATCTCCTCCACCAGCGTGGCCAGCTTCAGGCTCTGGCTGTCGAGCGTCTTGAGTCCGCGGATGGCGACGGGCGGCAGCCCCTGGGGCGTGTGACGCAAGAGCGTCTGCACCATGAGGCGCAGCGACGTGAGCGGGGTGTTCAGCTCATGGGAGGCGACGCTGAGGAACTCGTCGCGCAGGCGGATGGCGTCCTGGGACTCGCGGTAGAGGCGGGCGTTGTCGATGCAGACGGCGGCGCGGCGGGCCAGCTCCTGCGCCAGGCCCAGGTCCACCTCGCTGTAGCGGCGGCCGGGCGTGCCGGAGACGAACGTCGCGACGCCCAGCGTCCTGCCTCCGGCGATGAGCGGCACGTGCATGGCCGCCTGTGAGCCCAGCTCGCGCAGGCGCTCGACATACTCCGGGCCGTGGCCGTGCTCGCGCAGCATGAAGTCGGTGACGTCCGCGCGCAGGAAGGGCTGGCCGGTGCGCAGCGCGTGGATGACGGCGGGCGGAGACGTCCAGTCCACGGGGTAGTGCTCCAGCAGCTCGCGCAGGCGCGCCTCCTTCACCGGGTCCACGTGGGCCACCGCCAGCGTGCGCAGCGTGTCGCCTCGCTCGACGACGGTGAACATGCACCAGTCCGCGAGGAAGGGGACCACCAGCCGCGTGGCCTTCGCGAGCGTCTGCTCCAAATCCAGCGACTCCGCGAGCGCGAGTCCGGAGTCGGCCAGGAAGCGCACGGCCCGCTCCGCGCGGCGGCGCTCCTGCACCTCGACATGGAGCTGCTCGAACAGGCGGCTGTTCTCCAGGGAGATTGCGATTTGCGACGACAGCGTGCGCAGCACCCCCACGCGCTCGGGCGTGAAGGCGCGGGTGGCCAGGTCGTTCTCCAGGTAGAGCACGCCCACCGTCTTGCCATGGCGCTGGATGGGGATGGCCAGCGCGGACTTCACGGCGCGGCGGAGGACATAGGCGTCCTGGACGAAGCGCCCCTGGTGCGCGGCGTCGGCCAGCACCAGCGTCTCCCCGGTGCGGAAGGCGTGCTCCAGCAGGGTGATGGGCACCTGGCTGGCATGCGCCAGGGGCGTGCGCTCCAGGCTGACGGGCTCGGAGATGGCGCCCACGGCGCGGACCCGGAGCGCGCCCGCTTCATCCAGGACCAGCGCGCCCCGCGTGGCGCCCGCGGCCTCGAAGCACACCGCCATCAGCTTCTCCAGGAGCCGGTCCAGCACCACCTCGCCCACCAGCGTCTCCGACGCCTTGAGCAACGTGAGCAAATCCAGCGACGCGCCGGGGGCATCAGGCCTCGTCGGGGTGATTCCCGGCTCGCTCCAGGGGCGGTCGACCAGGGACTTGAGCTCGGGGAACTCCTCCTCCAGCAGCACCACCTTGGCCTGCGCGCCCCAGCGCGTGTACCCGTCCAGGGCCGCGCGCAGGTGGAGCGTGGCGAAGCGCTTGTGATGGAGCTGCTGGTGGAAGCGCCCCGCCAGCTCGTTCGCGAGGGCCTCGTCCTGGAGGAAGCCCTCGGTGTGGGCGCCGTCGATGGCGCTGTCGTACAGGGCCATGGCCTCCAGGTGCCGCCCCTCCAGGCGGGCCACCTCGGCCGAGACGAGCTGGTGCTTGTGGCGGAAGTTCTCCGGGCAGGTCTCCGCCCAGCCGCCGAGCTTCCGCTGGTTCTCCGCGAGCAGGCCGAGCATCGCCTCGCGCTCCTCGGGAAGACGGGTGGCCCGCGCCGCCAGCGTCAGCGACGTCAGCACGTTGAAGTCGACGTTGCGGAAGAAGCCCTGCGCGAAGTGCTCGTAGGGCAGCGCCTCGCGCGACATTTTCAGGGCCTCGTCCAGGTCGCCCAGCACATACGCCACCAGCAGCTTCAAGAGGGCGTGCAGATAGAGGCTGGTGTGCGTCGTCAGCCCCGAGTCGAGGAAGTCCTGCTCGTTGAAGTCGTCGTCGCTGAGTCGGGCGAGCTGGTGGGTGCGGCCCTGGAGCGCGCGAATGGCCTGACGGGAGAGGATGGACACGTCCGCCATCACCTGGACGCCCGCGCGGCGCGCGAAGGACAGGCTGGTGTCGATGGAGCCCAGGACGCGCACCAGCTCGGTGCCCATGGCCAGCTCGGTGGAGACGACGGTGGTGAGCGCGTAGCTGGTGAACTGGAGGTCTCCACTGGCCAGCCCCGTGGTGACGGCGCGCCGCAAGAGCGACAGGTTGGTGCGCAGGGGCGCGCGCCAGTGATTGATGTTGAGGGTCAGCGTGATGAGGGCCCGGCACTCCTGGCGCGCGTCACCCAGCCGCCGCGCCAGCGCCACGCCCAGGTTGCACCAGGTATAGGCGCTCGCGGCGTCGCCCTCGCTGGCGAGCAGCATCCCATGACAGGCGTACACCGCGGGGGCCCAGCGGGAGTTGCCGTGCTCCAGCGTGAGCACCAGGGCGAGGGTGTTGAGGTACGAGAAGAGGTTCGGGTCGACGAAGAACGCGGGCGTGACGAGCTCGGACAGGAGCTGCACGCAGGCCAGGTGGCGCGGGTCCTCCAGCAGAGGCGCCTCCAGCAGCTCCTCCACCGCGCGCCCGCGCAGGTGTTGCTCCATCCGCGCCCGCTCCGACGCGAGCGCCTGGGCGTAGCCATGTTCGGGCAGCTCCAGCCCGAACAGACGCAGCCCCTCCTGGCCCGCGCGCAGGGCCTCCGCGTAGTGGCCGTTCATCAGGAGCGCCAGCACCTGGAGGACGTACAGGTCCACCTTGCGCGGCGCGGAGGCGGCGTGCTCGTGGGCGGTGTGGAGCAGCTCCTCGGCCAGCTTCCCGTTGCCGGACAGGTAGGCGCACTCCGCCGCCTCCTTGTGGACCTGGAAGATCTGCTCGTGTCGCCGGGGCCAGTCCTCGCGGGGCAGCAGGGCCAGTCCCCGCGTGAGGTACACCAGCGCCGCGCCGAAGGCCGACGCCTCCTTGGCCTTGAGCCCCGCGCGGAAGAGCAGCTCCGCCAGCGTCTGTCGCTCCCCGGCGCCGCTGAGCTTGCGCGCGCCGCGAGACAGGTGGTCCACCACCGCGAAGAGGCGCTCCTCGAGCACGTCCCCTCGCGCCCCGCGCAAGAGCTGGCGCCCCGCCGCCAGATGGAGCTCCTCGCGCTGGTCCTCGGTGAGCAGCGAGTACGCGGCCTGTCGGACGCGGTCATGCGCGAAGCGATACGTGGCCTCGGGAGTGATGGGGGTGTCCTCCGTGCGCGCCTGCGGGCGCGAGGGCTCGTTCTCCGGAATGAGCAGCCCCTCGCGCAGCAGGCTCCACAAGGCGGAGGCCGTGTCCTCCGTCGCGCGCTCGTCGACGAGCGATGACAGCAGGCCCAGCTCCACCCGGTCCCCCAGACAGGCGGCGACCTCCAACACGTACTGCGCCCGCTCCGGCAGCCGACGGATGGCGGCGAGCATCAGCTCCACCACGTTCTCCGTCACCTCCACGCGCCGCAGCCGCTCCAGCTCCCACGTCCACGTGCCCTGCTCCAAATCGAAGCTGAGCAGCCCGGACGTGTGCAGGAGCCGCAGCAGGCGGGTGAGGAAGAGCGGGTTGCCCGCGGTCTTGTTCAGGAGCAGCTCCGCCAGGGGCGCCACCTCCGACGGCTCGCGGCGAAAGGTGTCCGCGCACAGCGCGGTGATGGCGGCGGCATCCAGCGGCGCCAGCTCGAAGGAGTGGGAGGGAATCGCCCCCTGCTCCTCGAGCGTGCGCAGAAGCCGCGGCAGCGGATGCTCGGGGCCGACCTCCTGGGAGCGCCAGGCGCCGACGAAGAGGACGTGGAGCGAGCCGGGGTCTCCGCAGAGGCTCTTGAGGAGCTGGAGCGAGCCGGGGTCCGCCCACTGGAGGTCATCCAGGAAGAGGAGCAGGACATGGCGGGGTGTCGCCAGTGCCTGCACGAAGGACTGGAAGAGCAGATGGAAGCGCGCGGACGCCTCCACCGGTCCCAGCTTCGGTGGCAGGGGCTGCGGGCCGAGCAGTTCCTCCAGCGCGGGGATGACGTCGCTGATGACGCGGGCGTGGGGGCCCAGGGCGCCGAGCAGCCGCTGACGCCAGATGTCCCGCGCCTCCGGAGCCTCCTCCATCAGCTCGCGCAGCAGGCCCTGGAACGCCTGGACGAACGCGGAGTAGGGCACGTTGCCCTGGAGCTGGTTGAACTTGCCGGTCAGCAGTCGGTCGCCGCGCGCCGCGTCTCGCGCCAGCTCGTGGACCAGCGCCGACTTGCCGATGCCCGCCGCGCCGGACAGGAGGAGCAGCTCGCTGGTGCCCTGGCGCACCCGCTCCCGTGCCGCGCGCAGCTCGGCCTGCTGCGGCTCCCGGCCATACAGCCGCTCGGGGAGGGACAGCTGGCGGGCCAGGTCCAGCCGCCCCAGCTCGAAGTCGTCGGACAGGTCCGCGCCCTTCCTGCGGCGGACCTCCTGGAGGTCCACGAGGAGGGAGTCGGCGCTCTGGTAGCGCTCCTCGGGCATCTTCGCGAGCAGCTTGAGGACGATGTCGGAGACGACGCGAGGGACGGCGGGGTTGGCGAACGCGGGCGGCACGGGATGCCGGGCCAGGTGGGCGTGGACCAGCTCCACGGGGTCCGCGGACGTGAAGGGCGGCAGACCCGTGAGCAGCTCGTAGAACGTCGCGCCCAGGGAGTAGAGGTCCGCGCGGTGGTCGATGAGCCGGTTCATCCGGCCCGTCTGCTCCGGGGCGATATAGGCCAGGGCCCACTGGAGCTCCCCGGGCATGTCCCCGGAGGGCGCGAGTCCGGAGACGCGCGTGGCCAGGTCGAAGTCGATGAGCGTGAGGCGCTGGCCGCTGGCGCTCATCACGAGGTTGGTGGGGTTGAGGTCGCGGTGGATGACGTGGTGCTGGTGCAGGCGGGAGAGGATGCCGGCGAGCTGCAGGGCCAGCTCCATGAAGACCTCCACGCCCACCGGCCTGCGATGCAGCCACTCCTGGAGGTTGTGGGGCCCGGCGTCCTCCAGGACGAGCGCGAGCGGTTGCGAGGGCTCCTCGGTGAGCGAGACGACGCGGGAGATGTCCGGCACCCCGTCGCGCAGCTCGCGCAGGAGCGCGTCCTCGTGGCGCAGCATGGGGCCGCTGCCGACGGCGAGCGGACCTCGGCGGACCTGCTTGATGACCAGGGGCCTGCCGTCCTGTCCCCAGGTCCGCAGGACGACGTAGCGGCGTCCTCGATGAATCTCCTGAAGCCCTTCGGTGCCCGGCGCCTGCCACATCTCGCCCTCGCCGTGAAAGCCCTCCGTCCGGTCCCCACGCGGCCAGGCCCACCCGGCCACTCCCCGCGCGGCTTCCCGCTTCCTTCACGATTTGGACGGAGGTGCCCCACGGCACGCGCGGCGCACGCGCTGACGGGCGACCCGCCGGGGCCTCGCACGGCCTCCGGGTGCGGCGCGCCCGCCTTCAGCTCACGCGGCGCAGCTCGGGCAGGTCCTCGGGCCGCAGGGCCCAGACGGGCGCGGGTGGCAGCGCGGAGAGGAAGCCTGTCTGCACCGCGGGAAAGCCATCCACCTGCGCCGCGTCCGGGAACAAGGTCCCCGCGCGGACGAGGCTGCCCGCGCCGACGATGCAGCCCCGGCCCAGGCGGCTTCGGTCGCAGAGGATGGCGCCTGGCTCCACCACCGTCCCCGCGCCCACGAAGCAGGCGTGCACCAGGCAGCCCGGCCCGATGAAGACGCCGTCCTCGATGACGAGCGAGCCGCCCGGCTGCAGGTGCACCACCGCGTTGGCGTGGATGCGCACCCCCGCGCCGATTCGCAGCGGGACGTGGGACTCGCCCACGATTCTCACACCGGGGCCGATGATGGCGCCCGGTCCGATGAGCACGTCTCCCGTCACCTCGCAGGAGGAGAAGAGGGTGGCGGTGGGGTGGACGAGCGGGTGCTTGTCTCGGAAGGAGTACAACTGTCCCATGGGGGCGTCCTCGGCGCGGTCTCTCGCGAAGAAGGGGGTGAGGGGTTGTTCGGGCAGCGAGAGGGTGCCGCCTCGCGCGGTGCGCAGCCGCTCCAGGTCCCCGGTGTCGACCCGGCGGACGACCCGGGCGGGCCGCCCCACGACGACGGAATCGGAGGGCACGAACATGCCCGCGGGCACCAGCGTGCCATCCGCCACGAGGCAGCGGTCTCCCAGTTGTGCGCCGGGCATGAGGATGGCGCCAGCGCCCACGTCACACAGGTGGCCCGCGGATGCGCCGAGCACGAGGCTCCGTGGACCGAGCGCGGTTTTCTCTCCCACCGCGACGGGGTGTCGGGCCGTGCCGATGACCACGGCGTTCTCCCGGACCGCGGAGCCCGCGCCCAGTTGGACCGCGCCTTCTGGAGAGCACACCACCGCGCCTTGTGCGACGTGGACCCCCGGTCCCAGGTGCATGCGTCCCAGGAGGCGCGCACTGCTGGCCAGACGGAAATGAGCGGCGCCCTGACTGGGGTCCGTGGGGGTTGCAGCACGCGAGAAGCTCGTCACCATGAGTGGAGGCAAGCTACACCTCGGCCCGGGACAGAAGGACGGCCCGCCGGCGCTGGATGGGTGTTCGAGGCAGGACGACCGAGCCCTCGGGGCTCCGCCTCCGGTACGGGGCAAGAGACTTCCACGCACGCTCGTCCGGGCGCGAAGGACAAGGGCCCGCCCGCTCGTCCGTCCGCCGTGCTCCGGGCCCGGGGTCAGCCGATGACGGCGGCGGCCGTCCCTGGACGCGCCCGCGCCTTCCTGCCAGAAGGGCCCAGGTTCGGGGCGGCATGGAGGCCGGAAATGTCGGAGGTGGATGCGCCGTCGTCGCGGGAACCCGTGGTGGGGCTCTGGGCTTCGCTGAAGGAAGCCATGCATGGCACCGAGCGGGACCTCACGGGTCTGCCGGTGAAGCGGGCCATCTTCCTGCTCGCGGTCCCCATGGTGCTGGAGATGGTGATGGAGTCCATCTTCGCCGTGGTGGACGTGTTCTTCGTCGGGCGGCTGGGCGCGGATGCCGTCGCGACGGTGGGCCTGACGGAGTCGCTGCTCACCATCATCTACGCGGCGGCGGCGGGCCTGAGCATCGGCGCCACGGCGCTGGTGTCGCGCCGCATCGGTGAGAAGGACCCGGAGCGGGCCGCGCGCACGGCGGTGCAAGCCATTGGCCTGGGGGTGCTGCTGGCCATTCCCGTGGCGGTGGCGGGTGTCGTGTTCGCCCGGCCGTTGATGGAGCTGATGGGCGGCTCGCCGTGGGTGCTGGAGCACGGCGTGCGCTACACGCAGGTGATGCTCGGCGGCATGGGCAGCGTGCTGCTGCTGTTCCTCATCAACGCCATCTTCCGGGGCGCGGGGGACGCGGCCATCGCCATGCGAGTGTTGTGGCTGGCCAACGCCATCAACATCGTCCTGGCGCCCATGCTCATCTTCGGCCTGGGGCCCTTCCCGGAGCTGGGCGTCATGGGCGCCGCGGTCGCCACCACGTTCGGCCGCAGTTGCGGCGTGGTGTACCAGCTCTACCGGCTGGCGCGGGGCAGCGGGCGGCTCCAGGTGCGCCGCGAGCACCTGCGGCTGGAGCCGGGGACGATGCTGGCCATGCTGAAGCTGTCCGGCGCGGGCACGGCGCAGTCGCTGGTGAACACCACGAGCTGGGTGGTGCTGGCGCGCATCGTCGCGACGTTCGGCAGCGCGGCGGTGGCGGGCTACACCATCGCCATGCGCATCGTCCTCTTCGCGCTCCTGCCCTCGTGGGGCCTGGCCAACGCGGCGGCCACGCTGGTGGGGCAGAGCCTGGGGGCGAAGCAGCCGGAGCGCGGTGAGCGCGCGGTGTGGACCGCGGGCGTCATCAACGCCGTCTTCCTGGGCTCGCTGGGGCTGTTGTTCATCGTCTTCGCCCAGCCCCTGGTGAGCGCCTTCTCGCCCGACGCGGCGGTGGTGGACTACGGGGCCCACGCGCTGCGCATCATCAGCGGAGGCTTCCTCTTCTACGCCTTCGGCATGGTGCTCACGCAGTCGTTCAACGGCGCGGGGGACACCGCCACGCCCACCCTCATCAACATCTTCTGCTTCTGGCTGCTCGAGCTGCCGCTGGCGTGGGTGTTGTCGGGGCCTGTCGGGATGGGGCCCTCGGGCGTCTTCCTGGCCCTCACGGTGGCCTTCTCCATGCTGGCCATCGTCTCCGCCATCCTCTTCCGGCGAGGCACCTGGAAGCTCCGCGAGGTGTAGGGGGCTTCCGGCTTCTTCCGTGAGCGCGCGGTGCGCTCACGGTGGGAATGCACCCGGGCGCTTGACTCGGGTGGGGGGAGCGGAGGGCAATGGGCCCCATGAGACGTGCGCTCCTCGTGGCCTGCCTGCTGTTGGGACTCCCTTCCTCCGCGGCCGAGCCGCCCCGGGCCTACGTGCTCAAGGCCGCGCGCCTGTTCGACGCGAAGACGGGGAGGCTCGTCACGCCGGGCGTGGTGGTGGTGACGAACGGCAAGGTGGCGGCGGTGGGCGCGGGCGCGAAGGCGCCGGAGGGCGCGCGCGTGGTGGAGCTGGGGGATGCCACGTTGCTGCCCGGTTTCATGGACTCGCACACGCACCTGACGGGCGAGCCGGGCGAGGACTGGAGGCAGGACGTCATCGACTCGCTCCAGCGGACCATTCCGGAGCAGACGCTGGAGTCCCTGCCGCGCGTGCGCGCGACGCTGATGGCGGGCTTCACCACCGTGCGCAACCTGGGCGCCGGAGACTTCATCGACGTGGGGCTGCGCAACTCCATCCGCCGAGGCACGGTGGTGGGGCCGCGCATGCTGACGGCCACGGCGGGACTGGGCACCACGGGCGGCCACTGCGACGAGGGCAACTCCTGGCGCAAGGGCGTGCTGGCGGACGAGACGGGCGCGGGCGTGGCGGACGGGCCGGAGGCGCTGCGCGCGAAGGTGCGCGACACGCTCAAGTACGGCGCGGACCTCATCAAGGTGTGCGCGACGGGCGGCGTGCTGAGCCTCAACTCGGATGTGGACTCGCCGCAGCTCACCCAGGCGGAGTTGGATGCGATTGTGGATGAGGCGCACGCGCGCAAGCGCAAGGTGGCGGCGCATGCCCACGGCGCGGAGGGCGCCAAGCGGGCCATCCGCGCTGGCGTGGACTCCATCGAGCACGGCTCGCTGCTGGATGACGAGGCGCTCGACTTGATGAAGCGCAAGGGCACCTGGTTCGTGCCCACCGCCATGGCCTTCCAGGGCGTGAAGGAGCGCGCGGACCAGGGCCGCCTGCCGGAGGACAACATCCGCAAGGTGCGCGCGGTGGACGAGGCGCGCAAGCAGTCGCTGCGCAAGGCGATTGCGCGGGGCGTGCGCATCGCCTTCGGCACGGACGCGGGGGTCTTCGAGCATGGGCGCAACGCGGGCGAGTTCGCGCTGCTGGTGGAAGCGGGCATGGCGCCGGCCGAGGCCCTGCGCGCGGCGACGGTGCACGCGGCGGAACTCCTGGGCGTGTCCGCCACGCTGGGCACGCTGGAGCTGGGGAAGCTGGCGGACGTGGTGGCGGTGCCGGGCAATCCGCTCCAGGACATCCGGAAGACGGAGGCCGTGTTCTTCGTGATGAAGGAGGGCGTCATCTACCGCCATGACACCGAGCCCGCGGTGCCCTCCGCCGCCCGCTGAACGAACCTTCCGCGGGCCCGACGAGTCCTCCTCGCGCGGGCCCGCATCGCTCGTGGGTGGGGGCTGCTTCAGGCGCCGTGCGCGTCACCCAGCGAGGCATCCCAGAAGGACGCCTCCACCTTGTGGCCGTCCGGGTCCCTCACGAAGCAGCCGTAGTAGGGCTCGCCGTAGAGCGGGCGCGGACCGGGGGCGCCCTCGTCGGTGGCTCCCGCCGCGAGCGCGGCCGCGTGGAAGGCGTGCACCATCTGCTTCGAGGTGGCGATGAAGCCGAAGTGCGTGCCGTTGCCGACGGTGGCGCGCTGTCCGTCGAGGGGCATCTGCACCCAGAACTCCGGGAACTGCTTGCCGTAGGCCACGGCGTTGGGGAAGTCGAGCACCCGACGACAGCCCAGCGTGGCGAGCACCTGGTCGTAGAACGCCACCGCGCGGGCGAAGTCATTCGTTCCGACGGAGACGTGAGAGAGGATGCTCGGGTTTTCGTCGCTCATGGATTCCTCGAACCTATCGGCTCAGGGGCAGTAGGGGCAGGAAGGCATGCCCGGATTGTCTGATTCGAACTGGGCGTACACGCGGCAGTTGTCGTTGCGCTTCAATGTGTTGCCCTGGCAGCCGTAGTGGTACGCGGCCTGGCAGAACGCGGAGGACTGCGGGTCCGCCGCCGGCCCCGAGTACGGACTGGTGCACGAGCCCGACGTGCCGCCACACTCGTCCGCGTCGTCCTTCAGCTCCGAATACGAGCACGAGCTGTTCTCACCATACGCGGAGCAGGTGCTGTCGGACGGGCACCACTTGCAGGCATTGGCGACGTACTCACTCGCGCACGAGCCGCAGGTGGAAATCTCCGTACAGACGTCGTCCTCGGTGCAGGCGGAGAGGCCAAGGGACAGCACGAGGAGCGCGAGCAAGGGGATGTGACGGGGCAAGGTGACTCCGAATACCGGGGGGACACGGGATTGTTGTCGGAGCCTCGTTTTTCAATCAACGAGTCCGGAATCATCCAGGGCGACTCCTCCGAAGACTCTCGAAATCTCAGCCGACGGAGAACAGGCGCGCCTTGCGGAGTTGGACTTTGAGTGTCTGACCCGGGCGCACTTCAAGTGGTGGGGCCACCACGCGCAGCAGGGTGCCGTCGACGGGGAAGCGGTACTCGGCGGCGTGTCCGAGGAACAGGCGCGCGGAGAGGGGCAGAGGGGTGCCCTGTTCACCGAGCGCCAGGTCCTCGGGCCGCACGACCAGGGTCGCGGGGCCGGGGGGCGCCGAGGTGTCGGCCGGCAGTTGGAACACCGTGCCGCTCCGCGCGGTGTGGAAGGCGCCCTCGCGCACCTCGCCGGTGAGGACGTTCGCTCCGCCGACGAAGCCCGCGACGAAGGGCGTGGCCGGCTCGCGATACAGCGTCTCGGGCGCGTCCACCTGCTCCAGCACGCCCTGGTTCATCACCGCGATGCGGTCCGACAGCGCGAGCGCCTCGCCCTGGTCATGCGTGACGAAGACGAGCGTGGTGCCCAGCCGCGCGCGCAGGGCCGCCAGCTCCGCGCGCAGCTCCTCACGCAGCGCCGCGTCCAGGTTGGAGAGCGGCTCGTCCAGCAGCAGCACGCGGGGGCTGGCCACCAGGGCGCGCGCCAGGGCCACGCGCTGAAGCTGTCCGCCCGACAGCTCGTGGGGCCTTCGAGTCGCCAGCGCCTCCAGGCGGACCCAACGCAGGGCCTCGCGCACCTTCGCGGCGACCTCTGTCTTCGACATGCGACGCAGCGTCAGCGGATAGGCCACGTTCTCTTCCACCGAGCGGTGCGGCCAGACGGCGTAGCCCTGGAACACCATGCCCAGTCCGCGCCGCTCGGGCGGCACGCGCACGCCCGGCCCCGCCACCATCTCCCCGCCAATGCGGATGACGCCCGTGTCGGGGTGCTCCAGGCCCGCGAGCATCCGCAGCGTCGTCGTCTTGCCGCAGCCGGACGGGCCCAGCAGCGAGACGAGCTCGCCCTCGCGGACCTCGAGGCTCAGGCCGCGCACCACGGGCGTGGCGCCGTAGGACTTGAACAACCCCTCCAACGAAATCGCCGCCATCACCGCGCCTCCGCCGCGCGCCGGGCCACCAGCGCGAGCACCGCTTGTCCCAGCACCACCAGCGCGACGAAGGCGCAGGCCAGCACCGCCGCCGCGGCAGGGTCCGCGTAGCTCTGCAGGTCGAACAGCAGCTTGCCCAGCACCTCCGAGCCCGCGGGCACCAGCAACACGGACATGGTGATTTCCGTCGCGCACGAGAGGAAGGCCAGGATGAAGGCCACCGTGAGCGCGGGTCGCAAGAGGGGCAGGGGCACGTCGACGAAGGCCCGCAGCGGCCCCGCTCCGCTGATGCGCGCCGCCTCCGTCAGGGACGGGTCCAACTGGGCCAGCGCCTCCGCGCTGTTGCGCGTCCCCAGCGCCAGGTACTTCGCCGCGTAGGCGATGAGCAGCAGCCACGGCGTGTGCGCCAGCGCGAGCACGAAGGCCACCTTGTCCACGAGGATGAAGCGCCAGTCCCGCGAGAAGGCGAGCAGCAGCGCCAGGGCCAGCACCGTGCCCGGCACCGCATAGGGCCATACGGCGACGGCCTCCACGCCCGCGCCGAGTCGGCGGAAGGCCCGCTGGAGCAGGGCCGCGGCGAGCCCCAGCCCACACACCAGCGCGCCCGCTCCCGTCGCGAGCAGCAGGCTGAGCCCCGTGGCGCGCAGGGTGCGCGGCTCCAGCAGGACGCCGGACCAGTGCGCGAGCGTGAGCTCCTCCCACGCAAGCCTCGCCCCGAAGCTGCGCTGGAGCGAGGTGAGCAGGATGGCGGCGAGCGGCAGCAACACGAGCAGCGCGCACGTGCTCGCGACCCCCACGGTGGCCCCGGTGCGCGCGCGGCCCAGGGGCAGGGGACGCGAGGCCAGGCCCTTGCCCGTGCTCAGCCGCACGCGGCCCGAGCGGCCCAGGGCCCACGTCGCCAGCAGGGACAGGGGTGTGAGGAGCAGCAGCGCGAGCGCGAGCGCGGAGGCCCGGCCCAGGCCCTCGTCCCCGAGCAGCACGAGTTCGTAGATGCGCGTGGTGAGCACGCGCGTGGGCGGAGACGCGGACACGCCCAGCAGGTACGGCACGCCAAACGACGACGCCGCCATCAGGAACACCATCACCGCGCCGGACAGGAGCGAGGGGAGCACCAGCGGCACCGTCGTCGTCAGCAGGGCCCGCGCGGGCGAGGCGCCGCACACGCGCGCGGCCTCCTCCAATGCGGGGTCCACGCGTCGCAAGGCCGCCGCGCCCGCCAGCAGCACCAGCGGCAGTCCGGACAATCCCTCCACGAAGGCGATGCCCACCGGGCCGTGGATGTCGAGCGTGCCCTCACCCAGCAGCCGGTTGAGATAGCCCGCGCGCGGACTGGCCAATGACAGCCAACCCATGCCCCAGATGAACGCGGGAATCGCCGAGGGCAGGGTGAAGAGGACGGTGAAGGCGCCGCGCAGCGGCAGGTCCGTGCGGAACAGCAACAGCGACAGGGGCGTGCCCAGGACGAGCGCGAGCACCGCCGCCCCGCCGGAGATGGCCAGCGTGTTGCCCAGCGCGCCCGCCTCCGAGGCCAGCCAATCCCAGCCGAGCGTTCCCGGGGCTCCCGCGCCGCGCGCGAGCAGCAGCACCACCGGGCCCACCGCGAAGAGGACCAGGGGCACAAGCCACGCGAACAGCCCGAGCCACCGCGCCGGGGGGCTCATTTCGAGAAGGCCCGGCTGAAGGCTTCCTTGATGACGCCACCGCGCGTGAGGCCCTCTTCCATCAGCGCGGCTGTCCACGGCTGCGTGCGTGTCAGCAGGGTGTCCACGCCGGGCTCGCCGCCGGGGCCGGGGAGGCGTGGATCCACCGCGTGCATGTCACCCTTCTCGACGATGAGGCGCTGGCCCTCGGGAGACAGGAGCACGTCCACCACCGCCTTCGCGGCCACGGGGTTGGGTGTCGTCGCGAAGAGGGCCACGGGCCCGGGGATGGTGACGGCGCCGTCGGTGGGCCAGACCACGCGAATCCGACTGCCGCGTGAGCGGGCCGTCAGCGCGTTCTCCAGCAGCAGCACGCCCGCGTCCGCCTCGCCGCTCTCCACCTTCTGGAGCACCGCCGCGTTGCCGCCCGCGACGATGGCGCCGCGCTCGCGCAGGCCGGTGAAGTACCCGTCGCCATACTTCGACTGACAGAACACCGCCCAGGTGAAGGCCGTGCCCGACGTGAGCGGGTCGCCGATGGCCACCCGTCCCGTCCACGTCCCGTCCACCAGCGCCGCGAAGGACGTGGGCGGAGGAGGGGAGTCCTCGCGGTGCACCAGCACCATGGTGGATACGCGGATGGAGGCATGGCGGGCGTCCAAATCCAGCAGCGAGCGCGGGACGCGCAGCACATGCGGGGAGGCATAGGGAAGGAAGGCGCCGGAGCGTGCCAGCCGTTCGACGAAGAACGGGTCCGACGCGGAGAGGATGTCGGCGCGCACGGCGCCGGCGGCGCGCTCGGCCTCCACCCGGCTGGCCACCTTCTCACTGCCGGCCTGGTACCAGCGCACCGTGACGCCGGGGAGCTTCTTCTTCAGCAGCGGCTCCAGCGCGTCCAGCACGTGCTGGTACATGGACGTGTAGACCCAGACCTCGCCGGACGGCGCGCCCTCGTGGGAGAGGGTGGCGCCGGACGAGGGCGCGGCGGACTCGATGCGGCACGAGGCGAACACGGCCAGCGCGAGGACGAGGCCGGCCGCTCGGGCCAGGGCGGGAAGGGACATGCGCCCGGGATTATGCGGCACCCCCGCCGAAAGTCGCCGTCCCTCACGGACGCATCTTCAAAAGGAAAGCCCCCTCCGCGCCCGGAAGGCACTGAGGGGGCTGTCAGCCGATACGCGTGTCGCCCTACTTGCAGGTGCGGGGCGTCATGGCGTCAATCCAGTCGGCGATGAGCTGCGAGCCCGCGTCGTGGCGCAGGGCCCGGCCAATCTCCGGCATCATCTTTCCCGACTCCTCGGTGTTCATGCGGTACCAGAGGATGGACGTGGAGTGGTCTCCGGGGACGATGTCGAACTCACCGCCCACGCCGTTGCCCGCGGAGCCCGGCCGCTTGCAGTGGCCCAGGCTGAACTCGTCCGTCGTCTTGATGTCCAGGAACAGCCGGCTGGTGATGCCGGGCTGCGCCTTCGGGTTGTGGCAGTGCGCGCAGTTGATATCCAGGTAGGTGCGCGCGCGAATCTCCAGGCTCGCCTCCGCCGTGTTGAAGGCGTCCGGCGCGCGAGGAATCTGGATGGCGGGAGGCAACCCCGTCAGCTTCCCGAGGTCCGCCAGGTGCTGGAGCTGGTTGAGCGTCTGTCCGTCGTAGACATGGTCCCGGTTGAGATACCGGGCCTTCACGCCGATGGGCAGCAGCTGCTGGTTGTCCTGCTCATCCACCACGTGGTGGCACTTCTGGCACTGGTTGCGCTGGGGCACCAGGTAGTCGAACTTCTTCGCCACGCCCTGGGCGTCGATGAACTCGAAGTTCTTGAACACCTTGCCGCCCACGGCCTTGTCCGCCTCCGTCAGCGCGTCATTCCAGACGTAGGGATACGCCTCCCAGCCGCCCGGCTGCCGCACCAGGATGCGCGTCTCCAGGGGGCGCACGTTCTTGTCCGGCTCCCGGAAGTCGGCGGGGAACGCGAACGTCTTGGTGATGATGGTCCCCACCGGCAAATCCAACACGTCCGACGCCGAGTACACCGCCGCCTTGCCCGCGGGCACATACAGCGTGCGGGACTTCAGCGAGTAGTCGGAGAACAGCGGCGTGGTCAGCTCGTAGGGGATGTTGCCCGCCACGGGCTGGAAGTCGCTGGTCGCCGGGCTCCCGGTGAACAGCCCCAGGTCCGACAGCTTGTTGGGGATGGTGACGGTGCCCTCGGGCAGCCCCGCATCGGGAGTGCCCGCGTCCGTCCCCGCATCCACTCCGGCGTCGGGTTCACCGGCATCCGGTCCAGCGTCCGGCCCCGCGTCGGGTGTGGACGGAGTGCCAGAGTCACCCGCATCCGGGGTGCCGCTGTCGTGGTTCCCCGAGTCAGGCGGGTTGTCGCCGCCCGGTGGGTCATCGTTTCCACCCGAGCAGGCGGCCACCGCCGCGGCGAACAGCACCGCGGCGAGGCCCAGGCGAGTCATGTACGGCGCGCGCATGGCGAGTCAGTCCTTGAACCGCTGCTCAGGGAAGCGCCAGCGCGGGGCTGAAGCCCGAGCAGTTGAACGGCGCCACGCCCTGGTTGTAGCGGCGCGTCTCCGCCCAGGCACCCGTCGGGTCGGGCGTCGTCGCGGTGAGCTTCGCCGTCACGGCCATCAGGTCCAGGTCCACCACGGACTCCTTCGAGGACGCCGGCAGCGTGTTGTTGACGAAGCAGATGTTGATGCCGTTGGCGATGGTCTCGTTGCGCGGATACGGGTCGATGCCGTCCCACAGCACGTGCTCCACCCGCTCCACGCCGTGCACGGCCTTGCCGTAGGCGTAGAGGTTGGACATCAGGAAGCCCAGCGGGCGGAGCGTCATGCTCGGCGCGCCATGGTCGATGTTGCCGCCGCTGCCACCCGTGAAGGTGTTGTCGTGGATGCTCACGTCCGCGCTGGCGAAGTTGTAGAAGGCCGCTGCCCACAGGACGGGGTTGGGCTCGATGGACAGGCCGCTGAGCACCGCGATGTCCACCGTCTCGTTGTCACCCCACGTGTTGCCCACGAACTCCACCCGGCGCGACGCCAGGATGAACGTGCCCGTGCCCGCCGGCACCTGCGACACCGTGCTGCTGCTGGTCGTCACCGACGCGAAGTTGGGGCGGTTGTTGCCGGTGATGATGTTCTTGGTGATGAGGATGTCGGTGCCCTTGATGGGGTTGCCCGGCAGGTCGAACACCACCAGACCCGTGGTGTTGTCGATGGCCGTGTTGCCCTCCACATAGGCGTACTTCGTGTTCTCGATTTCGATGCCCGCCACGTTCTTCTTCGCGATGTTGCGGCGGACGATGGTGTAGCGCGTCTGGCCCACGTAGATGCCGGCGTCGGCGGCGTTGTACGCCTCGCTGTCCTCGACGAGCACGTAGCGCGACTTCACCGGGTAGATGCCGTACTTGCCGTTGTCCGGGTTGTTCTCCTGCGCCCACTCGGTGCGGATGCGCTGGATGAACACGTTGGCGGAGTTCTCCACGCGCAGCGCGTCCTTCTTCGCGTTCCACAGCGCCAGGTCGCGCACCGTGAACAGCTTGCCAATCACGTCCATGCCGTTGGTGTTGGAGGCGGCGTTGGAGAAGTCCAGCACGGTGCTGGCGGTGCCACCGGTGCCCTCACCCTGCGCGCCCCGGCCCGCGCCGACGATGGTGATGCCGTCCTGGCGGATGGTCACCGCGTTGTCGAAGCGGAACGTGCCCGCGCCCAGCTGAATCGTGGTGCAGGGCTTGAGCTCATTGACCTCGTTCTGCAGCGCCTGCTCCTGACCCGGATTGAAGGTCACCGTCGTCCGCTGGGCGTCGGTACATGAGAACTCGGCGGGCCACACGGTACCTGAGTCAGGAGTCCCGGAGTCCGGGGTCCCCGAATCCGGCGTGCCCGAGTCCGGCACACCGGGGCCCGGGTCCGGGTTGGCGCTCGCGAACGTCCGGTCATCGTCATCATCCGAGCATGCGGGAATGGCGAGCAGACCCAGCGTGGCGACGAGCACGGCACGTGACACGCGCGAAAGCGGCAGACGGTTCATCAGGTTTCCTCCTGCGGAAAGGCGCGCCTCTTCGACTCACATGAGTGCGATGCTGAGAAGCGCGGCGAGGGATGCGCGAATACTCGTCTCCGCGCCGCCCGACCTCAAGCGTTCGGTGAGGAATTCCTCCACGCCTGGGTTTCGTGACGCGGTGCGATGTGCAATGGAATGGAGCCTGTATTTTCGCGGGTCAGGAGATGCGTCCCTCGTGCTGCCCTACTTCCCCTTCGAGCAGGACACCTATGCGACGGCACTTGGAGTACGCGCCCTGCGGGCAGGTGAAACACTCATCGAGATAGACGCACCGCATTATGCGGCTGAGCTGGCGTTGAAGGCGTCGCTGCTGCGCGAGGATTTCCGCGCGCGATTCCAGGCATTGCCAGGAACGGAGCCGCTTCAATGGGAGGTTTTGAGGCTTTTACTGACGCGCATGGCGGACGAGTCGCCCGCTCACTTCACGCGGCTCGAAGGCGAGGGCGGACGCTGGCACTGGCGCAACGCGCTGCTCGGCACGGATTCCCGCTTCGTGCCGGGAGACGCGGAAAGCCTGCCCCTGGCGCCGCTGGACTGGGTGGGCCGGCAGGTGCAGGAGGATCTGCTGGTGCTCGACGGCGCGCGTGAGGGTTTTCCGCTGGTCGCCGGCCAGCTCTGTTTTCCTTCCGGGTGGTGCCTGGACCAGAAGCTGGGCCGGCCGTTGTTGGAGGTCCACGCACCAGTGCCGCGCTTCGCCGAGCAGGTGGGTGCCGCCACGCTGCGGTTGATGGAGGGCCTCAAGCCGGGGCGCACCGTCACGCGCTGCAACTGGGCCCTCACCGTCACGGACCGGCTGTGCATGGAGCCGCGGGCGCGGGCGGAGTGGCTGCACCTCTTCGACGGCCTCACCCCCCAGAACGCCGGTGAGCGCTGCTTCCTGCGCCTGGAGCGCCAGACGCTCAGCCGCCTCCCGGAGTCCGGCGCCGTCCTCTTCACCATCCACACGTACCTGGCACCCGTCGCCGGCGAGGTGCCCACGCCCGAGCGCCGCCGCCGCCTGGCCCAGGTGCTGCGCACCGTCCCCGATGACATGAGCGGCTACAAACGCCTGGGCCCCCTGCGCGAGCCCCTGCTGGCGTACCTGGAGGCGCCCCCCACGGGTGAAGGTCCGTCCGAGTCACCCTGAGTCCGGGCGACGAAGACGCCGGGTGGAGAAATATCCCACCCAGATGGAATGAAGGCCAAAGTCTGGCGCTGTTGAGCGTCCAGGTGGTGCCGGCGAGCAGATGAACGCGCGTTTCTGTAGTAAGTCGCCCCTCCGGAACTGTGACTGGCAGCGGGTTCGCTGCCGCTGCAAGCCAAGGAAGGGCAAACACATGCGGAAGATGTGTCTGGTTGCGATGATGCTGAGCGTGGCGGCGTGCCAGCCTCAGGGTGCGAAGGATGGCAGTGCCACGGCGACGACGCCGGGCGCGGCGGCCACCCCGCAGAGCGAGGACCAGAAGACGCTGTACGCGCTCGGCCTGTCCATCGGCAAGAGCATCAGCGTGTTCGAGATGACTCCGGAGGAGCTGGAGTACGTCAAGGCGGGCCTCACCGCGCAGGTCAAGGGCGAGAAGCCCGCGGTGGAGCTGGAGACGTACGGGCCGAAGCTGCAGGAGCTGGCGCGCGCGCGCAGCACCCAGAAGGCGGAGAAGGAGAAGGAGAACTCCAAGAAGTTCCTGGACGAGGCGTCGAAGGAGTCCGGCGCGACGAAGACCGAGTCGGGTCTCGTCTACAAGGAGCTGACCGCGGGCACGGGTGATTCCCCGAAGGCCACGGACATCGTGAAGGTCCACTACAAGGGCACGCTGCCCAACGGCACGGAGTTCGACAGCTCCTACAAGCGGGGCGAGCCCACGCAGTTCCCGCTCCAGGGCGTCATCAAGTGCTGGACGGAGGGCGTGCAGAAGATGAAGGTCGGCGGCAAGGCCAAGCTGGTGTGCCCGTCCGACATCGCCTACGGCGACCGCGGCGCGCCCCCGAACATCCCGGGTGGTTCGGCCCTGGTGTTCGAGGTGGAGCTGCTGGAGATCGTCAAGCCCCCCGAGGCGCCTGCTGCTGGCGCGCCGGGTGCGCCGGGTGCTCCCGCGACGCCTCCGTCGGCCGCGCAGAAGAAGTAGTCACCTCCCTGCTCCACTCGGAGCGGGAGAGAGGAGGGCTGGCCAGGGGAATCCCTTGCCAGCCCTCTTCGTTTGGGGCGCTCGGAGCGCCACACGCCGAGGGAGGAACGCGATGCACCGTCACCTGCTGCTGTTGGGCGCGTTGTTGCTGGTGGGAGGTTGCACGCGGGGCAAGCCCCACGAGGTGCTGCGCGAGCCGTCGTCCACGGGCGCGGTCTCCGAGGCCGAGTTCAAGGCGATGCACACCCTGCGCGGTGACGCGCCGCCGGAGCTCCTGGGTCAGGAGGTGGAGGTGGCCGGGACGAAGGCGTACCTGAGCCTGCCGCCCGACGCGAAGGCGCCGCTGCCCGCCGTGCTGCTCATCCACGAGTGGTGGGGCCTGAATCCTCACATCCGACACTGGGCGGACCGGCTGGCGGCCAACGGCTACGCGGCGCTGGCGGTGGACCTGTATGGCGGCAAGGTGGCCACCACGTCGGATGAGGCGCTCGCGTTGCTCAAGGCGGTGGACCCGGCGCGTGGGATGCAGGTGCTGAAGGCGGCGCACGCGTTCCTGCGGGAGGACTCGCGGGTGCGCGCGACTCGCACGGGGAGCCTGGGCTGGTGCTTCGGTGGGAGCTGGTCGCTGCATGCGGCCATGGCGATTCCGGAGCTGGACGCGGCGGTCATCTACTATGGCAACCCGGTGACGGACCCTCAGGAGCTGGCGGCCATCCGGGCGCCCCTCCTGGGCATCTTCGGGACGAAGGACGCGTCGATTCCGCCCGAGACGGTGCAAGAGTTCCGGGAGGCGTTGAACGCGGCGGGGGTGCGCCACCGCATCGTCGAGCTGGAAGGGGAGCATGCGTTCGCCAACCCGTCCGGCCAGCGCTACGACGAGCGCGCGGCGGCGATGGCCTGGGCGGAGACGTCGATGTTCTTCGAGCACCACCTGCGGCGCTGACAGGGCGCGGATGTCCAGCGGTCCACATGTGTTCGCGGGAGCGTGACGCGAGGTTGCTCCTGGGCTCCAGGTCGGCTTGAACAGGAGCACGGCTTCGGGAGGTGCGGTTGTCGAGGATGGGTGTGAGTGTCGTGGTGGGCCTGGGGCTGCTGCTCTCCGGGAGCGTGGCGCTGGCGGCGTCGCCCGTGGTGGCTGACGCGCCTCCGCCGTTCGCGGGAGCGTGGCGGCGTCCCGATGGGGGCCTGGTGCGGGTGGGCCGGGACGCGTCGTCTGCCTTCTTGATGGACTTCGCCTCGCGGCGGCGTTGGCGGCTGGAGCCTCGGGGCGAGGGGTTGTGGTCGCTGGAGGGCAGCCGGCCCGCGGCGCTGGCCGTGTGGCGCGCGCCGACGTTGACGTTGAGCGGAGTGGCCGCCGGGGCGCTCGTGCTGGAGCCCGTGCCGGTGCGCACCGAGGAGCTCTCGTTGCGCAGCGGCGACGTCACCTTGTCCGCGACGCTGTGGTTGCCGGCGGGAGGGCCGCCCCGGCACGCGGTGGTGCTGCTGCACGAGGCGGGGCAGGGCACGCGCGAGTCGCTGGAGCCCTATCCGGCGTTCCTCGTCGAGCAGGGGCTCGCGGTGCTCACGTTCGATGCGCGAGGCACGGGGCGCTCCACGGGGGACAGTCAGCCGTGGGAGTCCGGGGTGCGGGAGCGGGCGGTGGATGGGTTGGTGGCGGCGCGGCTGTTGCGGGAGCGGGTGGCGCCGGGTGGCGCGGTGGGGTTGATGGGTTTTGGCCAGGGCGCGTGGACGGCGGTGAGCGCGGCGGCGCAGTCGCCGGAGGACGTGGGGTTCCTGGTGCTGGTGTCCGGAGGGGGCGGCGCGGTGTGGAAGCAGGAGCAGCACCGCATGCGCAACGAGGGTCGGCGGCGGGGCCTCACGGGGCCGGAGCTGGTGGACCTGACGGAGTTCCTCGACGTGCTGTACGACGCGCGCCTGTACACGGACGAGGGCGCGGCGCGTGCGTTGAAGACGCTCGACTTCCAGCTCCAGCGGGCCAAGCGCAAGCGTTGGTATGCGGTGACGGCGATGCCGCCCTTCAAGGGCCTGCCGGTGGCGCGCTTCCTGGACGTGCAGCGCAAGATGTGGCGCAACGTGTTGTCCTACGACGCGGCGGAGGACCTGCGGCGGGTGCGCGGGCCGGTGCTCGCGCTCCTGGGCGAGCGCGATGAGACGACGCCCGCTTCGCTCACGGCGCGCGCGCTGAATCGCGGGCTGAAGCTGCGGCCCGGCGCGCCGGGAAGGGCGCTGGTGAAGGTGATTGCTCGCGCGGACCACTGGCTCGCGGAGCCGGCGCGGGAGGACCAGCCGGGAGTGGAGGTGGTGACGAGCGATGCGCTCGACACCCTCTCCGCGTGGCTTCGCGCGCTGGAGCGCTGAGGGCCAGACTCAGTACGGCCGCTGGCCCGAGTAGTTGCCCGGGGGCGCGTAGTTACAGACCCAGAGCTGCCACGTGGGAAACTGGCTGCCCCAGGGCGAGTTGATCGTGCACACCTGCGTGGCGCAGCCCACGCGCTTCGTGTTGCGCCACACCACCTGCGTGTAGTGGCCGCACATCTTGCCGCTCGTGCACGTGTTGTTCGCGTAGTTGTAGTCCTTGACCTCGCTGCTCCAGCCCTCCACCACGTTCCGGGTGGACATGGAGTTCGGCGTGGCGGCGGTGAGGTTCTCGCCGTAGCTGCCACGGTCGGGGTTGTGCTCGAACTTGCACTTCGCCGCATACGCCTTCGCGACGTTCTCCGCCGCCGTGTCCCAGGTGAGTGGGTCCAGCGCGGGGCTCGGCGTGGGCTGTGCGGCGGCGCGGGTGGCGTTGTGTCCCGCGAGCATGTCCTGGGCGAACGGCGACAGCGTGCCAGAGCCCGAGTCGGGTGTGCCCGAACCAGAGTCCGGCGTACCAGAGCCCGAGTCAGGTGTGCCCGAACCGGAGTCCGGCGTACCGGAACCCGAGTCAGGTGTGCCCGAACCGGAGTCCGGCGTGCCAGAACCCGAGTCGGGAGTGCCGGAGTCTCCGGTGTCCGGGCCGTCATCGTCCGGCTCATCCGAGCCGCAGCCGGCACCGGCGAGCCAGGCCACGAGGAGACCGCAGGTCAGCAGAGGTCGGACGAGGGAGCGGTTCATGGCGCGGATTATCCGCCGCCCTCGCCACGTCCGAAAGGGTGTGCGGACCGCGTACCCACGGGCAGCCCGACTCAGTAGGGCCGCTGTCCGACGAAGTTTCCGGGCGGCGTGTAGTTGCACACCCAGAGCTGCCACGTGGGGAACTGGCTGCCGAAGGGCGAGTTCTTCTTGCACAGCACCGTGGCGCAGCCGACCGCGCCCGTCTTGCGCCACACCACCTGCGTGTAGTGGCCGCACACCTTGCCCTTCTTGCAGGTGTTGCGCGCGTGGTCGTAGTCCGCGACTTCATCCGCCCAGCTCTTCACCACCTGTCGTGTCCCCCACGCATCCGGAGTGGCGGCGGCCAGGTTCTCCCCGAAGTCACCCCGGTCGGGGTTGTGGTCGAACTTGCACGCCTTCGCCCACGAGGCGGCCTGTCGCGCGGCGTCCTCGGACCAGACGAGCGGCGGAAGCGAAGGCTTCGGTGTCGGCCGAGCCTGCGCGCGGGCCTCGTTGTGCGCCTCCACCATGTCCCGCGCGAAGTCCTTCGCGGGGGACGGCGTGGGGCGCGACTCCTGGGGCGTGCCGCGCGCGGACGTCTGCTGCCCCCGGGACGCGGTGGTCGCGGCGCGCGGGGCCGTCGAGGACTTGCGCTGCCCCGACTTGGAGGTGGCCGGGACGCAGCTGAGCGGAAGGACGAGCAGGACGAGGAGAGGCCAGCGAAGCGCGAGGGAAGACGGACGCATGACGAGAATGATGCGTCAGGACTCCCACGCGTGCATGTGACGTTGAATCCCCGCGTCCGCGAGGTCGGCGTCTACCCCCCGAGCCCCGCCAGCTCGCCCGTGCCATCCGCGCCGAAAGTGGTGACGTTGGGGACGCCCATGGCCCGCATCATGGAGATGTAGAGGTTCGCGATGGGCATGCCCGGTGCGCGCAGATGCCGGTCCGTCCCGATGGCTCCACCCCCCTTGCCCGCGAGGAGCACGGGCAGGTTCCGGTGGATGTGCGCGTTGCCGTCCTCGACCTCGCTGGTGAAGTACACCAGCGAGCTGTCGAGCAGCGACGCGCCTGGTCCATCCTGGGACTCCTTCAGACGCCGCACGAGGTAGGCGTACTGCTCCACCTCCCACCGGTCGATGCGCGCCAGGGCGTCGTAGTTGGACTGGACGTACTGGTGATGCGAGTAGGCGTGGTGTCCGCCGCTGAGTCCCAAAAAGCCATACACCTTGTTGCTGCGCGCGTTGGCCATCATGAAGGTCGCGACGCGGGTGAGGTCGCATTGGAAGGCGAGGACGATGAGGTCCATCATCGCCTTCGTCTTGGTGCGCGGGTCTTCGTCTTCGCTGGGGGCGACCTGGCTTCCACACGTGATGCCTTGCTGGCCCAGGGCCTCCATCTGCTTCTCCAAATCGCGCACGCTGGTGAAGTACTCATCGAGCTTGCGGCGGTCCGTGGCGCCGAGCTGCTTCTGGAGCGTGGTGGCGTCCTCGCGAACGAAGTCGATGATGCTCAGGCCGTAGGCGCGGCGCTTCTCTATCTGGGCCTGCGTCGTCCCGGGGTCGACGCCCGCGAAGAGTCGGTCGAAGACAGCCTTGGGGCGAGCCTCCTTGGCCATGGGGGTGCGGGGCCCTGCCCAGGAGATGTTGTTGGCGTAGGGGCATGCGTAGCCGGAGTCGCAGTTGCCGATGCCTCGGCCCGCGTCGTTGCCCAGCTCCAGCGAGGGATAACGCGTGGCCTTCTGTTGGGCCAGGTGGTTGGCGATGACCTGGTCCATGGAGATGCCCGCGTGGAAGTCGGTGCCCTCCGTCTTGAAGGCCTTGGTGCAGGACAGGAGCGCGGCGGTGCCCGCGGCGTGGTGCCCGTCTCCGTCCGGCCTGCCGGAGTCGTTGGCGAGCCCGCTGATGACGAGCACGTCGCTCTTCACGGGCGCCAGCGGCTGGAGCGATGGCGTCAGCTCCCAGGTGGCGCCGGTGCCTGTCGGTGTCCACTTCTGCATGTGAATGCCATTGGGCACGTAGAAGACCGCCAGTCGGCGGGCGGTGGGCAGGGCCTCAGCGGCGCGCGCGGTGCCGGGCACCATCCGCTCCAGCAGGGGGAGCGCCATCAGCGCGCCCGCGCCGCGCAGCAGGGTCCGACGGGACAGTGACAGCTTCTTGCTCATGGTGACTGGGCCTCCGGGTCTCCCCGTCGGGAGGTGAAGTGGTCGCTGAGGACGATGGCGAGGATGTAGTCACTGAGGCGTCCGCCGCTGGCCTCCGCCGTCGCGGCGATTTCCCTCACCGCGCAGTGGTCGGCCTCCGCCATGCCTCGGCCGAGCGCGTAGGTGAGCAGGTGCTCGGTGAAGCAGGAGGGCAGCTTCGGGTCCTCCTTGATGAAGCGCCGCATGTCCACGCTGCCGTTGAGCACGGTGCCGTCGGGCAGGTCTCCGGTGGCGTCCACGGGCGCGCCGCTGACCTCGTTCAGCCGCCAGCGGCCGATGGGGTCATAGTTCTCCAGCGAGAGTCCCAGCGGGTCCATCATCCGGTGACAGCCCTGGCACTGGGGTAGGCTGCGGTGCAGCGCCATGCGCTCCTTCATCGTCATGTGAGGATTCACGGGGGGCGGCAGGCCCTCCACGTTCGGCGGCGGCGGTGGCGGCGCGGAGCACAGCAGCTGCTCCAGCACCCAGACGCCGCGCTGCACGGGCGAGGTGCGGTCCGAATTGGAGGTGACGGTGAGCAGTGAGCCGTGGCCGAAGATGCCCTGGCGTTCCGGATGACCGGAGAGGTCCACGCGTCGCGGTGTGCCGCTGCCGGGTGGGGGCAGGCCGTAGTGGGTGGCGAGCGCGTCGTTCACGAAGGTGAAGGGCGCGTCGATGAGGTCCCTCAGCTTGTGGTCGCCGGTGATGAACTCCTGGAAGACCAGCTCGGTCTCCTGGCGCATGGCCTCGCGCAGCTTTTCGTTGAAGGCGCCGTAGAGCGCGGGGTCTGGCTCCGCCGAGTTGAGCGCGCGGGTGAACAGCCACTGTCCCGCGAAGTTGCTCACCAGGGCCTGGGCCTTCGGGTCCGCGAGCATGCGGTGCATCTGGGCTTCCAGCTCCGCGGGCGTGCGCAGCTTGCCTTGCTCGGCGGCCTGGAGGAGCGGCTCGTCCGGCATGCTGCTCCAGAGGAAGTAGGAGAGGCGGCTGGCCAGCTCGAAGTCGTCGAGCCGGCGCGGCGTGGCGGAGGTCGGCTCCGGGTCCTTCTCCACGCGGAAGAGGAAGTGGGGCGACACGAGCACTGTGCGCAGGGCGAGCTTCACGCCTGCCTCGGGCGTGTCTCCCTGTTGCTTCGCGAGCGTGAGGGCGCGCAGCAGCCGGTCCACCTCCTCGGAAGTCACGGGGCGGCGCCAGGCGCGGCGAGCGAAGCGCGAGACGATGTCGCGGGCACAGGGCTCGGGATTGATGGCGTCCAGTGCGCAGGTGCGCAGCTTGCCCTGGGCCCAGGCGGTCTCCACGAGCTTCTCCGCCGCCGTGGCGTACTTCTCCAGGAGGAGGGGAGACAGGCTGAGGACATCCGCGTTGTTGTCGAAGCCGTAGCCGTGGTCGTCGGTCGGGAAGTCGCGGGCGGGGCGGGTGGTGTCGCCCAGCAGGTCGCGCACGGTGGCGTCGTACTCGGCGCGGTTGAGGCGGTGCAGGGTGACGCGGCCGGGGTCACCGGAGACGTTCTCGCACTCGTCATTCTGGGTGTGGGGATTGTCCTGGTCGGGGAGGACGCGAGCCTTGGGCAGTGAGTCGCCCTTGCAGCCGGCGAGCAGCAGCATGCAGCCCGCGCTCGCGAGCCAGTGCCCGAGCCTTCGTTCGTGAGGCCTGGAAGTCACGTCCTCAACCCCTTTCGCAGCGCCGCGCCTGGCGGAATCCGGTCGGGGCAAAGCAAGACGCTCACCAAGGCTTCGCGATGGGCAGTGAACGCGGAGGGCGTCCTGGGGGGCGGGGTGGACGGGTGGGGACCGTGCTCGCCTGGGTCGCGGAAGGGATGTGGGGGTGAAGAGGGTTTCCCTGGGTGGGCACCGGGTGGCCGAGCACGAGGGGATTCGTGGGGGGCATGGAAGCGGCCTCGAGGCTCCGGTAGAGGAGACGCGCCATGACTTCATCGCGTGCCGATGCCGCCGTTGCTGACGACTTCCTGTTGCTGGTGGACGTGCTGCCAGAGGGGTTGAGGGAGGGCGTGCGGGCGCTTGCTGTCTCGGGGGTGTTGGAGGTGGTGCTGGATTTGGGGCGAGCGCCCGAGGCGCGGCTGGTGGACCGGGTGGTGCGGCTGCGAGAGGCGTTGGTGGGGCCCGAGGATTTGCAGCAGGTGTTGGAGCGGGTGGGGGCGCCGGGGGAGGACAACCGGGCGGGCATCGAGCGGACGTTGCATCGCGTCTCGGCCATCCGGAATCGGCGGGGGCGG
>NZ_JABUMU010000095.1:0-407 GCF_013336625.1 Myxococcus sp. CA033 | reverse complement strand
CGCTCCGCCGACATGGTCGCCGCCATGCTCGCCATCCTCCACGCGGGCGGCGCGTACGTTCCTCTCGACCCTGATTACCCCTCGGACCGCCTCTCCTGGATGCTCCAGGACTCTCGCGCTCCGTTCATCCTCACGTCGCGACGCCTCCTCGACTCACTGCCTTCCTCGGAGGCGCAGGTCCTCCTTCTCGATGAGACGGGCGACGAGGAAGCGCGGACTCCTGGCAACGCGGACGCGGCCAATCTGGCGTACGTCATCTACACGTCGGGCTCCACCGGCCGGCCCAAGGGCGTCATGGTGCCTCACCGCACCGCCGCCAACTTCTTCGCGGCCATGGATGACCGCCTGGGCACCTCTCCCGGCACGTGGCTCGCCGTCACCTCCATCTCCTTCGACATCTCCGTCCT
>NZ_JABUMU010000094.1:0-411 GCF_013336625.1 Myxococcus sp. CA033 | reverse complement strand
GGAGGAGATTACCTCGGACGAGGTGATCTTCGTGGATGGCAATGGGCACCATGTCCCAGTGGAGGAACTGAGCGATGGTTATCGCTCCATCTTGAGCATGACCTTCGAGCTTATCCGCCAGCTCGTGGCTGCCTATGGCGCCAAACGGGTCTTCTACGCGAAGGACCCTACACGCATCAACGTGCCGGGCGTGGTGCTCATCGACGAGGTGGACGCCCACCTGCACCCGACGTGGCAGCGCAACGTGGGGCTCTGGTTCCGGAAGCACTTCCCGAAGATGCAGTTCCTCGTCACGACCCACAGCCCCCTGGTTTGTCAGGCAGCGGAAGAGGGGACGGTCTGGCGGCTCCCCAAGCCGGGTACGGATGAAGAGGCTCGGCAGGTGACCGGCGTGGAACTGGACCGGCTCAT
>NZ_JABUMU010000093.1:0-417 GCF_013336625.1 Myxococcus sp. CA033 | reverse complement strand
ACGCGGCCTTCACGATGGGCAGCTCCCGGAAGGACAGCAGGCCCGGCACATAGGGGAACGTCAGCACCACCGCCGCGCCCGACTGCGCCACCGGCGCCAGCGTGGCCGCGTCGAGGACGACGATGCCGCCGTAGCCCGTGTCGTTGCCCTTCTCCGTGGAGATGTCCGCGCCCGCCACGCGCGCCACCTTCAGCCCCGCTGGGGGCTGGAGCACCAGCAACTCCCGCAACCGGCGCTGTAGCGCCACCGCTTCCGTGGGCGTGACATCCCAGCGGCCCACTTCGTCCTGAAGCTCCATGCGCCGGCCCTCCCGTGACTGCAGCCCAATCTGGAGCCCTCCTGCCCCGAGGCAACCCACCACGTCACCTCCCTTTCATCCAACCGTGGACTACCGGACGCGAGGCCCCCCCGCGGAGC
>NZ_JABUMU010000092.1:0-418 GCF_013336625.1 Myxococcus sp. CA033 | reverse complement strand
CAACACCGGAGTTGATGCAGTCGATCCAAGAACGGGCTGCCAATACGAGGTCCTCTCGGGAACAGCATCGAACGTCGCCTTGCACGGCAAACGGTTGGCCAGCATCCTCTTCCGGATGATTACCTTCTAAGGCCATCGAGCGCAGGAACCTCGTGATTCAATTCAGCGACACAACCATCGAAGACGAGCGCCTGGAGCTGACCAGCAAGGAGCATCTCTACTACCTGGGTCACCACCTGACGTTGAGGCGATGCCATCTCATCATCAAGGTCCCAACACGGGCATTGGTGATTACCAGGACGCAGCTCATCGATTGCACCGTAGACGTCAAGAAGGAGCTCAAGAACTTCCGCTGGGAGGGCGTCATCCTGAAGGGATGTCGATTCACGGGCACGATCACCAGCAACGACTTTGGCCG
>NZ_JABUMU010000091.1:0-427 GCF_013336625.1 Myxococcus sp. CA033 | reverse complement strand
TGCGCTTTCAGCTTGAGCAGCGGCGCGTCCCTCGCATCCTGGGCCGGCGCTTCCGGGCCAACCCGGATGGCTACCTCCGAGGCATCGAAGAGGGGCTCAGGCCATATTTGCCGGCGTAGAAAAAAACTTCAGGCGATGGGGTGGGACGACAGGCACCTGGCAGACGAGGACGACTCCGGGGACGAGAAGAGCGAGAAATGACGCTCGCCCACGTCGACGAGGCCTTGGAGAGGGGCGTGCGCCTGGAGGCCATCTGCGAGCGGCTCGGGGTGGCCCCGCGCACGATTCAACGCTGGAGGATGCGTGTACCGGAGCATGGTGAGCACCGATTCCGGTCCATGCTGAGCACCGATTCCGGCCCGAGGTGAGCACCCGTTCCGGGCATGGTGAGCACCCGTTCCGGGCATGGTGAGCACCCGTTCCGGGC
>NZ_JABUMU010000090.1:0-428 GCF_013336625.1 Myxococcus sp. CA033 | reverse complement strand
TTTTTTTGCAGGTCCAGCAGGGCCTCGGCTCGCTTGAGGCGCACCTGGGCCCGGGCCAACTCCTTTTCCAGCTCCGCGACGCGACGGGCACTCGCGTCGGGGACTTTCGCCGGCGGGCCGCGCTTCTTCGGATTCTGCGCCGACAGCTCCCCTGCATTGCGCTGGCGCCGCCACACGCTCAGCAGCGACGAGTACAGCCCTTCCCGGCGAAGCAGTGCTCCCACTTCACCGGGCTTCGTGCAGCGGTCTGCCTCCGCGAGCACCCGCAGCTTGTACTCCGCCGTGAAGCCTCGACGCCGCGCCTTCTCCTCCACCTCGGTCTCCCTGACCCGAACCTCTTCCACCACCGGTTTCATCGTCCCTGCCTGGGTCGCCCTGCACACTAAACTGCCGGGTACGGACTGGCTCACTCACGTTGGCAGAGAGGG
>NZ_JABUMU010000089.1:0-441 GCF_013336625.1 Myxococcus sp. CA033 | reverse complement strand
TGCAGCCCGGCCCCGCGCTGGCGCGACTGCTGAAACAGCAGGACGTCCACGTCCTCTCCCTGACGCCCTCCGCCCTCTCCGCCCTGCCAGCGGAAGGACTGGACTCGCTGCGCACCGTCGTCTCCGGCGGTGAGGCCTGCTCCCCCGAGCTGGTGGCCAGGTGGGCCCCCGGCCGAACCTTCCTCAACGTCTACGGCCCCACCGAAGCCACCGTCCGCGCCACCTTCGCTCCCTGCGTCGCGGATGGCTCCACTCCACCTCTCGGACGCCCGCTTCCCAACGTGCGCGTCTTCGTCCTCGACGCCCACCTCCAGCCCGTCCCCGTCGGCGTGCCCGGCGAGCTCTTCATCGGCGGCGTCGGCGTGGCGCGCGGCTACCTGCACCGGCCCTCTCTCACCGCCGAGCGCTTCGTCCCTGACGCCTTCAGCGGCACTCCCGGCT
>NZ_JABUMU010000008.1:0-369819 GCF_013336625.1 Myxococcus sp. CA033 | reverse complement strand
CCGCTCCTCCAGCACCTCCTCCAGCACCTCCGCCACGAAGGGCGTGTCGTCCGCGCCCCCGCACCGCGCATGCACCCGCGCCCCGTTCGCCCCGCCGCGCGCGGCCACCGCTCCCGCCGGCAACGCCGCCACCTCCCCCAGCGTGGTGAGCCCCAGCGCGGAGAAGGACGCCCCCTCCCGCCCCTCCAGCGCGGCCAACGGCAACGGCGCCAGCGCCCGAGCCGAATCACCCAGCGGAATCACCTCCACCCGCCGCGCCCCGTACCGCGCCAGCGCTCGCGAGGTGAACGCCTCCGAGGCCACCGCCACGTGCGCCCGGTACCCCAGCTCCGAGCACAGCGCCAACGCCCGCGAGCACAGCCCCTCCTCGCCTCCGGACAGGTGCGCCGCCCCCGCGTCCAACCACAGTCCATCCGGCGCGGAGAGCTGGAAGCCCGGCCCCAGGCACAAGAGCGCCTCCCCCAACGCCACCAGCGCCCGCGCCTCCTCCTCCGGCCGATAGGGAAAGTGCCGCAGTTCCGGATCCAGCGCCGTCGCCGCCGTGAGCGTCGTCCCGGGCCGAACCCCCGCCTTCAGCGCGGACGTCGACGCCGCCGCCACCCGCCGCTGGCCGCGCGACTCCTCCACCAGCACGAAGGGCCGCCCCGTCAGCTCCGGGCACTCGATGACCTTGCGCTGCACCGGGAAGCGCGTGAAGTGAAGATACGCCCTGCGCATGGGGCCTCAGTGCGTCGACGAGGCCGCGCTCAGCCCCGCTCGCAGCGACGGCATGGCGCCATCCCGCCCGGGCCGCTGGCCCTGGATCCCCAGGCCGTTGCGCGCCACCCACGCCCCCTCCTTCAGGAAGTCCGGCGTGGCATCCGCATCCAAGGGCCCCACCTCCAGCAACCGTCCGCCCCCCTCCAGCCCCAGCTCTGGATACAGCGCGCTCCACGGCACCACCGCCCGCGCCCCCGTCCCACCGCGCCGGCTGCGCACCACCTCCACCGACCACCCCTCCCCATCCCCCGACTCGGTCCGCAGCCGAGTCATTCCATCCGCCGGCGCGTCCGGCGAGGTGAGCAGCAACAACAGCCCGCCCCCCCGCTCCGCCGCGTCCGCCAGCTTGCGCGCCTCCGCGAGCCCCACCCGAGGAGACCGCCCCGCCGCCCCCACCCCTCGCGTCAGGTCCAGCACCACGCAGGCGAAGGCTCCACTCCGGGCGAGCTGCACCGCCGCCCATACCCGCTGCTCGGGCGCCTTGGGACGAACGATGAGCAGCCGCTCCAGGTCCACGCCCTGCGCCGCGGCCGCCGGGGGATAGAGCTCACGCGGCCCATCCACCCACGCGCACAGCCGCTCCTCCCGGTGCGCCGCCGCCACCGCGCTCAGCGCCAGACTGGTCCGCCCGGAGGCCGCCTCTCCGCACAGCTCCACCGCCTGTCCCAGCGGGAAGCCGCCCGAGGGCAGCAGCGCGTCCACCGCCTCCATCCCCGTGCGAAGGACGGACAGGTAGCGCCGGGGCGCCGCCTGCAACTGGCGGATCCGCTCCCGGAGCTGGTCCACGACCGAGCCCGCCGAGCCCGCCGGGCCCACCCGCTGCTCCAAAGCCGCGCCCATCTCGCCTCCTCGCCGGAACCCGGCACACCGAACGTCCGACTGGACGGCAGTTCAGTATGCTCACGGGTCTGACGTGCGCCCGCCCAGGACGCACGGCGATGGGTGAGGCGACACGACGCACCGGCTCGGATCCACTGGCCCGAGGCCAGGGATCTCAAGCCCCTGCACGTCCTATCCGGCGCAGATGACCTTCACTTCCACCTTCTCGTCATCCGCCCGGCGCAGGCAGCTGCCGCCGAAGTAGATGCGCGCGGGGCGCTCCTCGCCGGACGGCTCGTACGTCAGGTCGCCCGCGGCCACCGAGCACCGCTCCACCGTGCCCCCGGCGCGCGTCAGCTCCACCTGCGCCAGCCGCGGATCCGGCAGGTTCACCACGTCCAGGCTCTGCGCCACCGCGGCCAGCTCGGCGATGCCCAGCAGCGTGTCCCGGTAGCTCGCCCGGCAGATGGAATCCAGGTTGTCGAACTTCGTGTCGAACTTCTCCGCCATCGCCCGGTGCCGATGCCCGGGCCCGTACGACGTGGGGCAGTCCACGTTGCGCACGTACGTGCCCTGCGGCGTGACGTCGAGCACCAGCTCCGCCCGCTTGTCGCTCAACGCCACCGGTCCCACCGTGGCCCAGAGTACCTCGCGGCGCCCGCCCTTCGAGTCCCGCAGCGAGCTGAAGTATTCGAAGTACTCGTCCACCGTCGTCAGCAGCGCCGCGTTCTCGCTGCACTTGTCCACCGACGTGTCATCCGGGACGGTGACCGGAGGCGGACGCGACTTGGAGCTGCAGTCCTCTTCGTCCGTCACCACGACCACCAGCAGCCGAGCCCCATCCCGAAGGAAGCCGCCGTTGCCTCCCTCGCCGATGGAGGTGTTGGCCAGGGGCTCGGAGACCGCCAGGCGCACGGCCTCGAAGGGGGACTCCTGCCCGCTGCCCGCCGTGCCCTGCTGCACCAGCCGACGGAAGCGCTCCAGCAGGTGCTCGTCCGTGCTCTCGATGTAGCGCGCGTCCGAGGGCTGTCCATCCGCCTCCGGAACAGCCTGGAGATGTCCCGACTCGGCGGGGTATTCGCGGTATTGCTCCACACCCTGGAAGAGGATCCGCCGGTAGACGGACGTGGTGATCACCCCCACGCGGAAGTCCTGCGTCACGCCGCCGCCCTCCTGGAGGGCCTTGATGAACGCGGGCAGCTCGGTGGCGATGCCGGCCTGCTCCTCGGCCATGGAGGCCGAGTTGTCGATGACGAAGAGGATGTCCGTCTTCTGCGGAGCCACCACCGGGGACTCGCTCTGACACTTGCCCGGAAGGGTGGATCCCGCCTCGTCGACAGGCGACGTACAGGACGCCACCCAGAGGGCCGGCAAGAGGAGCAGGGGGGCACAGGGCTTCAACTTCATGGCGGCCTCCTAGGAGGCGGCGCGCCCAGGCGGCGCGACGCATCAGGGCTGGGGGGGCGAGCATGCCCCACCCCAGGCCCGGACGCGAGACAAGGTGCAGCGTCTGGCATCCGACTTGGACGTGGAAAATCGCACACGGCGTTTGCCATGGGCGTTTTGGTTGTTACGTTGGTTCATCTGCCGCAAGAAACCGACAGATGTTCACCGGCTCGGCCGCTCGCACGGCCGGGCTTGAAGACGAAGGAAGAGGCCGAACTTCATGTCCGATGAGAAGAAGAAGGGCACCGCCGCGAGCGCCATGCCCACCGCGATGGCCCCTCCCGGGCTCATCAACAAGGAAGACATCCCGCAGGTGCTCCCCATCCTGCCCCTGCGCAACAGCGTCTTCTTCCCCGGCGGCGTACTCCCTCTGGCCGTCGGCCGTCAGAAGACCATTGCCCTGATCAAGGACGCGGTGCGCGACGACCAGGTCATCGGTGTCGTCACGCAGCGCCGCGCCGAAGAAGAGGATCCGGGCGCCGCCGACCTCTACACCATGGGCACCGTCGCCCGCATCGTGAAGCTGCTCAAGATGGGCGAGGACAACTACTCGCTCGTGGTGCAGGGACTCGCCCGTTTCCGGGTGGTGGAGCTGGTCCAGGAAGCCCCCTACCTCAAGGCCCGCGTCGACGCGGTGGAGGACAAGACCTCCGCTGAAAACGTCGAGGTGGAGGCCCTGGGCATCAACCTCAAGAAGCTGGCGCGCGAGGTCATCGAGCTGATGCCCGAGCTGCCGGCCGCCGCCACCGAACTGGTGGAGAGCATCACCCACCCCGGCCACCTGGCGGATCTGATCGCCGCCAACGTGGACGTGCCTATCGAGGAGAAGCAGGCCGTCCTTGAGACGGTTGATCTCAAGGCGCGGATGAAGCTCGTGCTCGAGCTGCTCAACCGCAAGCGGGAGATCCTCAAGCTCTCCAACAAGATCGACTCCGCCGTGAAGGGCGAGATGTCGAAGACCCAGCGCGAGTACTACCTGCGCCAGCAGCTCAAGGCGATCAAGGAAGAGCTCGGGGAGATGGGTGAGGAGGAAGAGGAGCTCGACGAGCTCCAGGAGCGCCTGAAGAAGGCGGCCCTGCCTCCCGACGTGGAGAAGGTGGCGAACAAGGAGCTCAACCGCCTGAAGACCATTCCGGCGGCCTCCAGCGAGTACACCGTCGCGCGCACCTACCTGGATTGGATCGCCGACCTGCCGTGGTCGAAGATGTCCGAGGACAACCTCGACATCGAGAACGCCCGGCAGCAGTTGGACAAGGACCACTTCGGCATCAAGAAGGTCAAGAAGCGCATCCTGGAGTACCTGGCGGTGCGCAAGCTGAAGAACGACATGCGCGGGCCCATCCTGTGCCTCGTCGGTCCTCCGGGCGTCGGCAAGACGTCGCTGGGTCAGAGCGTGGCCAAGGCCACGGGCCGCAAGTTCGTGCGCCTGTCCCTGGGCGGCGTGCGTGACGAGGCGGAGATCCGCGGCCACCGGCGCACCTACGTCGGCGCGCTGCCCGGCCGCTTCATCCAGAGCATGAAGAAGGCCGGCACCAAGAACCCGGTCATGATGCTCGACGAAATCGACAAGCTCGGCGCGGACTTCCGTGGCGACCCGAGCGCGGCGCTGCTCGAGGTGCTGGATCCGGAGCAGAACAACACGTTCAGCGACCACTACCTCGACGTGCCGTTCGACCTGTCGAAGGTGATGTTCGTCGCCACGGCGAACCAGCTCGACCCCATCCCCGGTCCGCTCCGCGACCGCATGGAGATCATCGAGCTGTCCGGCTACACGTTCGAGGAGAAGCAGAGCATCGCGCGCATCCACCTGGTGCCCAAGCAGCTCAGGGAGCACGGCCTCAGCGCGGATCACATCGAGATCACCGACGAGGCGTTGCTGACGCTGACCACCTCGTACACCCGCGAGGCGGGCGTGCGTAACCTCGAGCGGCGCATCGCGGACATCTGCCGCGCGGTGGCGGTGGAGGTCGCGGGCGGGAAGATGGACAAGCAGACCATCGACTCCGAGCGCGTGAAGGAGGTCCTCGGGCCCGAGATGTTCTACTCGGAGGTCGCGGAGCGCACGGAGGTTCCGGGCGTGGCCACGGGCCTGGCCTGGACGGCGGCGGGTGGCGACCTGCTCTTCATCGAGGCGACCAAGATGGCGGGCAAGGGCGGCATGACGCTCACCGGCCAGTTGGGCGACGTGATGAAGGAGAGCGCGACGGCGGCGCTGAGCTACCTGCGCAGCAAGTCCGAGCAGTTGGGCATCAGCTCCAACTTCCTCGAGAAGACGGACCTGCACCTGCACTTCCCGGCGGGCTCCATCCCCAAGGATGGTCCTTCCGCGGGCGTCACCATCCTCACCGCGCTCACCAGCCTCCTGACGGGCATCCGGGTGCGGCACGACACGGCGATGACGGGCGAGGCCACGCTGCGTGGTCTGGTCCTGCCGGTGGGTGGCATCAAGGAGAAGGTGCTGGCGGCGCACCGGGCGGGCATCAAGCGGGTCATCCTGCCCGAGCGGTGCCGCAAGGACCTGGTGGACGTGCCGGATCAGGCCAAGAACGAGCTGGAGTTCATCTTCGTCACGCAGATGGACGAAGTGCTCAAGGCCGCGCTGGAGACGTCGCCGTTCAAGTCGTCGGCGGGGACGCCGGGTGGCGAGCCGGGCAAGGAGCCGCTGCCTCCCCAGGCCGCGGACGCCAGCTCTCCCGAGGTCCGCGCTTAACCACGCAGGCCGCTGAGATGTGACACGGGCAGGTTCCTCTTCCGAGGGACCTGCCCGTTGTCTTTGCGGGTCTCGGCGACGTCAGTGCCGCGTCGGAGGCGTGTCCTGCGCGTCGGGCCCGGAGAGCCGCTGGGCGAGCAGGCCGAGCAGCTCCTGGGTGGAGAGCCGGCCCGCGCCGTCCTTGCCCTCGAGCACGTCCGCGACGAGCGCGCGCTTGTGCTCGTGCAGGGAGAGCATCTGCTCTTCAATCGTGCCGCGCGCCACCAGCCGGTAGACGGTGACGGGACGCTCCTGACCGATGCGGTGCGCGCGGTCCGAGGCCTGGTCCTCCACGGCCGGGTTCCACCAGGGGTCCAGGTGGATGACGCTGTTCGCGGCGGTGAGGTTGAGGCCGAAGCCACCGGCCTTGAGGGAGATGAGGAACAGCGGCGCGGTGCCCTCCTGGAAGGCCTTCACCGCTTCCGCGCGGGCCCTGGGGGCCGTCTGCCCGTCCAGGTATTCGTAGGTGATGCCCCGCGCGTCCAGCACCTCTCTCACCAGCGCCAGGTGCGAGGTGAACTGGCTGAAGACCAGCGCGCGGTGGCCCTCGGAGCGCAGCTCCTCGACGAGCTCCAGGAAGCGCTCCAGCTTGGAGGACTCCACGCGTGACGCGGCGTCATAGAGGCGCGGGTGCGAGGCCAACAGCCGCAGCCGGGTGAGGGCCGCGAGCACCTCGAAGCGCTGCTCGTGCTCGCGCTCACGCCGCTCGCGCATGACCTCCGGACGAGACTCCAGCGAGGAGATGGCCGCCAGTCGCGCGTCCTCGTACAGCGTCCACTCCGCCGAGGACAACACGACGGGCACACGCACGTCGGTGCGCGGGGGAAGCTGCGCCTCCACCTGGGCCTTGGTGCGGCGCAGCAGAAAGGGTTGCAGCACGCGAGCGAGCGCGGGGGCCGCCGTCGGGTCTACCCGTCGCTCGATGGGAATCGCGAACCGGGTGCGGAACGCCTCGTGACTGCCGAGCAGCCCCGGGAAGACGAGCGAGAACACGCTCCACAGCTCGCCCAGGTGATTCTCCAGCGGGGTGCCGGAGAGGGCGAACTTGAAGTCTCCCTGGAGCGCCCTGGCGGCGCGGAAGCGATGCGTGCCGGCGTTCTTCAGTGCCTGGGCCTCGTCGAAGACGATGGTGGCGAAGCGCAGCTCGGACAGCCGGCCGATGTCGCGCGTCAGCAGGCCATAGCTGATGACGAGCACGTCCCGAGGCCCCAGCCGTTCGAGCAGACCGCCCCGGTCCGCCGCCTCGGAGAAGAGCCGCATCCGCAGCGAGGGCGCGAAGCGCTTCGCCTCGTCCATCCAGTTGAAGGCCACGGAGGTGGGCGCCAGCACCAGCGCGGGCCCCAGCTTGCCGCGCTCCAGCAGGACGGCCAGGGCCTGCACCGTCTTGCCCAGGCCCATGTCATCCGCCAGCACCGCGCCCGCGCCCCATGACGCCAGCCGCGTGAGCCAACGGAAGCCCTCCGCCTGATAGTCGCGCAGCTCCGTCTTCAGCGTCGCGGGCACCTTCGGCTTCAGCTCCTTCGCGGCGAAGATGCGCTGGACGAGCCCTTGCCAGGTCTTGTCCGCTTCCAGCGCGGCCCCCGCGCCACTCAGGGCGGACAGGGACTCCGCGGCGGCCGGGCCCACTTCCAGTCCGTGCCGCGACTGGTGGGCATGGTCCGCCAGTCGCTCCAGGTGCTGGCGCAGCGCCTCTTCGACCTCCACATAGGTCTGGTCCTTCACCAGGACGAAGCGCTCCTTGCGGCGCGCGGCATCGAGCAGCCGCGCCAGCTCCACGCGCTCCCCCTGCACCGCGAGCCCGCCGAGCATTCCAAACCAGTCCCGCTTGCGCTCGACGGAAATCTGGAGCGCGCTGGCGCCACGGTGGGCCGCGATTCGCAGCGGCGAGCCCAACCACTCCAGCTCCGGAGCAGGCTCCAGCTCCTGACACGCGGCGAGCAGTGCAAGCGCGCCCTGCACTCCCGAGAACGAATAGGAGAAAGGCATCACCTGCGGCTCCGCGAGGCCGAAGGGCAGGCGCGTCTGGAGCGACTCGGCCAGCGCGAGTTCCTTCACGAAGTCGCGCACCGTGTGGACCGCGTCGTTGCCACGGCGCACGTAGACATCCCGGGGTCCCTCGCCAGGGATGAAGGAGGCGCTGTCCGGGAGGGCACGCACGCGCAGGTCCACGCGCACCGCGCCGCCCGGCTCGATTTCGAGCCGCAGCACCGGGAGCTGGAGCACGGGGACGCGCTCACCCATGACTCCGCGAGGCAGGGCCACGGGCAGGCGCACGGCCAGCTTCGCCAGCTTCTCCAGCAGCACGCCATGGCTCTCCGGCGGGAAGACGTTGCCGTGGCGCTGGAGCACCGTGACGAGCGCGCGGACCTCCGGGCCCACGTCCAGGAGCGTGAGCCGACGCGCGCCCTCGTCCCAGAGGAAGAGGGCCTCCTCGGGCTTCGACTTGCGCACGCGGTCCACCATCGACGCGGACAACGTCGCGCCCTCCACTCCCGCGGTGACGACGACCGCCCCACCCCGCTCCACCGCGACGATGCCCACCTTGGCGCGCTCGACCTGGACCAGCAGGTCCTGCGTCCCCTCCTGGTAGAGCCGGGGATGCTCCACCAACTCAACGAGCAGCGCGCGCGAGGCGGGCCCATCGTTGTCCGGGAGCAAGGACGCAAGGCGCGCGTCGAGGGAGGACAGCTGCGCGCCGTGCTCTTGCAGCAGCTTGCGCCGGCTCACCTTCGCCCCCGTCGAGCGCTGGCCCTTCTTGGTGCGCCGGTGCACGTACGGATGCACCTCCACGCCGTAGCCCTCGATGACGTCGACGCGCCAGGAGACCTCCACGCCCGAGCCGCTTCCGAGCCCCTCATCGAGCGCGCGCTCCAGCGCCCGGAGCGTGCGGTCCCACCCCGGCCGCACCAGCTCATCGAGCGTCTCGCCGAAGCCCTCCGTCCAGGGTTGGCGCAGCCACAGCAGCACCGTGTCGATGGCCGCGAGCAGATGGACACAGGGCGGCGCGCCACAGGTGCAATCGGCCTGCACGGAGGTGGGCGTGAAGGTCAGGCTCGCCTCGGGGAGGATGAACCCCATCTGCGCGCCGTAGGGCAGCTCCGAGCAGCGCGTCTCACGGAAGCGGAAGCCCGGGAGCTCGGGGTCGAGCTGGAGCGCGTCGCGACTCAGCGCGCTCGTGGGACGCGGAGCGACGGTGCCGGGCGCGCGGGAGCGGAGGTCCAGCAGCAGGCCGTGGACCCGGTGCGTGCGAACGTCCTGAGGGGGCGCGAGGCGCTCGGGGAGCGAGGCCCGGGTCTGCTCCGCGTTCCGCCGCTCCTCTTCCACGAAGCGCCATGCGAGAAGCGGGAGCAGCTCCTTCATCTTCGGAGATGGGAGGGACTCCTGGCTCCAGCGGGTCCGCGCCTCCTCGCTGAGCATCTCCACCAGGCGGCGGCGCGCGGTCGCTGGACGGGCCTGGGGCAACAGCGCGGCGTCCACCAGGGGCGTCAACACCGTGAGGCTCAAGCGGGACAGATGCTCGATGCCCTGCTCCCGCAACCAGGACCGCAGTGCGCCCTCCGTGGCGAAGTGTGGGACAGACGAGGGAACAGGCTGCGGGCGCTCCACGGACATGGCCCTTCGCTTCTTCGCGAAGCGGCGGGGAAACGCAAGCGCCACGGCGAGGCGGACAGGCAGGCAACCCTCCTTCCACGACTTCCGCTTTCCTGCCCTTCCACGGCACACTGCGGAACGACGCTCCCTTGCCAGGCGTCGCACCTGCCATGACCAAATCCGCTGGAGTGTGGGGACTGGGCTTCATCCTGCTCGCCGGGCCCGCGTGCCTGCGAGCCTCGACGGAGGCGAAACCGGCCCCCCTGCCCGTCGACCCGGCCGCGGTGAAGGAGTCGGTGGAGGGCAACCGCACCTCCCTTCCCACCGCGCCGGCCGAACCCAAGGGCGTGGTCGTCGAACCTCCGACGAAGCCGCCGTCCGGGGAGCCCGAGGCCCTTCGCTCGTCACCGAAATGGCCCGCTTCCGGGGCGCCCCTGACGCTGGTGTCGGCACGCTTTCCCCAGGGCTTCGGCAAGCAGCGCGTGTACCTGGACGCGGGACATGGGGCGGAGGGGAACACCGGCACCCGGTCCGTCACCTGTGAGGACGAAGAGGTCTTCACGTTGCGCGTGGCGGAGGACCTGGCTCGGCGCCTGGAAGCCACGGGGCGCTTCGACGTGCGCATCAGCCGCAAGTCGGGGCAGCGGGTCGCCTACGCGGACCGGCTCGCGGAGGCCGAGCGTTGGGGCGCGCATGTGCTGGTGAGTCTGCACTCGGACTCCCGGGGGACGGCGCACCCGTGGTCACCCACGGCGGGCCAGGAGTGCAACCGGCAAGATGAGACGCCTGGGTTCAGCGTGCTCTGGTCCGAGGAGGCCGATCCGCCCCTCCAAGCACGACGGGCCATGCTGGCGCGGGCGCTCGCCCGGAACCTGTCCCAGGTGGGATTCCTGCACTACGACGGCGTGGACTACACGGGGCTCTATGCCGCTGACTCCGCGCAGGCCGGGGTCTTCGTAGCGAGAGAGCCCACGCACCGACGCATCTTCGTGCTGCGCAAGCCGACCATCCCCTCCGTCATCATCGAGACGCACCATGCGCTCGACTTCGAGGAGGCCGCGCGGTGGCGCGAGGAGCGCACGCTGGAGGCCTTTGGCTCCGCGGTGACCCAGGGGCTCGTGGACGCCTTCACGCCATCTCTCGTCGCCGCGCCCCAGGCGAACAGCCGCTAGGTTCTGTCCCTTCGACTGTCGAGGAGGTCACTGAGTGGCCCGGTGGTGGGACGACGCTGCCACCACCAGTCACTTCCCGCTTCGACCGACCACCACCTGGAGAGAGCGCGTCCCGCATCATCGACCGTCGCAGCCCGGTACTTCTCATCGGCAGCGGCGACCAGGGACCTGAGCTTCTCCACGAGAGGAGCAGAGCATTCGCCCAGCAGATGCTCCACCGCATCGCGCCGATACAGATACTCCGCGAACTCCTCCGCCAGGCTCTTGGTGTCGCCCACGTCCTCCGCGAATCGCAACCAGCTCTCCAGGAGGATTTCGGACGAAAGGCGCTTCCCCCTGGCGTGACGCCTGGCCGTCAGGTCATCCAGGACAGCCTGTTCTTCGGGGGTGAAGGAGGGGAGATAACTTCTCGTCTTGCGATATCTCCGCACGAAGCCCTCTCTCTTGGGGGGGCTGAACGGAGCTACAGCCCGACGCTCGATGGCTTGTCGGTACATCTCCCGCAGCGCGTCCATGTCGGGCGCGAGCTGGATGATTTGGTTCATGGCCTCATTGGCCACTTCCCACACGTCACCCACGCGCTTGCTTCGCAGCCTCCGGGTGAGCGGGGCAGGCCACATCGCGGCCAAGAAGTAGATTTGGACCGGCCAGTCAGCGAGCTGAATGGTCAACGAGGTGGGCTCACGCCTCACTTCACGTCGGCCGAGGGTGTAGGACGTGAAGACCCAAGCGTCTCCCTCCGCTAGAAGTAGGGATCGCACAGGACCACCGGTTGGCGCTTCGTCTCTCGCAAGGTCGTAGTAGCCCCGAGAGAAGCGAATCCGATGTTCCCAGCGGGAGAGGCAGTCGAGGTGCAGCCGCGCGTCACTGAAGCGCGAGAGTTCATCGTCTTCAGGGAATGGGCAGACGGAGCCATCGATCTTCACTGAAAGACGATCCGGGTCCGTGCTCCCGCAGATGGCGCAGGCTCTCGTATCTCCTGATTCAGGTCGCATGGTTCACTCGCCGGTCACGATGGAGGGTCAGCGCAGCCAGGCGAAGGCACGCTCGAGCTGGGCCACCGCGTCGTCGAGATAGCAGCGACCATGCGCCAAGAGCACCCGCTGAGGCTGCCATCCAAGCATTTGCTGATAGCAGGCACGCGCTTGAGGCTTTCGTCCCCAGGCTGTCGCCTGCACCTCACGAGGTGTCTGTCCCGGCCACATGGTGCCACCGAGGGTGAGCAGCCACCGGAAGCGAGGCCGGATGCGCTCCTTTTCGAGCGCCATGACCATGTCCGCGAGGATCAACGTCGCGGAGTCCTTGTGGAAGAACACGACCTCTTCGACGAAGCGACTCCCTCGGAAGATGAGCTGTTCGAAGTCATTCGCCCAGGCCTCGGGGGCGCCATCCTGGAGGTCGGCATCGAATGGAACATCGAGCTTCTGCGAGCGTGCGCGCTCACGAACTCTCGGGGAGGCCCAGACCGTCGCGTGCGGGTAGCGCGCCTTCCAGGCCGGGATGGCCGCGTAGTGAAACCTGTTGGGCGAGACGAGATGCTCGACGCTCCCGAGTGCATCGACTTCCGCGAACAGCGCGGGGGTTGGCGCCGTGGGAGACCAGAGCCACAAGCCCCCCGAGCGCAGCCGGATGATGACCATGCGCGTGGGGAACGGCAGGGACACCGGGCCAACACTCATCTTCGCGACGGGCCCGTCCACCCACCAGAGTCCTTCGGCGAGCGGCTTGAGCGTCGAGAGTGGACCATAGGGACGTATCCCATCGGTCCACTCGCTGAGTTCGTGGGCGCTCTCGCGGTTTCCAGTCGTCATGGCCCTGTCATAACAACTCCGGGACGACGCGCACCTCGACTATGTGCCCGCGTCCCGATCCTCGTCAGCCTCTTCGTCCCCGAGGATGCGCGCCAGTCGCGAGGCCAGTGCATGGACGTACGGCGCTCGCAGCATGCTGTAATGGTCACCGGCGACGTCCTCCAGCTTGAGCTGTCCCGGTGGGACCCAGCGCGACCACCCATGGCTCGCGTCCACGGCCCGCTCGCGCCTCGCGTCCTTCGCGCGGAGAAGCAGCATGGGCCCGGCGTAGGGTCCTGGACGATACGTGGACAGTGCTCGGAGGTTTGCTCGCGTCACGTCTCGCCAGGCTCGAAGGTCGGTGTCCCGGACCTCGGGAGGCAGCCAGCCGGCGACACGTGCATGTTCGGCGAATCGGGCGAGCTGCCCGTCTTCCGTAAGGCCCATGAGCAACTCCGGACGCAGCGTCGATTCCGACCCCGCCGCACGCGCCAGATCCATCGCCATGCCCGTGAGCAACAGCGCGTCCTCGGGCACGGTCATGAGGGATTCGTCCCCTGGAGCGAAGCTGTCGAGGAGCACGAGTTGTTCCACCCGCTGCCCCTGTCGCTCCAGTTCACGCGCCATCTCGAAAGCGACGACGCCACCCATGGACCAGCCGCCCAGGATGTAGGGACCCTCCGGCTGCACAGCGCGCATGGATGCGATGTAGCGACGAGCCAACGCTTCCACCTGCTCCAACGGCGCCTCGTCTCCGTCCAGCCCAGGCGCCTGGAGCCCGTAGAAGGGCCGCTCCGTTCCCAGCGTGCGCGCGAACAGCCGGTAGGGGCCCACCGCGCCCCCCACCGCGTGAACGAAGAACACCGGCGTGCCCGAGCCCTCCGCCTGCAACGTCACGCAGTCTCTGACCGAGCCACCCGCGCGAGTCCCTTCCACCCAGGACGCGAGCTGTTCCACCGTGGGTGCCTCGAAGAGCGCGCGCAATGGGACGTCCACACCGGTCCGCGCGCGCACCCTCGCGACCACCTGCGTCGCCAGCAGTGAGTGCCCGCCTAGCTCGAAGAAGTCGTCGTGGATGCCGACCTTCTCGACGCCGAGGACCTCGCTCCAGAGGGCGGCGAGCTGCTGCTCCGTGTCATTGCGCGGCGCCTCGTACCGGTCCTGCGCGGCTCGGGTGGTATCCGGCACGGGCAGCGCACGGCGATCCACCTTGCCGTTGGCGGTGAGCGGCAGGGCTGCCATCACCACGAACGCGGAGGGGACCATGTACTTGGGGATCCGCTCCTGGAGGAAACCACGCAGGGCGAGGGGCTCGGGCCCCGCCTCCTGGCGTGGCACGACGTAGGCCACCAGTCGCTTGTCGCCGGGGACGTCCTCGCGCACCAGGGCCACGGCCTCGCGCACCTCCGGGTGCTGGTGCAGCGCGGACTCCACCTCGCCCAGCTCGATGCGCAGGCCGCGGAGCTTCACCTGGTCGTCGGCGCGGCCGACGAAGGCGAGCTGCCCATCCGCCCGCCAGCGCACCACGTCGCCGGTGCGGTAGAGACGCGCGCCGGGCTCGGTGCTGAACGGGTGCGGGATGAAGCTCTCCGCCGTCAGCTCCGGACGGCCGAGGTAGCCGCGCGCGAGCTGCACCCCGCCGATGAACAGCTCACCGGGCAGGCCCACGGGCACGGGCTCCAGGCGCTCGTCGAGGACGTACACCCGCACATTCGTCAGGGGGCGGCCAATGGGCGGCGGCTGTCCCTCTTGCGGCGCGCACTCGCGGAGCGTCGCCACCACCGTGGCCTCAGTGGGGCCGTAGGTGTTGAGGAAGGTCCGGCCCGGAGCCCAGCGCGACACGAGCTCGGCCGAGCAGGCCTCGCCGCCAGAGATGACCGTGCGCAGCGCCGGCAGCTCTTCAGCGGCGGTCGCCGCCAGCACCGCGGGGGTGAGGCTGAGGACGGAGATGGACGAGCGCCGCAGCAGCTCGTGCAGCGCCGGCCCTGGCATGGCCTGCTCGGTGGTGAGGACATGCAGGGTTCCGCCCGCGGTCAGCGTGCTGAAGATCTCCTCGACGGAGAGGTCGAAGCTGGGGTTGGCGAATTGGAGGACCTGGCTGGACGGCCCCAGGGCATACGCCTGCTTCTCCCAGTGGACGAGGTTGCAGACGGCGCGGTGGGTGACGAGCACGCCCTTGGGCTGGCCGGTGGAGCCCGAGGTGTAGATGACGTAGGCGAGGTTCTCCGCCATCACGCCGGAGACCGGGGCGTCCTCTCGCTGGCGGGAGAGCTCGGCCGTGTCGACGCACACGGTGGCGCCGGAGAAGGCAGGCAGGCGTGCCGCGAACGGCTGCTGGGTGAGGAGCACGGTGGCCCCGCAGTCTTGGAGCATGAAGGCCAGACGCACGGGAGGCTGCATCGGGTCGAGTGGCACGTAGGCGCCACCGGCCTTGAGGACGCCGAGCATGCTCACGATCAGCTCCGGCGAGCGCTCCATGCACAGGGCGACGCGGACCTCCGGGCCCACGCCCAGGGAGCGCAGGTGCCAGGCGAGCTGATTGGCGCGGCGCTCCAGCTCGCGGTAGGTGAGCGCGCCGGAGCTGGACTCGATGGCCACCGAGTCGAGGTCGCGCGAGGCCGGGATGACCAGCTCGTGGAGGCAGGCCTGATGCGGGAAGGCGGCCTGGGTGCCACTCCACCGCGACAGCAGTTGCTCGCGCTCCTCGCCGGGCAACAGAGAGCAGGTGGCGAGCGGCGCATCCGGGCGGGCCAGCACGGCCGAGATCAGCACCTCCAGGTGCCGCATCATTCGCTCGGCCGTGGAGGCGTCGAACAGGTCCGTATTGTACTCGAGCCGTCCCTCCAGGCTCCCGTCCTCGACGAAGCCCATATCGAGGATGAGCTCGAACTTGGCGTTGCCAGGGTTGAGGCCAAGAGGCGACAGCTCCAGGCCCGCGTGCGAGCGCCGCGACTCGCCCAGGGCATGCAGTTCGAACATGACCTGGAAGAGCGGTGAGCGGCTCAGGTTGCGCTCGGGATGGAGCTCCTCGACGAGCTTCTCGAAGGGGATGTCCTGGTGCTCGTAGGCAGCCAGGGTGTTCTTGCGCACCTGGACGAGCAGCTCGCGGAAGGTGGCACGGGAGTCGATGCGGGCGCGGAGGACGAGCGTATTGACGAAGAAGCCGATGAGCCCTTCGAGCTCCGCGAAGCGGCGGCCGGCGATGGGCGAACCCACGCAGACATCGTCCTGGCCGGAGTAGCGGGCCAGCAGCAACTGCCAGATGGCCAGCATGCCCATGAAGGGCGTGAGTCCCTCCTGCTGGCAGAGAGCACGCAGCGCCTCGGTGGACTCGCGACGGATGCGGATGGGAACGGCGGCCGCGCGTGCGGAACCATTCGAGGAGCGAGGCCTGTCGGTGGGCAACTCCAGAGCCTGGGCGGCCCCTGCCATTTCCTGGCGCCACCAGGACAGCTGCTTCTCCAGGGCGTCGCCCTGCAGCCAGCCGCGCTGCCAGGCCGCGTAGTCCGCGTACTGCACCGGCAACTCGCCCAGCGGTGACGGCTTCCCCGCCGCATACGCCTCGTAGAGCGCCACCACCTCCCTCACCAGCACCGCTGTCGACCACCCGTCCGACACGATGTGGTGCAGCACCACCACCAGCACGTGCGACTCCGCTGACAGCCTCACCAGCGTCACTCGCAGCAGCGGCCCACTCTTCAGGTCGAAGGGCCTTGCGACTTCTTCACCCACCCAGCGCAGCACCGTGGCTTCATCCTCGGGCAGTTCGACTCGCTGAAGCTGGAACGCCGTCGGAGGCTGGATGACCTGGACGGGGACACCTCCTTCATCAGGGAAGCAGGTGCGCAAGCTCTCGTGACGACGCACCACTTCCGCGAAGGCTCGCTCCAGCGCATCCACATCGAGCGGCCCATCCAACCGGAGTGCCGTCGGAACGTTATACGCAACGCTCCCCGGTTCAAGCCGATCCAGGAACCACAGTCGCTGCTGCGCGAAGGACAACGGCAGCGCGCTCTTCCGAGGCGAAGGTCGCAGCGCGGGCAACGAGACGGCTCGCGCGACCTGGTCCACCTTCCTCGCCAACGCCTCCAGCGTGGGCGCCTCGAAGAGCGCTCGCAGGGGGACTTCCACTCCCAGCGACGCACGCAGACGAGCCACCACTCGCGTCGCGACGAGCGAATGTCCACCCAAGGCGAAGAAGTCATCGTGTCGACCCACCCGCTCGACTCGCAAGACCTCTGCCCAGATGGAAGCCAGCGCCTCCTCCATCGGCGTGGCGGGCGGAACATGCGCGGCTCCCGACACCACGGCTCCGGACTCGGGCACTGGCAGCGCTCGACGATCCAACTTTCCGTTCAGTGTCAGCGGCAACACGTCCAGCCACATGAAGGCCGAGGGCACCATGTGCGCCGGCAGACGCTCCTGGAGGAACCCTCGCAAGGCCCCCACCTCCGCCGCCTGCCCCGAACCCGCGAGGACGTACGCGACCAGGCGCTGGTCTCCAGGCGTATCCTCACGGGCCACCACCACCGCATCCTTCACCGAGGGATGCTCGCGCAGGACCGCTGCCACTTCTCCCGGCTCCACTCGGAAGCCGCGCACCTTCACCTGGAAGTCAGAGCGGCCGAGGAACTCCACCCGCCCATCCGCGAGCCACCGCACGCGATCCCCCGTGCGGTACATCCGCGCTCCCGGCACGGCACTGAACGGGTCTGGACCAAACCGTTCCGCCGTCAGCTCGGCGCGCGACAGGTAGCCACGAGCGACTTGCGCCCCTCCGATGAACAGCTCGCCCGGAACACCGACTGGCACCGGCCGAAGCTCGTCATCGAGCACATACACCCGCGCATTCGCCAGGGGTCGACCCAAGGGCACCGCACCCCGTCGTGTCGACGGACCCGCATCCGCACGAGCGGGCGTCGAGTGAGGCGCAACAATCGCCTCGCCCGTATCAACCCCACCCGCGAGCACCCCCACCGTCGTCTCCGTGGGGCCGTAGTGGTTGAACACCTCGCACTCCGGGGCCAGGGCACGCACCTGCTCCAGCAACGCCCAGGTGGATGACTCGCCTCCCAGCACCAGTCTCTTGCGCGGAAGCACCCGAGCCGGTGCTGGCGCAGTCAACAGCGCGGACAGATGCGCGGGGACGATCTTCACGCAGTCCACGCCGTGACGCTGGAAGTACTCCGCGACTCCCACGGGATTCCCCGCGCGCTCCGCGGTGAGCACATGCAGCACACCACCCGTGCACAGCGCGGGGAACAACACCGTGTTCCCCAGGTCCGCGCCGAATGTGGACACCAGCGCGAAGCTGGAGCACTCGCTCAACTTCAACCGCTCCGTCGCGGCCTGGACGTAGTTGACGAGCGCGCCATGCGACACGGCCACGCCCTTCGGGCGCCCGGTGCTCCCCGACGTGAACAACACGTACGCCAGATTCTCCGACGCACCTCGATGGTCCGGAGCATCCACTCGCTGGAGGGCGAGCTGCTCCGCCTCGGTGTCCAGTTGCACTCTTCGCGCCGCACAGGCCTGGAACAAGGCCTCGTGACGTGACTCCGTCACCACCACGGGCGCGGCGACCTCTTCCACCATCAGGCACAGGCGAGAGGCGGGCTGCGACGGCTCCAGCGGCACATATGCGCCACCCGCCTTCAGGACACCCAGCAACGCGACCACCAGCTCCGCGCTCCGCTCCAGACACAGCGCCACCGGGACGTCCGGTCCCACGCCCAAGGCTCGCAGATGATGCGCGAGCTGATTCGCCCGAGCATCGAGCTGCCGATACGAGAGCACCGTCTCCTCACAGCACACGGCCGGCGCGTCCGGTGTACGAGCCACCTGTCGTTCGATGAGCTGGTGCAGCAGCGCGGCCTCGAACGGGGCATCAGCGGTCGCGGTGGACCAGGACTCCAGGACGTGTCGACGCTCGGAGGCCGTCATCAGCGGGAGCGCGTCGAGGCGCTGCTCCGGGTTCGCGGTGATGGACTCCAGCAAGACCTGGAGGTGGGAGACCATCCGGGCCGCCGTGGACGCCAGGAACAGGTCCGAGTTGAACAGCAGCGTCCCCGCGAAACCCTCGGCCGACTCACTCAGGTTCAACGACAGCTCGAAGCGCGCGGACTCCGTGCCCTCGGTCGGCACCGGCTTCAACGACAGCGCGGGCAACTCCAGGGCCTCCACCGGCGCGTTCTGCAGGACGAAGAGGACCTGGAACAGCGCGGTGCGACTCAGGTCGCGCACGGGATGGAGCGCTTCCACCAGCTTCTCGAACGGAAGGTCCTGGTGCTCGTAGGCGCCCAGCGTGGTCTCCCGCACCTGGGCCAGCAGCTCACGGAACGTGTCCCGAGGCCGTGCCTGGGCTCGCAGGACCAGCGTGTTGACGAAGAAGCCGATGAGGCCCTCCGTCTCCGCGTACCTCCGGCCCGCGATGGGCGAGCCCACGCTCACGTCTTCCTGACCCGAATAGCGCGCCAGCAACACCTGGAACGCCGCGAGCAACACCATGAAAGGCGTGGCCCCCTCGGCGCGGGCCAGTGCTCCGATGGCGTCGCTCAGCTCCCTCGAAAGTCGCACCGGCACCGTGGCGCCCCGGTGCGACAGAATCGCGGGCCTTGGACCATCCGTGGGCAGCTCCAGGTGGGGAGGTGCTCCCGCCAGGCGCTTGCGCCAGCCGTCGAGCTGCGCTTCCAGTCGCTCACCACTCAGCCACTCGCGCTGCCAGCGTGCGTAGTCCGCGTACTGCACCGGGAGCGCGGCGAGCGGTGAAGCACGGCCCTCGGAGAAGGCGACATAGAGCGTGCTCAACTCGCGCACCAACACGCCGAGGGACCAGCCATCCGCGATGATGTGGTGCATCACCAGCGAGAGCACATGCACCTCGGGCTCCAGCCGCGACAACGTGGCTCGCACGAGCCACTTCTGTCCCAGGTCGAACGGACGCAGCGAGTCCTCGACAGCTCGACGACGAGCCTCTGCCTCTCGCTCCAGCTCAGTCAGTTGACCGAGGTCTTCCACCGCGAGCGGGAAGTCCGTGGGAGGGTGGATGACCTGAACAGGCTCGCCCTCATGCAGGGCGAAGGTGGTGCGCAGCGCCTCATGCCGCGCCACCAGCGCGGAGAACGCTCGCTGGAGGGCAACGAGGTTCAGCGCACCTTCCACTTGAAGGTGGATGGGGATGTTGTAGGCCGCGCTGCCCGGAGAGAGCTGGTCGAAGAACCACAGTCGATGCTGCGCGAAGGACAACGGCGGCATCCCCGTGCGCGGCAGCGCGACCAAGGGAAACGCCTCGGACGACGGACCTGCTTCGCGCGAGGAGTCGATGCGCGCGGCCAGGGCTTCGAGCGTAGGTGCTTCAAAGAGCGTGCGCAGCGGGAGGTCCACGCCGGTCAGCGCGCGCACTCTCGCCACCACCTGCGTCGCCAGCAGCGAGTGCCCGCCCAGCTCGAAGAAGTCGTCCTTCCTCCCCACTCGCTTCGCGCCCAGCACCTCCGCGAAGACTTCCGCCAGCTTCGCTTCCATCCCTTCTCGCGGCGCCTCGTACTCCTCCACGGCCTGCGTCACGTCCTCCGGTGCTGGCAACGCCCCGCGGTCCACCTTCCCATTCGCCGTCAGCGGCAGCGCCTCCAGTACCACCACCACCGTCGGCACCAGGTACTCCGGCAGCTTCCTCCGCAGCCCTTCCTTCACCACGCTGGCGTCCAACCCCGTCCCCACCACGTACCCCACCAGCTTCTTGTCCCCCCGCTCCTCCCTCACCACCGCCACGGCTTCCTTCACCCCCGCCTGCTGCTTCAGCCCCTCCTCCACCTCCCCCAACTCAATCCGGTATCCCCTCACCTTCACCTGACTGTCTCGACGGCCCAGGAACTCCAGCACCCCGTCCCCCCGCCACCTCACCACGTCCCCCGTCCGGTACAGCCGCTCGCCTTCTCCAAATGGGCTTGGCACGAAGCGCTCCGCTGCCCAGTCGGGACGCCCCACGTACCCCTGCGCCAGCCCCTCTCCTCCCGCGTACAGCTCTCCCGGCACTCCCACCGCCACCGGATTCATTCGCGCGTCCAGCACGTACACCTCTGTGCCTTCCACGGGCTTCCCAATCGGAATGCCTCGCGCTCCTGCCGCGGCCTCTCCCTCCATCCGGTACGCCGTCGTGAAGGTCGTGTTCTCCGTCGGCCCATACCCGTTGATGAGCGTGCCTCCCTGCCGCAGTCGCTCTCGGACTCGCTGCGCCGGCAGCACGTCTCCTCCCGCCAGCACCTGACGCACGCCCTTCAGCGCTTCCGGCTGATACGCCTGCATCTGCTCGAAGAGCGCCGCCGTCAGCCACAACGACGTCACTCCACTCTTCGTCAGCTCGCGGCCCACTTCCTCCAGCGACACTTCCTTCGCCGGGTACACCACCAACTTCGCCCCGTGCAGCAACGCGCCCCATACCTCCAACGTCGACGCGTCGAACGACACGGGCGCCAGTTGCAACCACACTTCATCCGCGCCGAAGCGCGCGTAGCTGGCTCCCAGCACCAGCCTTGCCACTGCCCTCTGCGGCACTCCCACGCCCTTCGGCGTCCCCGTGCTTCCCGACGTGTACATCACATACGCCAGGTTGCCTCCGCTGCCTCGGAGACTCGGGTTGCTTCGCGGCTGGCGCGCAATCGTGGAGCCCTCTCCGTCCACGCTCACCACCACGTCCGCGCTCTCCGCCACTTCCTCCACCTGCGCGTCCGTCCCCACCACCACCGCCACTCCCGCTTCCCTCTTCATCCACCTCAACCGCTCCGCCGGCACTCCTGCCTCCAGCGGCACGTACGCCCCTCCCGCCTTCACCACTCCCAGCACCGACACCACCCACTCCACCCCGCGCTCCACGCACAGCCCCACCCTCACCTCGGGGCCTACTCCCACCCCCCTCAGGTGGTGCGCCAGCTGGTTGGCTCGCTCGTTGAGCTGCGCGTACGTCAGCGACTCCTCGCCGCACTCCACCGCCACCGCGCCCGGCGTCTGCTCCACCTGGGCTTCGAAGTGGGCTGCCAGCGTCTCGTGCCCGCGCGCGCCTCTCTTCTCTCGCCCGCTCCACTCGCGCACCAGTCGCCGCTGCTCCTCCACCCCCACCAGCGGCACTTGCCACACCTTCTTCTCCAACCCCTCCACCGCCCCCTCCAACACCACCCTCACGTGCTCCACCAACCTCGCCGCCGTCCCCTCCTCGTACAGGTCGCTGTTGTAGTTCAGCGACACCCCCATCCCCTCCGCGTCCTCCCCCACCAGCAACGAGAAGTCGAACTTCGACGTCTTCGTGTCCGTCTCCAGCCCCTTCAGCACCAACCCCTCCCCCAGCTTCACCTCCACCCCAGGCGTGTTCTGCAACGTCAACGACACCTGGAAGAGCGGACTGCGGCTCATGTCCCTCCGCGGCACCAACTCCTCCACCAACTTCTCGAACGGCACGTCCTGGTGCGCGTACGCACCCAACGTCACCTCCCTCGCCCTCCCCACCAATTCCCGGAAGCTCTCCTCCTCGCGGACTCGCCCCCTCAGCACCAACGTGTTCGCGAAGTACCCAATCAGCCCTTCCGTCTCCGCGTGCGTACGTCCCGCTATCGGAAACCCCACCACCACTTCTTCCTGCCCCGCGTACCTCGCCAGCACCACCTGGTACGCCGCCAGCAACACCATGAAGGGCGTCGCTCCCTCCCTCCGGCTCGCCTCCTCCACCTTCCTCCACAGCTCCTTCGGCCACCGCCTCTCCAACATGGCCCCTCGGAAGCTCTGCACCGCCGGCCTCGGCTTGTCCGTCACCAACTCCAACGCCTTCGGCGCTCCCTCCAATTGCCTCCGCCAGTACTCCACCTGCTGCTCCAGCACCTCTCCCTGCAACCACCCTCGCTGCCACTCCGCGTAGTCCGCGTACTGCACCGGCAACTCGCCCAGCGGTGACGGCTTGCCTGCCGCGTACGCCTCGTAGAGCGCCGCCACCTCCCTCACCAACACCTCCGTCGACCACCCGTCCGACACGATGTGGTGCAGCACCACCACCAACACATGTGCTTCCGCTGACAGCCTCACCAGCGTCACTCGCAACAGCGGCCCCACCGTCAGGTCGAACGGAAGCAACACGGCTTGCTCCACGTGACGACGTGCTTCGGCCTCACGGCGCTCCTCGGGAAGCCCTTCCAGATCGACGTCGTGCAACACCACCGGTGACTCCGGCGCGACGATCTGCACGGCGACGCCGTTCACACTTCGAAATGTGGTGCGCAGCGCTTCGTGACGCCGAACGAGTTCCTGGAACGTTCGAGCCAGCGCATCCCGGTTCAACGGCCCCGTCATCCGCACCGCGCCGGGCACGTTGTACGAGGCGCTCAACGGTTCGAGCTGGTCCAGGAACCACAGGCGCTGCTGCGCGAAGGACAGCCTTGGAGGCCGACGCCTGTCTTCCCTTGGCACCAATGGCGGCGCCACCTGAGCAGCCCCCGCTCGACTCAGTCGATCCACCCGACTCGCGAGCTCCGCCACGGTCGGGGCCTCGAACAGCTCACGCAGCGGCAGCTCGACTCCGAACGCGCTCCGCACGCGGGAGATGGCCCTCGTGGCCAGCAGCGAGTGGCCTCCCAGCTCGAAAAAGTGGCCGTACAGCCCCACCCTGTCGAGTCCGAGCACCTCCGCGAAGAGCCCCGCCAGCAAGTCCTCCGTCGCGGTGCGCGGCGCAACATAGGCACTCACGCCCTCGCGCCCCGCATCCACCACGGGCAGCGCCTTGCGGTTCACCTTGCCACTCGGCGTCAGCGGCAGCGCGTCCAGCGTCACGAACGTGGACGGCACCATGTACTCGGGCAGATGTGCCCCGACATGCGCGCGCAGGGCCTCCCGCTTCGCCCCCTCCCGCTCCGAGAGGACGACGTACCCCACCAACCTCCGGTCCCCGGGAACATCCTCACGCACCACCACGGCCGCATCGCGAACACCCGGCGCGGCACGGAGCGCTGCTTCCACCTCGCCCAGCTCGATGCGGAAGCCTCGCAGCTTCACCTGACCATCCAGGCGACCCACGAACTCCACCGTCCCCTCCGCCGTCCATCGGGCCAGGTCTCCCGTGCGGTACAACCGGGCGCCAGCCTCCTGGCTGAACGGATGCGGAACGAACTTCTCCGCCGTCAGCTCCGGCCGACCCACGTACCCGTGTGCCAGATGCGCGCCACCGATGAACAGCTCGCCCGAAATCCCCACGGGACAGGGCTGTCCCCATGCATCCAACACATAGAGCTGGCAGTGCGGCAGCGGCGCGCCGATGGACGGAAGACGCGGCCACGATGAAGGCGCCCCCCGCAACCGGTGCGCGGAGACGACATGCGTCTCCGATGGCCCGTATTGATTCTCCAGCACGCACCCGGGGAGACGCTCGAAGAACGCGACCAGAGAGGGCGTCACCTGGAGCTGCTCACCCGCGGTCACCACTTCGCGCAGCGCTCTGGGCACCGTCGGGCGCTGGACCGCGACTTCCGCCAGGGCTTGAAGCGCCACGAAGGGCAGGAAGAGGCGCTCCACCGCGTGCCTGTCCAGGAACGTCAGAAGCGCTGACAAATCCTGACGCACGTCCTCCGAGGGCAGCACCAACGTGCCACCGGCCCACCAGGTGGAGAACATCTCCTGGAAGGACACATCGAAGCTGAGCGCCGCGAACTGCAGCGTCGTCGCCGTGGGAATCACGGACCGCTCGAGCTGCCACGTCAGCAGATGTGACAGCGCACGATGCGACAGCGCCACGCCCTTGGGCCGCCCCGTGCTGCCCGACGTGTAGATGACGTAACACGCCAACTCCGGAGGAACCTCTTGAGCAGGAGCCCGGATCGGCTGACGCGCCAGCGCCTCGGACTCCAGGTCCATGAACACGCGACGCGCGCGCGAGTCCACCGGCAACACCGTGCCCAGCCGGGAATGACTCAGCACCACGACGGCGCCCGAGTCCTCCAGCATGAACGCCAGTCGCTCCGCCGGATAGCGCGGATCCAACGGCACATAGGTGGCCCCCGCCTTGAGCGTGCCCAGCACGGCGACGGCCAGGTCCAGGCTCTTGTCCAGACACAGGCCCACCTTGCTCCCGACGGGAACTCCCAATTCCGCCAGGTGATGCGCGAGCTGATTCGCCCGAGCCTCCAGCTCCGCATAGGTCAGCGCCCGCGTCCCATCAGTGACGGCGATGGACTCGGGAACCCGAGCCATCTGGGCTTCCACCGGACGGAACACCGCCACGGGCACATGTGCATCACGCGCCAGGGGATTCCACTCGGTGAGGACCTGTCGTCGCTCCTCCACGTCGAGCAACGCCAACTCCGACAACGGCCGCTCCACCTTCTCACGCAGCTCGCGCAACACGTGACGCAGGTGCGCCAGCATCCGCCGCACCCCCGTCGCGCCGAAGCGCCTGGCGTCATAGGTCAGCCGAAGCACCAGCTCGTGTCCCGGCAGCGCCATCAACGTCAGCGGGTGGTGGTCCACCTCCATCGACGTGGGGTTGCGCACCACCAGCTCATCCGACGGCGTGGAGAGCCCCGCCTCCATCGGATAGTTCTCGTAGATGACGAGGCTCTCGAACAGCGGCTCGCTCGAAGGCACCTCGCTCCAGCGGCGCACCTCCACCAGCGGAGAGGACTCGTACTGACGCGCCTCCTGCAACCACGACTGCAGTTCCTTCAGCCACGGCCCCACGGGCCGTGAGGCGGGCATCCGCACGCGCACGGGGATGGCATTGATGAACATGCCCACCATGCTCTCGATGCCAGCAAGCTCGGGCGGCCGTCCGGAGACCGTCAGACCGAAGACCACGTCATCGCCGCCGCTGTAGCGCCCCAGCAGCACCGCCCAGGCGCCCTGCAGCAACGTGCCCGGTGTGAGCCCCTGCTGCCGGGCGAAGGCGACGAACGCCGACGTCTCCTCCGCTCCCAGCCGCACCTCCTCGTCCCCCCGCTCCCCCTGTCCCCGAGGCACACCTCCCACATTCAATCGCGTGGGCTCCGCGAAACCCACGAGCGCCTTGCGCCAGAAGTCCCTCGCGGCACCCTGGTCCTGCCCCTCCAGCCACGCGATGAAGTCCCGGTAGGGCCGGACATCTCCCCGCGGCGGCGTCACTCCACGCCGAAGCGCCTCGTACCGGGTGAACACGTCCCGCGTCACCAACTGCGTGGACCAGCCATCCAGCAACAGGTGCGTGACGCTGAACACCACGCGCCAGACGCGCTCGTCCGTGCGAAACAGCGCCAGCCGGAACAGCGGCGCGACGGAGAGTTCAAACCCGCGCCGACGGTCCACCACGAAGAAGGCCGACACCCGAGCCTCCAGTTCCTCCCGAGGCACCGTGCGCCAGTCCTCCACGGAGACGGTGGGCTCCACGTCGCGCATCACCGCCTGCAGCGGCGCGTCCAATCCCTCCCAGAAGAACGCCGTGCGCAGGATGGTGAAGCGCTGTGCCGCCTGCCGCCACGCCTCCGTCAGCGCCGTCACGTCGAGGACGCCATCCAGCTCGAAGGCGATCTGGTTGAAGTAGGGCTGGGTCTCGTCCTCCTGGAGGTGGTGGAACAGGATGCCCTGCTGCAACGGCGACAGGGGATACAGGTCCTCCACGTCGCGAAGCCGCTGTCCCTGGGAGGCCAGCCGGTCCGCGAGCCCCTCCAGCGCACCCTGCCCCAGCTTCGCCAGGGGGAAGTCCAGAGGTGACAGTCCACGCGGGTCCTCGGACGTCCCATGCGCGATGAGTTCCCGCAGGGCCGCTCGCAGCGCGTGAGCCAGCCTCTCCACGGTTTCGGTCCGATGAATCCCCGAGCCATGGGTGAACATCAGCCGCATCCGGCCGCCGCTGACGGCGCAGTCCACGTCGAGCAGGTGCGCGCGCAGCCCTTCTGGTGCGTGCGTGGGCCCCGCCGAGCCCTCCGACAAGCGCAGCGGCGCCGTGGCGGGCAGCACATTGTCGAACTGCCCCAGATAGTTGAACCCCACCTCCGGCACGGGCAAGGCGCTCAGTCGCTCGCGCAGCGCCCGGTCCGGCGACAGGTAGCGCAGCACACCGAACCCCACGCCCTTCGACGGAGTGCGCCGCACGGCCTCCTTCGCCGCTCGCACCCACGCCCCGGGCCCATCCCCCATTGACTCCACCAGCACCGGATACAGGCTGGTGAACCAGCCCACCGTGCGCGAGAGGTCCACCTCTCCGAAGAGGTTCTCGCGCCCGTGCCCCTCCATCTCCACCCGCACGCACGATGCCCCCGTCCAGCGACGCAGCACGTGCGCGAGCGCGGCCAGCAACAGCTCATCCGGCTTCGCGCGGAACGCCTTCGCCACGTCCTGGAGCAACACCTGCGTCTCCCCAGGCTCCAGCGTCACCTCCACCAGGCGCGAAGCACCCTCCGTGTTGGCGGCGCCTCCCTCCACCTCACGGGGAAGCGAGCCCACCCGCTCCCAGGGGAGCCCGAGCCAGAAGGTCGCCTCCTCCCTCGCGGACGGCGTGCGCGCATGCTCCACCAGGCGCGAGGCCCAGGACTGATAGGACAGCGTCTTGGCGGGAAGTCGCACGGGCTCGTCCGCGCGAAGCCGCTGGTAGGCAGACAGCAGATCCTCCAGCAGCACCCGCCACGAGACGGCATCCACTGCCAGGTGGTGGATGACGAGCAACAACTCCTGCGGCACCTCCGGCCCCAGGTCGAAGAGCACCGCTCGCGCGACGTCTCCCGTGGAGGGCTTCAAGCGCTCCTGGACCCGCGCCGAGTACGCCTCCACCCCTGCACTCCGAGCCCCCGGCGCGCACCGAGAGAAGTCCACCGTCTCCAGCGGCAGGGTTCCTTCCAACCCCATCAGCTCTTGATGCCAGCCGCCCTGCCCGTCCCTCGTGAAGCGCAGGCGCAGGGCGTCGTGGTGCTCGCGCACGAGTTGGAGGGCTCGGTCCAGATGCGCGGCCACCATCCGCTCGCGCAGCGTGAAGCGCAGGGCTTGATTGAAGTGGTGCGCCCCCGACAGCTCGCGCGCGAGGAACCAGCGCTGGATGGGCGTCAACTCCACCGGACCCGTCACGGGCCCCTGGGCGATGACTTCCCTGGGTGCCTCGGACACCACCGCGGCCAGCCGCGCCACCGTCGGATGGTCGAAGAGCTGCTTCGCGCTCAGGTGCAACCCCGCCTGCGCAGCGCGAGAGATGACCTGGATGCCGAGGATGGAGTCGCCCCCCAGTTCGAAGAAGTCCTCGTGCACGCTGACCTGGGGACGCCCCAGCACCTGGGCCCAGATGCTCGCGAGGGCTTCCTCCTTCGCGTCACGTGGTGCGATCTCGGCGGTCCGCTCCACCACCGTGAGCTCCGGTGCCGGCAGGGCTCGCCGCTCCACCTTCCCGTTGTCCGACAGCGGGAACGCCTCCAGCACGACGAAGGCCGCGGGCACCATGTACTCGGGCAGCCGCTCCGCCAGGAACTCGCGCAGCGCGGAGGATTCCGGTCGCTGTGCGCCGGAGGGCACCACATACGCCACGAGCCTCGCGCCGGAGGGCACGTCCTCGCGCACCACCGCCACCGCGTCGCCCACCGAGGGGTGTGTCCGCAGCACGGACTCGACCTCGCCCAGCTCGATGCGATAGCCGCGCACCTTCACCTGGAAGTCCGCGCGGCCCAGGTACTCCAGGCGTCCATCCGCGCGCCAGCGCACGCGGTCTCCCGTGCGATACAGCCGCGCCCCCGGCTCCGTACCGAAGGCATCCGGGATGAAGCGCTCCGCCGTCAACTCCGGCCGCCGCCAGTAGCCTCTCGCCACGCCGGCGCCACCGATGAACAGCTCTCCCACCACGCCCACCGGCACCGGGCCCAGGCTCGCATCCAGGACATAAAGGCGCGTGTTCGCGATGGGCCGACCGATGGCCACCGGACCACTCACCGGGTCCGCCGCGCTCACCGTGTACACGCAGCAGCCCACCACCGTCTCCGTGGGGCCGTACTCGTTGATGAGGCGCGTGTCGGGCGCGTGCTCGCGCCAGAAGGCGATGCCCTCGGCCGTCAGCGCCTCACCGCCAATGACGAAGGCCCGCGTGCGTCCCGCGGCTTCCTCGGGACGAAGCTGCGCGGCCAGCATGCGCAGGTGGGTGGGCGTCAGCTTCACGAGACTGAAGTGGTTGCCCGCGCGCAGGGCTTCGCCCAGTCCCTCGATGCCCACGTCTTCCGGGACCAGCACCACCGGCCGCCCCGCGACCAGTGGCGCCACCAGGCTCGTCACCGTCAAATCAAACGACAGCGGCGAGTGCACGGGCGAGCCGCTGCCCTCCGCGAGCCCATAGGCCCGCTGCGCCCAGGTCAGGTAGTTCACCACGCCCCGGTGCTCGACCATCACCCCCTTGGGTCGCCCCGTGCTTCCAGACGTGTAGATGAGGTACGCGAGGTCTCCGGCTCCGGCCAGTGGCTCTGGCGGCGTCATGGGCTCGCGACCCGCGGTGCGCGCCCAGTCCGTGTCCAGGCAGAGGAGGAACTGCGAGGTCGCCGGCAGCGCGTCCGCGAGCACCTCCTCGGTGAGCACCACCGGCACACCGGTGTCTTCCAGGAGGAAGGACACCCGTGTCGACGGCCAGGCCGGGTCGATGGGCACATACGCGCCCCCGGCCTTCAAGACGGCCCACAGCGCCACGACCATGTCTGGAGAGCGACGGAAGCACAGGCCCACCAGCGTTCCTCGCCGGACGCCCAGGCCGCGCAGGTGGTGCGCGAGCTGATTCGCCCGCGCGTCCAGCTCGCGGTAGCTCCAACGCACATCTCCCATCGACACGGCCAGCGCGTCCGGGGTGCGAGCCACCGCCTCCTCGAAGAGGCCATGCACGGTGGCCTGCTCCGGGAAGTCCGCGCGTGTGTCGTTCCAGGTCGCCAGGAGTTGGTGCCGCTCCGCGCCGGACAACAGGGACAGCTCCCCCAGTCGCCCATCCGGCCGCGCCGCGATGGCCTCCAGCACGAGGATCATCCGCTCCAGTCGCGCATCCGCGAACGCCTGCGTGAAGCGGGTCTGGTCGTAGCGTAGGAGCAGCGGAAGTTTCGCGCCCGAGGTGGAGATCAACGTGAGGCCGAAGTGGTCCGCCTCCCGGGCCCGTACGTCGCGCACCTCCAGCGCCCGCGCGGAGGACGTGAGCGCGGCATCCAGTGGGTAGTTCTCGAAGACGACCAGCGTGTCGAAGAGCGAGGTGCCCGCGGGGACGTTGCTCCAGCGCTGCACCTTCACCAGGGGCGCATGCTCGTGCTGGCGCGCCTCCACCTGCGTGTCCTGGATGCGACGCAGCCACGTCGACCAGGTCAGGTCCTGGGACCAGCGCACTCGCACGGGCTGGGTGTTGATGAACAAACCGACCATGTCCTCCACGCCCGCGAGGTCCGGAGGACGACCGGAGACCGTGGTGCCGAAGACGACGTCCTCGGCGCCCGAGAGCTGTCCCAGCACCAGCGCCCACGCGCCCTGCACCAGGGTGCTCAGCGTGAGCCCGTGTCGACGCGCGAAGGTGTTGAGCGCCGCGGTGGTGGACTCCGACAGATGGCGGGTGCGCGTGATTCGCCCCGTGCCCTCCCCCGCCCCCTCGCCCGTCGGCGTGGGTTCATCGACCCCGGCCAGTTCGCGGCGCCAGAAGTCCTCCGAGTCCTTCAGGTCATGCTCGGCCAGCCACCCCAGGTAGTCGCTGAACGGACGAGGCGAGACGAGCCTCGGAGACCGCCCCGCGAGCGAGCCTTCGTACAGCGTGAAGAAGTCCCGCACCACCAGCGGCACGGACCAGCCATCCAGCACCAGGTGAGAGTGACTGAAGACGAAGCGGTACGCATCGGCGGCGCTTCGCAGCAGCGTCAGCCGGATCAACGGCGCGCGCGACAGGTCGAACCCCTCACGCCGGTCCTGCTCCAGGAAGGTCGACAGTCGGGCCTCGAAGGCGTCCGCCGACAGGTCGCGCCAGTCCTCGACGCGCACGGGCAACTCCACCTCTCGCAGCACCACCTGCACCGGCTCGTCCACGTCGTCCCAGACGAGCGCCGTGCGCAGCGCGGGATGCGCCGCCACCGCGCCCCGCCAGGCCTGGATGAAGGCGTCCACGTCCAGCTGTCCCCGCAATTCACAGACGAGCTGGTTGAAGTAGAGCCCCTCTCCTGGCTCCGCGATGGCGTGGAAGAGCATGCCGCCCTGCAGAGGCGACAGCGGGTACAGGTCCTCGATGTTGTCGCTCATCGCGTCTTCTTTCCGAACCGCGCCGCCAGTTTGTCGAGCTGCGACTGCTTCACCTTCGCGAGCGGGAAGTCCGACGGAGAATGTCCCCCCGCGTCGGGCGCTCGCGAGGCGGCCACCAGCGCCAACAGTCTCGCCACGAAGTCCTCCGCCACACCCACCACCGTCTCTCGCCGGTGCACCGCCTCGCTGAAGGTCCACGTCACCTCCAGCCGGCCCTCGCGCACCACGCTCGTCACATCCAGCAGGTACGGCCGCCGCGAGCTGTCCGCGCGCTGCCTCAGCCCGTCGCTCTCCGGGGCCAGTCCGAAGGGGCCTCCCGTACCGACGATGCCGTCCACCTGTCCCAGATGGTTGAAGCCAAGCTCCGCGACAGGGAGCGCCGCCAACGAAGCGTCCTTCGCCACGTAGCGCAGCAGCCCCCAGCCCATGCCTTGCGACGGGACCGCGCGCAGCGACTCCTTCACGACGCGCAAGGCCTCGCCGGGCCCCTGCACGTCGCGGAGGTCCAGGAGCGCCGGGAAGACACGCGTGAACCACCCCACCGTGCGGGAGACATCCGCGCCCGGCAGCACCTCTTCACGGCCGTGCCCTTCCACGTCCACCAGCGCGACGCTCCGTCCCGTCCAGGCCGTCAGGGCCTGCGCCAATGCGGTGAGCAAGGGGTCCTGCGGCTGCGTGTGCCAGGCCTTCGGCACGTCGTGCAGCAGCGCCTTCGTCTGCTCCGCATCCAGCGACACCTGTACCCGGCGAGCCGTGGCCTCGGTGTTGATGCCCTCCGGGAAGTCCCTCGGCAGCCGCGCGGCTTCGGACCAGGGCCGCTCCAGCCACCACGCGCGCTCCGCGAGCAGCTTCTCCGAACGCGCCAGTGCCTCCAGTCCTCGAGCCCAGACCTGGAAGGAGGTCGTCTTCGGTGGCAGTCGCACCGCGCCGCCCTCGGCGAGCTCCGCGTAGGCCGTCGCCAGGTCTTCCAGGAGGATTCGCCAGGACACCGCATCCACCGCCAGGTGGTGGAGCGCCAGCATCAGCAGCGTCGGGCGTCCGGGACCTCGCTCCAGCAACACACCCCGGATGAGCGACGCCTCCAGGCGCAGGGACTGTTGAAGCTCCAGGGCGCACCGCTCCAGCGCGGGCCCCATCGCCTCCGGCGGCACGGTCGACAGGTCCACGCGCGCCACCTCCACCGACACGCCCGGAGCCACGGACGTCTGATGCCAGCCGTCCTCCTTCCTGGCGAAACGCAACCGCAGGGCGTCATGGTGTTCGACGACCCGCGCCAGCGCGCGCTCCAGCAGCGGCGCGTCGAGCGCGGCCCGCGCCTCGAACATCAGCGACATGTTCCAGTGGTGCGGCTCCTCCAGCCCCAGCTCGAAGAACCAGTGCTGGATGGGCGTGAGCGCCACCGGGCCCACCACGGGTCCCTGCTCGGCCTGCACCGCGAGCCGTGTTCCCGCCACCGTCGCGAGCCTCGCCACGGTGGGGTTCTGGAAGAGCTGCTTCGGAGACAGCTCCAGACCCGCCGCCCGCGCACGGGTGACAATCTGCAAGCCGAGGATGGAGTCGCCGCCCAGCTCGAAGAAGTCGTCGTGGATGCCCACGCGCTCCACGTTGAGGACCTGCCGCCACAGCTCCGCGAGGCGCGCCTCCACCTCCGTACGAGGCACCGCGTCCTCCGCGCTCGAGGACTTCGACGGCTGGGCCTCCGGTGCCGGCAACGCGCGCGCGTCCACCTTGCCGTGACGCGTGCGCGGCAGCGCGGCCAGCGTGACGAAGGCGGACGGCACCATGTAGGGCGGCAGGCGGGAGAGCAGCCACGACTTCAGCGCGCCCGAGGTCAGCGCCTCGACCTCTCCCGGATTCCGCGCCACGACATAGGCGACGAGCCGCCGAGGCCCACTCCCCTCCGCCCTCGCCACCACCGTCGCCTCCCGCACCTCGGGATTCGCGAGCAGCGCGGCCTCCACTTCACCCGGCTCGATGCGGAAGCCTCGCACCTTCACCTGCGCATCCGCGCGGCCCAGGAACTCCAAGCTCCCATCGCGGCGCCAGCGGGCCATGTCTCCCGTCCGGTACATGCGCGCGCCCGGTCGCGTGTCGAAGGGGTCCAACACGAAGCGCTCGGCGGTGAGCCCGGGCTGGCCCAGGTACCCTCGCGCCACGCCGGAGCCACCCACGTGGAGCTCGCCCGGTGCGCCAGGCAGCGCCAGCCCACCTCGGGCATCCAGCAGGTACACCTGGGCGCCCGGCACGGCCCGACCAATGGGCACATGTCCCTGCTCGTCCCGCCGGACACGATGCACCGTGCTCCAGATGGTTGCCTCCGTCGGACCGTACTCGTTGAACAATGGCACCGAGGGCAGGGCCTCGTGATGCGCGCGCGCCAGTTCGAGCGTGCAGGCCTCTCCGCCCACGCTCACCGCGCGCAGGCCCACCAATCCTCCCGCTGGCGCCGCCGCGAGCACCTCCGCGTAGAGAGCCGGCACGGAGATGAGGTGCGTCACGCGAGCCCTGGCCACCAGCTCCGCCAGCTTCCTCGGGTCCTCGCGGTCCTCCACGTCCGGGTAGCGCAGCGTGCCACCCTCGAAGAGCGACCAGAGCAACCCCGCCAGCGAGGCATCGAAGGTGAACGGCGCCAGGGACAACACGACTCCGGGGGCGCCATAAACCTGCTGTCGTGCCCGCGTCGCCGAGACGAGCTGGCGGTGCTCCAGCACCACCCCCCTCGGCTTGCCGGTGGAGCCCGAGGTGTAGACGATGCATGCGGCCTGGTGCGGCTGGGGCTCCGAGGGCAGCGCGCTTGCACCCGTCGGGAGGGACTCCAGGGTCACCACCGCCATGCCCTCTCGCGAAGGCACACGCGCCAGCCATGCGCCGGACGTCACCACCGCGTGCGCCTGGGTATCCTCGATGATTCCGGACAGCCGCTCGGAGGGATGCTCCAGGTCGAGCACCACCACGGCCGCGCCCGCACGCAGGATGCCGAGGAGGCCCGCAACCACGTCGGCCGGTTGCGCGAGCGCGAGCGCGACGATGTTCCCCGAGCCCGCGCCCACCGCCTTCAGCGCACCAGCGAGGCGCGCGGACAGCGCATCGAGTTCGCGGTAGGTGAGTCGGCGGGTGCCGTCGTCCACCGCCACGACGTCGGGGTCGGAGGAGGCGCGCGCCGCGAAGCACGCGGTCACCGTCTCGCCCGCCGTCGACTCGCGCGAGGGCGCAGTGGCCCATTCAGTCAGGAGCTGGTGACGCTCATCCTCGGACAGCACGGAGAGCTGGGACAGGCGTCGCTCCGGATGCGCGGCCAGTTGCTCCAGCAGTCGCAGCAGGTGCCCCGAGAGTCGGTGGATGGTGTCCGCGTCGAAGAGGTCGGTGTTGTAGTCGATGCCTCCGGACAGCCCCTCCTTCGACTCCACCAACTCCAGCATGAGGTCCAGCTTCGTGGCCCCCGTGTGGACGGCCTGGCTGCTCAAGCGCAGACCGGCCATGGTCAGCTCGATGGGCGGCGTGTTGTGCAGCACGAGCATCGTCTGGAAGATGGGCGTGTGACTCAGGTCGCGAGCCACATGGAGCGCGTCCACCAGCTTCTCGAACGGCACTTCCTGGTGGGCGAAGGCCCCCAGCGAGGCTCGGCGCACGCGGCCCAGCAACTCCGTGAAGGTGGGGTCGCCGGACAGGTCCGCGCGCAGCACGATGGAGTTGATGAAGCAGCCGATGAGCGGCTCGATTTCGGGTCGGTTGCGTCCAGCGACGGGAGTGCCCACCGCGAAGTCATGCTGCCCGGTGTACGCGTGGAGGAGCGTCTGCCACGCGGTCATCAACACCATGAACGGCGTGGCGCCTTCTCGCCGACCCAGTGACACCAGCGCGTCCGTGAGAGACCGGGAGAGGGAGAGGGGCAGTCTTGCGCCCGGATAGGTCTGCACCGGAGGCCGGGGACGGTCCGTGGGCAGCCGGAGCACGGGGACGTCCGCCAGCACTTCGCTCCACCAGGCCTGCTCGGCCGCCAGCTCCGGGCCTCGCATCCATTCGAGCTGCCAGGCCGCGTAGTCCGCGTACTGCACCGTGATGGGTGGGAGTGGAGACGGCTGGCCCGCGAGGAAGGCGGCATAGAGGCTCGCCAGCTCAGGGAACATCACGCCCAGGGACCAGCCATCCGAGACGATGTGGTGCATGACGATCAGCAGCACATCCTCGTTCTCGCGGACGCGCAGGAGTGAAGCCCGCAGCAGCGGCCCCGTCTCCAGGTCGAAGGGCTTGCGCGCCTCGTCCCGCGCCCAGCCGTCCACTCCCCGGGCGTCCCCTGCATCCATCGTGAAGACCCGCAGGGGCACTTCGAGCGCCGCGGAGATGTGCTGCACTCCGCCCGCGTCGGACATCGAGAACGTCGTCCGGAGGACCTCGTGGCGACGCACCACCTCGTTGATCGCGCGCTCCAGCGCGGCCACGTCGAGCGTGCCGGTCAGCGCGAGCATCACCGCGTTGTTGTTGGCCACATTCCCCGGCTCCAGCCGGTCCATGTACCAGAGCCGTTGCTGCGAGAACGAGAGCGGCAGCGGGCGCTCGCGGGAGACGTGCGGAATGGGCGGAGGGCCCTCGCGCCGAGCGGCGCCGCTCGACTGCGCCACGACCCGGGGCGGGGTCGGACGACGTGACGACACGGGCAGCGGAGGCAGCAACTCCAACGAGCCATCCAGGTGGCGGCGCGCCCTGCGCCCCATCGCGAGGCGAGGCCCCGCGCCGCCGTCCGGAAGCAGCCGGAGCGCGGCGGACGCCGGAGCATTCCAGAGGCCGCGTGGCGCATGTTCGCCCAGCACCGCCAGCTCGCCCACCACACCCGTGGGAACGGAGCGGCCTCGCGCATCCACCACGTCCCAGGACAGGGGCTCCTTCGACGAAGGTGAAGCAGACCCGGACCGCGTCCACGCCCCCAGGCCGAGCAGCGGGTCCCGGCGCGACACCTCGACCGGCAGCGCACGCGACAGCGCGTCCGCGACCTCTCCCTTCGCCTCCTCCAGCAAGACGCGCCGCACGGGACGCAGGACCTCGGCGGCGGAGGGCAGCTCCGACAGGGCCTTGGCGAGCGTCGCCGTGAGGTGCAGGTGCGTGGCGCCCGTCTGGCGCACCAGGGACAACAACGCCTCGGCGGCGCTCGGCCCTTCGTGGATCGTCACGGTGGGCACGGGCGACGCGGACAGCGGCGCATGTCGCCGCCGCAGCACATCCAACTGCTGGAGCGAGTCGAGCGTCGCCTCCACCTCCACGCCGAAGTCCACGAGGCAGGCCACTTCATCCACATCCAGGCGCTTCACGCGCTCGACCACCGGCCCGCACGTGTCCGGGGTTCCGAAGAGGCCCCCATCCTCCACGTAGCGCGTCAGCCCGTGCTCCAGCAGGGCATCCATGTCCCCCGGAGTCAGCGAGCGGAAGTCTCCCTTGAGGCCCAGGCTGGCCACGAAGGCCTGAAGGATGTCCACGGAGCTGCGGAAGTATTCGAGCAGCGGCTTGCGCACGCGGCGGCGGACCTCGGCCTCGTCCTCGCCCAGGAATGCGTGGAGCATGAGGCTCACGTGTCCCCGCCCTGGATGACCGTGTTGCCGCCAGGCCTCGCGATAGAGGGCCACCTTCGACGACAGGTCCTCCAGGTTCTGCCCCATCAAGTTCGTGAGGACGTACGCCCCCATTTCACCCGCCATGCGGAACGTGTCCGGGCTCCCCGCCGCCGTGAGCCAGAACGGAAGTTCCTTCTGGACGGGACGTGGACGGAGGAACACCTCCACCTCGTCACCCGCGCCGTTGCGCCGAAGCACCGAGCCGCCACGCCACAGCGTGCGCACCTCCTCGATGCCCTTGAACATGACCTCCTTGCGCCGCGCGTACCGGTCCGGCGCGAAGACGAAGTCATTCGCATGCCAGCCCGATGCGAACGACACACCCACGCGGCCGTTGGACAGGTTGTCCAGCACCGACCACTCCTCCGCGACGAGGATGGGGTCATGCAGCGGGAGCACCACGCTGCCCGCGCGAATCCCCAGCCGCTCCGTCACCGTGGCCACGCCCGCGCCGACGACAGCGGGGCGGGGGTAGAGCCCTCCGAAGGAATGAAAGTGCCGCTCGGGGGTCCACACCGCCGAGAAGCCCTGCGCGTCGGCGTACTTCGCCGCCTCCATCAGCAAGCGGTACTTGCGTCCCCCCAGCGAGTCCTCGTCGTTGGCGAAGAACGACAGGCTGAAGTCGGGCCCAGGCCGTGTGCCCGCTCCGCTCGAAGTGGCCAGCACGAGGCGGGCACGCTCCGACGGCAGCACCACGCGCAGGCCTCGCGTCAGCGCCCACAGCAACTCCAGTCCCGTCCCCGGCGCCCCCGCCTCTTCCGCCGACAGCCAGGTCCCCTCCTTCACCTCGGCATTCGAGTCGAGGCGCCGGAACAGCGCATCCACCGTGCGCACCGTGTGCATGGCACGCAGTCGCGCTCCCGTCGGTCCAACCAACGACTCCAGGCAGACCAGGGTCTCAGCCGAGGACTCCATTGAGCCTCGCGAGGCGGAGGCATCCAACGTAAGGCCTCCCTCCACCGCCAGCGTGGAGAGCGCGCGGACGGAGATGACCCGAGCCGGGTCCAACGGCACGCTCGTGTGCAACCGCTCGTGCGTCAGCAACAAGGGCGGTGGGCCACCAGCAGGCGCGAGGGCCGCGAGTTCCCTGAGCTGGGGGGTGGAGAGGAGCACGTAGCCGCCGCCCGCCTCCAGGACCGCCCAGAGCGCCACCACGCGCTCCACGGACGGTTCAAGACAGAGCGCGACCAGCACCTCGGGGCCCACGCCCTTCGCACGCAGCTCGGACGCAAGCCGGCGCGACTCCGCGCGCAGTGCGCGCCACGTGAAGTCACCTTGGCCCTCCGTCGACACAGCCACCGCATCCGGAGCCCGCGTGGCACGAGACTCCAGCAACGCGGAGACCGTGCTCGGCGGCGCCGACAAGTCAGCGGGCGAGACGCGCGCGAGCGCCTCCTGGCCCTCGGCCTCCAGACGCAGTCCGGACAGCGGTTGCCCCGGGTCCGCGAGCGCGGAGGTGAGCAATACCGTCCAGTGCGACAGCAGCCGGTCGATGGTCTCGGGCGCGAACCGCTCCACCGCGTAGTCGAGCGTGCCCGCGAAACCGCCAGCATCCTCACCCATCGACACGGACAACGGCGACAGCACCGCGCCGAACCGCGGCGGCCCCTCCTCGACTTCCACCAACTGCATCCGCAGATCCGGAGCATCCAGGACCGCATCGAACCGGGGATGCAGGACGAAGAGCGCATCGAACACGCGCTCGCGGCCCGGGTTCCGCGTGGGCTCCACCTCCCGGATGAGATGCTCGTAGGGGACGTCCGGCTGCGCGTACGCGTCCAGCGTGACATCGCGCACGCGCCCGAGCAGCTCACGGAACGTCGGGTCACCCGACAGGTCCGTGCGCAGGGGCACCGCATGCGCGACGTAGCCAATCAACGGCTCGAGCTCCGGACGATTCCGATTGCCAATGGGCGTGCCCACGATGATGTCGTCGCGGCCCGCCCATCGCGCCAGCAGCGCCTGCCAGGACGCGAGCAACACCATGAAGGCCGTGACGCCCTCTCGCCGCGCCAGGGCGTGGATGCCGCTCGTCAACGACGCCGAGAAGCCGACGCCGCGTCGGACTCCGCTGAGCGCGGGCCCCACGCCAGGCGGCAGGTCCACGGGCAGGTCCAGCGGCCCGGGCATGCCCGCCAACCGCTCACGCCACGTCGCCGCCTGCGCGGTGGAGGCCCCCGACTCCAGGAACTTCCGCTGCCAGGCCGCATAGTCGATGTACTGAATCGCCAGCTCCGGAAGCGGCGACGACTCCCCCCGCTTGAAGGCGCCGTACAGCGCGCCCAGCTCCGAGCTGAACACCACCAGGGACCACGTGTCGCAAACCACGTGATGGACCGAGATGACGAGCAGGTGCTCCCGCGCCGAGAGCTTCAACAGTCGCGCGCGAACCACCGGCCCGTGGGCGACGTCGAACGGCTGGGACATCTCCGCGAAGACCCGCCGTCGCCACTCCGCTTCGCGCGCCTCCTCCGCCATCTCATCGAGGGAGTCGATGACCAGGGGAACGCGCGCCTCCGAAGAGACTCGCTGCACCATCCGACCGTCCACGAGCGGATACGACGTGCGCAGGGCTTCGTGACGCCGGACCACCTCCTCCAGGCTTCGCCGCAGCACCGACACGTCGAGCACGCCCGTCAGGCGCAGGGCCACGGACATGTTCAGCGCGGGATTGCCTGGGAGCGCCTGCTCCAGCGCGCAGACCCGCTCCTGCACCACCGACAAAGGCAGCACCCCATCCCGAGGAACCCGCACGAGCGGCGGCAGGACACCGTCCTTCGCGGACAGTCCCTCGGTCCCCAGTCGCGTCTGGATTCGCGCGGCCAGGCCCGCCACGGTGGGCGCCTCGAACAAATCACTGAGCGGAAGCTGGACGGGGAAGGCTTCACGCAGCCGCGTGAGCATCTGTGCCGCCATCAGCGAGTTTCCACCCAGCTCCAGGAAGTCGTCGTGGATGCCAAAGTCCGAGCGCCCCAACCGCTCGCGCCAGATGCCGAGCACGCCCCGCTCCACATCTGTTCGCGGTCCCGCCTTGTCCGCGGGGACGTCCATCACCTCGGGTGACTCCGCGCCGCTGGTGTCGAGTGCGGGCGCAACGGTGGCGGCAGTCGTCGTCGCGAGCACCTTGGGAGCATCCAGCGCGAAGCGCCGACGCTGGAACGGATACGTGGGCAGCGACACCCTGTGGCGTTGCTCGTTCGCGTAGACCCGCTTCCAGTCGGGCTCGAGCCCGGACTCCCACAGCGCGCCCAGGGCCGCCATGAGCACGCCGTACTCCCCCACCTTCGAGTCGGCCCGAGGCAGCGAGGCCACCACTCGCCCTCCGTGTCCGCGCAGTCCCAGTCGCGCCAGCGCCGTGAGCGCCTGGTCCGGTCCCACCTCCAGGAAGAGCGTGAAGCCGCCCTCCTTCAGCGTCTCCAGTCCCTCCCCGAAGCGCACCGGGGCCCGCATCTGACGCGCCCAGTACGCGGGGTCCGTCGCCTCCTCCGGACGAATCCACGTCCCCGTGACGCTGGAGACATACGGCACCCGGGGCGCGGAGAGCCGCAGGCCCGCCACCACGCGCGACAGCTCCTCTCGCAGCGGCTCCACGGCCTCCGAATGGAAGGCGTGCCCGGCGGGCAGGCGCAGCACGCCGACGCCTCGAGCCACCAACTCCCGCTCCAGGGCCTCGACCTCCGCCGTCGGCCCCGACACCACACACCGCTCGGGCCCGTTCACCGCCGCCAGGGCGAGGGCTCCCGTCAGTAACGGACGCACCACCTCTTCGGCGCAGCCCACCGCCGTCATGCTTCCCGGGGGCAGCTTCGACATCAGCCGACCGCGCGCCACCACCAGCGTCAGCGCGTCCTCCAACGGCAGGACGCCCGCGAGGCAGGCCGCCGTGTACTCGCCAAAGCTGTGTCCCAGCAGCGCCCCCGGCTGGATGCCCCATGACTCCCAGAGCTTCGCCAGCGCGTACTCCACGCAGAACAGCGCGGGCAGCGCATGGCGTGGGTCTCCCAGCGCCGCGCGTGCCGCGGCCTCCGCGCCCGGGCCCGGCAGCAGCACGTCGCGCAGCACCTGCTCCAGCGCGGGCCCCAGTTCTCGCAGACAGGTGTCCACCGTTTCGCGGAAGAGCGGCTCCGCGCCGTACAGCTCGCGCCCCATCCCCAGCGACTGCGCGCCCTGCCCCGGAAACAGGAAGGCCACGCGCCGCTCGCGCGCCGCCGCGACATCCTCCAGCACGCGCCCGTTGCTGGGAGTCCGCAGGCGTGCGAGCAACTCGGCCCGGTCCCCGGCCACGACCGCGAGCCGATGCTCGAAGCCACCGCGCCCCACATTGCGCGTGAAGGCCACGTCCGCGAGCGACGTGTTCCCAGGGACCGTCTCCAGCCACTCCGCCAACTCACGCACCGACGCGGAGAGCGCCTGTGCGGTGCGCGCGGACAGGGTGATGAGCTGCGCGGGCCGAGCACTCGGGCCCGAGGCTTCCTTCTTCGGCGCCTCCTCCAGCACCGCATGCGCGTTGGTGCCACCGATGCCGAACGAACTCACGCCCGCGCGCCGGGGCACGTCTCCGCGCGGCCAGGCGCGCTTCTCCGCGACGACGGAGAACGGGCTGCTGGCGAAGTCGATCGCGGGGTTGGGCGACGTGAAGTGGAGCGTGGGAGGCACCACCTCCTCGGAGAGCACCAGGGCCGTCTTGATGAGCCCCACGAGTCCGGCCGCCGTATCGAGGTGGCCGATGTTCGTCTTCACGGAGCCCAGGGCGCAGAAGCCCTTGCGGTCCGTGTCCCTCCGGAAGGCGCGGGTCAGCGCCGCGACCTCGATGGGGTCTCCCAGCGCGGTGCCAGTGCCGTGCGCCTCGACGTAGCCGATGTCGTCCGCGGTCAGTCCCGCATAGGCGAGCGCCTCGCCGATGACATCCGCCTGCCCTTCCACGCTGGGCGCCGTGTAGCCCACCTTCAGGCCACCATCGTTGTTCAGCGCGGAGCCTCGGATGACCGCATGGATGTGGTCTCCATCCCGCAGCGCATCCGCCAGCGGCTTGAGCACCACCGCCGCGACGCCATTGCCCGGCACCGTGCCAGCCGCGCGCGCGTCGAAGGCACGGCAGTGGCCGTCGGGGGAGAGGATCATCCCCTCCTGGAAGAGATACCCCGTGCGCTGCGGCAAGGAGATACGCACCGCGCCCGCCAGCGCGATGTCGGACTGGCGCAGCAGCAGGCTTTGACAGGCCATGTGGACCGCGACCAGGCCCGTGGAACATGCCGTGTAGACGGCGAGGCTCTCGCCACGCAGCTTCAGCTTGAAGGAGGCCTTGGTGGCCAGGTTCTCGCCGGACGTGCCCATCACCTCGTACAGCGAGGCCGGGTCCAGTTGCCCCTGTCCCAACATGCCCAACGTGTGCAGCGACGGGGCCGCGCCCGCGTACAGGGAGATCTTCCCCGAGTAGCGAGTCGGGTCATAGGCCGCATCCTCGAGCGCGGCCCAGGCGCACTCCAGGAACACCCGCTGCTGCGGGTCCATCCACAACGCCTCGCGTGGGGGCACGTCGAAGAAGTCGGCGTCGAAGGTGTCCGCCCCCTCCATCACTCCGGCCACGGGCACGAAGTCCGGGTGTCTCCGCAGCGCTTCGGGCACCAGCGGCGAAGTCTCCAGCGCCTCCGGCGACAGGCGGGAGACCGACTCCACGCCGTCGAGCAGATTGCGCCAGAAGTCCCGCACATTCGCCGCGCCGGGGAACCGCCCGGACATGCCGATGATCGCGATGTCGTTGCCACTTCCGCCCGTCAGGTCCTGGTCCGCCATGTTCTCAGGTATTCCTTCCGCCGCGACGCTGGAGGGCCTGACGACGGGCCTCCGCACGCTCCTGATGCTTTACCGTCTGCGTCCCTGGCTCCGACTCGGAGGACAGCCTCCGCGCCAGCGCATGGACGGTGGGATGCTCGAAGAAATGGGTGACGGGAACGTCCCGCCCGAGCACCTCGCGCAGCCGCGCGCACGCGCGCACCGCCGACAGCGAGCTGCCGCCCAGGTCATCGAAGAAGTGGGCGTGGACGCTCACCGTCGGATACCCGAGCGTCTCCGCCCATGCCTGGACCAACGTCTGCTCCAAGGGTGTGCGCGGAGCACCTTCCGAGGGCGCCGCTCGCGTCGGAGCCGGCAGGGCCCGCGTGTCCACCTTGCCGCTGGACAACAACGGCAGTGCCTCCAGGGTGACGAGGTCCGCGGGAATCAGGTGTTCGGGCAGGCGCGCGCGAAGGCTCGCTCGCACCTCTCCCGGCGTCGGCATCCCGCCTTCCGGGGGCACCACGTACGCGACCAGCCGAGGCTCTCCACCCGCAGGCGGGCGCCACACACGGACATGGGCCTGCCGCATTCCCGCCAGCTCGCGCAGGGCCACCTCCACCTCGCCCGGCTCGATGCGGAACCCGCGCAGCTTCACCTGCGCATCCACGCGGCCCAGCAAGTCGATGTGGCCAGAGGGACGCCAGCGCGCCTGGTCCCCGGTGCGATACAGGCGCGCCCCGGGCCGTGGGCCATACGGGTCCGGGACGAAGCGCTCCGCCGTCAGGTCCGGGCGCCCTTCGTAGCCGCGTGCGACGGCCGGTCCTCCCAGGAACAACTCCCCCGTCACCCCAGGAGGAACGGGCCGCAGGGCCTCGTCGAGCACGTAGGCATCGACATGCGGCAAGGGCGGACCGATGTCCGGCGCCCCGGTTCCGACCACGCACGTGGACCACGCCGAGCAGACCGTGACTTCGGTAGGCCCATAGGCGTTCAGCATCACCCGCCCAGGAGCGAAGCGGGTCACCAGGTCTTCCGGACAGTGCTCGCCCGCGGAGACGAGCGTCTTCAGGTCGGGAAGCGGTGTCTCCGGCAGCAACGTGCAGGCGGAGGGAGGGAGCGTCACGAGGGTGATGCGTTCTTCTCGCAGCACCCGGTGCAGCGCCTCACCCGCGAGCACTTCGCCCGGAGGAGGCAGGACCAGCGTCGCACCCGTCATCAGGCCCTGGATGTATTCCCAGACGGAGACGTCGAAGGCCGGTGACGCGAACTGGAGCACGCGTGCTCCGGGGGCCAACGCGAAGCCTTGTCGAATCGTCTCGACCAACTGCAGGGCGCTCCAGTGAGAGATCATCACGCCCTTCGGACGTCCCGTGCTCCCCGAGGTGTAGATGATGTACGCCGTGCAGTCCGACGAGGGCAGCGCCCGTGCTTCGAACGGCGAATCCCCGTCACGTGTGTCCCGGGCTCCGTGCTCCTCCCAGAGCAGCGTCGTCACGGCTTCGGGCAGGGTCAGCCGCCGTGCGAGCCGCTCGTGGACGAGCAACCAGCGCGCCCCGGCGTCGCTCAACATCCACGAGACTCGCTCCGACGGGTAGCCCGCGTCGAACGGCACCACCGTTCCACCGGCTTTCAACACCGCGAGGAACGCGATGAGCGCCTCGGGGCCCCCGCGCTCCATCTGCACACCGACACGGCACTCCGGACCGACGCCCTGACGGCGCAGCCTCGCGGCGACACGGTCCGACCAGTCATTCACCTCGCGATAGGTCCACCGCGACGTGCCCGCGACCAGGGCCACGGCCTCGGGTGTCTTCGCCACCCAGGACTCGAAGGCCTCGTGCAGACCGGTCACCGGGGGGGCTTCGGACATCGCGCGCCTTCGGCCGGTGGCCAGCGCCGCGCCCCGCTCCTCCTCATCCAGCACCGGCAGGTCGAGCACCGGCACGTCGGGTGTCCGCGACGCCGCGTCCAACAGCGCGCCCAGATGACGGGCCATGCGCTCCACGACTTCGGCATCGAAGAGGTCGGTGCAGTACTCCAGGCTGGCCGCGAAGCCACCTCGCGACTCCGCCATCGACAACGTCAGGTCGAAGGCCGAGGCCTGATTGCGCAGCGGAACGGACTCCAGCTCCAGCGCCCCCAGCCGGACCCGCGCCCCCTCGCCTCCGAGCGCGAAGGGCGCGAGGGCTTCACGACCCGGACGCCCGGAGTGCAGCACGAACATCGTCTGGAAGACGGGCGCGCGCGACGCATCCCTCCGAGGCTGGAGCCGCTCGACGAGCCGTGCGAAGGGCAGCTCCTGCCGCTCCAGCGCGGACAGCACCGTGCCGCGCACCTCCGCCAGCAGCGCGGAGAACGACAACCCTTTCGTCACGGTGGCGCGCAGGGCCACGGGGTTGACGAAGTAGCCCACCTGTCGAGCCAGATCCGCGCGTGCCCGGCCGGCCGTCGGCGTCCCCACCAGGAGGTCTTCATGTCCCGTGTAGCGGCGCAGGAAGGCTAGGTAGCCGGACAGGAGCACCATGAAGGGCGTGGCACCGCGCGCGCTCGCCAGCGACACCAGGCGAGAGGCGGTCTCCGCCTCCACTCGGAAAGTCACAGCCGCGCCTCGGAAGGACTGGAGCCGAGGCCGTGGACGCGAAGTGGGCAACTCCAACACCGGCAGCTCTCCGCTCAGTTGCTCACGCCACCACGCCTGGAGCCCGTCGCCTCGTGAACCGGAGTACAGCGCCTCCTGCGCGCGGAGGATGGGCGCGACGCGAGCCGGAGGTGGCGGCAGCGTCGGAGCCACGCCTTGGAGACCGGACGTGTAGAGGAGGCCCAGTTCCTCGGCCATCACCTCCAACGACCAGAAGTCGGTGATGAGGTGGTGGAACACGAGCAGCAGCACCGGTCCACCTGCGACGTCGGTGAAGACGCGCATGCGCATCATGGGCCCGCGCTCCAGGTCGAAGGGACGGTGGGTCTCCACCTCCAACCGCTCGCGCAAGGCCCCCTCCGTCCACCCTCCGGCTGACTCGCGCTCCAGCACGGGCGCGGCGGCGGGACGCAGCACGGGCTCGCCGCGCTCCTCGGGGAAGGCGCACGCGAGGGCAGGATGGCGGGTGATGAGCACCGAGAACGCGTGCTCCAGAACCCCGAGGTCCACGTCCGGAGCGAGGCGCATCGCGCGCGCGATGTGGTACGCGGTGCTTCCTGGCGCCATGCGCTGGAGGAACCAGAGCGCGCGCTGACCGTCCGAGACATGCGGCGTCGCGTCCTCCGACACAGCGGGAATGGACGACTCCGCCACCGAGTTCCGCGTGCGCTCCACCCACGCCGTCACATCACGCAGACTCGGCCCTTGCAGCAACAACGTCGGGGGCAGCGACACGCGCCACGTCTCTTGCACCGCGTGCATCACATCCAGCCCGCGCAGCGAGTCCAGGCCGTACTGCGTGAGCGGCGCATCGGCATCCAGCGTGCTCGCGGAGACACCCAGCCGGTGCGCCACCTCGCTCGCGAGCCACGAGAACACGTCTCCCGAAGTCAGCGCCTCGGACGCGCTCGCCACCTCGTCCCGCGCGAGCACGTCCGCGCGGCTCTCCCGCCACTCCTTCACGACCTCCAGGCCGTCGGTGAGGAACGCCTGCTTCGTCACGCGCCGCTGCACCTTGCCGCTGGACGTCTTGGGCAGGCTGCCCGACGTGATGAGCACCACCGCGTGCGCGGCCACGCCGTGCTCCTCGACGAGCGTGGCGCGGATGCGCGCGAGCGCCTCGTCGATGATGCCCCCTTCGGCCGCCTTCCCGGAGACCTCCTGGACGATGACGAGCCGCTCCTCCCCTTCCGCCTCCACCGAGAACGCGACGCCACACCCCGGACGCAGGGCCGGGTGGCCGCGCTCCACCGTCAACTCCAGGTCCTGCGGGTAGAGGTTGCGCCCGCGCAGGATGAGCACGTCCTTCAAGCGGCCCGTGACGAAGACCTCGCCGCCCTCGACGATGCCCAGGTCTCCCGTGCGCAGGAAGGGCCCCTCGCCCGTCCCCGCGAGGCGGCCCCGGAAGTCACGCTCCGTCTCCTCGGGGCGCTGCCAGTAACCCTCCGCGATGCTGGGCCCGCGCACCCACAGCTCGCCCACCTGGCCCGGGGCCTTCGGCTCGCGCGTCTGGGGGTCCACCACGCGCAGCTCCTGCGCGCCCAGCACCTCGCCGCTGCCCACGAGGACTGCTCCGGCGTCGGCGTGCTCCGGTGCTCGCGCCTCGCCCCGCTCCAGGCCCTCGCGCGAGAAGCTCTTCACCACCAACTCCACCGGACGCTCCGCGACGCGCTGGCGGCCCGTGACGATGAGCGTCCCCTCCGCCAGGCCGTAACAGGGATAGAGCGCGTGGCGGCGAAAGCCCGCGGGCGCGAAGGCCTCCGCGAAACGGTCCATCGTCTCCGCGCGCACCGGCTCCGCGCCACAGAACGCCACCTCCCAGCGACTGAGGTCCAGCGCGGCCCGCTCCTCCGGCGTGCTCTTGCGCACGCACAAGTCGAACGCGAAGTTGGGCCCGCCACTCACCGTGCCGCCGTGGCGCGAGATGATCTCCAACCACCGCATGGGCCGCTGGAGGAAGAACAAGGGCGCCATCAGCGACGCATGCATGTCCCGGAACAGAGGATGGACGATGCCGCCAATCAGCCCCATGTCGTGGTACGGCGGGAGCCACGAGACGAACCTCGGGTCCGGCTTCGCGTCGAACCCTCGGGAGATGAGCTCGCAGTTGTGCATCAACTGGCGGTGCGCCAGCACCACGCCGCGTGGCGAGCCGGTGGAGCCCGACGTGTACTGGAGGAACGCCACCGTGTCGTCGCGCACGCCCGCCTCGCGCCACGACGCGGCCTCACCGAGAGGAACCGTGTCCGTCGACAACCAGCGCAGCGCCCGCAGGTCTTCCAGTCCTTCGGTGAGCGGCCCTACCAGCTCCGAGATTCCGGACGTGGTGAGCGCCACACGCGCGCCGCAGTCCGCCACCAGCGCCTGGAGCCGGGGCAGCGTGCGACCCAGTCGCATCACATCCGGCGGATATGCGGGCACCGCCACCACGCCCGCATACAGACACGCGAGGAAGCCCACCACGTACTCGCGCCCTGGCGAGTACATGAGCAGCGCCCGGTCTCCTGGCGCCATCTCTTGCTGGAGCCGCGCCGCCACCGCGCGCACCTGCGCATCCAGTTCAGCATAGGTGACGGTGTGCTCCCCCTCTTCGTCGACAAACGTGAAGATGGAGTCGGTGGGCTGAGACACCGCCCGGGCACGGCACACGTCGACGAGGGTAGCGTTCTCGGGACGAACGAACGCGGAGGCGGGGGCAGCGCGAGTCGGCAAGTGCATGTCGAGTGTCCCGGGGGGATTTTCAGGAGGACGGAAGCCGTTTCAGCCCGGCACACACGCGTCCCGTGAACCCGGGGGGCGTTGACCTTGCTGCACCGACCGACGCCCCCTGGATTCCCCCTACTTTTAATGGATTCTCGGCATCCAGAAAAGTCGTGTCATCACGAATGACCCAGCACATCGGTGTTGACCGGTTGCATATTCACGAACGTTCGTGGCGATGTGCCGCGTCGACACCCGACGAGAGGAGCTCCCCATGAAGTACACGCAACTGGGCCGCACCGGCCTGCGCGTCTCACGCCTGTGCCTGGGCTGCATGAGCTACGGCACCCCCTCATGGCGCCCGTGGGTCCTCAACGAGGAAGCCTCGCAGCCGTTCTTCCGCCGCGCGGTGGAGATGGGCATCAACTTCTTCGACACCGCGGACATGTACTCACTGGGTGTCAGCGAAGAAGTGACGGGCCGTGCGCTGCGACGCTACGCGCGCATGGAGGAGGTGGTGGTCGCCACCAAGGTGTACTTCCCCATGGGCGATGGCCCCAACATGCGCGGCCTGTCCCGCAAGCACATCGTCCAGGCGTGCGAGGCCAGCCTGAAGCGGCTGGGCATGGAGACCATCGACCTCTACCAGATCCACCGGATGGACCCGCACACGCCGGTGGAGGAGACGCTGTCCGCGTTGGATCAGCTCGTCCGCCAGGGCAAGGTGCGCTACCTGGGCGCGTCGTCCACGTATGCGTGGCAGTTCGCGCGGGCCCTGGGCGTGGCGGACGTGAACAGCTGGTCCCGCTTCGTGTCCATGCAGGACCACTACAACCTCGTCTATCGCGAGGAGGAGCGGGAGATGCTGCCGCTGTGCGAGGCGGAGGGCATTGGCGTGCTCCCCTGGTCTCCGCTCGCGCGCGGGTTGCTCGCGGGGACGCGCAAGTCGCTGGGAGACCGGGACGCCACGCCGCGCGCGAAGACGGATGCGTACGCGCCGGTGCTGTATGACCAGGCGGGAGACTGGGACGTGGTGGAGGCCACGCGGCGGGTGGCCGAGGCGCGCAACGTGCCTCCGGCCCAGGTGGCCATGGCGTGGCTGCTGTCGCGTCCCGTGGTGACGGCGCCCATCATCGGCGCCACGAAGCTGGAGCACCTGGAGGACGCCATGCGCTCGGTGGACCTCAAGCTCCAGCCCGAGGAGCTCCAGGCCCTGGAGGCGCCCTACCAGCCCCACGCGCTGCGCGGCATGTGAGCCGCGCGGCGGTACGGTACCGGGTCGACGTCAGAGGTCGACCTGGGTGGGAGCGGGCTTCGGCGCACGCGCGGGCGCGACCGGAGGGACATCCAGGAAGGCGGCTCGCGGGCCAGAGCCGCCATAGGCCAGCGCTTCGATGCGGTTGGTGCGGGGAGCCAGCGGGTCTCTCGGCAGACACTCGGCCTCGGTCTCCAGGAGCTTCAGCTCCGGGCGGGACTCCATGAGCCGCTCGATGCGCGGGGGCACGTAGTCGACGGCGTCCTCGAACGCATACCGGGAGAGGATGCGCGTCGCCGTCACGGGCTCGCAGCGAATCTCGGGACGCGACGTCAGGGAGGTCGTGGTCATCAACACGGCCGCGCCCCGAGCGGAGCTGGGACCGGACCGGGTGGCCTCCGTCACCGTGGTGGACACCCAATGCTCCCGGCACTGCGTCATCGTGTACGGGATGGGGCGGCGGATGACCCGCAGCGGCGCGTATTCCCCCGCGGCCATGGCGGTGCGGACCAGGGCCTTCCATGGCGGCACGGGGCCCTCGGGCATCAGGTGCGTGCGGCACTCCAGCTCCGTGCCCCCGTCGTCCGCCATGAACACCACCTGGACGTTGCTGACGTAGCGCGCGCCCGACGTCTCCGCGCGCTCCAGGAACCGCAGCACCAGCGTGCTGCCGTCCTGCGCGTGTCCGAAGGGCATGGAGATGGCCCAGGGCGCGAAGCCAGACTGCTGCGCGAGCGCCGGCGTGGCGACGATGACGGGGGGCCCCTGGCGGACCAGGGGCGAGCGGGCGCACGCGGCGGAAAGGAGCAGCAACAGGGTCAGTGAGGAGCGGCGCATCGAAGGTCCCCTTGTCGTGGGCTTTGCGTCCTCCGAGATTACGCCCCTCGCGGCGACCCGCCCCAGCCGGCAAACCACGGAGCAACCATCCCCGTGGGGAACGATATGGCGGCCGCGTCGAAACGTTACCCGCGCCGACCGGCGTGTCGCAGCCACTGCGCCGCCGAGCGAAGGTCCGCCTCGAAATGGATGCGCAGCTCCGCGCGCTCACGAGGGTCCGCCCGGCGCAACACGTCCGCGGGTGCGAAGGTGGCCATGGCGCCGCGTGCCCAGGGCGTCTGGACGAATTGTCCCCGGTTGAGGTTGAGACGAAACCCCGGCCCCAGCACCGCCTGGCCCGCCGTGCTGCCCAGCGCGAGCATCAACAACGGGCGCACCGAGGCCACCTCCGACGCCAGCGCTTCCCGGAACGCCTGCGCCTCCCGCCAGCCCGCGGCCTCCGCGTCCCCATCCGGCGGAGGTCCCCGCGAGACATGGAGGTCCGTGGGCTTCAGCCCCGCCCGTGAGAGCACCACCTCCAACAACCGCCCCGCCGGCCCCACGAAGCACGGCACGTCACCGTCCTCCCGCGTGTCGGGCACGTCCCCCACCATCATCACCGGAGTCCCCTCTGACGGTGTCCGCGACTTGCGCGCGGCCGTGCTCCGCGCCGGGGCTTGCGGCGGCGCTTCCCACGCCAGTCCCGCCCCGTAGCTCAGGCGCGCCAGGTCCCAGTGGGCGCTGGCGTCCGGGGTGAAGAGGCTCCAGCGCAGCGTGGGAAAGCGCCCCACGAGAAAGGGCGCCGCCAGCCTGACGACGAGGTGCTCCGGCCGGTACCATGCGACATACCGCTCCGCGCCATCGGACGCTCCCCGCCGGAAGCGGACGCGAATCACGAGGTTGCGCACGTCCCGCCGCACCGCGCGCTCCATCCGCCGCAGCCGCTGGACGTCCCGGTCCAACTCCCGCTCCAACAGCCACCGCTCCCCGTGGGTCAGCCGCCAGAGCACGCGGTACAGCAGCGCCCAGCGCTCCGGCTCCCGATGACACACCACCTTCTCCGCCAGCCCCAGGAAGTCCCGGGGCACCACCGGCAGCGCGCCGGTGCCCATGCCGCTCACGAGCGCATCCACCCGTCCATCCCACGGGCCCCGCGCTTCCTCGAAAGACACCCGCTCCGGGGGCAGACACCGCGCCAACAGCCCCCGCGCTACTTCCCGAAACGATGCCAGCTCCGGCGCCACGCTCACCCGCACCTGGACCTCCTGGTCGCTCAGCGACACACGCCGCGAGCCACCCGTGGAGGGTGCTCGCGCGCGTGGAAGGCTTCTACCTTCCAGGTCTGACATCACCATCCCACCCGTGACGTCGTCGGGCCCTCGCGGCTATTCCTCCTTCGCGAGCGCGTCCACCTGCTGCTGGAGCCCCTCCATCTCCTCGAAGAAGGACTCCACGGGCTGGGCGCGGGTCATGCGGAAGGCCGGCGGCAGCAGCGTGCGCGGGAAGTCCAGCGACGTGCTGAAGGGCTCGTTTCCCAGCAGGTCGTTCGCGCGGGACAGGGCGCCAAAGGAGAGCGTCACCACGACGAGCACTCGAACCAATCTCGCGGGCTCCCACCGTGCCACGTAGCGCAGGTGCCAGAAGAGGCCCCAGCCCATGAGCGAGAGGAACGTCGCGTGGTGCAGCCAGGACAGGCCCGAACCCAGCCCCAGGCTGAAGCCCAGCGCCGACACGAGCGGTGGCAGCGCCACGGCCCCCAGCAGCACCAGGCTGCCGATGGTGGCATGCGTGCGGTAGTGGAACCGGCGGCGGGAGATGCGACTGGCGACGGCCCAGCCCCCCGCCCACAGCAACGTCAGCGTGAGCGGCGTCACCACCGCCACCGTCAGCTCGCCCCAGTCCGTGCGGCCGTAGTTGCCCAGGTGCGTCTCGAGCGAGCTGACGAAGATCAGGGCCAGCATCGCGATGGGGAACGCGCGGGCGTGCTCGAACACGCGCTCCCGGGGGGCGACGGCCGAGGTGATGACCGTGCCGGGCACGGCGTGGTCCCTGCGCCGGAAGCGCAGCACCGTGTCACCCACGGCCACGCGCGTATCGGGCGCCAGCTCCAGTTCGGCGAGCGGTGCCCAGGGCTCCACGCGCCAGGTGCCGTTGTGGCTGCCCACATCCCGCACCACGAGCGCGCCGTCCTCGCGCCGCTCGATGCGCAAGTGTTCGGGGGAGACCTTGGGGTCATCGAGGATGACGTCGTTCGAGTACGCCCGGCCAATCGTCGCGGGGAAGCGCTCCAGGCGGTGGCGCTCGTGGACGGAATCCCCTTCCAGCACCTCCAGGAAGATCATTTCGTCCACGACAGCCCCTCCAGGTAGCGGCGCGCCAGCTTGCGCGCGTTGTCCGCCGTGAAGCCGCCCAGCGTGAGGCTGGTGTCGACGCCGCTGGTGCTGGCGTTGAGCGCGGCGGCGCGCAGCACCAGGTCATAGAGGCCCGGGAAGCGCTTGTAGGCGCGCAGGCACAGCGCGGCGCGGACGGGCAGGCCCTCCACGTCCACGAACTCCGTCGTGCAGCGGAAGTTGGTCACGTCCTCGCGCGAGGCCTCCACCGTGTCCGGGTCCTGCGCGTACAGCGCGCTGTAGAGCGAGGAGAAGCGCAGCGCGCCCAGCTTCTGGCTGGAGGCCTGCTGGTGCAGGAAGGCCACCACGCCCGTGCGGTGATGCGAGGACAGGTAGATGTCCTCCTCCGAGGAGCACTGGTAGTTCGTCACCGTGTAGGGCACCTCCGGGTCATGCGGCGTGTCGCCCCAGCACTTGAGAAAGGGAATCCACCGGCCGGGGACCTGATAGCTGCCCAGCTTCTGCTTCGGCACCGGGGCCGCCATCAGCTGCTCGGTGAGGCGCTGCTGGTTGTCGACGAGCTGCGCGCGCACCGTGTCCACGAGCGTGCGGGCCTCGTCCGGCTTCGCCTCCAGCGCGCGCGCAAGCAGCGCGCTCGCGTGCTTCACCGGCACCAGGAAGCCGAGCTGGTTTCCCATGGTGGCGACGTTGACGCCCACCACGCGCCCCTGTCCGGTGAGCGTGGGCCCGCCGCTCATGCCCGGATTGATGGCGCCGCTGAAGTGGATGCGCTCATAGAGCGAGTCCTGGATGAAGCCGTTGTAGGTGCCCTCGACGATGGTGGTTCCCAGGTCATGGGGATTGCCCATGGCGAACAGGCGCGTGCCCTGCTGCGGCTCGCGGTCCTCCAGCGCGAAGAAGTCCTTCACGACGTCATCCATCCGGATGACGGCCAGGTCATGGACGACGTCCACGTCCACCAGGCGCGCCGGCACGGGCTCGCCGCCGCTGCGCAGGACGAGCTCCGCGGTGTAGTCCTCCGGGTGGAGCACCACGTCGGAGACCACGTGATAGTTGGTGATGGCGTGCCCGCTGGCGGAGACGAAGAAGGCCGAGCCGATGGACGAGCGCGTGCCCGAGCGCCGCTCGATGATGCGCACCTGGGCGACGCGGTTCTGGATGCGCTGGAACAGCTCGTGGGTGGCCGGAGGCAGCACGGCCGGAGGGGACTCGGGCGCGGGAGCAGGCGCGGAGTCGGGTTCGCTTCGAGCGGGGGCCTGCACGCCCGGTTCCGAGGGAGCGACCGACGGCGCCTGCCCAAGCACGGCGACGAGGAGGAGGACGAACATGGATGCCGCCCACGCTATCCCAGCGCCGAGCGCCTGGGCACCGAGTCGCGCACGGCCCGGAGCATGAGGCCCGCGTGCGCTCGCCGACCCACCTGCCCTGTTGGCGGCGTGCCTGCCAGCGGATAGGTTCCGCCCCGCCGAAGGTGGCTCGCGGGGGTCCGCGAGGTTTAGGGAATCCGGTGCCCGTCCCCGATTGCCGACCTCGCGACAGGCGCTCGGGGCGTCGTCACGCCTCGGAAGTACCCTGCCCCGCCCGCATCCGGCGCCACGCCGCGTACGACGCCACCAGCGCCCCGGCCAGTGCTCCCGCGAGCGCCCCCAGCACCCGGCGCGGCACCACGCCCGGCGCGGTCGTCGCCTCCAACCGGAACGTATCCAGCGACGCGCGCACCCCCGGAGCCAGCGACTCCCAGCGCACCGCCGGCGCGCTCACCACCACCACCGCGTGCCGGCCCTCGGACGCGAGCCCCGCCACCAGCACCGTGCGAACCTGTCCCGCCTCGCGCAGCGTGCCCAGCACCTCCACTCGCGGAACGATTCCACCCACCCGGTCCACGCGCTCCGGAGACAGCGTCACCCCCAGCTCCCGCTGGAAGTGCTGCATCACCGCCGACGCGAAGTCATCCCGCTCCGAAGGACTGGCGGAGAAACTCCGCTCCACCACCGAGACCAGCATCGTCGCCGCCTCGGGCCCCTCCCCATCCGCCAGCGCCGCCGACAGGCTCCGCGTCGCCTCCGCGTCGAGCGACACCGCTCCCGCCACCGAGCCCACGTAAGGCTCCCACCGCACCATGTGGAAGCGCTCCGGCGGCCGCAGCACGTAGCCGTCTCGACGCAGCTCGGAGCCGAGCGCGCCCGACAGCAGCAACCAGCCTCCAGCCGCCCACGCGAGATTCACGCCGCGAGCATAGGCCCCCCGCGTCACATCCGCAGGCCAGGTCATGGGCCCCGAGAAACGACGAACCCACGGATACCCCGTGCCCCCGGGCGCGGCGAAGTCACCGCTCACATGCCTTCGTTGTGACATCCCCGGGCGGCGCGGGTAACCTCGCGCCCAGATGACTCCTGCAGCCCGGGTGGAGATGGAGGCACGCGCCGACCGAGCCCTGCGCCGTGGCGAGCTCGTCGAGGCGGTCGACCTCTACGAGACGCTCACCCATGCCTTCCCGGATGACGCCTCGCTCGCCGACAAGCTCGCCAACGTGCGCGAGTCCCTGCTCCCCCTGGAACTCCAGAAGCTGGAGGCCGCCCGCCCGCCCGAGGAGCCGGAGCTGCCGGTCGGTCCCTCCTCACCCGCGCAAGAGGGTGAGCGCCTGTTCGCCCTCGGGGACTACGTGGGGGCCGCCGCCGCCTATCGCCGCGCCCTCCAGGAGCGTCCGGACAACGAGCTCTTCAAGGAACGGCTGCTCGAGATCTTCCAGATGGCCCGGGAGATGCCCCTACAGTCACCGACAGACAAGGCCCTTCCCAAGGCCCCTCAGCCCCGTCTCCAAGCCCTCCTCGACAGGGTTGCTTCTCGTCGCCGCCTCAAGCGGGACTGATGGAAGCTCGCGTTTCCACTCGGAAATCCGACCTGCCGAATGATTCGCGCGTTGCACCCCGGCTCCGGGGCCTCCTATCATCAGGTCCGACGTCGCTGTCATGGTGGGCCACCCTCCCTCTGACACCCGCGTCCGACCCCTATGGCCCGTTCCCTGAGACTCGGAGTCCTCACCGGTGGCGGAGACTGCCCCGGGCTCAACGCGCTCATCCGTGGCCTCGTCAAGCGGGGCACGCATGAGTTCGGCCATGAGTTCGTGGGCATCGAGAACGGTTACATGGGGCTGGTGGAGCCAGACCTCACGCGTCCCCTCACCGAGGAGGACACGCGGGGAATCCTGCCCAAGGGCGGCACCATCCTCGGCACGTCCAACCGCGCGAACCCCTTCCTCTATGCCTTCCGCGAAGGTGGCCACTGGGTGGAGCGCGACGTGTCCGACGCGGTGCTGCGGCGCTGCGAGGCGCTGAAGCTCGACGGAGTCATCGCCGTGGGCGGTGACGGCACGCTGTCGATTGGCCACCGGCTGAGCGAGAAGGGCCTCAAGGTGGTCGGCTGTCCGAAGACCATCGACAATGACTTGAGCGGGACGGACCAGACGTTCGGCTTCGACACCGCGCGCCTCATCGTCACGGAGGCGTTGGACCGGCTGCACTCCACCGCCGAGTCCCACGACCGGGTGATGCTGGTGGAGATCATGGGGCGCCACGCGGGCTTCCTCACGCTGGAGAGCGGGCTCGCGGGCGGGGCCGACGTCATCCTCATCCCGGAGATTCAGTACCGGGTGGAGGCCATCGTCGAGAAGCTGCGCCGCCGCGCCACCCGCCGCCGCAGCTTCTCCATCATCGCCATCTCCGAGGGCGCGTTCCCCGTGGGCGGCACGCTGGCCGTGCTGGACCGGGCCGAAGACGTCCCCGGGCGAGGCGTGGTGCGACTGGGCGGCTCCGGCAAGGTGTGCGCGGATCTGCTGGCGCAGCACGTCGAGGCGGAGATTCGGGTGAATGTGCTGGGGCATCTCCAGCGAGGAGGAAGTCCGAGCGCGGCGGACCGCGTGCTGGCGACGCGCTATGGTTGTGGGGTGTTGGACCTGGTGCGCGACGAACAGTGGGACCACATGGTGGCCCTGCGCGCCGGGCAGCTCGTCGCGGTACCTCTGAGCGAGTCGCGAAAGGAGCGCCGGGTGGACCCATCCGGCGAACTGGTGCGCTTCGCCAAGAGCATGGGCATCAGCTTCGGGGACTGAGGGAGGGGCAGGCACAACCGCCGCATGTCATGACGCTCGTCGGCCGCCATATCGGTCGTTATCGCATCCTCGAGCAACTCGGCTCGGGGGGCATGAGCGTCGTGTACAAAGGGCTCGACACGGCCCTGGACCGTGAAGTCGCGGTGAAGGTGCTGCACCCGCACCTGGCCGGCAAGGACGAGTCGCGCAGGCGGCTGGCCCGTGAGGCCCGCGCCGTGGCGAAGCTGCACCACCCCAACATCCTGGAGGTGTTCGACTTCTCCGCCGCGGACGCGCAGGACGCGTTCATCGTCACCGAGTACATCCGTGGCCGGACGCTCAAGACCGTCCTGGACGAAGGTCCGCTGGATCCGCCGGAGCTGGCGGCGATGATCATCCACGAGTTGGCGGCGGCGCTCGCGCATGCGCACGAGGCCGGCGTCATCCACCGCGACCTCAAGCCCGAGAACGTCATGGTGCGCGAGGACGGCATCCTCAAGCTCATGGACTTCGGCATCGCCCGGCTGCTCGACATCGAGGAGCGGATGACGGTGACGGGCTCGCTCGTGGGCTCGCCCGCGCACATGTCCCCGGAGATCATCGAGGGCCTGGAAGCGGGCCCCGAGGCGGACGTCTTCAGCGTGGGCATCATGTTCTACGCGGCCATGACGGGGCGGTTGCCCTTCTCCGCGCCCAACACCACGGCCACGCTCAAGCGCATCCTCGACGGTGACTACGAGGATCCGCGCCGCCGTCTCCCCGCCCTGTCGGACGAGCTGGCGGACATTTGCGCGCGCTGCCTCCAGAGAGATCCTCAGCAGCGATATCCGGACGCAAGCAAGCTGCGTGACGCGCTGGCGGACTACCTCGCGGGCCTGGGCTTCTCCCGGGTGGGCGAGGAGCTGGTGTCGTTCTTCGCCGATCCACCGTCGTACCGGAAGCTGGCGCGGCAGCGCATCGTCGCCAGGCTGCTGGAGCGAGGAGAGCGGCTGCTTTCGGAGAAGCGCACGTCGAGGGCGCTCGGCAGTCTCAATCATGTGCTGGCGTTGGACGCGCAGAACGCGCGGGCGCTCGGGTTGCTCAAGGGCATCCAGCGCGCGCAGCGCGTGAAGACCTGGCGGCGGCGCGGCATCCGGCTGGCGGTGGGACTGGTCACCGCCACGGCCGTGAGCCTGGGCGCCTACAAGGCGTACCACGCACGCGCGGATGCGGCGGCCCTCCAGCCGGGCACGGACAGTCCTCCCAAGGGCGGCGAGGGCGTCAACCCGGGCTCCGGCGACACCAGTCATGATGGCGCGAACGGCGGGGTCGGAAACTCCAGCCCCGAGGGAACACTCGGCTCGGGAAACCCGGACACGGACGCGCGCGAGCCCCCCGGCTCCGGCACCGTGGACACGGCTCCCCGACCGAACCTTCGTCCCGCCACGCCGACCGACGGAGCTCGCACGAGGAGCGCCGATCCGTCGCGATTCCCCCCGGGCTACACCCCCGAAGCCACCTCCTCCCGCATGGAGTCCCTCGTCGGCCGTCCCGACACCCGGCAGGCCCCCGCCTCGGGCGGAAGCGCGGCGCGCGCGAGCGCGGTACGTCCCACCGGAGGGGCCCAGGAGGACGCCCGCGCCCTGCCGGGAGGTCCAGGCGAGGACCGCGTCGCCGGCCGGAAATCCGCGTCGAAGAAGATCCTGGTGTCCATCCTCGTGCGGCCCTTCGGGCTCATTCGCGTGGACGATGGCATGCCCAGCGCCCAGGCCCTCCAGAAGCACGACGTGGAGATGGCCCCCGGCCCACACGCCATCACCATCTCCTGCGACTACTGCGAGGACGTGGTGGAGACCATCGACGTGCAGCCCGACGGGGAGAACATCTTCCACCTGCGCGCCCAGCCCAAGTCGGCGCCGCTGTCGCTCGAGTACGAGCCCGCCGAGGCCACCGTGCGAGTGGGCGACCAGGTGCGCACCGCGCGCGACAGCGTCCAGCACCCGTTCGAGATTCGCTCGCCACGCGGGCCCGCGGGCTTCCAGCACACCGTCACGGTGGAGATCTCCCATCCGGGCTTCCAGACGGAGCGACGCGTGGTGCACCTGCGTCCCGGCGAGCCCACCCTTCTGCACGGGAGCCTGCGCCCCGAATGAGTCGAAGGTTCGCGTTCATCTCGCTCTGGCTCGTGCTGTGGACCCCGGCCGGCTCGCTCGCGCAGGAGGCCGGAGACCCGGAGGTCGCCGCCCTGCGCGCCAGCTTCGAATACGGCAAGTACGCCGAGGTCCTGGACCGCGCGGGTGCCCGCATCGACCGTGGCGGGCTCAACGAGGACGAGCTGGTGGAGCTGCACAAGCTGGCCGGACTCGCCGCCTTCAACCTGGGACGCACCGAGGAGGCCTCGCGTCACCTGCGCGCCCTGCTCCGACTGGACCCCGATTTCAGCCTGGACCCGTTCGTCGTCCCGCCCCCGGCGGTGACCTTCCTGGAGAGCATCAAGGACGACATGACCAATGAGCTGGAGTTCCTCCGGCAGGAGCGCCGACTGCGCCAGGAGCGCGAGAAGGCCGAGGCCGAGCGCCGCGAACGTGAGCGCATGGAAGCCGAGGTCCTCCGTCGCCGCGCCGAGGAGCTGGCCAGTCAGGTCAACGTCCGCACGGTGGAGAAGCGCAACTTCCTGGTCAACTTCGTGCCGTTCGGCGCGGGCCAGTTCCAGCAAGGCCGCAACAGCCTGGGCATCGTCTTCGCCGCCACCGAAGGTGTGCTCGCCGTGACGAGCATCATCTCCTACTTCGCCTACGAGTCGCTCTTCGAGGAGCGGCCCCTCGAGCTGGACAACGTGCTCGACGAGGATGGCAAGGCGTCCATCACCATCCGCTACATCCCCACCAACCGCGAGCGTCAGCGGGACACGTGGCAGTTGCTCAAGCTGGCCTCCGCCGCCGGCTTCTACACCATCTATGCGCTGGGCGTGGTGGACGCGCTGTACCACCACGAGGACCAGGTGGTACGCACCTCGGTGGAGACGCGAGATCCGCCCTCTTCCAACGCGCCCCGCTCGGAGTCCTCGGTCTCCCGGCCGCCGCGCGCGACCGCGCCTCGCCCCACCGCACGGCTGGGGCTGTACCCTACTTCCGGCGGACTCGGCGCCGGACTCACCCTCTCCTTCTGAGCCTTTTTCTCCAGGTACGTGAAGCCCTATGGCCAGCCTCACCGTCCGCAGTCCTGATGGCAAGGTCCGCGCGGTCGCCCTGCACAAGCGCATCACCAGCATCGGCCGGAGCCCGGACAACGACATCCCGCTCGAAGACTCCGGCGTGCCCGACAGCGCCCTGCACGTCACGTTCGACGGCAGTCGCTACGAAGTCGGCAGCCTGGGCGCCACCTTCCACGTCAACGGCAAGAAGCGCGACTCACACGCGCTCGCCACCGGCGACGTGGTCCGCGTGGGCGGCACCGATCTGACGTTCGCCCGCGAGGACGCGCCGCGCGCGCCCCCCCCCTCCGCCCTCACGCCTCACCGCGACTCGGTGGCCAGTCCGGAGACCGCGGACTCGCACACCACGGAGCTGCCCGGCGTGCCCGGCCGAGAGCTGGCCATGCTGCGGCGGCTCACCGCGTTCAGCGAACGGCTGCTGGCCCTCTACGACGTGGAGCGCATCCTCGAGAGCCTGATGGACGAGGCCATCGAGGTGACGCGCGCAGACAAGGGCTTCCTCATCCTCATGGAGAGCGGGGATCCGCGCGTGAAGGTCGCGCGCAACGTGGCCCGGGAGAACATCGAGGACGCGGTGGAGAAGCTGTCCGACTCCATCATCGCCAAGGTGGTCAAGGAGCAGCGGCCCCTCATCGTCGCGGACGCGGTGGACGCGCCCGAGTTCAAGGCCAGCGAGTCCGTCGTCAACCTGCGCGTGCACTCCGTCATGTGCGTGCCGCTGATGCACAAGGGGGACCTGTTCGGCGTCATCTACGTGGGCAATGACCGGCTGGTGAACCGGTTCGAGCCCAAGAGCGCGGACATGCTCACCATCTTCGCGGCCCAGGCGTCGCTCGTCCTGCAGAACGCGATGCTGGTCAACGACCTCAAGCTCGACGTCACGGAGCTGCGCCGGAAGCTGGAGGACCAGCGCTATGGCGACATCGTCGGGGCCTGTCAGGGCATGCGCGACGTGTACAAGCGCATCGACAAGATTGCCCCCACGGACATCTCCGTGCTCATCACCGGCGAGACGGGCACCGGCAAGGAATTGATCGCCCGGGAGATCCACCGCCGCTCGCCCCGCGTGAAGGGCCCCTTCATCACCATCAACTGCGGCGCGATTCCGGAGAACCTGCTGGAGAGCGAGCTGTTCGGCCACGTGAAGGGCGCCTTCACCGGCGCGGTGGCCACCAAGGCGGGCAAGTTCCAGGCGGCCATCAGCGGCACCCTCTTCCTGGACGAGATTGGCGAGATGCCGCTCCAGCTCCAGGTGAAGCTGCTGCGCGCGCTCCAGGAGAAGATCGTCTACAAGGTGGGCGACAACCGCGGCGAGCCGGTGGACATCCGCGTCGTCGCCGCCACCAACAAGGTGCTCGAGGACGAGGTGAAGCGGAACACCTTCCGTGAGGACCTCTACTACCGGCTCAACGTCGTCACCCTGAAGCTGCCGCCCCTGCGCGAGCGCGGCGAGGACGTCGTCGTGCTGGGCAAGTTCTTCCTCCACAAGTACTCGCGCGAATTCAACTCCCGGGCCAAGGGCTTCACCCCGTCCGCCGCCGTGTCCATGAAGAAGTACGGCTGGCCTGGCAACATCCGCGAGTTGGAGAACCGCATCAAGAAGGCGGTGGTGCTGTCCGACAAGCCGCTGCTGGGCCCCGACGACCTGGACCTCAAGCCGGAGAACCTGGAGCCCATCATGCCGCTGCTCCAGGCCAAGGAAGAATTCCAGAAGCGTTACATCAACGAAGTGTTGGCGCGGAACAACGGCAACCGGACGAAGACGGCCAAGGACCTGGGCGTGGACCCTCGCACCATCTTCCGCCACCTGGAGAAGCTGGAAGCGGAGAAGACCGGGCGGCCCCTGCCCCCCGAGGAGGGCGAGGAGCTGCTCTGAAGCGGCCCCAGTCGCACTGGTGATGGACTCGACGACGCGGCGAGAAGTCTGGGACAGGCGCTCCGGCCAGGGCTGGGCGACGTGCGTGCTGGCCGCGAGTCTGGGCCTGCTCGTCGGCTGCCTGTTGCCCCAGGACGACACCCTGCTCGACGAGCCTCCGCGCTTCATGAACCGCTCGCCGCGCATCATCGAGTCGCTGGTGTTGCCGCAGGAGCACATCATCCAGGACTTCGGCGGGAGCCGGTGCGAGCTGACGTTCGAGGTCGCCGTCGAGGACCCGGACGTGGATGACCGCATCAAGGTGCACTGGTTCATCGACTACAGCCCGCAGGACCCGCGCGGGCCGTACCGGGAAATCGCCCTGACGAACAACGGCGAGGCCCGCCGTCCGGACCGGGGCACGCTGCGCATCAACCTGGCCTCGGCGAACGCGGAGCTGAGCACGCCGGGCCAGCACCTGGTGGAGGCGCTGGTGAGCGACGCGGAGCTCACGGACCGCGAGCCCGAATCGCAGGTGGTGAACCTGCCCGACGGAGGCTCCATCATCGACCCGGGGTTCGTCATCAGCTACTCCTGGGTGGTGAACACGGTGCAGGGGGACTGCCGATGAAGGGGGGCCCCGCGCGGCTCCTCCTCGCGCTGACGCTGCTCTGGGGCACCGGCTGTGCCCTGCTTGAAGAGGAGCCGGAGGATTCCCTGCTCGTCTGCCGCTCGGACGCGGACTGCGCCTCCAACGAGGTGTGCTTCGTGGACGGCTGCGGCGACCCGGGCCAGGACATCGTCGTGGAGGTGACGCCCAACCCCGCTCTCGGCCTGTACGCGCAGGACTTCCCGGTGGGTCGCCTGCGGGCCGAGCAGAACCTGGAGCTGTTCGACAAGGCCTCGCTGCGCGGGACGACGCTGCGCTCGACGGTGCCACCCGCGTCGTCGACCACCACCTCCCGTCCCTACTCCGAGCCGCTCGTGGTGCGCGCCGTCGGCACGAGCGCCCTCATCCCCGGGGTGGCCCGCTACCACGAGGCGACGCTGGTGCCGGACAACGGGCAGTGGACCCTGCCGGTGGCCAGCGGACAGTACGCGGTGACGGTGCTCGCCGAGGACCTCCTGGTGCCGCCCATGACGAACCTGGGCACCGTGTTCCCAGGCGAGGCGCTCGCGCTGGAGTGGCTGCTGCCCGCCGCCGACGCCGTGGTGCCCGTGCAAGGGCAGTTGACCGGACACGGGGGCGCGCCGCTGGACGCGGACCTCTCGGTGGAGGCCCTGGACGCCGAGCTGAAGTCAATCTCCCAGCGCGTTCCCGTCAATCGCGGCACGGGCGCCTTCGCGCTGGCGCTGCCGCCTGTGGCCGCGAGTGCCTCCACGGTGCTGCTGCGCGTGACGGCACGGGACGCGGGCGCGCTCCTGCCCCAGCAGACCTTCACGGTGGACCCGAGCGTCCCCTTGCCCGGCCCGCTGGAACTGGGTGACTTCGGCGCCCCGGTGCGGGTGTCGGGACGCGTGGTGGCCCTGGACGGCCGGCCTGTCGTCGCCGCCACGGTGTCGATCCAGGGGCGCGTGGGAGGAGGCGGGAGCTTCCAGAGCGCCGTGGCGACGACGGACGAGGAAGGCCGCTTCGAGCTGCGCTCCCTGCCCAGCGCCACCGAGTCCCCGCTGGAGCTGGTGGTGGTGCCTCCCGCCGGCTCCACCTCGGGGCTCACCACCTCCGCGGCCGTGGTGCCTCGCGAGGACACGGTGTTGCCGGACGTGGTGTGCGTCAACCGCCGCGTGGCGCGCGGCCGGCTCCTGCAGCCCGACAACGTCTCCCCCGCCGCGGGCGTGCGGCTGGTGGTGGAGCCCGTGGACGTCGTCCCCGGCCGGCTGCTTCCGCCCAACCTCGCCTCGGAGACCCTCACGGACGCCAACGGCGAATACGTGCTGCGGTTGGACCCCGCCCTCTACCGGCTGGACGTCGTGCCGGGTGAGAACCTGCCCCGCGTCAGCCGCTTCGTCTCGGTGCTGCCCGCCAATGACGGCTCCGAGCAGGCCGTGACGGCCTTCGCCCTCCAGCGGGGCCGCACCTTGCGCGGCCGGGTGCTGTCGTCGACGCGAGAGCCGGGCGTGCCTCCGGGCCTGCCCTTCACGTCCATCCGCTTCTATCGGGTAGTGAACGTGGAGGGGCGCCCCTCCTCCGTGCTGCTGGCCCAGTCCGTGACGGACACGCTGGGCCGCTACACCGCGCTGCTGCCGGTGCGCTGACTCACGGCCGGGGGGACGTGGCGGCCGGACTGGCGCTGGCGGCCTGGAAGGCGGCGTGGAACGAGTCCACCGTGCCGCCCACCTCGTCCGCGTACTGCACCGCGTGCGTGGTGTAGAGGTCCAGCACCACCTCCAGGCGGCGGTACACGGTGCGCAGCGGCGCGCGCTCGCGGGCCTTCAAATCGCACTGGGACTCCCGCTCGCGCATCCGCGCCAGCCACGAGGTCCGGAAGCGCATCCATTCCTGGTCCGTGTCTCGCGCGGGCGACACGCGCACCAGCTTCTCGCGCCCCGCCTCCAGCTCGTCCCACAGGGCCCGGGCACCCGCCAGACACTCCTGGAAGCTGAGCGTCGTGGCCGCGGGTGGCAACTCCTCTGGCGTCATGGCCGCCACCGAGCGGCTCACGTTCCAGATGATCCACAGCGAGAAGAGCGTGGTGAGCGCGATGTAGACCCCATACGCGGCACCACGGTAGCGGCGGAAGCGAGGATCTTTCCGAGGGTCGGGAGCGGACACGGGGTCCAGGTCTTATGACTGTGGACCCCGCGTGGCAACGCTTCCGTGTCACCCCACCCGACAGGCGGGCGGGGTGCGTCCAGGGACTACTGGCCCGCGGGGCTCGCCACCTGCTGGGTGGGGGCCGCGGCGGGGGCGGCGGCGGGCGCGGGACCCGCAGCCTCCGTGTTGCCGTTCATGGCGCGCTTCACCATGGCGATGCGGCTGCGGAACTGCATCTGGTACTGGCTGTTGAGGTAGGCACCGGCCGCGTCACGCGCCGTCTCCAGCGCCTTCTCCATCTGCCCGACCTCCTGGTACGACTGGGCCAGCAGCAGCATGGCGTAGTCGCGCGTCTTGGAGTTGCGGTCTCCCTCCACGAAGCGGGCCAGCAGGGGCACGGCCTTGTCGTGCTTGCGCAGCTGGTTGTACGCGGTGCCCAGGAAGAAGGACGCGTCCAGCGACTGCTCCTGCGGCGGGTTCATGGCCAGGAAGCGCTCCATCTCCGAGACGACCTGGTCCATCTCGTTCTTGCGGAAGGCGATCTTGCCGCGCTCGAAGGCGGCATCACCCGTCTCGCGGCGCAGCGACGTGGCGCGGTCATTGAGGGCCTGGCGCTCCAGCGAGCTGAGGCGCTGGGTGTCCAGCTTCATCAGCGCGTCGATGCCCTTGAGCCGCTCGTCGCCGGGCAGCGAGGTCATCATCTTGTAGACCTCGGCGGCGCCGCGCTGGGCCGTCTGGTGCGCGGAGGTGTCCGAGCGCTGCTTCTCCAGCTGGCCCGTCAGGTCCGCCACCATCTTCTCCAGGCGCTCCCGCTCGTTGGTGGCGCTGGAGCTGCGCGCGCTGGTGATCATCACCGCCGCGCCCACCGCGATGACCGCGAACAGCACGTAGGCCGCCGCGGACGAAATCCACTGCCGCTTCTGGAAGTCCTCGTGACGCTTGCCGACCGCCTTCACCTCCGCGTGGAGGTTCTTCAGCAGGTTGTCACTTTTGATGACGAGGTTACGGGCCTCGACGACTTCGCGGCGGAGGTCCGCCAATTCCTTATCAATCTCGGTCTTCGCCTGCTCTGGCATGGACATCTTCCTGGGCCCGGTAACGATCTCGGCCGATTCACGCATCGTAAGGAGTTCTCCCGGTCATACGGCGACAATTTCCGCACCGGAACAACACGGAGGCTTTGTCACATTTCCGGGAGCAAACAACCTTCCAATGTCCACGCCTGCTCGCTCTGCGAGCTACAAACCAGAGCCTGGGAGACCTCGTGATGGCTCGGGCGGAAAAGTGTACGTCACGCCCAGCGACAGCCAGCTCCCTCCCAGACTGAACGAGCCAATCTTCGCGTCCTCGGGGCCCACGGGTCCGCGCAGGAACATGAAGCGGTACTCACCGGTGATGCCCCAGCGAGAGGACAAGCGCCATGTCGCTCCCAGCGAACCCGCCCAGGCCTGCGTCGTTCTCTCCCGCACGGCCTCTCCGTCGCGCTCCGAGCTGATGAGCGTGGGACCGGTCAAGAAGCCCAGGAAGGGGACCAGCCCATAGGGGCCGACCTCGGGGAGCAGCTTCTGGAAGCGCAGGCCCAGCATCGCGCCGTAGGCCAGGGTGTCGATGCCCCGCTCGGTGGGAGGCAGGCCTTCCACGCCCGGTTCCGTGACGTAGAGCCGGGAGCCGGTCCCGAACAGGTCGATGCCCAGCTCCACGAGGTCCGACAGCGAATAGGCGAAGGAGGCCACACCGAACGGCCCCCCTCCGGTCTTCCGCGCGCGCGCCAGGTCGCCGTTGCCCGTCCGGCCGTACCAGCCCTTGTAGAACGTCTCGTTGGAGGTGGAACGCCAGCCACCCTGCACGGTGATGCGTCCCACGCCGTCCATCGAGGTGGGCCCATCGTCCTCCTCGTCCTGGGCGAAAGCGGGAGCGGCGAACAACAGGGCGAGCAGAAGCGGAAGTCGACGGAGCATCGAAGCAGGGACTCGGGGGCGAAGGTCAGGAGCGCTTGGGGCGCACGGCGATTTCGAGGAACGTCGTCCGTTGGCGGCGCAGCGAGGCGACCAGACAGCGGACGACACACAGGGCTCCGAACTCACGGAGCACCACGCCCAGGTTCGACACCACGTCCCGCAGGGTGATGACACCGCGCATGTGGCCGCTCCCATCGTGGTTGTTGCCGTGAGGGATGCTCTTCCCGGCCGTCCGTGCCCGGTCCGCCCCGTGCTACAGGCGTGTGGCCCACCGTAGCAGCGGCCTCCCACGGGTCAATTTTCCGGCCGTGCAAGGGCGCGGAGGGACTGGGATTCTGGCTTCAGCGGGCGCGGCGCTCCAGCTCCAGCAGGGGCATCTCCAGCACCACCACCGTGCCGTGGATGCAGGGGGGATGGAAGTCGGCCCGGTCCAGTTCGCCCAGGAGCGCGCGAAGCTGCGCGTCCGTGAGCGGCACGGAGCCCGCCTTGCGCGCGGCATGACACGCCATCACCCGCACGGCCTCGGCCAGCGTGACGGAGTCCAGCGCGGCGCCCTTGGGCGGCAACGCGCGCGCGAGCGCCTCCAGCAACGAGCGAGCATCCGCCCCCTCCAACCCCGGAGGCACCGTCTTCAGCGCCACCATCGTGCCGCCGAAGGGCTCCACGTCGACGCCCAGGCGCGACAGGGCCTCGCGCCCCTCGACGAGCGCCTTGGCGACCTGCACGGGAAACTCCAGCGTGGTGCCGAACAGCGAGGGCGCGGGAGGGCCCTTCGCATCGTCCAGCGCGCGCAGGTAGGTCGTCAGCCGGGTCCGCTCCAGCGCCGCATGAGGGTCCAACACCACCAGCGTGCCGCCGGGTCCTTCGCAGAGGTGGAAGCGACCTCCGAGCAGGCCCATGGGTCGCAGCGCGACGAAGTAGCCCGGCGGAGGGGCCTCATTGAGCTGGGGTTGGGCCTCGCCGAACGCGGGCGGGCGCCCCACCGCGCCGAAGGGCAGCGACGAGGGAATCCCGACCATGGGCCCGGGCGCTCCGGACAGGGCGTGCGACGGAGCGCCCCCCGATGCTGCGTCCAGCGTGGTGGGCAGCGGCGCGCCCCAGGAGGCCTCCTGAGCGCGAGTGAGGAAGCGCTCCACGGCGAGCGCATAGTGCGCGGCATCGCGCGGCTGATTCCCGCCGGGGCCATTGGGGTCGGCGCCCGCGCCCAGCCATGGGGCCGCGCGCAGCATCCGGTTGAGCGCGGCGCTGATGGCCTCCTGGACGCCTCGGGCATCGGAGAAGCGGACCTCCAGCTTCTGGGGGTGCACGTTGACGTCCACCGCGATGGGGTCCACGTCGATGTGCAGGACGACGACGGGCTGCCGGCCCGCGGCGAGGAAGTCCTGGTAGGCGCGCTGGATGGTGCCGATGAGGCCCCTGTCGCGGACGTAGCGGCGGTTGACGAACGTGTAGAGCCCGCGCGCGTTGGGGAAGGTGAACTCGGGCGAGGCCGCGTAGCCGGTGACGCTGACACCCAGGCGCCGCTCCTCCACGGGGAACAGGTGCGGGTGGGCCGCGGGGCCCAGCGCGGCGGCGATGCGCTCGCGGGGGTCCTCCGGGCAGGCCGCGCTGGAGAAGAGCTCGTTGCCCTCGTGGGTGGCGAAGAAGCCCACCTCCGGGTTCGCGAGCGCCAGGCGGACGACGGCCTCTTCGGCGTGCTTGAGCTCGGTGTCGCCCCGGCGCAGGAACTTGCGGCGCGCGGGCACGTTGAAGAAGAGGTCCTCCACGGTGATGACGGTGCCCGTGCGCGGAGGGGCATCCTCGATGAGCGGGTCCACCCCACCCTCCAGCGTCACCCGGGTGCCCACGTCCGCGCCCACCTCGGCGGTGTGGAGGGAGAAGCGGGAGACGGAGGCGATGGCGGGCACGGCCTCGCCCCGGAACCCCATGGAGTCGATGTGGAACAGGTCGTCCAGCTCGCGCAGCTTGCTGGTGGCGTGACGCTCCAGACACAGCGTGGCGTCGTGCCGCCCCATGCCGTGCCCGTCGTCCGAGATGATGATGCGGTCCACGCCCCCGCCGGCCAGGTCGACGCGGATGGTGCTCGAGCCCGCGTCGAGGGAGTTCTCCACCAGCTCCTTCACGACGGACGCGGGGCGCTCCACCACCTCGCCGGCGGCGATCTTGTTGATGAGGACGTCACTGAGACGTGCGATGCGAGCCATGGCAATCATCCACCCTCCGCCACGGAACGAACGTTGTCCAGCGAGACGAGATGGGTGCAGGCTGACATTCAGGACCGGCTGGGCTAACAGGAGAGCCCGCGTATGGACGTGTCACGACCAGGCAAGGGGCGGTTGCGCGTCGCGGTGACCGGAGCCAGCGGCGAGTACGGGAAGCTATTGCTGCCCCGGCTCGAGCGGGATCCCGACGTGGAGAGCATCCTCGTTCTGGACGTCGCCCGTCCGGAGGGGGCCAAGGTGGAGTTCCACCAGGTGGACCTCACCCGGCATGACGCCGAAAGCGAGCTCACCGACGCGCTGGCCGAGCGCCCCGTGGACGCGCTCTACCACCTGGCGTTCCTCTTCGGACCCATCCGCAACGGCTCCCTGGCGCACGAGCTGGAGGTCATCGGCACGATGAACGTGCTGACCGCGGCGGGCCGGGCGCGCCTGCCGAGGCTGGTGGTGCCCTCGATGACGGCCGTCTATGGGGCGCGGGGGAACAACCCCGCGTTGCTGCGAGAGGAGTCGCCGCTGCAGGGCTGTCCTCACAGCCGCTTCGTCACCGACAAGGTGGAGGTGGAGGGGCAGGTCCGTGCCTTCCGCGAGCGGCATCCGGAGATGCGCGTGCTCGTGCTGCGCTTCGCGCCGGTGCTGGGGCCGACCATCGAGAATCCCGTGACGCGGCTGCTGACACGCACGTCCGTGGTCCCCACGCTGCTCGGGTTCGACCCGCTGTGGCAGGGACTGCACGAGGAGGACGCGGGGCGGGCGCTTCATCTGTCGCTGCGGGCGGACGTATCCGGCGAGTTCAACATCGTCGGACGGGGTGTGCTGCCACTGTCCGGCCTCATCCGGCAGGCGGGTGCTCGCCCGCTCCCCCTCCCAGGGCCTTTGTTCCGTGGCGCACTCCACGCGCTGGATGTGGTGGGAGCGGACACGTTGCCCGTAGCCCTTCTCGACTACATCCATTACTCGTGGGTGGCGGACGGCGCGCGCGCCGAGACCGCCCTCGGATTCATCCCCTTCCACCACGTCAGGGACGCCGCCGCGGCGCTCAAGAGGAGCTAGAGATGGCCAAGGGTGTCCTCGGGAACGATCCCTTCCAGCGCGGAGCCGCCACCCGCGATGGCGCGCCCGCGAAGCCCGGCCCCCATGCGAAGCAGGAGCGCTCGCCCTCCGAGCGCGGGACCTCCGACGACAAGAAGAAGGCCGCGAACACCCGCGCGTCGTCGGGCCCGAGCGCGGCCCACGCCAGGAATGATGGCACCCTGGACAAGGGCCGAGCGAAGAAGCCCTCCAGCGCGAAGCCCGCACCCGCGAAGTCCACGGGCGGGGCGAAGGGCTCCACCACGGCGGCGGCCCGGAGCGCGGGCGAGGCCAGGGCACATTCCGGAGGCGGTGCATCCGCTTCGCGAACCGGAGTGGGAACGAAACAGCCACAGGGCACGGCGTCGCGAGGCACGGCCGGCTCGAAGGTCGGCGACGAGGCGAAGCTCAAGGCGAACGCCACGCCGCCCGACGCGAAGGTGAAGCACGCATCCAACGCCAACGCGAAAGCACCCTCTCGCACGAATGGCGCCAAGGGCCCGAAGGATGGCGCGAGTGCGGCAGCCCGTCAGCCCTCCGAGGCGGGCGCTTCGCAGCGCGCATCGGGCGCTGGCCACCAGGCCCCAGCATCGGCATCGCGCGGTGCACGGGCGCGGCAAGGCGACGAGTCCGCGGCTTCGGTGTCGGAAGAGAACCGCGACACCCTCGGCCAGGACGTCGCCGCGACGCGACCCGCCGACACGTCCGCAGTGCCTTCGGCTGAGGTCGAGCCCCTGCGTGAACCCGCGGCTCCGGTGACGCCGCGCGAGCCGCCGCCCGCGCGCGCTCCAGCCCTGGATGACGCCAACGCGGCGAGAACACCCCATCAGCGGGAGGTGGACCACGCGCTCGCGGAAGCCCTGGCCGCCGAGGTGGCCGAAGTCACCGCGAAGCACGCCGTGGACGTGGCAATGAACCGGCGGGACGGCTCCAAGGAGCCCGTGGACAGGCTCCTCGCCACGGAGATGGCGACCGAGCTGGCCGAAGCCGCGGTCGAGGAGGTCCTGGACCACAGCCCCTCGACCCGCCGCCCGGAACGCGAGCGCGAGCTCGCCGCCACCGTCGCCGCGCAGGTGGCCGAGAGCGCCGCCGAGCTCGCCGTCGCGGAGGTGATGGATCGCCGCGCCCCCTTCACGCACTCCAGGGACACGCTCGAGGAGCGCGCCGCGAACAACACCGCGAACGAACCCGACGCGGACCAGGGTTCCCGTCTCGAGCCGCACGAGGACCTGGCGGGCGCGGTGCTGGAGCTCTCCGACCTCGACGAAACCCCGGACGACGCCGATGACGTGTGGGAGCTGTCCTCCCCGCCCCTCTCGACAACCCGCTCCTCGCTGGAGCCGGAGGTGGAAATGCCAGACGCGACGCGCGACGAGTTCCCCCCAGGCCGTCGAGGCCCCTTGTCCCTGGTGCCCGCCTCCGCCGCGGAGGATGCGGCGCGCGCGGCGCAGGCTCCGGATGGCTCGCGGGAATCCGACGCCCCTCGTCCCCTCGCGCAGCGCGCCACCGGCATGCTGTCGCTGGCGCGTGAAATCGCCGGACAGGCGCTGGCCAGCGAGGGACTGGGACGTGCCTGGGGCGCGATGAACGGCATGCTGGACGCCGTCCGCGCGGGCCTGGGCACGGGCGGAGGCGCCCACCTGGACGAGTACGGCAAGGACCCGTCACTGGTGCAGCGGCTGGAGCCCGTGCTGGAGTTCCTCTATGGCCAGTACTGGCGCGTCGCCGCGCAGGGCACGGACCACATCCCCAAGGGCGCGGCCATCCTGGTGGCGAACCACTCGGGCGCCCTGCCTTATGACGGCCTGGTGATGTCGCTCACCCTGGCTCGCGAGCGCCCCGACCTGCGCGAATCACGCTGGCTGGTGGAGGATCAGATCTTCCACGCGCCCGTGCTGGGCACCCTCTTCAATCGCCTGGGCGCCGTGCGGGCATGCCCGGAGAACGCGCTGCGGCTGCTCGACGAGCAGCGCCCACTGGTCGTCTTCCCGGAGGGCTACCAGGGTCTCAGCAAGCCCTTCGCGGAGCGCTACCGGCTCAAGCGTTTCGGGCGAGGTGGCTTCGTGAAGCTCGCCCTTCGCACGGGAGCGCCCATCGTCCCGGTGGCCATCGTCGGCGCGGAGGAGACCTCCCCCCTGCTGGGACGCATTCCCGCGAGCTTCTTCGGGTTGCCCTACGTGCCCCTCACGCCGCTGGGCCCGCTGCCCGCCAAGTGGAGCATCCGCTTCGGCGAACCCATCGCCATGGACGGCCTGCCCCCTGAAGCCGCGGAGGATCTGGGCGAAGTGGGGCGACTCACCGAGCGCACGCGCGAGGCCATCCAGTCGATGATCCACACGCTGCTGCGGGAGCGGCGCTCCATCTTCGCCGGCTGAAACAGACGCCCCGAGGGGCGCACGCCGCTTCAGGCGATGACGCGGTTGCGCCCACCCGTCTTCGCCTCGAAGAGCTTCTCGTCCGCCGCGCGCACCAGGTCTCCAGGCTCGCGGTGGCGGGGATCCAACACGGCCACGCCCAGGGAGATGGTGACGGGGATGGGCTGGCGATCAAACTCGAAGCGCTGCTTCTCCACCAACCGCCGGACCTTCTCGGAGAGCTGTCGCGCGCCGACCAGCGCCACTTCCGGCAACAGGATGGCGAACTCCTCGCCGCCATAGCGCGCGAAGACATCCTCTCGCCGGATGCGCGTGCGCACCGTGGACGCCAGCTGCTTGAGCACCGAGTCTCCCGCCAGGTGCCCGAACTTGTCGTTCACCTTCTTGAAGTGGTCGATGTCCACCAGCACCAGCGACAGCACGCGCTCATAACGGCGGCTGCGGGAGATCTCCCGGTCCAGCTGCTCGTCGAAGTAGCGGCGGTTGTAGATCTGCGTCAGGCCGTCCATCGTGGTCAGCCGGTAGATCTCATCGTGGTAGGCGGCCTCGATGTTGCCGCCCGCGATGTACTTGAAGATGGTGCGGCCAATCTTCACCAGGTCGCCGTTGCGCAGCTCGCGATCACCCTCCACCACCTCGTCGTTGATGAACGTGCCGTTGGTGGAGCCCGCGTCGCGAATCTTCACGCCCTCGCGGGTATTCGCGATGGCCGCGTGGTTGCGGCTCACCGACTCCTGGTCGATCTGGATGTCGCACTTCGACGAGCGCCCGATCAGCGTCTCCTCGCGCGTCAAATCGAACTTCCGACCCAGGTCCAATCCGTAGATCACCACCAGCGCCGCGTCGAGGTTGACCGGCCGGTCGGAGATCTTCGAGATGACCGTGACGACCGTCTCCTTCTGCACCGCTCCTCCAGCGAACGACCCACGAGACGCTACCACCCTGCAAATCCAGAAAGCGAATCACAAGGCGAGACGCCAGGTAGGGAACCTCCGTCCATCGACATCCAACCAACGACGTCTTCCTTCATCCCCCCTAGGGGATATCCACGCCCCTCGAGGTGAAGACAGGTGGACGCAGCAGCGCGCCCTCCGTGTCCTCCAGCGAGGCGATGAGCGACACCCCTGTCCCGGAGCAGTTGACCGGGAGCTGGAGCTGCACTTCCCCCGTCGCGGGTGAGGCGGCGGAGTCGCTCACGAGGATCTCCTCGCAGCCCTTCCCGCCCCCCCGTACCATGACACGCACGCGGCCGTCGGCCCCGGCGCTCGCGCCCGGGCGAAAACCGGTGACTCGGACGCGTACGGCGCTTCCCCGGCTCAGCCGCTGTCCCTCCAGCTCCGGATAGAGCCAGGTGACTTCCGGGCGCCCCACGTCCAGCGACGACGCCGCGCGAGTCAGGTCCCCCACGTGGTCCAGGCCTGGACCGCCCGCCGCCACCAGCCGCGAGGGCCCCAGGGTGTCGCGAGCATCACGCCCGGTAACCTGGAGCACCTCCACTCGAAGGAGCGCCCGCGAGCCCAGGTGGTCGCCGAAGTACGTCCGGTCCTCGAGCCCCGCGGGAGGTCGAGGAACACGGATGCCCTCCTCGAGCTCGTCGGGTGAGGCCAGGACCGTCCAGCGTCGCCCGAGGCGGTCCGTGAAGACGACGCGGACCAGGGTGGCGGGCTCGTCGACATCGGCGCGCAGCTCTCGTCCCTGGAGTCCGTGGGCCTCGGCGCCGTCGAAGTTGTAGCGGGCGTCCTCGGGAATCGGGAGGAAGTCGACGGTGGGCTCGACGGGGTGCTCGCCCAGGGGGTCGAAGGTCAATCCCGGCAGGTCCGCCACCACGAAGCCGGTCGCCGTGCCCGCGGAGGCATCGTCGAGGGCCGCTCGGGAGGTGGCTCCCACCAGGAGTCGGTAGGGCTGCCCCTCCAGGCCATGGTGCGCGGGGGCCATGCGCAGGGCCACCACGCCGGACCGGCCCACCCGCACATCCGCGTCCGTGTTCGGGTCCGCGGGCGCGACGTTGGCCGCGGCTCCGAGCCCCAAGGGCACCAGCCCTCGTCCCGGAGCCACCACGGTGCTCACCACATAGGCCCGGTCCAGATAGGTCCCCCGGTAGCGCGGAAGCTCCGGGACGCGCACGGCGAAGGGAAACGCCAGACGCACGCCCTCGAAGTCCAGGGACACGCTCTCGGAATACGCCACGGTGTCTGGCCTTGGTTCTCCCGTGGAGAGGCCCGGCGTGGGGACCAGGCGGAAGGCGGCATCGCGCGCCACGGACGAATAGAAGCGCGGAGACAGGGGGAGCAGGCGCCCCAGCATCAGCAGCGGGTCGGCTCCGGGTTCCAGTGCATTGAGCGGCAGCTCCGCCACCGGCACGCTCCCCGTCAGCCCCCAGGCCGCGCGGGTGCCACAGGTACCGGACAGGATGGCCTCCTCGGGATTCAACACGCCCGCCAGCGCGCCATCGCAGATACCCGCCACCCCGGGCGCGGAGGCCGGAGGCGGCGTGCCCCCTTCCAACCAGAGCGCCGTGCCCGACGGCAGGGGCAGTCGCCGCGTGCCGCCCGCGCTCACTTCCACCTCGCGCTCGAAGCCCAGCAACGTCCCCGACGCCAGCTCGGAGAAGAGCCCCGGCACCGACAGGCCCGTCATTCCCAACCGCAGCATGGGAGCCGGGACGCCGGCCGCACGCGGCTCGACGAAGTCGACCCGCACGCCTCCGGAGAAATCCTGCGGGTTGCGCCGCAGCGCCATCCGGACATCGCGGTGGTCGTCCACGTCATGGCGGGCCAGCGTGAGGTAGCCGAAGTCCGGGTGGAAGGCGGACAGGCCCACGGTGCCCGAGGCGGGCACCCACGCGACGCCATCGAGCCCCGTCAGCGCCACCGACAACATCTTCCCGCCCACCTCCGACACGGCGACGGAGGCCAGCGGCAACGGGCGTCCCGTCAGCTCGTCAAACACGAGCACGCGCACCCCTCCGTCCGGCACGTCGGGGCTGAGCACCATGACGCGGGCGCGGCAGACGGCCGAGCCGACGCGCGCCTCCACCACGTCCTGCTCCGCGCCGGGCACCCGCAACGTGAAAGCAGCCCGGACGCCCGTGCCCCCACCTGTCGCCATCGGAGAGAGGGACAACCACGTCGCGCCATCACGCGGCACCACGGGCCGCCCGGACGCATCCTTCACCCACACCCCGAAGACGACGGACAGCTCGGGGCTGCCCACGACGACCTCCGGCGTCACCTGGCACGAGGCCGCGAGCGCCGGGGCCGGAGGCGCCCCGCAGGCCCCGTCCCGGCAGACCTCGTCCACGCCGCAATCCGCGTCCGCGGCGCACAGGCCCACCACGCACCGGTTCATGTCGCACTGACAGCCCAGCGGGTTGTCACACATGGGCAGCGCATATTGCTGGCGCTTGCCCTCCTCACAGTCCTCGCGGGTCCGACAGGCGGGCTCACAGCGGGACAGCGCCGTGTTGCAGATGAAGAGGGACGGGTTCGGGCAGTCCTGGTCCACCGCGCAGGGGCCCGGCAGCGGCTTGTTGTCGCCGGGGATGCCGGGGATTTCGTCGGCGTTCATCCCACAGCCGGCCAGCGTCCCCAGGGCGCACACGAGGGCTGTCAGCAGCAGGGGACGAGGCGAGGGACTCATTCGGTGCGGCTCCCGGGGGGCGGAACGCCCAAGACCATACAGGCACGACGCCCGTCGCGCGACGGCGCGGAGGGCCCTGAAGCCCCCTCGCTGGACACCGTCGGACCCGGCCGCCCGCTCTTCGCCCACGTCACGCAACAGGTGGTTGGCTTTCAGGTTCTCACGAATCATCATCGTGCGCGATGGCCCGTGGCGAGCCCAAGTCCCTGGAAAGTCTCCTACCCCGTGTCCTGGCGCGCCTCGCGGGTGAGTCAGGCCGGGGCCATGCCCTCGCGCCCGTGTGGGGCGCGGTGGTGGGAGCACACATTGCCCGCCATAGCTCCCCCCGTGCGCTGGAGGGCGGCACCCTCGTCATCATCGTCACGAGCGCCGAGTGGGCCCGCACCCTGGAGGCCGAAGCGCCCTCGCTGTGCGCGCAGCTCAATGAACGACTGGGCCCCGGCACAGTGAAGGCGCTCACCTTCCGGTGGGACACCCGATGATCGCCGTGCTCGCGCTGACGGCGCTCCTGGCCGCCGCGCCCGGGCCCACGACGGGAGCACCGAGGCCCGGCACGCCCTCCAGGGCCGCGACGGCGCCGTCAGTGCCCCTGGCGCCGCGCACCCCACCGCCCGAGCGCAAGGCCCCGCTGACGCCGGCGGAGTCGATGGAGCGGCAGGCCGCCCAGCATGTGGTGCGGGAGTTCGAGCGCGTGGGACGTCGCGCGCCCACGGAGGACAGCGCGCTGAGCGTGGCCGCGAGGCGACTGGCCCACGATGCGCTCAGCGGCGTCTTCACGGGTGCGCCCGACCTCTTCACGCTCACGGAGGCCGTCAGCGACGCGGGCGCGGCGGATCCCGCACCCCGGGCGCTCGTCATCCGCGCGTGGGCCCATGCGCATGCGCTCGAGTCGCTGCGCGCCCGGACCGACCTCAACTCGGATCGAGCCACCCACTTCGGCGTGGGCGTGGCCCTGGTGGACAAGCGCGCCGCCCTGGTGACGTTGGTGTCGGACCGCAAGGCGGAGCTGAAGCCGTTCCCCCGCGTCATGCCCGGCGAGCGCGCGGTGCAGACACTCTGCGGAAGGCTCAATCCGCCGCTCCATGCGCCGGAGATCTACGTCACGCGACCCGACGGCGAAGTGGTCATCGTCCCCCTCACGCGGCGAGGAACGGAGGGCTCCGACTTCTGCACGCGCCTGGATTTCCTCAAGCCCGGCACCTACACGGTGGAGGTGGTCGCGCAGGGCGACGCGGGCCCGGAAGTCACGTCCCTGTTCCTCACGCAGATTGGGGAAGTCCGTCTGCGCGGCGAGCGCGAGAACAACGTGGAGCCCACCACGGAGGAAGGCGCGCGGAGCGCGCTGCATGAGCGCATCAACGCCCTGCGCCGGGCCCATGGGCTGGTGGAGCTGATGCCGGACCCGGTGCTGGAGCGCGTGGCCCAGGGGTACAGCACGCGCATGACGACAGAGGGCTTCTTCGCGCACATCGCGCCGGATGGGAGCACCCTCACCCGTCGACTCCCCCCGGGCTCGCGCTACGGACGGGCCGGAGAGAACCTGGGGCAGGCCGCCGGGCCGCTCGCGGCGCACTTCGGCATCGAGCACAGCCCGGGTCACCGCCGGAACCTGTTGGATCCCGGGTTCCGCTTCATGGGGGTGGGCGTCGTCCTGCGAACAGTGGCAGGCGGTCGCAGCGAGGCCACCGTCACGGAGGTCTTCACCGCCGCGTCGCCCGCCTCGGCGGACCCGCAGAATCCCCAGCAGGACGCGTATGACGCCCTGGCGCGGTGGCGCGCCGCGAAGAAGCTGCCGCCCCTGGCCCGGAGTCAGGCGCTGGAGTCACTGGCGGTGGCACATGCCCGACATGCGCTGGAGTTGGACCAGCCCGCGGCCCAGCCTGGCGAGGCGCCCTTGCACGAACGGGTGTTCCGGGTGCTCCCCGACGCGGGGACCGCATCGGTGGACTTCTTCGTGGTCTCTGACCCGGCCGCGCTCCCCGAGTCCCGCAGCGTCACCGAAGCCACCAACAACCGGGTGGGCGTGGGCGTGGTGCGGGGCGATTCGAAGCGCTTTGGCGCGAAGCAATACTGGGTCGCCGTCATCTACGCCGCGGTCCAGTGAGGCGCGGCGGGCGCGGCCCGTGTGGGGCGCCCCTCTCCATAACGGGGCCTCCCCTCACACGGTGAAGCGACTCTGAATCAGACGGGACGGCGCTGGGTGGCGTAAGCCTCGAGGCCCATCTGCGGCGGCGCGGCGTGCTGATACATCGGGCACTTCATGCATGTGAAGGACTGCCACCCTCGCCGGACCGCTTCGTCCAGGCAGTTGTCATACTGGTGGCAATTCAGGTTGCGATGCGTCTCGACACCGGCACGCTTCGGCCCGGCCTCGGGATTGATGGTTTGCGGCAGATCGGCTGGACACGGCTTCATGGAGCCCTCCCTCTGTGCTGTTTCCCCCCCGAGCGCTGTGAACGAGCAGTGTTACCGGACGACAGGTCCCGCCTGGACAACGACGGACCGGGGTAGCGTGCAACGGCCGCGCAAAGTAGTGATGCACCCCGGGTGACGCAACGGGCCGACTTCAATGACCCAAGAGCACGTAATCGCCTGAACGCTTTCAGCGAATGACGACGGGTTGAGGACATTTCGAACCGGCCCGATGGCGCGCGGATTTAGGACTTGTCGGGCCGGCTGTCAAACCACCCCCCTCGTGTGAGAGGGGGAATGATTGAGGGACGCGTCTCGTTGGCAGGCCGCAAAGCCGCGTGCTGAAAGGGAGAACACATGAGCTGGATGGGGACGGTCGCGGGGTGGGCACTGGGGGTTTCCCTGGGACAATCCCCGACAACCCTGGAGGCCGTGCGGCTTCATCAGACCGACGCGACCTCTCGGGCCCAGAGCGAGTGGGCTGCCTGCGTGGCGAAGCAGTGTCCAGACGCGGGGCGGCTCGCCTTGCTGGCGGGCACACTGGCCCTGTCCGACGGGCGAGCGGCCGAGGCGCGCGACATGCTCGCGGCCGGCCCCGCCCCTGCCCTGCTGGAGCCCTACCGGGCCTTCTATCTGGGCCAGGCGCGCTTCTACGCGGGGGATGCCGCGGGGGCCGCGCTGGACTTCGCGCGGGTGCTGGAGGCCCCGGGAGCGCCCCTGGACCTGGTGACGCGGGCCCGGTCACGGCTGGGCGAATCGCTCCTGAAGGCGGGCAAGGCGAAGCAGGCGGTGGGCGTGCTGGAGGCGGCGGTGAAGGCGACGCCGTCCCCGGAGCTGCTCTTCCAGCGGGCCCAGGCGCGAGGCGCGTCGGGCAATCGCGCGGGGCAGCAGGCGGATTTGATGACGGTGGCGCTGCGCTTTCCCACGCACCCGTACGCCGATGACGCGGTGAAGTGGCTCACCGAGGTCCGCCGTCCCGGGGTGCGCCTGGGCTTCGCGGAGCGCGCGCAGCGCACCGAGGGCTTCCTCAGCGGTGGCGCGTCCCAGCGCGCGCTGGAGGAGCTGGAGGCGCTGAAGGGCGACAAGCTCTCGAAGGAGCAGACGGCGAAGGTGTCGCTGCTGCGGGCCAGGGCCCTGTTCGCGCTGGGCCGCGACGAGGACGCGCGGCAGGCGCTCGCCGTCGCGGAGAAGGGGCCCGCGAGTGTCGCGGCCGACGCGGAGCTGCTCGTGGCGCGGCGGGCCCTGCGCGCGGACGACAACGAGAAGGCCCGGGCGCTGATGGCGGCGCTGGACCAGAAGTACGCCTCGCAGTCCGCGGGCGAGGAAGGCGCCTTCTTCGCGGGCTGGCTCGACCTGCAGGCGGGGCGCTTCGCCGAGGCCGCGAAGGCCTTCACCGCGCATGGGGAGCGCTACGCGCGCTCGCGGCGTCGGGACGAGGGCCTGTGGTTCCGGTCTCTCGCGTACCTGCGACTGGCGGACTACGCGAAGGCGCGCGCGTCGCTGGAGTCGCTGGTGGCGACCTTCCCGAGGAGCAGCCTGGCCCCGCAGGCGCGCTACTGGATGGCGCGCAGCCGCGAGTTGGGCGGCGGGGCCGCCGCGGAGGTCGGCCCGGAGTACGAGCGTCTCATCACCGTGGCGCCCGCGTCGTTCTACGCGCTGCTGGCCTCGGAGCGGCTCAAGGAGCTGGGACGGGTGGCGCCGGCGAGCTTCCCGCGCCCTCCCCTGTCGCTGGAGCTGCCGCGTCCTCCCGAGCTGGGGCTGGCGGTGGAGCTGACGCGCACAGGCCTGTTCCGGGACGCGGCCGAAGAGGTGGAGTCGCATGTGGCGCGCCTGCGCTCCGCGGACCAGGCCCTGCCCTTCGCGCACGCGTTGATCGGCCTGGGTGAGTTCGGCCATGCGCACACGGTGGCGGCGCGACACCTGTGGGGCCGGGCCTTCGGCTCCCGCGAGCCGGATGCGCTCGCGGCCTTCTATCCTCGGGCCTTCTCGAACGCGGTGGAGCAGGCGGCGACGGCGCACAAGGTGGACCCGTTCCTGGTGTGGGCCATCATGCGGCGGGAGAGCGCCTTCAAGCCGGAGGTCATGAGCGCGGCGGACGCGCGCGGGCTGATGCAGATCATCCCCAAGACGGCGACGGAGATCGCCCGGAAGCTCGCGGAGCCAGACCCGGCGCCCGCCGACCTCTTCTCGCCCGAGCGCAACATCCGCTACGGGGCCTGGTACCTGTCACGGCTCATGGAGCGCTTCTCACATCCGGTGCTCGCGGCGGCCGCATACAACGCGGGACCGAGCGCCGCGGCGAAGTGGGCCCAGGAGCGCGGCGACCTGCCGCTGGACCTCTTCGTGGAGTCCATCCCCTTCCGGGAGACGCGCGGCTACGTCAAGCAGGTGGTGGCGGACCTGTTCCTCTACCACGCCTTCTACGACGCCCAGGGCGTGCAGCCCCGGCTGTCGCTGGTGGTGCCCGCGCCCTCCAAGGAGGGCGTCACCTTCTGAGCCGAGCCGGCCCAGCGGGTGGAGCGCCCACGCGCCCTACCCGCGCGCCGCCATGCGGCGGAGGATCTCCGCCTCCATGGAGTGCACCACCTCCGACAGCGGCAGGCTGCTGGAGTCCACGCGGATGGCGTCCTCCGCGGCCTTCAGCGGAGCCACCGCGCGCGCGGAGTCATCCTTGTCGCGCTTCGTCTGGTCGGCGAGCACGTCGTCGAGGCTGCTCTCCACGCCCTTCTGGAACAGCTCCTCGAAGCGGCGGCGGGCGCGCACCTCCGGGTTGGCCTCCAGGAAGAACTTCGCGTCCGCGTCCGGGAACACCACCGTTCCGATGTCGCGGCCTTCCAGGATGGAGCCCTTGCTCGACTCCAGGGCCAGGCGACGCTGGAGCTGGAGCAGGCCCGCGCGGACGACAGGGCGCCCGGACACCTGCGACGCGGCCATGGAGATTTCGGGCGAGCGGATGTCGCCCGACACGTCCTTGCCGCCGAGGAAGACGCGGTTCTCCTCGCCCACCACCTGGAAGTGGATGTGCACGCGGCCCAGCAGCTCCCCCAGGCGCGCGTCGTCGTCGTAGGGGATGCGCTCGTCCGTCGCCATCAGCGCCACGCAACGGTAGATGGCGCCCGTGTCGACGAGGGAGAAGCCGAGCCGGCGCGCCAGCAGCTTGGACACCGTGGACTTGCCAGCACCGGCCGGCCCGTCGATGGCGACGATGAAGCAGCGTGGGCTCACGAGAGCACCTCTTTCAGTGCGCGCACGCACCGCTCGTTCTCCGAGGCCGTCCCCACGGAGATGCGAAGACAGGTGGGAAAACCCCCGCCCGCGAAGGGCCGGACGATGACGCCCTTGCGCAGGAGCAGCTCGTACAGCTCGGTGGAGGAGCGGCGGAAGTCCGCGAACACGAAATTCGCGTGGCTCTTCGTGAGGGTGATTCCCAGCGGGGGCAGCTCCGCCTCGAAGTAGCGCAGGCCCGCGCGGTTGTTCTCCCGCGTGCGCCGCACATGCTCGGTGTCCTCCAGCGCCGCCAGCCCCGCCGCCTGCGCCACCACCGTCAGGTTGAAGGGCATGCGCGTGCGCTGCAGATACATGGCGAGCTTCGCGTCCATGACGCCGTAGCCCAGGCGGATGCCCGCCAGCCCGTGAATCTTGCTGAAGGTGCGCAGCGCCACGACGTTCGGGTGACGCCGGAACAACTCCACGCCGCTGACGTAGTCGGGCCAGTCGACGAACTCGAAGTAGGCCTCGTCGTAGGCAATCAGCACCTCGGGCGGGACGGCCGCGAGGAAGGTCTCCAGCTCGTTCCGGCCAAACGCCGTGCCCGTCGGGTTGTCCGGATTGGCCAGGAAGATGAGCCGCGTGCGCGGCGTCACCGCGCGCGCCATGGCCTCCAGGTCGTACTGGTAGCCCTCGCGCATGGGCACCTCCACGAAGGGCCGCCCGTGGGCCTGCGCGGAGATGCGGTACGCGGAGAAGGAGTTCCTGCACAGGAGGATTTCGTCCTCCGGCGTGGTGAAGGTGCGGATGAGCAGCTCGATGAGCTCGTTGGAGCCGCTGCCCAGCACCACTTCCTGCGGCTGCACGCCCAGGGACGCGGCCAGCCGGCGCACCAGGTGGAACGACGTGGCATCCGGATACAGATGCACCTGGGTTGACGCCAGCCGCATGGCCTCGAGCGCGCGCGGGGAGGGCCCCAGCGGGTTCTCGTTGGAGGCGAGCTTGATGACACCGGTCAGGCCGAACTCGCGCTCGGTCTCCTCGATGGGCTTGCCCGGCACGTACGGTTTGAGCGTTTCGACATGGGGAGGAACGAGAGGTCGCATGGAGGTAGAGGCCCTGGAGATGTGCCTCAGCGACCGGTGAACACGCCGAGCGCGCGGAACTTCGCGTAGCGGTCCTTGACCAGACCGTCGGGTGACAGCTCGGCGAGCTGGCCCAGGTGCTTGCGCAGCACCTTGCCCAGCGCCTCGGCCGCCTTCGCGGGGTCTCGATGCGCGCCACCTGCGGGCTCGGGCACCACCTCGTCGATGATCTTCATCTGGAGCAGGTCGCCCGCGGTGAGCTTCATCGCATCCGCCGCCTTGTCCGCCTTGCTGGCGTCGCGGAAGAGGATGGAGGCGCAGCCCTCCGGCGAGATGACTGAATAGACGCTGTTCTGGAACATCAGCACGCGGTTGCCCACGCCAATGGCGAGCGCGCCACCCGAGCCGCCCTCACCCACCACCGTGGAGATGATGGGCACGCGCAGCCCGCTCATCACCTCCAGGTTGACGGCGATGGCCTCCGCCTGGCCGCGCTCCTCCGCGCCGATGCCCGGGTATGCGCCCGGCGTGTCCACGAAGGTGAGGATGGGCTTCTCGAAGCGCTCCGCCAGCTCCATCAGCCGGCGCGCCTTGCGGTAGCCCTCCGGGCGCGGCATGCCGAAGTTGCGCGCCATGTTCTCCTTGGTGTTGCGGCCCTTCTGATGCCCCATCACCATCACCGGCTTGCCGTCGAAACGGGCGAAGCCTCCGACAATCGACGGGTCCTCGCCGAAGTGCCGGTCTCCGCACAGCTCCACGAAGTCGGTGAACAGCAGGCGGATGTAGTCCAGGAAGTAGGGGCGCGCGGGGTGGCGGGACATCTGCACCACCTGCCACCGCGTCAAGTCACTGAAGATCTCCGTCTGGAGCTTCTTCGCCTTCTTCTCGAGCTTGGAAATCTCCGAGGTGAAGTCCGCGGAACCACCCGTGGACAACGCCTTGAGCTCATCGATCTTCTTCTCCAGCTCGATGAGCGGGCGCTCGAAGTCGAGCGCGTAACTGATGCCGGTTGCCATGGCGCGGAACTAGCACCAGGGTAAGGCACCTTTCAACGCGCAAGCGGTTACGCACCGCACCGTGTCACGCTGCCGGACACCTGCGTCCCATTCGGAGCGACATGTTTCTGGCCCTGCCGCTGCTCGTCCTGGCGCTGACCGCCCCCCCTGCCACCCCGGCGCCCCCCTCCGCGAAGGGCCTCAACACCGAGGGCTTCCGCCTGTACCGGGCCGGCCGCTACCCGGAGGCCCTGGAGAAGTTCCAGGCCGCCGCCAAGGAAGACCCGGCGTACGCCCTGCCCCGCTACAACGCCGCCGCCACGCTGGGCGTGCTGCGCAAGCAGGGCCGCGTGTGCGAGTACGGCGCCCATCGGGACGTCATCGTCGAGCACCTCTCCCAGGCGGTGAGGCTGGACGCCCGGCGCCTGGCCCGCGCCCGCCAGGACGCCGACCTGGACGGCATTCGCGACACGCTGGGCTGGCAGCGGCTGCTGGGCCGAGTCCCGGAGCGCGAGGCGGACGTGCCCTTCCTGCTGCGCACCGTGGCCTGGTACGGCCCGGGCGTCGGCGTCCTGGGCAGCACCCGGGGATTGCGCTTCCTCACCCGGGGCAGGGCCGTCCTTTGGACCCGCTCCGTGGACGCGGAGGGCAAGCCCCAGCGAAGCGAGGTGTCCGGGACGTATTCGGTGACCGGCCGTCAGGTGGAGCTGCGCCTCAAGGGACAGGCACCCCGCACGGGCACGCTGACGGAGGCAGGAGCACTCACCTTCCCCGAACTCGGAACGTTCACCGACGCGCCCTCGGAGTGCGACGCCTGAGACGTCCCGCGTCCGAGTGCTGACCAGCCACCACTTGGGATGACGGGGCTCGCACGCATACAGAAGCCCCACGAGAAGAGCGCTTGGTCCTCACGTGAGAGGACGCCAAGGTGCTCAGCGGGGGCGGACGGGAACGGGCCTCGGCGGGCGTTTCAGGTGGGAGGCCACCAGCACAATGGCGGGGCCCCCACCTCGCTGCTTCAGGCGGCCTTGATCTTCGCGGCCGGAGGAGACAGCGCGTACCACGCCGTCCGGAACGCCTTCAGCTCGCGCAGCCCGGCCGGGTGCCGACCGAGCGCCGGTGCCATGGTGACGGGCAGGCCCAGCTTCTTCTCGATGGCCTTCGCCGCGTTCAGCTCCAGCTTGCGGCGGTTCTCGCACTTCTCGCAGGTGGACTTGGGGCCCACGCGGTTGACGAGGATGCGCTCCACCGGGAGCTTCCTCTCCTTCAGGTACTCCACCACGCGCTCGGTGCGGGACGCGGCCAGCTCCTCGCCGCGGGTGACGACGACGAAGCGCGCCTCCGTGGGAGACGCCAGCGCCTCCTCGAAGCGCTTCGCGTGTTTGATCATCCCCGCGATGTCGTCCGCCAGCTCGCCCAGGCCCTTGGCCCGGTGCTTGTTGAGCACGGCGTGCAGCGCGCCCAGCCACGTCTTCGCCGTCTCCGCCAGCTCCACCACGCGCACGGAGTTCACCACCGGCGACGAGTCCACGACGATGCGCTTGAAGCGCTCCTGCACCAGCGCGTCGGTGAGCACGCTCATCGCCGCCAGCTCGTCGATGCCCGGGGGCGCGGACTCCAGCAGGTTGCGCAGGTAGAGCAGATCCGCGGGGACGTCGTTGCCCGCCTTGGGCGCGCCCTCGAAGGCCTTCTCCGCCTTCTCCTTGAGCCGCTTGCGCAGGGCGTTGAACCAACCCGCCATGTCCAGCTCGCGCGCGTACAGACCCTTGGTGCCCTTCACCTGCGTCTCGGTGTCCGTCAGCCGGCTCTGGAGCACGTCCGACAGCGAGTGCGCCGGATCCGTGGAGATGAGGAGCACCGGCCCCTCCTTCTCCGTCAGCGTCACGGCGGCGGCGGCGGCGCAGGAGCTCTTGCCCACTCCGCCCTGCCCCACGAAGAAGATGAGCCGCGTGGGCGGCAGCGGCGGCGCGGCGATGGGCGGCATGGACGGCGCGCGCACCAGGGCCGGAGGGCCCTCCGCGGCGGCGAACTCCAGCGCCTTCGTCTCCTTGCCACCCGCCCAGGCCTTCGCGAACAGGCCCACGCCATCCAGCCCGCGCGGCGCCACTTCACGACGACCCAGCAGGTGGACCGGCACGGCCTTGTCCAGCGCCTGGAACTTGCGCACGTGCGGCGCCTGCAGACCCCGGCGGCCCTGACACGCGGGACACCCCTCGCGGTCCTCCACCTGGTTGACGACGATCTCCGTCACCGGCAGCCCGCGCTCGCGCAGCTGGGTGAAGAGCATGCGCGTCTGCGCCTCGGGAACCGGCTCGGCCAGCGCCACCAGGTGGAAGGCGGTGCGCGCGGGGTCCTTCAAGAGCCCCAGCAGCTTCTCCGCCTTCTGCCCCAGCGCTTCCAGGTACGTCGGCTCCGCCGCGGCGGCCTCCGCCTTCTTGCCCTTGCCCGTGGACGGCGCCGGCTTGTCGCCGCCCGCCTTCACCAGGCCCAGGAACTTGCGCAGCCCCACCGGCAGGTCGAACAGGCGCAGCGTGTGGCTCGTGGGCGAGCAGTCCACGACCACCCGGTCGAAATCCTCACCCTCCAGCAGCGACACCACGTGGAAGAGCCCGACCAGTTCCTCCAGCCCGGGGACGGCCTGCTGATACAGCGAGCCCAGCTCCTCCTCGGAGAAGTGGGTGCCCTTGCCAGCGGCCTTCTTCAGCGCGGGCAGGTAGTCCGCCAGGAACGGCTTGAGCAGCGCGGCCGGCTCCAGCTCCAGGCCCCAGACGCCACCCTCACCCTTGCCCGCCACCAGCTTCGAGGGCTTCGCGGTCAGCTTCTTCTTCAGCAGATCCGACAGGGAGCGCACCGGATCCAGCGAAACGAGCAGCACCCGCTCCTTCGGGACCTCCTCCGACAACCGCAACGCGTACGCCGCCGCGAGCGTGGTCTTACCGACCCCGCCCTTGCCGCCGAAGAAGTGAAGAACTCGCGCGTCGCTCATTGCGTTGTGGCCTTCCTTGTGCCCCCCCGGCGGCACTCTGATGCACACTCCTGATTTGCCGAGAAGAAGGCGTCGGAGTTTGCCCGGTGCGTCGACCTGTACGGCCGGGCCATCCCTGTGGGTGGGAGTCGACCACAGAATCCCTTGTCCAGAGGTCAAAAGTCAAGAATTGACGCGGGGTTTCGCGGAGGGTCGGCCCCTCTCGGCACCTCCTGCCAAGGCCTTCTTGACCGCCCCTCCGAGCCGCTCCAACAGCGCGGAATCCGGAGGGGATTTCCTACCCGTCAGGTCAGCGAGCGACCAGGTTGTGGGCGCTCAGGGGGCCATCGCCTCCCTGTCCCCCCAGCGGCCCGTTGTCACGCGAGGGCCCGCCTTGCTGAGTGCGCGCCTCCGCCGCATAGCGATTGAGCTTGTTGTAGAGCGTCTTCTCGCTCACCCCGAGCACCTCCGCCGTGCGCGCCTTGTTGTTGCCATTGCGCTGGAGGCTTCCCAGGATGTACTCGCGCTCCACCGCGTCCAGGCTCAGGCCAAAAGGCAGCCGGAACGTGTGTCGTTCCGGGCCCTTGCCCGCCATGTCCGGCGGCAGGTGCTCCCGGGTGATCAGCTCCCCGTCGCAGAGGATCACCGCGCGCTCCACCGCGTTGCGCAGCTCGCGGATGTTGCCCGGCCACTCGTAGTTCTTGAGCACCTCCATGGCCTCCGGGTGCACCCCGGACACGCGCTTGGCCGAGTCCCCGCGGAACTTGTCCACGAAGTGCTGGACCAGGATGGGCACGTCCTCGCGGCGCTCGCGCAGGGGCGGCAGGTGGATCTGGAACACGTTGAGCCGGAAGTAGAGGTCCTCGCGGAATCGCCCGTTCTTGATCTCCTGCTTCAGGTCGCGGTTGGTGGCGCACAACACGCGCACGTCCACCTCGAGCTCCACCTTGCCACCCAGCCGGCGCAGGCGGCTCTCTTCCAGCACGCGGAGCAGCTTGGCCTGCAGGTCGATGGGAATCTCTCCCAATTCGTCCAGGAACAGCGTGCCGCCATGGGCCAGCTCGAACACGCCCGGACGGCGCTGATCCGCGCCGGTGAAGGCGCCGCGCTCGTGGCCGAAGATCTCCGATTCGATCAGCGTGGCGGGGATGGACGCGCAGTTGATGGCGATGAAGGGCTTGTCGCGGCGCAGGGACAGGTTGTGGACGGCGCGCGCCACCACCTCCTTGCCCGTGCCGGACTCGCCGCTGATGGACACGCTGGCCTTGGACGGGGCCACCTTCTCCACCAGCTCGATGACCTTGCGCATGCCCGCGGACTGGGCGATCAGGTCGGAAGAGCCCAGCTGCTTGAGGCGACGGCGCAGCGTCTGCACCTCGCGCATCGTCTCCTTCTTCTCCAGCGCGCGGTCGATGCAGACCTTGAGGCGCGCGGTGTCCAGCGGCTTGACGATGAAGTCATACGCACCCTCGCGGATGGCCTCCACCGCCGCGTCGATGGTGCCGCGGCCCGTGAGGAACACCACCGGACAGTCCGGCAGCTCTTCCTTGAGGTTGCGCAGCAGCCACAGTCCGTCGGTCTCCGGCATCGCCAGGTCCGACAGGACGACGTCCGGTCGAAACTCTCCGGCCTTGCGCAGGGCATCGTGCCCGTCGAAGGCCGTCTCGACCTTGTGCCCCCAGGTGCTGAGCATTTCCGCCAGCGCCTCGCACGTGTCGCGTTCGTCGTCCACGGCCAGGATTCGTGCGCTACCCAAGATGAAGACCTCCGGTACTGCGTCGTGACGCGAATGGGGGATGACTCTGAAGGAGAAGCCTGGCGCCCGGTACAGCCCTCAAGCGCGAGGAAAGATGAGCCGGCAGGAACCACCTCGGACGTGGAGGTCCACTCCCAGCTGGGCACAGCGCAGCCCCAGGGCCGCCACCACGTCCGCGTGCTCCGGAGCGCTGTCGCCCCCGGTGTCCTCCACCTCCAGCACCGCCACCGAGCCTTCCCCTCGCACCGTGACGCGCACCGAGCCCCCGCCTTCGGCCCGCCGGAAGCCCCGCAGCAACGCCTGGATGACGAAGAAGCCCAGCTCCGAGGTGTCCGCCAGGCGGACCAGCACGCCCGCCTCCACCGCCACCTGCACCGTGGCCCGACGCTTGCGTCCCTCGTGAGCCACCACGCCCAGCGCCCGCGTCGTCGCGTCCGACAGGTCCACTTCGCCCGCCGTGCCGCCCCGGGTCACGATGAAGTCGGAGAACTGCCGCAGGATTCCGTCCACGCGCTGGATCTGCTCGCGCAGCGCCTTGAGGTTCTTCTCCTGCGACGGCGGCACCTGCCCGGTCTCCGCCTTCAGCTTCTCCGACAGCACCTCCAGGTGGATGGCCATCGCATTGAGCGGGTTGCGGACGTCGTGCAGCAGGCTGTCCATCAGCGTCTGCACGGCGCCATAGCGGGCAGCGCCCACCACGGGATCCGTCGCTTCCTGGACACGCACCACGCTACTGGACACAGCCGTCGAGCTAACCAACGGAAACTCCTCGGGTTTTTCGTCTCCCTCTCCCGCCGCCACCCCACCGCCGGCAAGAGTTAGGGAGCCTGTTCCACAACGTCAACCCTGGGTCGGTAATTCTTGCCGGAAACGGCAAATTCCCGAGTGGAGTCAATGGCTTGGACAGGCTCCGGAGTGTTGTCCGGATGACGCTTCCCGAAGGGTTCCAGCAGGCGCTTCAGGTCGAGGACGCGGGAGGGCGCGCGGCCTCACCCAGGCCAACGAGCTCCAGCTTGAGCTGGGAGGCCACCTCGAAGATGCGGGGATCCCGATAGAACTCGCCGAAGACGATGCGGACGAGGCCCGCGTTGGCGATCAGCTTGAAGCACGGCCAGCAGGGGCTGGCGGTCGTGTAGATGGTCGCTCCATCAATGGCCACGCCGTTGGTGGCGGACTGGATGATGGCGTTCGCCTCCGCGTGCACCGTCGCCACGCAGTGTCCGTTCTCCATCATGTGGCCCACGTCGTCACAGTGCGGCAGGCCGCGGATGGAGCCGTTGTAGCCGGTGGACAGGATGGTTCGTCCACGGACGATGACGGCCCCCACGTGCTTGCGATCACACGTGGCCCGCGTCGCCACCTGCTTGGCGATGTCCATGAAGTACTGATCCCACGAAACACGTCCCGACATCCGCTCGCCTCCTGGCCCGAGCAGATGTAGCGCGCAGCGGACGGCTGTCGACAAAAAGGCGGCTCAGCGCCCGGCGGCGTGAGCGACGCCTCCCTCGCCAGGCAGGCTGCGTTCCAACAAGCGCCCGAAGCCCTTGGCTTGCAGGAACTGTCGCACCTTGGTGCTGGGCGCGGCGAACGTCTCGCCGGGCATGGGCACGTCGAAGCTGTAGCTCTCCTCACGCACCGCGAAGTCCACCTGCGCCGTGCGGTAGCCCTCCACGATGGCCAGCAGCCGGCCCGACTCCAGGCTGAAGATGCCGCCGCCCGACGCGCCGTAGCCGATGGGCGCGTCCGTCTTCACCATCCTCGGACGCCGGGACTCCCGGTCCCACTCCACCTGGGACAACATGCCGCCGGACAGCGACAGCGCGCGGCCATAGGGCGACGCCGCCACGACGACGTCCTCGCCCAACTCCAGCTCCGCCTCGTCCGCCAACTCCACCGCGGGCAACGCCAGCCCCGGCACCTTCACGAGTGCCAGGTCCAGGTCCGGCACCTGTCCGGTCGCCACCACCTGGCCCACGTGCGACTCCACATCCGCGCGGCGGTCCACCAGCACGTTCAGCGTGGGGGCATTCAGGTCGTCCATCACCACCGCGTGCGCATTGGTGATGACCCACGCGACCACGCCCTCCGCGCTCCGCTCGGAGCCCACCACCACGCCGGAGGCCGTGCGCCTCACCTTGTCCGCCTCCGTGATTTGCAGGCGCACGTTGTGAGGGAGGATGCGGCGCACCATCTCCTTGCGCGTCGGCCTCGACGGCTCCGGCGTGGTTACCCGCACCACCTCCGGCGGCGCCTGTGGCACGGGAGCGCTGGCGGGAGACGCGGGCGCACCGGCACACGATGCGAGGGCGAGCAGGGCGACGGGGGCGCCCAGGAGGAAGCGGGTCATCGACTCTCCGGGATGAAGGACGGCGCTGAGACTGCGAACTCGCTTGCGACGCCCATCTTCCCCACGCCCCATCCTCATTGGAAAGCAGGCGCCCTGCAGGGGCCGGTCGCCTGCCCGCCCGGCCTCAGGCGTAGCGCTTCTTCATCAAGAACAGGATGGCGTCCTTCGCGCAGTACTCGCAGTAGCCGTAGCGCTCCGCCATCGTCTTCAGCGTGCCCTGCACCTGCGTCTGCTCGCGCGTCGACAGCTGGTTTCGGTCCTCGGAGAGGTACTTGAGGACGTTCTCCTTGTTCTTGCGCAGCACCCGCTTGCGCTCTTCGAAGTAGTGGTCCCTCAGGCGCTTGAACATGTCCGGGAAGATGCGCGGGTAGTCCATCGCCAGGTCTGGATTGTCCAGCCGGTGCGCGCCGATGGAGGAGATGAGCCCGCGGCGGAACTCGGAGACCTCTTCTCCGCGTGGCATGACGATGGCTTCCACCTCCTGCATGCGCTGCTCGTCGGGCTTTTCCATCTCGCCGGTGATGCGGTTGCGCATCTTCTCGCCGCGCACCCAGTGGCTGACGCCCTGGATGTAGCGCTCCACCAGCTCGCGATACTGGCCCTCGGAGACCAGGCCCATGGACTCGCGCACCTCGGTGTCCACGCGGTCCAGGTACTCCGCCTCCGCCACGCGCACGAACTCCTCATGGTCGTGGTAGCCGTCCACCACTTCCTGGAGCAGGAACTCGTAGACGCTCTTGTCCTTGCAGATGGCCTCCAGCTCCTCGAGCACCGCCAGCCCGTTGAGGCACTTGTAGTCGGGGTTCTGCGCGGCGTTGAACAGCGCCGTCTTGATTTCGCGCGCGCTCGCGCCCACACGCCCCTCGTAGTTGGGGTACGCGTCCGACTCGGTGAACAGCTCCTCGCGCAGCTTCCTCAGCTCCTTGGTGTTGGCCAGGCTGAGCCGGTCCGGCGGCGCGCCCTCCTCGTACAGGTGCAGCTTCTCCACCGGCGTGACGTGGTCGATGAGCTCCTTCACGTCGCTGGGATAGCGGTCCGGAATGGGCTTCTTCAGGCGCGTGAGCACGGCCCACATCGCGGCCAGCTCCGTCGCGTGGGGCGCCACGTGTTTGCCCACCGTCGTCGCGGACACCTGCGCGTCGTAGATCTGCTGCTCGGTGCGGTAGCGGCGCAGGTAGGGCACGCGCACCAGCTCGATGCGCCCCTTGAACGACGCGAAGTCAGGCAGCTCCTTGAAGGCGCCCAGGTGTTTCTCGTTGGACGACGCGATGAGCACCTCGTCCAGCTGGAGCACGAACGGCTCCAGCGGCACCTCGCTCGTCTCGCTGAACCCCAGCAGGTACTTGAACGCCTCCAGCGGGCGCTTGAGCAGGTCCGCGTACTCGATGAGGCCCCGGTTGGCGTGGACGAGCGGCCCGTGTGGCTCGAACAGGACGGTGCTGTGCAGCGGCGCGGGCACGTTGAGCTGGGTGCGGTCCGCGGTGATCTGCTGGACGACGGCGTCCACGCTCATCTGCGGCTCCACCGTCACCGTGGCCACCTGGTAGCGGCGCGACACGTAGAAGCGCTCCACCTGGACGTGGCGCATCACCTTCAGCCAGTCGCCGTTGTACGAGTTGAGCAGCGCCGTGTAGATGCGGCGGCACTTGGAGCACAGCTCTCCGTCCCGCACGTAGTCGGACAGGATGTAGTCCCCCGACTCCCCGTCCCCGGTGCCCAGCCCCTTCTTCTTCAGGGCCGTCTCCAACACCTTGCGCCGCTCGCCTGGAGGCATGGCGAACATCGGATGATCCCGCAGCTCACACGGCATGCGCAGGTCGATGTTCTCCGCGTCCAGATGCGCGAAGGTCGTCAGCTCCCCGTTGCCGTCCGTGCGCTCCCCGAAGCCGATGGAGCCCTTGATGAGCTTCTCCGAGGGGAACACCCAGGCGATGCGGTAGAGCGCCCCCTGCGGCAGCCAGGAGTACGTCTCCATGCCGGCCTTGAGCGCGTTGACCAGCGTGGACTTCGCGCTGCCGTTGGGGCCGTGCAGGAAGATGAGCTTGTTGATGCGGCCGGCGCGCACGAAGTTGCCGAGCACCCGGTAGATGGCGTTCTGCACCTCCTCCTGCCCCGCCACCCGGCCGTCCCGCCCGCTGCCCTCCGTGTTGAAGACCTTGAAGCGGCGAATCGTCCCCGTCGGATGCGGCACCGTCTCCGTGCCGAAGTGGTCCATTACGTCCCGGAGGTACTGCGCCGCGTTCCGCGCCTGGGCGCGCGGATCGTTGATGAAGAGCGACAGGTACTCCTCGAAGGACAGGATCGAACGGTTCTTGACGAAGTCGGCGTTCACCTGCGTGCCCACTTCCTGCAGATAACCCTTCGCGTCCACGGTGGCTCTCCTCGTACGGGTCAGTTCTCTCTAGTCAGGGGCCCGGCGCTCCGCAGCCTCCGTTGGCCTCCCCAAGACCTTTCCGCCCGGCCTGCTGGAAGTCCAGGCCCCTTTGCCGTCATGTCGTCCAGCCCACGGGCTCGGGCAGCCGGTTGCCCTCCAGGGAAGAGAGTGGCCGGGTTGGACTTTTCGCCCGACATCGTGCGGGGTTCCAGGGTTTTGCCAGGAGCCGACCGGAGGCGAGCGGGCGCGCTGGGTGTAAGCATACTCGCGTGGGGGCCGGGGGTGAGATACGGTCCGGACCTTCTCTTCGGTGCCCACCCGGAGTCCAAACACGATGCACAAGGAGCCCATCATCGGCATCGACCTCGGCACGACGAACTCGTGCGCGGCGATCGTCGAGGAGAGCGGGAACGTGAAGCTCATCCCCTATAAGGGCGGTGAGTACACCATCCCCTCCATCTTCGCGATTGACGACAAGGGGAACGAGCTCATCGGCTACGAGGCCAAGCGCCAGTGGCAGCTCAACCCGCGCAACACCGTCTACGGTGCCAAGCGACTGGTGGGGCGCACGTTCGGCAGCGACGTCGTGGAGACGATGAAGAAGGTCGTGGCGTACAACCTGCGCCCCGGCAAGAAGAACGAAGTCACGCTGGACGTGGGCAAGAAGGAGTTCACCCTCCAGGAAGTCAGCGCGAAGATCCTCGGGAAGATTCGAGAGGTCGCGTCCAACTACCTGAAGATGCCCATCAAGCGGGCGGTGGTGACGGTCCCCGCGTACTTCAATGACAGGCAGCGCCAGTCGGTGAAGGACGCCGGCAAGCTCATCGACCTGGACGTCGTGCGCATCATCAACGAGCCCACCGCGGCGGCGCTCGCGTACGGCGTGGGCAAGGGCCTGAAGCAGAAGGTCGTCATCTACGACCTGGGCGGCGGCACCTTCGACGTCTCCATCATCGAAATCCGGGACCGCGTCTTCGAGGTGAAGGCCACCGGCGGCGACGTCTTCCTGGGCGGCATCGACTTCGACAACGCCATCATCCACCACGTCCTGAAGGACTTCGCGGCCAAGACGGGCATCGACCTGGCCACGGACCCGGTGGCGATGCAGCGCATCAAGGACCTGGCCGAGCGCACCAAGATTGACTTGTCCGCGCGCGACGAGGTGCCGTTCAACATCCCCTTCATCACGATGACGTCCCAGGGCCAGCCCCTGAACATCGAGATGAAGTTCACCCGGAAGATGCTGGAGCAGCTCACCAACCACCTCGTGGACCGCACGCTGCAGATGGTGGCGCGGGTGCTGGTGGATTCGGGGCTGTCCACCAAGGACATCGACGAGGTGATGCTGGTGGGTGGGCAGACGCGCATGCCCGTCGTCCAGGACCGGCTGACCAAGTTCTTCGGCAAGCCGCCCAGCAAGGGCGTGCACCCGGACGAGGCCGTCGCCATCGGCGCCGCGCTCTACGCGCACTCGCTCCAGGACGACACCAACCTGCGCATCCAGCTGCTCGACGTGATTCCCATGGCCATTGGCCTGGAGAAGGCCGGTGGAGCCTTCCACGTCGTCTTCCCGCGCAACGCGCCCATTCCCAACGCCAAGCAGCTGCTGGCCACCACCAGCATGGACAACCAGACCGAGCTGGCCATGCGCATCTTCCAGGGCGACCACGAGATGGTGGTGCGCAATGACATGCTCGGCGAGTTCACCTTCTCCGGCATCCAGCAGGCCCGCGCCGGCGGCGTGCAGGTGGAAATCACCTTCGATGTGAACATCGAAGGCATCCTCACCATGCGCGCCAGGGACCCGGCCACCGGCCGGGAGATGAACACCACCGTGCGAGTGACGCAGAGCTGAGCGCTCCGCCGTCCCCTACCGGGACGGCAGCGCCGCCAGTCCCTGCTCGCGCGTCTCCTCACGCTTCTCCGACACGACGAACGGCGTGGAGTCCTCGGGCGTCACGTCCCGGGGCCCCTCGCCGCGCAAGAGTTCGAAGACGGTGAGCGACGTCGTCGCGCCGTGCAGCACCTGCTCTCCCTGCGGCGCGTAGACGAAGGCCTCCCGGGCGCGCTCACGCGTCCTGTCGCTGAGGAGCACCTGCCCTCGCCGGGCCAGGCCCGCGAGCTTCGAGGCGGTGTTCACCACCTCGCCCAGCACCGTGTAGTCGAGCCGCCCGGACGCCTTCGCGCCGATGCTCCCGGCGACGAGGTCTCCCGAGTCCAGGCCCATGCAGACACCATGCGCGTAGGGCGCATGCGCGCCGCCGCGAGTGGCCAGGGTCTCCAGCTGACGGCGGATGGACAGACACGCCTCCAGCGCCTGGTCCACGTGCCCAGGTCCGCGGAACACGGCCATCACCGCGTCCCCGACGAACTTGTCCACCGTGCCACCGCGCGCGAGGATTTCCGGGACAATGGCCTCGAAGTTGGCGTTGAGCCGGCGCAGCGACTCCGGGGGCGCCTGCTGGCTGAGCACGGGCGTGAAGCCATCCACGTCGATGAAGACGACGGTGCCCTCCACCCACTCGCCCGACATGTCCTCCGTGCCCTGCAACATCGGAGGAATCCGCTCCAGCACGCCGCCGGGGACGAACATGCGCAAGAGGCCATTCTCCTCCGTGTAGCGCACCGTGCGGCGCAGCTCGCGCACGTGCTTGAGCGTCTTGATGAGCGTCGCCTCCATGTCCGGGAAGTCGATGGGCTTGGTGATGAAGTCGAAGGCCCCCCGGTTCATCGCCGTGCGCAGGTTGCTCATGTCCCCGTACGCCGAAACGATGACCACCCGAGTCAGGGAGCTGACCTCGCCCACGCGGGACAGGAAGGTGAGCCCGTCCATCCTCGGCATGTTGATGTCGCAGAGCACCACTTCGGTGTCGGGATTCTGGCGCAGCTCCTCCAGCGCCTCCTCACCGTCCGACGCGAAGAGGAACTGGTACACGGAGCGGCGGATCTGCTTGCGGAAGCTCTGCTCCATCAGCACCGCGACGTCCGGCTCGTCGTCCACCACCAGCACCTTCGCTGGCCGTGACGGACGCCCCGCCTCCACCCGCGCGATGAAGTCCGAGGACAACTCGTGCGCGGACTGGTACCGCCGCGAGGGCTCAACGTCGAGCGCGCGCGCGAAGAAGGCGTCGACCTCCGTGCCCAGCCCGGGCACCAGCGTGGACGGCGGCACGGGGGCCGGAGGCACGTTGCCCAGCCGCAGCTGCCGTAGCGACTCCAAGGGGAACGGGTGCTGACCGGTGAGCGCGCGGTAGGCCACCACGGCCAGGGCCCACAAATCACAGCGGTGGTCCAACCGGGGCGACAGGCCGCGCAGTTGTTCGGGGCTCATGTAGCGCGGCGTGCCCGCCATCTCCTCGTCCGGATGAGGCTGCGCGTCGCCTCCCTGCGTCAACAGGGCGAGCCCGAAGTCGAGCACCTTCACCAGCTCCCCCGCCGTGCTGCGCGAGAGGAAGAGGTTGGCGGGCTTGAGGTCCCGGTGGATGACGCCCGCGGCGTGCGCGGCGGTGAGCGCGCGGGAGGCCTGCGTGAGCAGCCGCTCCACCATGGCGAGCGACAGCCTTCCGCGCCGGTTGAGCAGCGCCTCCAGGTCCTCGCCTTCCAGCAGCTCCATGACGATGTAGGGCTCGTCACCGGAGAGGTCGCAGTCGTGGACCTGGATGACGTGCGGACTCTGGAAGCGGGCGATGGCCTGGGCTTCCCATTCGAACTGGCGCAGCGCGTGGGGGGTGGGCGCGCAGTGGCTCGCCATCAGCTTGAGGGCGACCAGGCGCTGGAGCTTGGGATCCCTCGCCACCCACACGGTGCCCATTCCACCGCCCCCGAGCACCCGCTCCAGGACGTATCGCCCGCCGATGACGCGTGGCTGAGACATGTCGTGTTCGTTCATGTTTGTTCGCCCCGAGCGGCGGGATGATGGCACATGGGGTCCACACCCGGTACCCCATCCCGGTCCCTCCCTACCCAAGCGGACGGGCCACCTCGTGCGAGGTGGAGATGCGGCGCGTGATAGCGTGCCGGCCCCGTTCCCCTGACACGACTTGCACCTCCCTACCCGTGGAGGCGTCCATGCACGAAGCGATCAAGCCCCCTCTTCCTCCTCTTCCCCACGCCGCCAGCGACGACGAGCCCGCTCCCGCGCCGCCGCACATGCCGGACGGGACCACCTACCCCGGCCTCGTCGTGCATCCGGGCCTGCGCCCGGGCATGCCGCGCAACGCGATGACGTCCGATCGGACGCCGTACTCAAAAGAGCCGCTGAAGGTGCTCGCCGGCAAGCTGCCGCCGGATCTGCATGGACATGTCTTCGTCGCGGGCCCCAGCGTCCATGCGGGCTCGCCCGCGCTGGCCTCGGATGGGCTGGTGCTGCGGCTCGACTTCGACGGCGCCGACGCGACCTTCAGCTCCGCCATCATGGAGACGCCGTCGTACTACGCGCGGGAACCGGTGAACGATGGAGCGACTTCTCGCGGCCCCATCACCCGCTACCTCAACGAGTTCCGTGAGACGACGCTCTCCGACGTGAGCATCGCGCTGGGCGCGCAGGAGGCCCCCAACACGGCGCCGTTCCTGGTGGAGGGTGAGAACATGTTGCTGGTGACCACGGACGCGGGGCGCCCGTGGGCCATCCACCCGATGACGCTCAAGGCGTACACGCCGCTCGGCTATCTGCGCGAGTGGAAGCCCGCCATCCCCACGCCCTGGGCCTTCCCGCTGCTCCAGAGCACCGCGCACCCCGCGTTCGCGCCCGAAGTGGCGGAGCCCATCTCTCCCCGGGAGACCGAGTCCCAGCAGAAGCCTCGCCTCTTCTTCACCAACCACGCCCCCAAGTGGCCGCTCGGCGAAGGCTGGACGCACCTGTCGAGCTGGGACACGTGGGAGAACCGGCTGCACCACTGGGCACTGATGGACGCGGCGACGGGCAATCCGGTGGTCGCCCAGTCGCTCCATCAAATCGCCGTCACGCGCGACTACGTCGTGTTGCTCGACAGCAACTTCCCCATCAACTTCTGGACCATCGCGGTGCAGGCAGCGCTGCCGGGGATGACGCGCGTGCAGCGACTGGTGGATAGATTCACCTCCGAGCGCGCGTACCCGCAGGCGGTGTTCTGGGTGGTGAAGCGCTCGGACCTGCGGCCCTCTCCCGGCACGCTGTCGCGGGACGACCCACCAAGGATTCCGGCGCATCGCTTCCAGTCCGGCGGGGGTGGCCTGCACTTCGCGGCTCGCTACGAGAACCCGGACGACGTCATCACCCTGGTCGCGGGACACTCGCCGTCCGAGGACCTGTCCCACACCATCAAGGAAGGGGACCTGCTCATCAATGGCCGCCGGGCGGAGGCCTACCAGGAGGGCATGCCCACGGCGGTGCCGGTGACGCGCAGCTCGCTGGGGGTGCACCGCATCGACATGCGCAACCGGCGCATCGAGTCGCGCCTGCACTCGCACGACAACTTCACCTGGGGCCTCACCGTCTTCTCCAACGCGGGCCTCGTCAACGGAGAACTCGAGACGAACCTGCGGCTGTATCTGCGGCAGAAGTGGCGCTCGCCCACGTCCGACAACAGCGACGGGGCGGAGCCGAACTGGGTCATTCCGGATGACGAACTGGCCATCTACTTCAACTCGGATGGGTTCGCGGCGGACATGGTCCCCGAGTACGTCTACCAGCTCTACAAGCCCATCGTTGGAGACAAGAGCGGCCTGCCCATCCAGGAAGGCCGGGCCGCGAGCTTCTTCAAGTTCTACGTCAAGTCGGGTCGCTTCGACGGCTACGTGTTGCCCACGGGCTGGTTCGGCTTCGCGCCGCAGTTCGTGCCCAGCATCAAGCTGCCGAAGGTGCCGTACTGGAAGGGCTACGTCGTGGCGCTGGTGGTCTCCGACCCGACGCCGGACCTGCCTGCCGACTCCACGGGTGACGAGGTGTGGATCTTCGACTCGGAGAACATGAGCAAGGGGCCCATCTGCCGGCTGGGCAGCAAGTACTTCGACGTGGGCATGACGTTGCACACCACGTTCCTTCCGCCAGGGCTGGGGGAGATCCTCGACGGCCACGTGCCGGATAATGCGGGCCCGCAGTACTGCGTGGACGTTCGCGAGGACTACAACGTGGACGCGATGGAGAAGACGTACGCGGAGTGGCTCCCCGGACTGTTCCCCCGCGTCCCGCGCGTGCTCTTCACGCCGTGGAGGCTGGGAGTGAGGTGGGCGCTCAACTTCCCGAAGCTGCGCAAGGTATTCGAGCGAGACGTGTTCCCGAACTTCCCGCGCCAGCGCCCGCGGTCGCCTCCGGGCGGGGGCGGCAAGAAGGACTGAGCGTCACTTCGCCGGGAGCATCCCGGAGTCCGCCATCTCGAAGTCTCCCTCGGGGGAGACGAGGACAGCTCCCCCGAAACAGGAGATGTAGAGGCGTCCGTCGGCGAGCCATCCAGAGCCCTGAGGAGCACCGGGGAGCTGTCGCCAGGGCTCCACGTCGAAGGTCTCGCCCTGGGCAAACACCCGGTACAGTCGACCCGTGTTCCCTCCGAGGTGGGCCAGTCCTGTCGCGACGATGATGTGCGGCCCCAGGCGATGGATGCCAACCACATGGGTGTAGAGGATGTGCGTTTCGGTGGCGTCGTCCCGCTGGTGAACGAGTTCGCCACCCCACTCTCCCCGACTGGCACCCAGCAGATATCCGTCCGAGACACGCAGGCCGCATTGGGGCCGCTGGTTTCGCTTCTTCACCCGAGAAGGATATTCGCCCATGTCGAACACCTCGGCGGAGTAGGTCCGTTGCGCGAGGAAGACCGCGGGGAGTTCATCCGGGCCCAGGTCGAGAAACGGACGGGAGGTGGCCGTCAGGGATGCGCCCGCATGCTCATGGGCGAAGAACACGGAGTTGGTCCTCCCCGCCGGATACTCTTCCTCGCCCCGGATGACCCGAACGGCCTGGCTGGCCGCCTCCTTCACGGGCGGATACCAATGCCTCGCCGCGATGCGCTCGAGCGACTCGATGGCTCGCTCCGCGTAGAGCAACCCGAGAGCGCGGGCCGAGGCATGGACACGGCGCCAGTCCGGGCCATCTTCGAGCTGCGCGATGAGCGCATCGGTGGCCTCCGCGTATTGGATGAGGCCGAGCGCGAGGGCCGCGGTGATCCTCATGTCCCAGCCTTCGCTGGCCAGATGTTCAACGAGGACCCCCCCCCGCGTGGCGCGCGTGCGGGCCAAGCTCCGCGAGATCCCGCACCGCGAAGTCATCGTACGGCCGCTGCGCCAGGCGCTCGATGAGTTCTTGAACCCTGGCGGAGTGAGCTCCATCGACCCAGGTACCGAAACTCCGGAGGAATGCACTCACTCGGCCTGACGGGGTTGAGCCCAAATCCATACCTCCCAGGGGAAAGCCTCTCGAAAACCTATCACCCCCGAGTTCCGCGCGAGCCCCGCGGCGTGGTGACTCCTCGCATCACTCCCGTGCCATGACGGTACGGGTGGCGTCCTCGAAGAGCGTGTCCGGCACGGAGGCCAGGACTTCATCACGGCGTCCCTCGACCCAGGCCCAGCGCGCGCCCAGCTTCGTCACCAGGCCCAGGGTTCCACCACGCAGACGTGCGATGAAGTGCCGCGCCTGACCCTTGCCTCCATCGAACCGCCACAGCACCGCGTCGAGTTCCGGCGGCGGAGTGTCCGCCGCGAGCAATGGAGTGATCGCAGCCTGACACTCCAGCCGGAGGATGCGCGCGTCCAGTTCCACGATGAAGTCATGCACGCTCAAGTCGCCGCGCGTCTCCGCCTCGCGCAGGTACTTCACCACCCGAGCCACAGCCGCGGTGAGGTGGACATACGTGTCCTTGCCCCGACACAGGGCCGCCGCCGCGCCCGCTGTGCGCCGGGCCACCGCGAGTGCTTCCGACTCCTTGGGCTCGGAGCGGGAGTCCGCGATGAGTCGGTGGTATGCGCGGCCCGCGTGGCTGGTCAGTTGCTTCTGATGCCCGAGCGAGAGTGACTCCTGCGGCGTGAGGCGCGACGGCTTCGCGAGGAAGTCACGCACGTGGTCCAGCACGCGTCGTGCGACGGCCTCCTCGAACCGGTCAGCGAGGTGCGGCGCGACGAGCGAGGAGAACCACAGCCCCAGTTCCACCTGCCCCGCTGCCGGACAGACAGGGCGCGGCCCTCCCAGCGCCCACGGCCCGTCGGGCCGGTCCTCCGGGCGCGCGGCCTGGAGCGCCGCCTTCAGGATGATGTGACAGTGGGGCAGGTCCTCGACCGTCGTCATGTACGCGCTCCTCCGTGGCCTGATTCTCGGGCACGCGCGCCCCGCCCTCAATCTCCGCGTGAGCGCAGGGTGACGATGTGGGCTGCCCCGTCGCCATCGAGGTCCGAAGCAGACCCGGCCCCAGCACGAAGCTCACGCCTCCGTGCGGCGATACGGACTCACGCGCCGCCATCGAGACCTGAAGCCGCTCCGCCGCCTCGTCAGCACGAGGCTCACGCCTCCATGCGGCGATGCGGGCTCAGGCCTCCGCCATGACCGTGTCGACGATCTTCGCGGAGCACAACACCGCGGGCAGTCCCGCCCCCGGATGCGTCCCCGCACCCACGAGGTAGAGCCGGTCCACGTCCTCGCTCTTGGCCTGGGCTCGGAGGAACGTGGTCTGCATCAGCGTGGGCGCGAAGCTGAACGCCGCGCCCCGGAACGAGCGCAGGTCATCCCGGAAGTCCTCCGGCGTGAAGACTCGCGACGTCACCAACTCCTGCTCCAGCCCAGGCAACACCGTGCGCGACAGCCGGGCCGCCAGCTTGCGACGGAAAATCTCCGCCCTCGCCTTCCAGCTCGAGCCGTCTCCCAGGTGCGGCACCGGCGCCAACACGTAGAACGCATCGTGGTCCGGCGGAGCCAGCCCCACGTCCGTCGCCGTGGGGCGATGGAGGTACAGCAGCGGGTCCTCGGAAGGCAGCCCCGGCCCGGCCAGTCCGGAGAACATGCCCTTGAAGTCGCGTCCGAACAGCAACGTGTGGTGCGCGACGTCCGGGTACCGACGCCGCGTTCCGAAGTACCAGAGGAACACGCTCATCGAGTACCGCGCCTGCTGGATGCGCGTGTCCGTCCAGTGACTGCGCACATGCCTGGGCAGCAGATAGCGGTACGTCCACGCCGCGTCCGCATTGGACACCACGGCCTCGGCGGGAAGCCACGAACCATCCCCGAGCCGAACCCCCGTGGCCTTGCGCCCCTCCACCGTGATCTCCGACACCTCGCTGCCGTAGCGAACCTCGCCCCCCAGCGACTCCAGCAAGGACACCATTCCCCGCACCAACGCCCCCGTTCCTCCCACTGGAAAGAACGCACCCCAGCGCCGCTCCACGAACTGGATGGACGTGTACACCGCGCTCGCGGGCGAGAAGGGACTGCCGCCGATGAGGAGCGGATGGAAGCTCAGCGCCTGCCGCAGTCGCTCGTCCTTCACGTGACGCGACACCAGCCCATACATGCTCCGGAAGGCCTCATCGCGCACCAAGGCCGGAGTGAACGGCGCGAGGCTGAGCACGTGCGGTACCGGCGCACTCATCAGCGGGCCGATGCCCGCTTCGTACATCCGCTCGACACGGGCACTGAGCGACAGGTAGCCCGCCTCGTCTCCAGGCGAGATGCGTCGCACGGACTCCAGCATCGCCTCCTTGTCCGTGTGGTAGTCGAACGTGACGCCGTCCGGAAAACGCATGCGGTACAGCGGCGTCACCGGCTTGAGTTCCACGTGGTCCGCCAGCTTCCGTCCCGCCAGGGCCCACAGCTCCTCGAGCAGGTGCGGACAGGTGATGACAGTAGGGCCGGCATCGAAGGTGAACCCGTCCTGCTGGAAGGCATGGGCCCGACCACCAGGTCCATCCCTCCGCTCCAGGACGGTGACTCGCCAGCCTCGCGCGGCCAGTCGGACCGCGGCCGCCAGCCCTCCAAAACCACTTCCGATGACGAGAACGCGCCTGCCGTCCCGCCGCGTGTCGAGCTCCACCCTGGCCGAAGGTCTCATCACCGTGGAGGTTCCATGGCACACCCGGGCCGCGCGCTCCACTCCGGCGAGCAGGCAACCCTCCTGGTGAAGCGACCGGGCGCTGTTGCGAGCCTGGGGGTGCACAGCTAGCCTCCCCCTTCCAAGGGGGGGTGCCGCGCCCCTGCGCGCACGGGTTGAGCAATGATTGAGGTTCCTGGCTACCGCAGCGACAGAGCGCTCTCCTCCTCCGGCTCCTTCCAGCTCCTTCGCGCCACGCGCGCGGAAGATGGTGCCCGGGTCACCCTGAAGGTCGCGGAGCCCACTCGGCCCCCGTCCCTCACCAATCGTCTTCGCCACGAATTCGAGCTCACCCACACCCTCCGCCTCGACGGCGTCCTCCACCCTCTTTCCCTCGAAGAATCCCGCCCCGGCATGTCCGTGCTCGTGCTCGAGGGTTTTGGAGAGACGACCCTCGCCCAGCGACTCGCCGCGGGCCGCATGGAGGTCCGCGCCGGGTGCAGGATCGCCGTCGCCCTTGCTCGCGCCGTGGGCCAACTCCACGCCGCCGGCATCCTGCACCGGGACCTGCAACCCGCCTCCGTACTGCTGAGCGCGGACGGCTCGTCCGTGAAGCTGACGGGACTCACCCTGGCCACGCGCCGCGCGCGGGCCGAAGTGGCGCCTGTGGCCCCGGAGCGCTTGGAGGGCACGCTCGAATACCTGTCGCCCGAGGGCACGGGCCGCACCCACCGCAGCGTGGACTCGCGCAGCGACTTCTACTCGCTGGGTGTCATGCTGTTCGAGCTGTTCACCGGCCGTCGGCCCTTCGCGGACACCGATGCCCTGGGGCTCATCCACGCGCACGTGGCGCTCCCCCCGCCGGCGCCACAGGAGCTCGTGCCGGAGCTGCCTCGCCCCCTCTCGGCCCTCATCCTCAAGCTGCTCGCCAAGTCACCCGAGGACCGATACCAGAGCGCGTACGGACTGGTCGCCGACCTCCAGCGCTGCCTCGACGCGCTGGAGGAGACCACCGGCGCGGTGCCCGACTTCGAGCTGGGCACGAAGGACGTGCCCGAACGCTTCGCCGTGCCCGAGAAGCTCTATGGGCGCGAGACACAACAGGCCGAGCTGAAGGCCGCCTTTGATCGCGCCGCATCGGGTCGCTCCGGCTTCGTGCTGCTCACGGGCGCGGCCGGCATGGGCAAGTCCGCGCTCACGGGCACGCTCAAGCGTCCCGTGTCGGCGAGACATGGCCTGTTCGTGCGGGGCAAGTACGACCAGCTCCTTCGGGACACGCCCTACAGCGGCGTCTTCGAGGCCTTCCGCGAGGTGGCCCGCAGCCTGCTTGGCGAGGAGCGACTGGAGGATTGGCGCGCGCGCTTGCTGGAGGCGTTGGGTGGCATGGGGCGGCTGGTGGTGGACGCGGTGCCGCGCCTGGCGCTGGTGCTGGGCGAGCAGCCTCCTGTCGCCGAGCTGGGCCCCGCGGAGTCGGAGCTCCGATTCCAGCTCGTGTTGCGCAAGCTGGTGGGGGTGCTCGCCACGAAGGAGCATCCGCTCGTCATCGTGCTCGACGACCTTCAATGGGCGGACAGCGCGAGCCTCCAGTTGCTGCGCCTGCTCCTGTCGGACCGGGGACTCAATCACCTGCTCATCGTCGCGGCCTGTCGCTCCGAGGAGCTGGGGCCCGAGCATCCGGTGGAGGGACTCACGCAGGCACTGCGCGATGCGGGCACGCCCGTGCAGCGCATCGACCTGGAGCCGCTGACACCCGCACAGCTCACCCGCCTCGTGGCCGATGTCTTCCCCGCGGCGGCGGGTCAGCCGGACACGCAACTGGACGCGGTGGTGCTCTCGTTGACGGAGGGCAATCCGTTCTTCGCGGTGCAGCTCCTGCGCGCCTTCTACGAGCGCGGGCTCGTGCGCTTCGACGCGGAGGGCGGCGGGTTCCGGTGGGATGGTGGAGCGCTGCGCGGACAGGACTTCAGCGACGGCGTGGTGGCGCTGCTCACGGCGCGAATTCGAGAGCTGAGCCCGGGTGCGCAGGCCCTGTTGCCAGTGGCGGCGGCACTCGGACATACCTTCACGTTGCGCAACCTCGCCGTCGTCCTGGAGCGCTCGCCGGAGCAGGCGGAAGAGGCCCTGGACGAAGTGCTCCAGGCGGGGCTGGTGGCCCCGGTGGGCGAACGGCTCGCCGATACCGAGAGCAGCGACAGCTTCCAGTTCGCGCACGACCGCGTCCAGCAGGCAGCCCTGGAGCTGACGCCCGTCAGCGAGCATCCGGAGGTGCATGCGCGCATCGGCCGGCTGCTGCTGCGGCACACGCCTCCCGAGCTGATGGACGAGCAGCTCGCCGACATCGTCAGCCACTTCCACCTCGCCCTGCCCGTCTTGAAGGACGCGGAGGAACGCAACCGCGTGGCGGAGCTGGACCTGCGCGCGGGGCGCGGCGCCAAGTCACGCGGTGCGTGGGCCGCGGCGCTGCGGCTCCTGACGACAGGGCGACAGCTCCTCGGAGACGAGGGCTGGAAGTGGAACCGCGCGCTCGCGTTCGACCTGCACGTCGAAGCGGCCGAGGCGGCGTACCTCGCTGCGGACTTCGAGCAGATGGAGCGACTGGCCAGCACGGCGCTGGCCCATGCGGTGGACCGACTCGAACAGGTGCGGGTGCATCTGGTGCGACTCCAGTGTCACTCGCACCGGGGTGAGCACGAGCGCGCGGTGGACCTGGGGCTGAAGGTCCTCGGGACGTTGGGGCAGCACCTGCCCGCGAAGCCCAAGCAGGCGCATGTCCTGGCCGCCGTGGCGAAGACGAAGATGTACCTGGGGCTGCGCAAGCCCGAGGACCTGGAGTCACTTCCGGAGCTGACGGACCCGCTGCTGCTCGCCACGCTGCGGGTGATGATGAAGCTGGCCACGGCCGCGTTCATGGCCCGGCCGCTGCTCTTCCCGCTCGTCGTGTTGCGCAACCTCCAGATTTCCATCCGTCATGGAGCGACGGGCACGGCGGCCTTCGGCTACGTGGGCTATGGCCTGATGCTCAGCGTCCACCTGGGCAATCCCGAGGAGGGCTACCGCTACGGCCGGCTGGCATTGAAGACGTTGGACCGCTTCGGCGCGGAGAGCCTGCGGTCGATGGTCCACTTCGTCTTCAACCTCTTCATCCGGCACTGGAAGGAGCCGCTGTCGCCGTGCATCGACGACTTCTTCGCCGGGGCGAGCAAGGGCCAGGAGACAGGCGACATCGAGTACTTCGCGTACAACTCGAGCGCGGGCTGCGCCGTGTCGCTCATCGCGCGGGATGGACTGGGAGAGCATGGCCCGCGCGTCGACCGCTTCATCGATGCCCTCGCCTCGCACCGGCACCAGAACGTGCCCTTCCTCCAGTACACGCGGCACACGCTCGACGTGCTCACGGGTGCATTCACCGGGGACGTGGAGGCACGGGAGCAGGACATCGTCGCCCCGTATCACCAGCTCGGTTATGCCAACGGCATCGCCACCTGCGACGTCATGCGCACCATGCGGCGCTGGTTGTGGGGTGATGCGAGCGGAGCGCTGGAGAGCGCGGCGGCGGTGGACGCGCGCGTGGAGCTCATCGCGGGGCAGATGTATCTGCCCTGGTACAAGTTCTTCCAGGGCCTGGCGCTCCTCCAGCTCCATCCCACGAAGGGACCGCTGGAGCGAATCCGCTCCTCGCGCGCCATCGACACCCTCCGCAAGCAGATGCGGGGTTGGGCCCGCATCGCCCCGATGAACTACGGCGCGCGCGCGGAGCTGCTCGACGCGGAGCGCGCGCGCGTGGACGGGCGCGCCGACGAAGCAGCGGATGGCTATGACCGGGCCATCCGGCTGGCCCGGGAGCACGGGTTGTCGCTCGACGAGGGCGTGGCCTGCGAGCGGGCCGCGCACTTCCACCTGTCCGTGGGTCGCGAGCGAGTGGCCCGTTCGTATCTGGAAGAGGCACGGAGCGCGTATCTGCGCTGGGGTGCTCGGGCCCTCGTCTCGCGAATGGAGCGAGAGCATCCGCGCCTGCTGACGTCTTCGGCTCCAGAGTTCCCTCGGACCGAGGAGTCCGGTGGCACTCCGCTGGCCGCGCTGGACCTGGAGTCGGTGCTCAAGACGGCGCGCGCGCTGTCCGGCGAAATCGTGTTGGACAAGCTGCTGCGCAAATTGATGACGCTGCTCATCGAGAACGCGGGCGCGCGGCGCGGCTTCCTCATCCTCAAGAAGCCCGCGGGCCTCTTCATCGAAGCGGAGGGCTCCGTGGATGGAGCCCGGGTGCTGCAAGGGCAGGCCGTGCCGGTGGAGTCGTCCACGGCGCTGCCGGCCTCCATCGTCCATTACGTCGTGCGCACCGGCGAGACGGTGCTCCTCGATGACGCGACGGCGGAGGAGCCCTTCTCCGAGGACCCGTACGTCCGCAGCGCGCGTCCGAAGTCCGTGCTGTGCAGCCCGCTACTGAAGCAGGGCTCGCTCACGGGGGTGCTCTACCTGGAGAACGACGCGACGCGAGGCGCCTTCACCCCCGAGCGCCTCGAGGTGCTGCGCCTCTTGTCCTTCCAGGGCGCCATCTCCCTGGAGAACGCGGGCCTGTACGCGAGCCTGGAGGAGTACAGCCACACGCTGGAGCGGCGCGTGGATGAGCGCACCGCGGAGCTCCAGAGCAAGAACGTGGAGCTGGCGGGCACGCTCAGCCGCATCCAGGAGATGCAGCGGCAGTTGGTGGCACAGGAGAAGCTGGCGTCCCTGGGCTCACTCACCGCGGGCATCGCCCACGAGCTGCAGAACCCGCTCAACTTCGTGAACAACTTCTCGGAGCTGTCCGCGAAGCTGGCCGCCGAGCTGGACTCCACGCTGCGGGGCATGACGGACAAGTTCGACGCCACGACGGCGGAGGACGTGCTGGAGACGCTGGAGGACTTGAAGCAGAACTCGAAGCGCATCCAGTCCCACGGCCAGCGTGCATCGGGAATCATCAAGACGATGCTGCGGCACTCGCGGCGCTCGGAGGGCTCGCGCACCCGCGCGGACCTGAACATGTTGATTCGCGACAGCGTCAACCTGGCCGTGCAGGGGCTGCGAGCCCGCCAGGGCGCGGCCACCGTGGAGACGGACACGGAGCTGGACGCCACCGTCGGCACCGTGGAGGTGGTGGCCGGCGACATCAGCCGCCTGCTCATCAACATCCTCGACAACGCCTTCTACGCCACGGTGCAGAAGCAGCAGAAGGCCGACGCGGGCTTCGTCCCTCGCGTCCAGGTCTCCACCCGCCGGCAGGGAGACCGCGTGGAGCTGCGCGTGCGAGACAACGGGCCGGGCATTCCGCTGGAGATTCGCGAGAAGCTGTTCGACCCGTTCTTCACCACCAAGCCCGCCGGCTCCGGCACGGGCCTGGGCCTGTCGCTCTGCCACGACATCGTCCAGGAGCATCAGGGCGAGATTCGGGTGGAGAGCATCCTGGGCGAGTACGCGGAGTTCATCATCACCCTCCCCGCGCCCAAGGGCACCACCGCCGCCGCCTGACGCCGGACATGAGAAGGCCCCTCGTTCCACACGGGAAGGAGGGGCCGGAACATCAGAGAAGCAGCGCGGCGGCTAGGCCGTCTTCTTCTCCTTCTCCATGACGAGCTGGGGTGCCTCGTGACGGGTGATGACCGTCTCGGTGATCTTGCACTCCTTGACGCCCTCGCGGAACGGCACGTCGTACATGATCTCCAGCATCGCATCCTCGAGGATGGCGCGCAGGCCACGCGCTCCGGAGTGACGGCGCATCGCCTCGCGAGCGATGGCGCGCAGCGCCTCCTTCGTGAAGGTCAGCTTCACCTTCTCCATCTCGAAGAGCTTCTGGTACTGCTTCACCAGCGCGTTCTTCGGCTGGGCGAGGATGGTGACCAGGTCCTCTTCCTTCAAATCATTCAGCGTGGCGATCATCGGCAGACGACCGATGAACTCGGGAATCATCCCGAACTTCATCAAATCTTCCGGCTCCGTCAGCGCCAGCAGCTCGCCCACGCTGCGGTCCTCGCGGTGCGAGATTCGCGCCCCGAAGCCCAGGCCCTTCTCGCCCACGCGGCGCTTGATGACGCCGTCGATGCCGTGGAACGCGCCGCCGCAGATGAACAGGATGTTCGTCGTGTCGACCTGCACGTACTCCTGTTGGTTGTACTTCTTGCCACCCCTCGGGGTGACATTGGCGCGCGTGCCCTCGATGATCTTCAAGAGCGCCTGCTGCACGCCTTCACCGCCCACGTCGCGGGTCGCGCTGGGCATGTCGCCCTTGCGCGCGATCTTGTCGATCTCGTCGATGTAGACGATGCCGCGCGCCGCCTTCTCCACGTCGTAGTCGGCGTTGTGGAGCAGGTTCTGGATGATGTTCTCCACGTCCTCACCCACGTAGCCGGCCTCGGTGAGGCTGGTGGCATCCGCGATGGTGAACGGGACGTTGAGGAAGCGCGCCAGCGACTGCGCCAGCAGCGTCTTGCCGCTGCCCGTGGGGCCGATGAGCAGGATGTTGCTCTTGCTGAGCTCCACCTCCTCGCCCGACGGACTCTTCACGCCAGGGCGCGGTCGAGCCGAAGGCTTCTTCTGGTAGATTCGCTTGTAGTGGTTGTACACCGCTACGGCGAGTACCTTCTTGGCCTGGTCCTGCCCGATGACGTACTCATCGAGGAACGCCTTGATTTCCGAAGGCGTTGGCAGGCTGACCTGAGGCTTGCCTTCTTCACGCTCGTTCTCATCCGCGATGATGTCGTTGCAGAGCTTGATGCACTCATCGCAGATGTAGACCGTAGGTCCCGCAATCAGTTTGCGGACCTCGCGCTGCGATTTTCCGCAGAACGAGCAGGACAGGTTGACGTGGTGCTCCTTCTTCACTGCCGCCTCCGAGTTCGCCGACCCCGGTTCCCCCGGAGCCACTTCGCCGTCCACCGCTCCCCAACCCAAACGGCCTGCCCACGTCTCGAACAGCCGCCGGGCCCACCTACATGGGGGCCCATAACCACTATAGGGCCCTCCCCCCTGGGCAGGAAGCCCAACGGTGCGGGCCCGTTACGGAGCGTACAGCCTCCGCAACGGGTGAGCGTTCAGTAACAGTGGCTCAGGCGTCCGTCACGCCCGCGGCGAGCTCTTCCACGTCGTCCGCCAGGGCGGCTGCCCGCTCGGCAACGGCGTTCGGAATCTTGCGGCACCCCGCCAGCTCGCTGGCGAGCTTCCGAGCCATCGACGCCAGCTTGCGCACCTGGAGGCTCTCGGGCGGCGGCTCGGGCGGCGGACGGGGGAAGCGCTCGGTGAACTCCTTCTTCAGCTCCGTCGGAGACTTCTCCGGACTCCAGATGCTGTCACGTAGGGATTTGTATTCAGTGGGTGACAACTGGCCCCGCTCCTCGGCGTCGGCCAGCACTTCGATGACCTCGAAGGCCGGAGCCTTTTCCGGGAACTCCTGAGCCCGCAGCTCCTCCTCGGGCTCATGCTTGGCCAGGAAGCTGAAGGAACGGGTGAGCTTGAGGGCCGTCTGCTTCTTGATGTGCAGTTCCTTGAGGCAGTAGGCCTCGAAGGTGGGGTGGCCCCACTCCTCGAACTTCGCCTCGTCCCGGACCGTCACGAGCAACTTGCCCAGCTCGGCCCAGGTGGACTTGAAGCGCTTGGCGGCCATCAGCACGGTGTGACGGAACGTCCCCGGCGGCACGCTCAGCGCTTTCTTCGCGATTTCGGTCTCGGCAACGGATGCGGCGGACATGGCCCCGGTATGCGGCATGCCCGCGAGGTGGGCAAGAAAGTGGCCCTACCCCCGCTTGCCGATATTGAACGACAGGCCCACCGTCGCCCGCTCTCCGTCGTAGGCCCGGAACGGCCACTTCTGCAGCTCCGTGAAGAGGCAGTCGTAGAGTGGGCCCTTCTTGAACTGGGGGTTGTCCACCCACAGCTTGTTGACCTTGCCGTCGTTGCCGATGACGAACTCCAGGGGGATTTTCGTGGCCAGCCCGGGACTGCGCTCGGCCTCCTCCTTGAAGCACTTGAAGAGCGTGGACTTGTTGCCCGCGACGATGCGGTTGATGGCGGACTGGTCGAACTGCTGCGCCACCTCCATGCCCTCCGCGTCCGTGTTCACGCTCCCCGAGGGACGCGGCGGCTTGCGGTCCTCCGTGCGTGACGCGGAGGCCACCGCCGTGGGCTTGCCCGTGCCGTTCGCGGGCTTCGTCGTGCCCGTCTCCCCGGGTTTGGTCGGCCGGGCGGAGCCTTGCGTGGGGTAATCGAAGAGTTCCTCGTTGTCCTGACGCGCTTGCGCCACGCGGATGACGGGGGCCTCCATCTCGATACCCTCGAACTCGTCCTCTCCGAACCAGCCGTGCACCGCGGCGTTGCGCGCCAGCAGCAGGCCCGCGCTGCCGAGCACCAGCGCCAGCGCACCCGCGACGCCGCCGAGCACCATCACCCGCTTGCGGTTCTTCTCCCGCTCCACCAGGACGGCCGCATCCACGCGCACCCGTGCCTCGGAGAGCGCCACGTGCACCTTGAAGGGCTCCACATCTTTAATGGGGTGGAAGTCCCGCTCGCCGGCCAGGGCCAGGGGGGAATCGGGCGTCAACTCGCCCGTCTTGAGCTTCTCCACGATCTGGGAGCCACTCACCGGTCCAAGGACCAGGTCTCCATGTCGGAAGAGCCACTGCCCATCCACGTCCGCCGCGAGTTCTTGTCCAGCTGCCATTTCACGCGCGATTATCCCGTGTTACCCCGCGCCCTCGCAACGCCGTGCTTACTTCGACCTCCAAGCGGATTCCCGTCGCACTGTGGATCTGGTACCGCGGCGGAAACTTCCGCGGGTTCCAGCGCCAGCCGGAAGGCCCCACTGTCCAGGAAGCCCTGGAGGGGGCCCTGCGCTCGGTGGGAGTGCCCGCGACGGTGATGCCCTCGGGGCGGACGGACCGGGGCGTCCATGCGCGAATGCAGGTGGTGAGCGTCCGGCTGGAGGCGGGAGACTCACCCGAGTCGCTCGCCCAGCGACTGCCCCCGCACCTGCCCGCGGGGCTCGGGTTGTGCCTGGTGCGCCGGCCCGGCTCCTTCCATGCCCAGTGGAGCGCGAGCGGCAAGGAGTATCGATATCGACTGTGGCTGGGCGGCGAAGCGCCGTCGCCGGAGTGGGCGCCCTACTCGCTCGACGTGGCGGGCGAAGCGGGGCTCCAGGGACGAGGCGCGACGGTGACACCCGAGCGGGTGGCGGAGCTGCTCGCCATGGCGGCGGGCACGAGGGACTTCATCGCCTTCCATGAGAAGTCCAGCCCCCGCAAGCCGCGCACGCTGGAGTCCGCCACCCTGCACGAGCGGGGCGGTGGCCTTTACGAGGTGAGGCTGACCGGGGACGGCTTTGCTCGCTACCAGGTGCGCTACGTGGTGGGTGGCGCGCTGAAGGTTGCGGCGGGGCTGCTGCCAGAAGAGGCGTGGCTCGCGGCCCTGGAGACGGGGGCGGCCATGGAGGGCTTCAAGGCGCCCGCTCACGGCCTGATGCTCTGGGAGGTCCGCTACCCTCCTGGAGTGGATCCCTTCACCGCCCCGGAGCGTCTCCACCCTCCAGGGCTGCCGCTGGAGCCACCCTTCCTACCCGGGTGACACGCGGCGGATCCTCGCGCTGATCAGTCGACGAGGCGCTCTTCGTACTTCGCCAGCAGATCCGAGATGGCCTCTCGGAGGTATTCGCTCTGACGGATGCGGGTGGTGCGCGACAGCTCCTTCAGAGCATCGAGCTTCTCGCGGTTCAGCCGGAAGACCACCGAAGTGAGACGGGGATTCATGTCCAAGTGCGCAACCTCCTACAGATGCGCACACCATCTCACAGACCTATTTGATCGCAAGATTTTCACTCGGATCCGCCTACCGGGAAGATCCACTGCAGCCCGGTGAAGCCCTCGGCATCGGCGCGCAGTCCGGATCCGAACCCGAGCGTGAGCCCGAGTCCCCCGTACACCGCGAACCGCTCCGAGAAGGTGTGTCGCAGGCCCAACGCTACGCGAGGCCCCACCCACGGCCCAGAAAACGGACGCACGACGGCGCCGAGATCCACGAAGGACTGCCAGGACTCGTCCCTGAAGACGCTCCGGAAGCCCCCCACCAGCGAGAGATCCGGCTCCCGGAGGCTGCCGCGGATCAGCACGAAGACCTCGTCCCCGTCGTAACCCACCGTGAAGCTGGCCCCCACGTCGAGCAGCGCGTCCAGCCCCTTCACCACCTCGGCATCCCCGCTGTCGATCAACTCCGTATAGGAGGCGCCCGGGCCGAGGATCAGCGAGAAGGCACTGCGGTCCCGGTACGGAGAGTCCACGTACTCGGCGGCCGGCGCGTCCCCTGGCGGGAGCACTGTGATCAGCAGTGCCACGGCCCGCAGAGGATTCGTCAGCACCGAGGACCAACTCGACGTCACTGTGCGCTCGCGAGGCATCTTGCGACCGCGTGTTCTACCAGCCTCCAGGGCACGCGCGGACTCATCCCGGGGCACTCCCCGTCGTTTGACGCGATCACCCCGTACTCCTACGGTTCATCGCTCCAGTGGAGACCATGAAAATGAAGAAGTTGAACCTGAGCGCATTGCTTCTCACCCTGCTCGTCGCGGCCTGCGGCGGGTCGTCCGGGACGGGCCTGGACGACGTGCCCGAGTCCGAGGGCGTCATCCAGGTGCCGTTGATCACCACGGGGACGAGTGGCCAGACGTTCCGTCTGGTCGGGGCAACGTTCGACATCACCGGGCCGAAGAACCACACCATCACCGACACGTCCGCGGACACAGTGGCCGTGCAGCTTCCGGCGGGTGGGTACACCATCCAACTCCAGGGCGAGTGGCACATCGAGCGTGTCGGCGCACCGGGTCAGTCGATTCCCGCGACGCTCATCTCCCCCAACCCCCTGTCCTTCACGGTCGCCGAGGGAGAAGCGCGCACGGTGCGCTTCCTCTTCAAGACGCCCGCCGAGGGCACCACGGACGTGGGCTTCAGCGTGGACACGGGTGGCTGGCTCGCGGGCACCCTGGACTTCACGAACTCGCCGATACCTCCCAGCTCCGAGCTTTATGAACTGACAGGGAAGACGGTGCCGTTCGCCATCAGCTTCGAGTCCGCCCAGGTGCGCCAGGGCAACGACTCCTCGTTTGGCTCTCATCTGATGGTGACGACCAGCCCCGTATCGGTCCAGTTCGGAGGGGCCTACTCCGCCGTCCTGAATGAGCGCGTCGCACGGACGCTGTCGGCCCACGAACTCAACTTCATCGTCGCTAAAGGGGGCCCCGCCGTTGGACTCCGTGTGCGGAACCTTTCCCTCTGGGGCTTCGATGGGGCTGCACTTGAGCTATCGATGGCCGAGAGTGCGAACTTCCCGGGATACACCGACGCCATGGGCTTCCCCCTCCCAGGCATCTACCAGGTAGAGGGCCTCGTGATGCTCGGCCGCCCCTTCGGAGATCGGATCCCGGGCACCCTGCGCGCCACACTGTCTCCCAAGTAATCCCTCAGCTCACGACAGGCAGTGCGAAGCCCGTGGCCCCCTGGGTCGCGGGCTTCGTCACGCCAGCGGCCTCGTTCAGGCGGCCGGAGCGGAACGGCTCCAGGTCCAACGCCACGAACTTGAACCCCAGCGCCAGGAACGCGGTGTTGATCCGCTGGCGCACGTCCGCGACGAGGAACCGCTCGTACTCCTCGGCGGCCACTTCCAGGCGCGCCACGTCGCTGTGGTAGCGCACGCGGAACTGCCGGAAGCCCAGCTTGCGCAGCTCCGACTCGGCCGCGGCGATCTGCAGCAACCTGTCCCGCGTCACCGCCGTGCCATACGGAATCCGCGACGCCAGGCACGCCATCTGCGGCTTGTCCCACGTGGGCAGCCCCAGGAACTGGCTCCAGGCGCGAATCTCCTCCTTCGTCAGCCCGGCCTCCGCCAGCGGAGAGCGCACCGCGTGCTCACGCGCCGCCTTGTGCCCCGGCCGGTGGTCCTTGAAGTCGTCCGCGTTGAAGCCGTCCACCACCACCGCCAGCCCCAGCTCCTTCCGCTGGACCTCGCAGATGTCGTACAGCTCCGTCTTGCAGAAGTAGCAGCGGTTGGTGGGGTTGGCCGCGTACTGCGGATTGGCCAGCTCGTTGCTGCCCAGGACGACGTGCCGGGCCCCCATCTTCTCCGCCAGCTCCCGCGCCTCCTGCGCCTCCTCGGGGGCCACCGAGGCGGACAGCGCCGTGAGCGCCAGGGCACGCTCGCCCAGCTCCTCCACGGCCACCTTCAGGACGAAGGTCGAATCCACGCCTCCCGAAAAGGCCACCAGCGCACTTCCATGGGCGCGCAGCGCGGCGCGCATGGCCTCCAGCTTGGGACGCGACGACTCACACAGGGCCTGGATTCGCTCGGGGCTCAGCATGGGGGACTCCTAAAACGAAAGGGCCCCGGATTGCACGCGCATCGCGCGGCAACCTGGAGCCCTTGACTTGAAGTGGAACGAGGGCCGTGTCCGGCCCCCCTCTTCAGCGGGACTTGCCCTTCGCGGGCTTCTTCCCCGCGGGAGCCGGCTTCGCAACGCGGGCAGCGCGCGTGGCGGGACGCGACTTCGCGCCCTTGTCCGCCTTGTCCGCCTTGGCCGGCTTCACCTTGGCGGCCACCTTCGGCTCCTCCGCCCGACGGGCTTTGGCACCGCCGCCCTTCTCGGGCTTTTCGGCCTTCTCCGCCCGCTCGCCCTTGGCCGGCAGCGGGTTGGCCTTCATCTTCTTGCCGGTGATGATCTTCAGCTCCTCGGTGGTCATGTAGCCGAGGTCCAGCAGCGACTGGAAGATCTTCGCGGCGCCGTCCTCCACCGACTCCATGTCGGAGTGGATGGTGACTTCCGGCGAGTTGGGCGGCTCGTACGGCTCGGTGATGCCGATGAAGTTGGGGATCTCCCCGTTGAGCGCCTTCTTGTAGCGCCCCGTGCTGTCGCGCTCGATGAGCTTCTCGGTGGGGCAGTCGACGTAGACTTCCACATAGCGACCGATGGCGCGGCGGTTCTCCTCACGCTTCCCCTTGTAGGGGCTCACGCAGGGCACCAGGGCGGCGACACCATTGCGCGTCAGGACGTTCGCCACGAAGCCGAGACGACCGGCGATCGTGTTGCGCTCATCCTTCGAATCACCCAACCCCGCCCACAGCTCGTCGGCGAGCTCCCCCTCGTCGAGGATCTCCACGTTGCGGCCGACCTGACGGAGCCGCGCCGCGATGTAAGCGGCAGTGGTGCTCTTACCGGTCCCGGACATGCCGGTCAGCCAGAGGGTGAATCCAGTGTTGGAGGCCATAAGGGTTTTCAACTCCCTGCGTCCGGAGCGCTTCTTGCACGCCGCGGTGGACGCCGCAGATCCAGAAGATGGACGTGGTTATAGACGAAAACCCACTCACTTGACAATTCAGGCGCACCTTTCCGCAGGTAGGGGTAACAGGCGGTCAAGTGCTTGCGCATACTGGGCTTTTTCGTTCTTGCAATGGTCTTTTCAGACCCGTCACGTCTGAAAATCTCCATCCCTCCACACGTACTCGGACACCCAGGAGACACAGCCTCGGTGTACGGATGCGATGAGATAGGAAACTCCCGGTAGGAGCGGATGCCCGGCGGGGGCGGCCAGGGAGCGGTCCTCGCTCGAAAAAGTGGGAGGCCCGTCTACATGGGAGTGGAACACACTTACGACCTGCTCTCCCCGTGTTTCCGCCTGGACGCACACCGCCAGCCACTCCTCGGGGGCGAAGGCATAGGCGTGTACCGGGCGCGGGGACGCGTTGCGCAGGGGGCACACCCGCCAGGAGCCATCCCCGGGAGCGTGGAGGATCACTCCGCAGCCCTCCAGCGGGTAGCACGACTCCAGGTGCTGGATGACTTCGCGACGGACCGCCTCCGGCCAGCGCGGATCCGACCAGGGCATCACGGCGAAGAAGGCTCGGCTCGCGAGGCGCAGCGCGAACACTGGCGTACGTCCATCTCCTCCAGCCCTCCCGGGGGCACCAACCAGCGGCCGCCCAGGGCCGGCTCCATGCCCAGCCGGAGACGTTGGAACACCATGGCCCCCAGCGTCCCGAGCGCCACGCCCAGCGCGCCATCCGGAGGCGGCCCCAGGTGCCGCACCGTTTCTCCGAAGCACCAGACGCAGCCCTTCGCGCCCCGGAACACCACGCCGGCCCGAGCGCCATCGCCGCAGAGCGCCACCCAGGGGGCATCCCCGCTCCACGCCGTGGGCAGTTCCGCCAGCAGTCCGCCGCCATGCTCCGGATTCGCCGCGTCCGGGTTGAGCGCCGCCACCTCGCGGGCCAGCGTCACCGCCACGGGCTGACCCACGTCCGTCGCCGACATGAGGAAGCCTGGAGCCCACGGCCCCAGCGTCAGCGAGCCCACCCCGGCCACGGGTGATCCTCCTCCCGCCAGATACGCCGCCGCCGTCATCCCCGAAGCGCCCGTGGCGTCCACGCGCGCGCCGCCGGACAGGAGCGCTTCCTGGCCTCGACCGCCCACCTCGCGCAGGAGGATCTGCCGCGAGTAACGGAGGATCTGATCTTCACGCAGGGCCATGCGACGTCACCCTCCCGCCATCGCCGGGATGAGGGTGAGGCGATCCGCGTCCTTCACCGGTGTGTCCAATTCGCGCAGGGTGCGGATGTCCTCCTCATTGAGGAAGACGTTGACGTAGCGCCGGACGGCGCCGCGCTCGTCCAGCAGTCGCGAGCCGATGCCGGGGTAGCGCGCGTCCAAATCCGTCAGCACCTCGCGCACGGTGGCGCCGGAGGCGCTGACCTCCGCCTGATTGCGCGTCAGCGTCCGCATCGTCGAGGGAATCCGAATCGTCGCCATGGCTCACTCACCTTCCCTGCTTGCGGAGCACCAATCGGTGCGTTCCATCGTCGCGCGACTCGAGGGAGACGACTTCATGCCCCTCCTCGCGCGCGCTGCGGGGAACGTTCTTCAGCGGCTCGGTGCCCCGGAGCAACACTTCCAGCAACGCCCCCGACTCCAGCGCCTCCAGGCGCAGCTTGGTGCGCACGTAGGTCATCGGGCAGACCTCGCGAGTGATGTCCAGCGTCGCCGTCACCTCGCTCATGGCCGTGTCTCCGCGCACCGACGAGCAGAGCGCTGTACCTGGAGAACATCGAGGAGGCCCGACATCGCCGTCGCCGGCCTCATGGCCGTGCCTCCGCCCTCAGCGCGCGCATGCCGTGCCCTCCTCGGGGAACGTCGGAACAGCGGTGATGCGGCAGCCTGGGCAGTCCTCGGCCCGCTCGACGCGCGTACGCCGTCCCAGCAGCGTGTTCCCATCCAGCACGTGCAGCGTGGCCTCACCTGGCACACGGCGCGAGGCGCCGGCCAGCAACTCCAGCACCAGCAGCGCCTGCACCGAACCCACCAGCCCCGCGAGCGAGCCGAGCACTCCCGCCTGCGCGCACGTGGGTACCGAATCCGGTGGAGGCGGCGATTCATAGAGGCAGCGCAGACAGGGCCCCTGGGGCTCCACCCGCATCGCCTGCCCCTGCATCCGCAGCACGCCTCCGTAGACGAGCGGGACGCCCGTGAGCACCGCCACGTCCGAGAGGAAGAACTTCGTCCCCACGCCATCGGTGGCATCGATGACGGCGTCATGCGCGCGGAACAGTCCCTCCACATTGTCCGCGTCCACGCGCTCCGGAAGCACGTCCGTCGTCAGCGCGGGGAAGGCCCGCATGAGCCCCGCCGCCGCGGACTCCGCCTTGTTGCGCCCCACGTCCTGCGCGCGGTGCCAGAGCTGCCGGGGCAGATTCGTCACGTCGACCCGGTCCGGGTCCGCCAGCGTCAGGTGGCCGACACCGGCCTGGGCCAGCGCCAGCGAGGCCGGGCAGCCAAGCCCGCCTGCTCCCACGACGAGCACCCGCGAGCGCTCGATGCGGGAGGCGTGGGGAATCCGGGGATGGTGGTGCTCTTCTGGGCCGTGCATCGATTGCTGCTCCGCAAGGGCGGATGCGAATAACGTGCGGGACCCTGCGTCGCACCTGGCAACAGTTGGGCGCAGGCGCCCTTTCCACAGCCAGGACATATGAGAAACCTGACCGGCGTGCTCGTCTTTTCCACCACCCTGCTGCTCGTCCACGGTTGCCACAAGAACACCGGCGAGGCCCAGGGCCCCGCGGACGCATCGCTGCCGGCGGCTGACGCCCAGGGCTCGACCGAAGCGGCGAAGTTCCCCTCCGACAGTGGCCAGGCGCTCCAGGAGGCCGCGCCCACCGGCTCCGAGAAGTCGACCGCCGACTCCGGCACGCTCGCGTCCGGGACGCCCGACGCGGCCACGCCTCCCCAGCGAACACTGAAGGAGACCGGCACCCCCGAGGCCCACCGGGCCGAACTCGAGTCCTGCGTGGACCGCTGGCTCAAGAAGCACAAGCTGGACGAGTACGGCAACGCCGAGGGCACCATGTACGCGGGCGGCACGCCCCTCTTCGACGAGCGCACCGGCGAGTCCACGGACCGGCTGACCTACGTGTTCAACCACAAGCCCGAGGCCCGCAAGGTCTGCATGCAGCCCTCATCCCCCCGGTGACAACGCCGTCTCGCATGCCTCCCCGCCCGCCGGGGAGGTGGGCGAAGTACCCCAGGGATTCCCGCACACCCGGCGGCTCTCGTAAGCTGCCACCCAATGAATTCGAATCTCGCCCTCGGCGAGGAGACCCCGGCCAATGACCTCCGCGCGCGAGTGCGCGAGGTCCTCCTGCGCCGCAAGCTGACGGACAGCGTCTCCACGGAGCAGGCCACCGCGTCCTGGGAACAGGACCGGTTCGTCGCCCGGGCCCGCGCCCTCTTCTATGCGCGAATGATGTTCCTCACGCTGGGATTGCTCATCCTGGCGGTGCCCACCTGGAGCGGCTACTTCGGTCTCACCGGAGCCTTCTCCTTCCTGGGCTACTTCACGATGCTGCTCTACAGCGTCGCGAACCTGCTCGTCATCGACCACCCGAAGGCCGGCCGCTGGGTGACGTACACCACGCTGTGCCTCGACCTGGTCATCCTCGTGGTGCTCATCGCCAAGCCCGTGGTGGGAGGTGGCCTCCAGAGCCCCCTGCTGGCCACGCAGCTGCTCTTCACCACCCTCTTCTCCATCCTCTACCCCAAGCCGCTCGCCATCCTGCCGCCACTCTTGGCGCTGCCGATTACGACGCGCCTGGACCTGCTCCTCAACCGCTCCGTGACGGCGGTGGAGCTGCTCACGCTGCTCTGGTACCTGGCGCTCAACTTCATCATCGTCTACGTGCTCGTGTACCTGAACGAGCGCGAGGCCGCCGCGCACCGCGAGGTCGTGGCCCTCCAGGGAGACCTCAAGGAGCTGGCCGTGGTGGAGGAGCGCAACCGGCTGGCGCGCGAGATTCACGACGGCCTGGGCGCCTCGCTCTCGTCGATGATCATCCAGGCGGAGTACATCCTGAACCTCGCGAACGAGGACGGACTGCGCTCGGAGATTCGCGAGCTGAAGGCCACCGCCGAGGAGTCCATCGACGAGCTGCGCCGCAGCCTCCAGATGATGCGCGAGGACTTCGAGCTGTCGCAGGGCCTGGAGGACTACGCCAAGACGTTCCAGGAGCGCACGGGCCTGTCCATCCAGTTCGAGCGCACGGGCCCGCAGCGCAAGCTGTCCCCCGACACGCAGCTCGCCCTCTTCCGCATCCTCCAGGAGTGCCTCTCCAACGCGGTGAAACACGCCGAGGCGAAGCTCGTGCAGGTGAAGCTCGACTACGCCGAGGAGCACGTGCACCTCATCGTCCACGACAACGGCAAGGGCTTCGACCCGCAGCGCACCCCGCGCGGACACTACGGCCTGCTGAACATGCGCGAGCGCGCCATGAAGCTCGGCGGCCAGCTCATCGTGGATTCGTCACCGGGCTCGGGCGCCCAGGTGGCCTTCTCCCTCCCCAGCCCCCCGACATGACCGGAGCCCCCGTGGATGCCCCGCAGCCTCCTTCCACTCCCGCGCAGCCGCCCATCCGCGTCTTCGTCGTGGAAGACCAGACCAAGATCCTCAAGAACCAGCTGCGCCTCTTCGAGGGCCACCCGGAGATCGACATCGTTGGCACCGCGCTGTCCGGCGAGGCCGCCCTGGAGGAAGTCCCCCGCGTCATGCCCGACGTCCTGCTGCTGGACCTGGGCCTGCCCCGCATGAGCGGCATCGACGTGACGCGCGAAATCAAGGCCGTCTACCCGAAGATGGAGATCCTCATCTTCACCATCTTCGACGAGGAGGACAAAGTCCTCGAGGCCGTGAAGGCCGGGGCATCCGGTTACATGCTCAAGGGCTCGCCGGTCGACAAGATCATCGAGGCCATCAAGGAAGTCCGCGCGGGCGGCACCGTCATCCAGCCCAACCTCGCGCGCAGACTGCTGCGTCACTTCCGCGTCGACCCGGATGCCACCCCCATCCCTTCCGAGCCCGCGTCGCCCCCTCCCGCGGCCCCCACTCCCGCCGCGGCGAACCCCTCCCTCGAAGAGCCCCTGCTCAAGCCCCTGTCGGACCGCGAGCGCGAAATCCTCCAGCTCATCGCCAAGGGCGTCTCCAACAGCGAAGCCGCCCGCCTCCTCAGCCTCAGCAAGGCCACCATCCGCACCCACCTGGAGCACATCTACCGGAAGCTCGAGGTGACCAACCGCGTCGAGGCCGTCACCGAGGGCATCCGCAAGGGCCTCATTTCGGTGTGACGCGACATTTTCAAGCAGGGTCTAAAAACAGACATTCCCTGCTTTATCCCACTTAAGCCGCAACTCACGGACATGGGCACCGATAACCCTCTTGTACGAAGCCTTCCGCCTTCGGCGAGAGAAAGAGGCCCTCCATGCTCCAGGTCGGTACGCGCGGTTCGGATGTGACGCGGCTGCAGAAGACCCTGGCCAAGGCCGGTTACAACCCCGGCACGGCGGACGGAATCTACGGCGCGAAGACGAAGGCGGCGGTGACGGCCTACCAGAAGCAGCACGGGCTGAAGGCGGACGGCGTCGTGGGCAACAACACGGGCCGCTCCATCTTCAACTCGCGCAACCAGGACATGTGGGACGGCAAGCCGGATGGCACCAAGGGCCCCGGCGGCGTCCCGGGCAACTTCCCGGTGAACGGCACCAACCGCCAGAAGCTCGACTTCGCGTCGAACCTGGCCCGGCAGATGGGGCTCACCATCACCTCCACCACGGGTGGCCAGCACACGCCGGGCTCGTACCACTACAAGGGCCGCGCCATCGACGTGGCGGGCAGCCCGGCGAAGATGGCCGAGTACTACACGCGCCTGGCGGGCACGAAGCCCACCGAGCTGTTCTATGACCCGAAGGGCGGCATCAAGAACGGCACGCCCATTGGCGCCATCGGTGGCCACGGCGACCACGTGCACGTCGCGTACTGAGTCCCCGTCACTCTCGTGACACCTCCGGCCCGGTGGGAGCACGACTCCCAACCGGGCCTTCGTGTGTCAGGGCCTCGCCGCGCCCGCCGCCTCCACGACGAGGTCGGCATAGCGGTTGGCCGGGTCCTCCGGCCGCGTGCCATCGCGGAAGTAGAACGTGTGTTCGTCCCACGCGTCGGGCCGCGCGTCGTTGGCGAACATCCACAGCGCGCCGGCGCCCACGCCTGACTTGCGCATGCACTCCAGCCAGCCGCGATACAGCGCGCGGCGCTGGGACAAATCCAGGGCCCCTTCGTTGCGCAGCCCCAGCTCGCCCACGAACAGCGGCTTCCCAAGCCCCCGGGCGATGTCCGCGTGCTCGCGAATCCACCGCGCTCCCGCCTCGGCCATGTCCGAGTCGTCCAGGCCCCAGGACTCCGGATAGAAGTGCACCGACGCGAAGTCGATGTACGGCGACGCGGTGTTGCGCGTGAAGCTGGAGCCGGGCGTGCGCAGCATCGTCGTGCCCGCGCGAGCCCAGAAGGCGCCGTCGTAACCCTCCGAGGACGGCTCGAAGCCTTCCTCTCCCGTCCCCACCTGATGGCCTGGCGCGCGGGACTTCACCTCGCGCGCGACCTCATCCACCCACGCCCGCATGCTCGCGCCCTCCGCGTCCAGGCCGCGGCCGCGCGGCTCATTGAGCAGCTCCCACGCGAGCACCGCCGGATGGTCGCCATAGCGGATGCCATCCTCCGTGTTCACCCGCTCCAACATCCGCGCGATGTGCTCCTTGTAGAGCGCCACGACGACGGGGTCGGTGAAGAAGCGCGGGTCGCCCTGAATGGGAGAAGGCAGCCCTGCCCACGTCACATACTGGCGAGTGCCACCGTAGGCATCCCAGTAGTTGCCGAGCGTGAGCACCAGCCTGACGCCATGCACTCGCGCGCGGGCGAGCACCCGGTCCAACCCTCGCAGGGCGACCTCGTCGTACTGGAGCGGCCCCACCTGGATGGTGCTGTCGCCCACCTTCTCCGGCGCTTCGTTGTGGCCATTGGTCCGCAGCGCCACGGCGCCGAGCGCCGCCGCCTTGGCCAACACCTCCTCGACGATGGGTGACTCATGCAGCCCACGGCGCACGTCGCGTGCGGCCTCTTCCTGGAGGAAATAGGAGTTGAGCACCATGCTGCCCACCGGCAGGCGCTCCAGGCGCAGGGGCTCGGCGCTCCCACAGTCGGCCGCCGCTGCCTCCAACATCACCGGCTCCCCTTCTCCACACGCGCACAGCAAGAGGACGGGCGCGAGGCAGGGACTCCAACGCGGCGAGAACATGGAGCGCATGGTAACGGATGGGCTAGGTTGATGCCCGACATGGAGCTCCGACTCGAAGGCGTGTCCAAGACGTACCCCAATGGAACGCGGGCGTTGCACGACGTCTCCCTCACCATTCCGCGCGGCATGTTCGGACTGCTCGGCCCCAACGGTGCCGGAAAGTCGACGCTCATGCGCAGCATCGCCACGTTGCAGGACGTCGACGGCGGAACGATGACCTTCGACGGCATCGACGTGCGCCGCGACAAGGACAAGCTGCGCGACGTGCTGGGTTTCCTGCCCCAGGACTTCGGCGTGTATCCCAAGGTGACGGCCTGGGACATGCTGGACCACCTCGCGCAGCTCAAGGGCCTGTCTCAGCGCGGCGCGCGCCATGACGCGGTGAAGGCGCTGCTCACCAAGACGAACCTGTGGGAGCACAGGGACCGACGGCTCGGCGGCTTCTCCGGCGGCATGAAGCAGCGCTTCGGCATCGCCCAGGCGCTGCTGGGAGACCCCAAGCTGCTCATCGTCGACGAGCCCACCGCCGGCCTGGACCCAGCCGAGCGCTTCCGCTTCCACAACCTGCTCGCGGAGATCAGCGCGGACGTCGTGGTGCTCCTCTCTACGCACATCGTCTCGGACGTGGCGGACCTCTGCCAGAACATGGCCATCCTCGCCCAGGGCAACGTCGTGGCCAGCGGACACCCGCTGCGACTGGTGGACGCGCTGCAAGGGCGCGTGTGGAAGCGCTTCGTCACGAAGCAGGAGGAGCTGGATGCGTTGACGAAGGAGCTGGAGGTCATCGCGGTAAGGCGCGTAGCCGGCCAGCGGTTGGTGCACGTCCACGCGGAGAGCGCACCGGCGGGCTTCGAGCCCGCGAGCCCCGACCTGGAAGACGTCTACTTCCACGCGCTCTCACGCGCGTCGAAGAAGGCGTGAGCGAGGACACCCCATGTTCAGCGCTCTCGTGACATTCGAATTGCGGCGCCGGGTCAAGATGCTCTCGACCTGGATCTACGCCGCCGTGCTGGCGGGCGCCGGCATGCTGTTGATGATGGCCACCGGTGGCGTCTTCCGCAGCGTCTCCGCCAGCTCCGGCTCCGAGCGCGTGCTGGCCAACAGCCCGCACACGCTCCTGGGCTTCACCACCACCATCGCCCTGTTCGGCCTCTTCATGGTCGCGGCCATCTTCGGACAGGCCGCGCACCAGGACTTCGGCCACGGGACGTGGATGCTCATCTTCACGAAGAACGTGAAGAAGACGCCGTACCTGCTCGGCCGCTTCCTGGGCGCGTACCTCTTCAGCGCCGGACTGATGCTGGCCATCATCCCCGGCCTGCTCGTGGGCGCCGGCGTCGTGTGGCTGGTCGACAAGACGCAGCTCGCGCCGCACCAGACCCTCGCCTACGTGTGGCCGTACCTGGTGGGCGTGTGGCCCACGCTGTTCTTCGCGGGCACGGTGTTCTTCTCATTGGCCGCGCTCACGCGCCGCATGGCCCCGGTGTACGTGGGCATGGTGGTGCTGGTGCTGGGCTACCTGGTCATCAGCTCCGCCATGTCGGACGTGGCCAATCAGGAGCTCGGCTCGCTGTTGGATCCGTTCGGGTTCACCACCATCGAGACGGTGACCCGGTACTGGACGCCCGCTGAGCGCAATCGGGACCTGATTCCGTTCACCGGCTGGCTGCTCATCAACCGGCTCGTGTGGAGCGCCGTGGGCGCCTTGCTGCTGGGCCTCACGGTGGCGCGCTTCCGGACCACCGTGGAGGAGCACAGTGGTGCTCGCCCCGCGGCACGCGAGGAGACGCCCGCCGTGCCCGTGGCCATCCCCACCACGCGGCCCGCGCCCACGTTCGGAAGCTGGGTGCGCACGGCCCTGTCCTCCGCGTGGCTGGCGTTCCGCGACGTGCTGCGCTCGCCGGTGTACTGGTCCTTCGTGGTGGCGGGCCTGGCCTTCGTGACCATCGCCTCGCTGATCTCCAAGCAGATCTTCGGCACCGCCACCCTGCCCGTGACGTGGCAGGCGCTGGAGATGGCCACGTCCACCTTCCATCCCTTCGTGCTCATCACCCTGACGTTCTACGCGGGGGAGCTGGTGTGGAAGGAGCGGGACGCGGGCCTGGGCGACATCGTCGACGCGACGCGGGCTCCGACGTGGGTCGGATACTCCGCCAAGTTCGGTGCGCTGCTGCTGGTGGTGCTGTCGCTCAAGGGCGTCGTCGCGCTCGCGACAATCATCTCCCAGGTGAGCCGGGGCTTCTTCGACATCGAGTGGTGGCTGTACTTCACGGACATCCTGCTGCTCGACTTCACGCACAACATCCTCCTGTGCGTGCTGGCCTTCTTCGCGCAGGTGCTCATCCACCACAAGTACGTCGCGTACCTGGTCATGGTGCTCTACTTCGCCTCGCAGGCCGCGCTGGGGCTGCTCGGCATCGAGGAACCGCTGGTGCGCTATGGCTCGGAGCCCTCGGCGCCCTACTCGGACCTGAACGGCTATGGCCACTTCCTGGCCTCGGTCGCCTGGCACCGCCTGTACTGGTACGGCCTGGCCACGCTCATGGTGGCCGCGGGCGCGCTGCTCGTCGTTCGGGGACGTGGAACGGCCTGGAAGGAGCGGCTCGCTGAAGCGCGGGCCCGCCGCACCCCGGCCTGGACGGTGACCGCCATCCTCGCGGCGCTCGTGTTCGTGGGGACTGGCGCGTTCATCACCTACAACACGCGCATCCTCAATCCGTACGTCACGGCGAAGGACAGCGAGCGCGCGTTGGCTCGCTACGAGAAGGACTACAAGTCCTTCGCCGCCCTGCCCCATCCGCGCGTCACCGCGGTGGACGTCACCTTCCACATCCACCCGGAAGAGCGACGCATGGAGGCGCTGGGCACCTATCGCGTGCGCAACAAGACGGAGCAGCCCATCTCCCAGGTGCTCATGGAGCTGCCGCGCGACGCACGCGTGCGCAAGCTCTCCCTGGCGGGCGTGGACACCCCGGCGAAGCGCGACGAGTCGCTCGGCCTCTTCGTCTTCCAGTTGCCCACGCCGCTGGCTCCCGGCGGCGAGGCGGACCTGGTGTTCGACCTGGAGTACGCGCCGCGCGGCATGAGGCATGGCTCGACGCGCACGGACATCGTCGAGAACGGCACCTTCTTCAACAGCGGCAACCTCCCCACGCTGGGCTATCAGGAGGACGCGGAGCTGGTGGAGGACGGTGACCGCAAGGAGTACGGCCTCGCGCCCAAGGAGCGCCTGCCGGACCGGGATGACCCGAAGGCCAAGGCCAACAACTACATCACCCAGGACGCGGACTTCGTCAGCTTCCAGGCCACGGTGAGCACCTCGGCGGATCAGATCGCCATCGCCCCCGGCTACCTGGAGAAGGAGTGGACCGAGGGGAACCGGCGCTTCTTCCGCTACAAGATGGACCAGCCCATCCTCAAGTTCTACTCGGTGCTGTCCGCGCGCTACGCGGTGGCGCGCGACACGTGGAAGAACGTGGCGCTGGAGATCTACCACCACCCCACGCACGTCTATAACCTGGACCGGATGATGCGGGGGATGAAGGACACGCTGGAGTACTGCACGGAGAACTTCGGGCCGTACCAGCACCGGCAGGCCCGCATCCTGGAGTTCCCCCGCTACGGTGCCTTCGCGCAGTCCTTCCCCAATACGATTCCGTACTCGGAATCACTGGGCTTCATCGCCCGCGTGCGCGACGGCAGCCCCGATGACGTGGACTACCCGTACTACGTCACCGCGCACGAGATTGCCCATCAGTGGTGGGCCCACCAGGTGGTGGGCGCGCGCGCGCAGGGCAGCACGATGACGTCGGAGACGATGTCCCAGTACACCGCGCTGATGGTGATGAAGCACCGCTTCGGCGCGACGAAGATGAAGCGCTTCCTCAAGTTCGAGCTGGACGGCTACCTCATGGGCCGCGCGCTGGAGCGGAAGAAGGAAGTGCCGCTGTCCCGAGTGGAGAACCAGATGTACATCCACTACCAGAAGGGCAGCCTCGCCATGTACGCGCTGCAGGACTTCATCGGCGAGGAGCGCGTCAACCGCGCCATGAAGCGCTACGTGGACAAGGTCCGCTTCCAGGGGCCGCCGTACACGGGCTCCGCGGAGCTGCTCGGCTTCCTGCGCGAGGAGACGCCGCCGGAGTATCAGTACCTCCTGGAAGACCTCTTCGAGACCATCACCCTCTACGACAACCGCGCGGTGTCCGCGACGATGCGGCAGAACACCCAGGGGACCTGGGACGTCGCGCTCAAGGTCATCGCGAAGAAGTTCCGCAGCGACGACAAGGGCAACCAGACGGAGCTGGAGTTCTCCGACTGGATGGACGTGGGCGCGCTCGACAGCAACGGCGAGGCGCTGTTCCTGGAGAAGCGCAAGGTGGGCAAGGGGGAATCGGAGATCACCTTCACCGTGCCGGTGCAGCCGGCCGAGGTCGGCGTGGATCCCCTCAACAAGCTCATCGACCGCCAGTCACAGGACAACGTGACGGAGCCCAAGGTGGCCGCGGCGCTCGCGATGGGGAGCCCCACCCAGCCCTGAGCAACACCTCCGAGGGCTTCACCAGCGAATGCGCAGGTCGAAGCCCTCCGTCTCATACCGTTCGACGTCCACGGTGACACTCAGGGCGCCCGCCTGCTTCAAGGCGCCCTCGCACGTGCCGGCGGCGGACTCCGCGGGGAACGGGTAGTCGCGGAACTTCACCCGATAGTCCTGGGGCGCGAGCAGCGCGGTCTGGATGTTCACCGGCTCGAACACGGAGCTGAAGCTGAGCGCCACGCGCTTCATCGCCCGCTCCGGCCCGGCCACCTTGAGGGCCATCCCCACCACGCGCCCCACCAGCGTGTCGAAGTACTGGCGGAGCAAATCCCGTCCCATCTCCCGCTGCGCCTGCTTGGACGCGAGCCCCCCATACGTCGTGCGCAGCACCAGCGCCTGACAGGCCAGGAACACGGAGCTGGGATAGATGGCCCGGGGCTTGTCCACGTCGTAGCCCGCGGCGAGGAACTCGGCGCGCATGGCCGCGTCGGGATTCGCACAGCGGACCAGCGACTCGAACAACGTGGACTGGACTCTGACCTCGGTCGGCATGTGGGGCGACACCCTAGGGGAGCCGCGTCATCCGGTCATGACGCGGTGGTTCAAGACGTGGGCAGACCTTCGCCCCACCCTCGACCGACAGCAGCGAGGCCCCGCTCACTCGGCTCCCGAAGGCGCGCTAGGAATCCACCCGCTCAGAGACTTCGAAGCGTCCCGCCGTGACGACGTGCTTGTTCTCCACGACGAGCTTCGCGGCGCGCAGGGTGCCCCGGACCTCCAGGGCGTAGTCGTTGTACTGCGCCGTGACGTGCGTGGCCTCCAGGTTGCCGCCGATGATGACCGGGCCCTGGGACTTGAGCGTCTCGCAGGTGAAGTCACCGCCGACGAACAGCGAGGCGCCTTGGGGGTTTGCGGCCCCACCCTTCACCGTCAGGTTGCCCGTCACCATCAACGCGCCGACCTTCAGCGGGCCTTCGACCTCCAGGTTGCCGTGATGGACGTAGCTCGACTTGGAGACCTTCTTCACCTTCTTGTCCTTGGGCGGCTCCGCGATGGCCGCCTGGATGAGCCCGATGCCCGCGAAGACGAGGTCCGGGTTCATCGAGGACTGTTCCTCGATGCCCTCGAAGAACGCATCGATGGTGACGAAGTGCGCCTCCACGAAGACCGCGTCCATGATGAGGCGGAGCTTCTCCCACGAAGCGGGTCGCACGCCCGGCGGCGCGGCGCCTTGGAGATAGCGGACGACCTTCTCTTCCGACAGGCCCTTGGGCTTCTTGGGCGGAGGCGGTCTCTGGGACTTCGTCGGCAGCAGCAGCTCCACCAGCAGGGCCGGAACCTTGCGGCTGTGTCGCGAGGTTCGTGCCGCGCCCAGCACGCTCTGCCCTCCTGGAGTCAGACCACGCGGGTCCGCGCCCTGCTCGATGAGGAACCGGACCACGCGGTCCGCGCCGAACTCCGCCGCGCGGTGCAGCGGCGTGTCGTAGCGGTATGGCGCGAGGAGGTTGGCGCCGTACTCCTTCAAGAGCTGGAGGAGCTCCACGTTGTTCTGGGTGACGGCGAGCAGCACCGGCGTGTGCTGGTTCTGGTCAACGAAGTCCAGGCTCACACCCCCGACGAGCATCTGGCGGATCTTCCCGAGCGCCACCTCGTTCTCCGCACGCTCCTTGGCCAAGCGCTCGTCGAAGCTGTCCGCTTCGTAGACCTGAACATGGTCCTCGAGGTGTTTATGGCTCTGGACTTGTCGGAAGAGTTTGGTCAGCTCGTACTGCTGTTCCGTCATGGTGTGTGGCCTCGGCGCTTCGCGAATCCATCGCGTGACTCGGGCGTGAATGCAACCCCGGACACGGGCCGTGCCTCAGTCCGCGCGCGTTCCACCCAGCGCGGGCAATCGCCGACGGAGGAACTCTCCAGGAGGACCTCCCGTGAACTGCCGGAAATCGCGAATGAGGTGGGCTTGATCGAAGTAGCCCTGCTCCAACGCGAGGCGGGCCTGGCTCTCCGCCGCGCCGGACTTCAGCACCTGGATGACACGGTCGAAGCGGATGAGTCGCGCGAGCAGCTTGGGCGTCAGGCCCAGCTCCTGACCACATCGCGCGATGACGTGCTTCTGGCTGAAGCCCAGCTCCCGGGCCAGCTCGCCAATCTCCACCTGTCCGCCACTGGCGCGCAGCCGCTGCCACGTCCAGATGATGACGGGTGAAACCTCGGGCGCCGTGAGGATGCGTGAGAGGAGGAGCTGGTCCAGCAGCGCGAAGCGGGCCTCCCAGGACGGCGCCTCCACGAGCCGCTCCGTGAGCAGCGGCCCCTCCGCGCCGAGCACCGACTCCAGTCCGACGACCTGCCGCGCGAGGTGATGCAGCGGTATGCCGAAGAACCGTCGTGCGCCCACGGGCGTGAAGTTCACCTGCATGCCGTTCATCGACCCGGCCGTCTCGGTGATGGAGTACCCGTCATCCAGCCCCGCGACGAAGCCGACCGGATGTCGGCCGAGCGGTCGCCCCGTCCTCGGGTCGACGATGCGCAGCGGCGGGCCGAAGTCGATGATGAGCACGACTTGCGGCGCGGGAAGCTCGCGTCGACGCACCGGGCCAGGGGTGGATTCACGATAGCCGCAGTAGTCGTGGACGTGCTCGCGCAGTCGGGCGTCGGGAGTGCCGAACACCAGCTCCCAACCACCCTGCTCGGAGGCCTGCCGGACCACTCGCGCATGGGGGCTTTGCGTGGTCATGCGGCACCCTCCGAAGACACGCCGTGTTGACGCCTTAGCATGGCCACCGGTGCCAATAAGGGACTTCCGGTGCCCGCCAACAAGGACCGGCTTCACCTCGCCATTGCCGCGGCCCGTTTTTGCGCCTATGGGACGGGAACGGCCCGTCCCACGGTGCCACTCCCCTGCGAGGACACAGCATGTCGCAAGTGCCTCTTCACATCGCCACCGAGTTCCCGGCTCGCTCGCTCGACGAGTGGCGCCGACTCGTGGACAAGGACCTGAAGGGCAAGCCCTTCACGTCGCTCCAGTCGCCGCTGGAAGGCGGGCTGACGCTCCAACCCCTCTACGCTTCCCAGGACGCCGCGCCGCCGCCCCCGGGCGTCGCGCCGTACGTGCGAGGCACGCAGGCCCTGGGCCACACCGAGGGTGGATGGCTGGTGTGCCAGGAGTACGCCGAGCCGGACATCGCCGTCGCCGCCGAGGCCATCCGCAATGACCTGGAGCGCGGCACGCTGGCGGTCTGGCTCTGCCTGGGCCCCACTCGCGGCATCCCCGTGAAGGACGAGGCCACGATGGAGCAACTGCTGGCCTCGGTGCTCCTGGCCCGCACTCCCGTGCACCTGGAGTCCGAGGCGGCGCCCGTCTCCATGGCGTCCCTGCTGTTGGGCGTCGCCACCAAGGCGGGTGTGTCGCGCAAGGCGCTGAGCGGCTCGCTGGGCATCGACCCGCTGGGAATCCTCGCTCGCACCGGCGCGCTGCCGGGTGGCGTCGACGCGATGTTCACCGAGGCCGCGCCGCTCGTCACTTCGCTGAGCGGGAGCGCGCCGGAGCTGCGCGCGCTGCTCATCTCGACGCGGGCGTACTCGGACGCGGGCGCCACGTCGGTGCATGAGCTGGCGTGGGCCATCGCCACGGGCGTCGAGTACTTGCGCGGGATGGAGCGCGCGGGCGTGCCGCCGGAGGTCGCGGCGCGCTCGGTGCAGTTCGCGCTGTCCGTCGGCGGACAGTTCTTCCCGGAGATCGCCAAGCTGCGCGCCGCGCGGCTGCTCTGGGCCAAGGTCGTCGCCGCGTCGGGCGGCTCCCCCGAGGCGCAGGCCATGCGGCTGCATGCGCGCACCGCGAGCGCCACGAAGACACAGCGCGACCCGTGGGTGAACATCCTGCGCGGCACGGCCGAGTCCTTCGCAGCGGTCGTCGCGGGCGCGGACAGCATCAGCACGTCGCCCTTCGACGAGCCGCTGGGTGCTCCCGATGAAGGCGCGCGCAGGCTCGCGCGAAACACACAGCTCATCCTGCGCGACGAGTCCAGCCTCAACCGCGTCGCGGACCCGGCGGGCGGCAGCTACTACCTGGAGCAGCTCACCACCGAAATCGCGCGAGCGGCCTGGACGGAGCTGCAGCGAATCGAAGGCCTGGGCGGCATGGAGAAGGCGCTCACTCAAGGCGATATCGCCCGCGTGCTCACGGAGACGCGCGCGGCGCGGGACAAGGCCGTGCGCACGCGCAAGCAGCCCATCGTCGGAGTGAGCGAGTTCCCCTTCCTGGGTGAGACGCCCGTGAAGCGCGAGGCCCGCAAGGCCTTCGGCGTCGAGAATTCCGCGCGAGTCCCCGGCGTCACAGAGGGCGCGGAGGTGAGCAGGAGTGTGGGCCTCAAGCCCTCTCGCATCTCGGAGCCTTTCGAGCTGCTGCGCGACGCGAGTGATCGCACGCTCGCGGCGAAGGGCCAGCGCCCCACCGCGTTCCTCGCGAGCCTGGGCGCGGTGGCGGAGCACACGACACGGTCCATGTGGGTGGTCAACGCGCTGGCCGCGGGAGGCATCGAGTCGCGCGAGAAGCACGGCTTCGCCGACCCCGCCGCCGCCGTGGCCGCCTTCGCGGAGTCAGGCGCGTCCCTCGCGGTCATCTCCGGACCGGACGCGATGTATCCGGAGTGGGTGCCCGCGCTGACCAGCCAGCTCAAGGCCAAGGGCGCACGCGTGGTCGCCGTGGCGGGTCGTCCTGGTGATAACGAGGCCGCGTTCCGCGCGGCTGGTGTGGACCTCTTCATCTACGCGGGAGCGGACCTGTTCTCGCTCCTGTCCTCGCTGCACGCGCAGCTCGGAGTGGCCTGATGCGCACCCACGTCCCGAACTTCTCCGGCATCGACTTCGACGCGCCCGAGACGCAGGCGCCCACGCCCGCACTCAATGCGCAGGGAAGCCAGGCCGCCACCAGCCGGCGCGACGCCGAACACTGGGACACGCCCGAGGGCATCCCGGTCAAGCCCGTGTACACGCGCGAGGACCTGGCGGACGTCGAGCACCTGGGCTCGCTGCCGGGCCTGCCGCCCTTCGTGCGCGGCCCCTACTCCACCATGTACGTGCAGCAGCCGTGGACGGTGCGCCAGTACGCGGGCTTCTCCACGGCCGAGGCGTCCAACGCCTTCTACCGGCGCAACCTCGCGGCCGGTCAGAAGGGCCTGTCCATCGCGTTCGACCTCGCGACGCACCGGGGCTACGACAGCGATCATCCTCGCGTCGCGGGCGACGTGGGCATGGCGGGCGTGGCCATCGACAGCATCAAGGACATGCGCATCCTGTTCGACCGCATCCCGCTCGACCAGATGAGCGTGTCGATGACGATGAACGGCGCGGTGCTGCCCATCCTCGCGCTCTACGTCGTCGCGGCCGAGGAACAGGGCGTCAAGCCCGAGCAGCTCAGCGGGACCATCCAGAACGACATCCTCAAGGAGTTCATGGTCCGCAACACGTACATCTACCCGCCGGGCCCGTCGATGCGCATCATCGGCGACATCTTCCGCTTCACCGCCGAGAAGATGCCGCGCTTCAACAGCATCAGCATCAGCGGCTACCACATGCAGGAGGCGGGAGCGACGCAGGACCTGGAGCTGGGCTACACGCTCGCGGACGGCGTGGAGTACGTGCGCGCGGGCCTCGCGGCGGGCCTGGGAGTGGATGCCTTCGCGCCCCGGCTGTCGTTCTTCTGGGCCATCGGCATGAACTTCTTCATGGAGGTGGCGAAGATGCGCGCGGCCCGGATGATCTGGGCCAGGCTCATCAAGGGCTTCAGCCCCAAGAGCGACAAGAGCCTGGCGCTGCGCACCCACTCGCAGACCTCCGGCTGGAGCCTCACCGCGCAGGACGTGTACAACAACGTGGTGCGCACCTGCGTGGAGGCGATGGCCGCCACCCAGGGCCACACGCAGAGCTTGCACACCAACTCGCTCGATGAAGCGATTGCGCTGCCCACCGACTTCAGCGCGCGCATCGCCCGCAACACCCAGTTGTATCTCCAGCTCGAGAGCGGGACGACGCGCGTCATCGACCCGTGGGGCGGCAGCTACTACGTGGAGCGGCTCACCCACGAGCTCGCGCAGAAGGCCTGGGGCCACATCCAGGAGGTCGAAGCGCTGGGTGGCATGACGAAGGCGATTGAAGCGGGCCTCCCCAAGCTGCGCATCGAGGAGGCGGCGGCCCGCACGCAGGCGCGCATCGACTCCGGCCGTCAGGCCATCATCGGCGTGAACAAGTACCCGCCCGAGCGCCCCGACAACATCGAGATCCTCAAGGTGGACAACTCCGCGGTGCGCGAGGCGCAGATCGCCCGGCTCAAGGAGCTCCGCGCGGAGCGCAACGCGGAGGAAGTGCGGCGGAGGCTGGACGCGCTGACGGAGGCGGGCCGACGCAACGAGGGCAATCTCCTGGCGCTGGCCATCGACGCGGCGCGGGCGAAGGCCACGGTGGGAGAAATCAGCGACTCGCTCGAGAAGGTCTTCGGGCGCTACGAGGCCACGGTGCGAAGCGTGTCCGGCGTGTATTCGAGCGAAGCAGGCAAGGACTCCCAGGGAATCATCCAGGCACGCGCCGCCGCGGACGCGTTCCTCGCGCGGTTCGGCCGTCGGCCGCGCATCCTCATCGCGAAGATGGGGCAGGACGGGCATGACCGGGGACAGAAGGTCATCGCCACGGCCTTCGCGGACCTGGGCTTCGACGTGGACATCGGCCCGCTCTTCCAGACGCCCGAGGAGTCCGCGCGTCAGGCCGTGGAGAACGACGTCCACGTCGTGGGCGCCAGCTCCCTGGCCGCGGGCCACCTCACGCTGGTGCCACAGCTCAAGCGCGCCCTGCGCGAGCTGGGCCGTGAGGACATCATGGTCGTCGTCGGCGGCGTCATCCCGGCGCAGGACTATGACGAGCTTCGCGCCGCGGGCGCCGCCGCCATCTTCGGCCCCGGCACCGTCATCTCGAAGGCCGCGGTGGAGCTGCTGGAGAAGCTCTCGGCGGCGCAGGAGGAGGAGTGAAGCTGCTGACGGCGGAGGCCTATGTGGAAGGCGTCCGCTCAGGCGACCGGTCCGTGCTGGCTCGTGCCATCACCCTGGTGGAGAGCGGGCACCCGCGCCACCAGTCGCTCGCCCAGGAAGTGCTCACCCGGTTGCTCCCTCACACGGGTGGCAGCCGACGGGTGGGCATCAGCGGCGTGCCCGGCGTGGGCAAGAGCACCTTCATCGACGCGCTGGGCATGCACCTGGTGGGCGAGGAAAGGCGCGTCGCGGTGCTCGCCATCGACCCGTCGAGCACCATCTCCGGCGGCAGCATCCTGGGCGACAAGACGCGCATGGCCCGGCTGTCGCGTGAGACGGCGGCCTATATCCGTCCCAGTCCCTCCAGCGGAACGCTGGGCGGTGTCGCACGCAAGACTCGCGAGACGCTGCTCCTGTGCGAGGCCGCGGGCTTCGACGTGGTGTTGGTGGAGACGGTGGGCGTGGGCCAGTCAGAGACGGTGGTCGCCGACATGGTGGACTTCTACCTGGTGCTGATGCTCGCGGGTGCGGGGGACGAGCTCCAGGGAATCAAGCGCGGCATCCTGGAGGTGGCGGACATGCTCGCCATCAACAAGGCGGATGGTGACAACCAGCCCCGCGCCGAGCGCGCTCGCGCCGAGTACCGCGCCGCGCTTCACCTGATGCGTCCCGGCAACGAGCCCGTGGTGACGACGTGCAGCGCGATGGAGGGCACGGGCATCGCTTCGCTGTGGAGCTCGCTGGAAGCGCAACTGGACAAGCGCGTGGCTTCTGGAGCGATGGAGCAGCGTCGGCACGCGCAGCAGGTGGGTTGGATGTGGTCCATGGTGCAGGACGGCCTGCGGGCGGCCCTGCATGCGAACCCCACGGTGGCCGCCCTGTTCCCCCAGTTGGAACATGACGTGCGTGAGGGCCGTGCCACGGCGACGTCCGCCGCACTGCGCGTCCTGGGTGCATTCCTCCCGGAATCGAGGGCTTGACAGTCCGCGTCGAGCCTCGGCCGTCCCCGCTTCAATCGCTTGCCCGACACCCACCGCGCTCCTACTGTACGCGGCGTGCGAAACGTCCAGTTGACCCCGGTCCCCGGGCCCTACAAGCCGCGATTCCATGTGCGAATCGTGACGGCCGCCTCCCTGTTCGACGGGCATGACGCGGCCATCAATGTCATGCGCCGGCTGATGCAGTCGTCGGGCGCCGAAATCATCCACCTGGGACACAACCGCTCGGTCTCTGAAATCGTCGACTGCGCCATCCAGGAAGATGCCCAGGGCATCGCCATCACCTCCTACCAGGGAGGCCACGTCGAGTACTTCAAGTACATGATCGACCTGCTGAAGCAGCGCGGGGCGAACATCAAGGTCTTCGGCGGCGGTGGCGGCACCATCCTCCCCACGGAAATCGAAGAGCTACATGCCTACGGCGTGACGCGCATCTATTCCCCGGACGACGGCCGCTCCATGGGCCTCCAGGGGATGATCGACCACCTCATCTCGGAGTGTGACTTCGAGAAGCGCCCCGCGGACTACGGGCCGGCCGTCGCGGCCATGCCGGTGCGCGACTCGATGAAGATCGCCTCGCTCATCACCATCGCGGAGAACTTCGCGAGCGCCGGAGACGCGCTGCGCGACGCGATGACGAAGCTGAGCGCGAAGCAGCCGCGCGTGCCCGTGCTGGGAATCACCGGAACCGGTGGCGCGGGCAAGTCCAGCCTCGTGGACGAGCTGGTGCGCCGCTTCCTCGCGGACTTCCCGGACAAGACGCTGGCGGTGCTCTCCGTGGATCCGTCGAAGCGCAAGTCGGGCGGCGCGTTGCTCGGTGACCGCATCCGCATGAACGCCATCGACAACCAGCGCGTCTACATGCGCTCCATGGCGACCCGGCAGAGCAACCTCGCGCTGTCCAAGCACGTGGGTGACTCCATCGAGGTGTGCAAGGCCGCGGGCTTCGACCTCATCGTGGTGGAGACCTCCGGCATCGGTCAGTCCGACACGGAGATCATCGAGCACTCGGACGTCTCGCTCTATGTGATGACGGCCGAGTATGGCGCGGCGACGCAGCTCGAGAAGATCGACATGCTCGACTTCGCGGACGTCATCGCCATCAACAAGTTCGACAAGCGCGGCTCGCTGGATGCGCTGCGCGACGTGCGCAAGCAGTGGAAGCGCAACCACAACGCGTTCACCACGGCGGATGACTCGGTGCCCGTGTACGGCACCATCGCCTCGCAGTTCAATGACCCGGGGATGAACCAGCTCTACCGGGCCATCGTCGACACGGTGGTTCGCAAGACGGGCGCCCCGCTCCAGTCGCACCTGGAGCCGACGCCGGGCATGAGCGAGAAGAAGTGGATCATCCCGCCCGATCGCACCCGCTACCTCGCGGAGATCGTCGAGACGTGCGAGGCGTACGACAAGTTCGCGCGCTCCCAGGCGGCGGTGGCGCGGCGGATGTATCAGCTCCACGGCACCATCGAGGCGCTGCGACAGAACGTCGGCAAGAAGCGCCTGGAGATCGTCGAGCCGAAGGACACGTCCGACGTGGTGCACGTCACCGAGCGCGTCGAGGGCGAGCCCGCGTACCTGAGCGAGCTGGTGGAGCTGTACAAGGACCTGGAGTCTCGCCTGGACCCCGACTGCCGTCGGCTGCTGACTGAGTGGCCCGCGACAAAGCGGCGCTACGCGGCGTCCAAGTACCAGTACCAGGTGCGCGACAAGGTCATCGAGCTGGACCTGTTCACCGAGTCGCTCTCCCACCTGCGCATCCCGAAGATCGCCCTGCCCCGCTACGAGGACTGGGGCGACATCCTCATCTGGCTGCTGCGGGAGAACGCGCCGGGCGCGTACCCGTTCACCTCCGGCGTCTTCCCGCTCAAGCGCGAGGGTGAGGACCCGGCGCGCATGTTCGCGGGTGAAGGCGGCCCGGAGCGCACCAACAAGCGCTTCCATTACGTGTCACGCGGCCTGCCCGCGAAGCGCCTGTCCACCGCGTTCGACTCCGTCACGCTGTACGGCGAGGACCCGGACCACCGGCCGGACATCTACGGCAAGGTCGGCAACTCCGGCGTGTCCATCGCCAACGTGGACGACGCGAAGAAGCTCTACTCGGGCTTCGACCTGGCGGACCCGGCCACGTCGGTGTCGATGACCATCAACGGCCCCGCGCCGATGCTGCTCGGGTTCTTCCTGAACGCGGCGGTGGACCAGCAGTGCGAGAAGTGGATTCGCGCCAACAACAAGGTCGACGAGGTCGAGAAGAAGATCGACGCGATCTACCGGGAGCGCGGGGTGCCTCGGCCCCGCTACCAGGGTGACCTGCCGCAGGGGAGTGACGGACTGGGCCTGCTGCTGCTCGGCGTGTCGGGCGACGAGGTGCTGCCGCGCGACGTCTACGAGAAGATCCGCGCGACGACGCTCCAGCAGGTGCGCGGCACGGTGCAGGCGGACATCCTGAAGGAGGACCAGGCGCAGAACACCTGCATCTTCTCCACGGAGTTCGCGCTGCGGGTGATGGGCGACATCCAGCAGTACTTCACCGACAAGAAGGTGAGGAACTTCTACTCGGTGTCCATCTCCGGCTACCACATCGCGGAGGCAGGGGCGAACCCCATCTCCCAGCTGGCCTTCACGCTGGCCAATGGCTTCACCTTCGTCGAGTACTACCTGTCGCGCGGGATGCACATCGACGACTTCGCGCCCAACCTCTCGTTCTTCTTCTCGAACGGAATGGACCCGGAGTACGCGGTGCTGGGCCGCGTGGCGCGCCGCATCTGGGCCAAGGCCATCCGCGACAAGTACGGCGGCAATGACCGCTCGCAGAAGCTGAAGTACCACATCCAGACGTCGGGCCGTTCCCTGCACGCGCAGGAGATCGCGTTCAACGACATCCGGACCACGCTCCAGGCGTTGCTGGCACTCAACGACAACTGCAACTCGTTGCACACCAACGCGTACGACGAGGCCATCACCACGCCCACGGAGGAGAGCGTGCGGCGCGCGCTCGCCATCCAGCTCATCATCAACAAGGAGTTCGGGCTCTCCAAGAACGAGAACCCCAACCAGGGCGCGTTCATCATCGATGAGCTGACGGACCTGGTGGAGGCGGCGGTGCTCACGGAGTTCCGCGCCATCTCCGAGCGCGGCGGCGTGCTGGGCGCGATGGAGCGCATGTACCAGCGGTCCAAGATTCAAGAGGAGTCGCTGTACTACGAGATGCAGAAGCACGACGGGACGCTGCCCATCATCGGGGTGAACACGTTCCTGGACCCGAAGGGTTCTCCGACGGTGACGCCGCCGGAGGTGATTCGCGCGACGAAGGAGGAGAAGGACTACTCCATCACCGCGAGGGACGCCTTCTGGAAGCGCAACGCGGCGACCGCTCCGGCGGCGTTGGAGGCCGTGAAGCGCGCGGCGCTCGACAACGGCAACATCTTCTCCGCCCTGATGGACGCCTGTAAGGTCTGCACGCTCGGCCAGCTCTCCCGCGCGCTGTACGAGGTGGGTGGGCAGTACCGGCGGAACATGTAGTGCCTCAGGGGCCCCGCGCGAATCGGGGCCCCTGCCCTCCGCTCACTTCTTGGAGCGCGTGGGCCGTTTTTCGACGGACTGCCATGCAGCACGCGCAAGCACCGGGATGGCCGCACGCAAGTCCGTCTTCGTCCGTCCCGCGAGCCAGTCGCGCACCAGTTCCTGTGCGGGCCCGCGAAGGATGGCGAGGAAGAGTTCGAAGGACATCTCCTCGAACGCGCCGTCCCGGACGTGCGCCTGCCACCAGTCCTTCATCTGCCGGAAGAAACCCTTGTTCTGCTCGCGGATGCTCGCCTCGGCCGCGACAACCGCCGCGACGCCTCGCGCGCCCATGAGGAAGCGCGTCGCATCCGGCCGCGCCAGCGTCCACTCCAGGTGGTGACGAACGAGCGCCTCGACGCCCTCCCGGGCTCCCGGCTGCGTCTTGAGCACCTCGACCACCCCTGACTGGTACTCGCCCAGGACGTCCAGGTAGAGCGCCGCGGCAATCGCGTCCTTGCTCTCGAACAGGTGGTAGATGCTCCCCGTGCTGGCCCCCGAGCGCTCGCGGATGGCCGCCAGGGTCGTCCCCTCGACGCCCCGCTCCAGGAAACACTCCAGCGCCGCCTTGAGGACCTCTTCTCTCCGGTGACCCGGGTTGCGCATCCCTCCACCTTACTTTAGAACAGTGTTCTAGAACTATATTCTAGACATCTGGGAGGTCGCCGTGGAGTCACTGATGGAGCTGGGTCAGCAGGTGCTCAAGCAGCAGGCGTTCAGCACGCTGATGGGGACCCGGTTGGTGCACCTGACGAAGGGCGAGGCCGTGCTCGAGCTGCCGCTGCGTCCGGAGCTGGGTCAGCAGCACGGCTTCGTGCATGGGGGCGTGCTCAGCTACATGGCGGACAACGCGCTCACCTTCGCGGGGGGCTCGGCGATGGCGGCGCCCGTCGTCACGTCGGAGTTCAAGATCAACTACGTGCGCCCCGCTCAGGGCTCCATGCTCATCGCCAGGGCTCGCGCGCTGCACGCCGGACGCAGACAATCCGTCTGCCACTGCGACATCTTCGTCGTCACGGAGAAGGGCGAGACGCTGGTGGCCGTGGCCCAGGGCACCATCGCCGCCATGGCGCCTCGCGAGGAGACATGAACTCCGCCGCGGAGCCCGCGCTCCAGGGCTTTTCGAGAACAGACCCGAAGGCGCTTCACGAGCAGTGGCCCCGAGTGCGCCAGTTGTTCTCCAGGGCCTTCGCCAGCTCCCTGCACTTCGCCATCGCCAGCGTCGATGCGCGAGGAGCACCCCACGTCACGCCCATTGGCTCGGTCCTGCTCGGTGAGCCCGGACGCGGCATCTTCTTCGAGGTCTTCGCGCGGCGGCTCCCGTCGAACCTCGCGAAGGACTCCCGCGTGAGCATCCTCGCCGTGGACAGCGGCAAGCTGTTCTGGCTTCGCTCACTCCTCGCGGGACGCTTCGCGCGCCCACCCGCGCTGCGACTCGTGGGGCACGTACTCGGCCCACCCCGACGCGCCACACCTGAGGAGCAAGAGCGCTTCGCGCGACGCGTGCGGCGGCTCCGGTGGCTCAAGGGCCACTCGCGACTCTGGAGCCAGCTCGATCATGTGCGCGACTTCGAGGTCGAACGAATCGAGTCCGTTCACCTCGGGGCCATGACGGCGGGCCTGGCTTGACCGGCCCACCCGTCACACCACCTCAAGGCCCCGTGAGCACGTCGAGCGCGCATCACGGGTCCTCGGAGGGATTCAGCTCACAGCCACTTCGACGTCTGACGACGCGCGGGCGGCTCGGCGACCTTCACGGGAGCCGGCGCCGGACCCGAAGAGCGAGCCGGAGCGCTGCCGCCACGCGACGGAGCATTGCCACCGCGCGACTGCTGTCCACCGCCACGACCCGAACCCGCGGAGCCGCCACCACCCCGCGCTGAACGGCCCCCTTCGGGGCGTCCCTGGCCTCCGCCACCACCCCGGCGACGACGCGACGAGTTGCTGGGCTGATTGCCTCGGCCACCACCACCGCCCTGCCCGCCTCGCGACTGCCCACCGGAATTCGAGCTGCGCGCGACAGGCTCGTCCACCGAGGCCGAGGCCCCAGGACGCGGCGCCGCGAGGCCCGAGCGGTACGGATGCTCCTCCACCACCGGCACGCTGCGGCGGATGGTCCGCTCGATGTCGCGCAGGTACGCGCGCTCCTCGCCGTCGCAGAAGGACACCGCCGTGCCCGTCGCTCCCGCGCGGCCCGTGCGGCCGATGCGGTGCACGTACTGCTCCGGCACGTTGGGCAGGTCGTAGTTCACGACGAAGCTCAACCCGTCGATGTCGATGCCGCGCGCCGCGATGTCCGTGGCCACCAGCACCCGGAGCGCGCCGTTGCGGAAGTCGTCCAGCGCACGCTCACGCGCGTTCTGGCTCTTGTTGCCATGAATCGCGGCGGCCGTGACACCGGAGCCCTCGAGCTGCTTGGCCACCCGATTGGCGCCGTGCTTGGTGCGCGTGAAGACCAGCGCACGCTCAATCTTGCCGTCCTTCAGCAGGTGCGTGAGCAAGCCGCGCTTCTGCTCGCGCTCCACGAAGTACACCTGCTGAGCAACGGTCTCCGCCGTGCTGGAGACCGGCGTCACTTCCACCCGGATGGGGTCCGTGAGGATGTTGCGAGACAGGTCGACAATCTCCGGCGGCATCGTCGCGCTGAAGAACAGCGTCTGCCGCTTCGAGGGCAGCGCCTTGATGACCTTGCGCACGTCATGGATGAAGCCCATGTCCAGCATGCGGTCCGCCTCGTCGAGCACGAACACCTCGAGCGAGCGCAGCGACACGTAACCCTGGTCCATCAAGTCGAGCAGGCGACCAGGCGTCGCCACCAGCACATCCACGCCGCTCTTGAGCGACTGCACCTGCGCGCCCTGGCCCACTCCGCCGAAAATCACCGCGTGGCGCAGCGGCAGGTTCTTGCCGTACGTCGCGAAGCTCTCGCTCACCTGCCCCGCGAGCTCTCGCGTGGGAGTGAGCACCAGGCAACGCACGGGACGCGCGCCCCCGGTCGGCGCCTTGGCGGACAGACGCTGGAGAATCGGCAGCGCGAACGCCGCAGTCTTCCCCGTGCCCGTCTGGGCCACGCCGAGCACGTCCTTCCCAGCCAGGGCGTGTGGAATCGCCTTCATCTGGATGGGCGTAGGCGTGGTGTACCCCTCCGCCTTGACCGCGCGCAGGAGGGTGTCGTGAAGCTGCAATTCGTCGAAAGTCATGGATTCCTAGTCGAAGTGAGTCTGCTTCCTCGCCAGGCAAGGAAGCCCGCGCAGCGAGCCCAATCGAGTTCAGTATCGAGGGCACCTGGCGGTGCGCGGTCCGGCCCGGCCGGCCGACCCGCTTGAGAATGTCGGAGAACAGGGGGGTCCTCCCGCCCATTCCACGCATTCGGCCGCGGACCCTGCCCTCTCCCGGGACGGATGTCCCGTGAAATCGAGCCCTTGACAGCCGCTTTTGTGGGGTGTCGGGCGAACGAAGAGGGCCCCGAGGCGTACAGCCCCGGGGCCCTCCTCACCCTTCCGTCATGCCCGTGCTTCGGACAGTGACGCCTGGAGCACTTCTGGCAGGGGCTCATACGTCCCCAGCCGCATGCTGGCCTGGGCCCGGCCCTGCGTCCTGCCCCGCAAGCCCGTCACGTAGCCAAAGAGGCTGGCCATGGGCACCCGCGCGGACACCACGCGGGCATTGCCCCGCGTCTCCATTCCCAGCACCCGGCCCCGCCGCGAGGCCAGGTCTCCCAACACCTCGCCCACGTACTCCTCGGGCGTGGTGACCTCCACGTCCATCACGGGCTCCAGCACCTGCACGCCCACCCGCCGCACCGCCTCCTGGAGCGCCAGGGAACCGGCCATGGAGAACGCCTGGGGCGTGGAGTCGCGCACGTGCGTGTCTCCATCCACCAGCCGGACCTCCACGTCCACGAGCGCCACGCCGTCCCGCACGCCTCGCTCCATGGCACCCGCCACACCCTTCTGGATGGCGGGCACCAGCTCCCTCGGAATGGAGCCGCCCTTCGTGTCGTCCACGAAGACGAGCCCCGCGCCACGCGCCGCCGGAGCCACGTCCAGCACCACGCGCGCATACTGTCCGGGCCCGCCCGTCTGACGGACGTGCCGGTACTCCTGGCGCACGGCGCGCTTGAGCGTGTCGCGGTAGGCCACCTTGGGCTGTCCCACGCGCGCCTCCACGCCGTACTCCGTCCTCAGTCGGTCCACGACCACCTCCAGGTGAAGCTCACCCATTCCGGACAGCAGCACCTGGCCGCTCTCCGGGTCCACGCCCACGCGCAGCGACGGGTCTTCCGCCGCCAGGCGATGCAGGCCCTCTTCCAGCTTCGGCAGCTCCGCGGGCGACTTCGCCTCCACGGCGAGGTGCACCACGGGCTCCGGGAAGCCGAGCGACTCCAGCACCACGGGTGCCTCGGGGTCGCTCAGTGTGTCTCCCGTGCGCACGTTCTTCAGGCCGAGCGCCGCCGCGATGTCTCCCGCATGGACTTCCGAGACGTCCTCCCTGCGATTGGCATGCATGAACATCAGCCGACCCACGCGCTCCCGCTTGCCGGTGGCGGGATTGAGCAGGACGGTGCCTGCGCGCAGCGTGCCCGAATAGACACGCAGGAAGACGATGTTGCCCACGTTCTTGTCACTCATCATCTTGAACACCAGCGCGGCCGGAGGACTGTCGTCCGTTGGCTCGCGCGAGGCACGTTGCTCCGTGCCCGGAACGAGTCCCTCCACCGACGGAAGGTCCGAGGGCGCGGGCAGGTAGTCGACGACGGCGTCCAACAGCATCTGCACTCCCTTCTTCTTGAACGCCGAACCGGCGAGCACCGGCACCAGCGTGCGCGAGAGGGTTCCCGCGCGCAGCGCACGCACCAGGTCGTCCTCGGTGATGTCTTCCAGACGCCCGTCCACGAACTTCTCCATCACCGCGTCATCCACGTCCGCCGCCGCCTCGATGAGCCGCAGCCGCAACGTCTCCGCCCGCTGCCGGACGTCCTCCGGCACGGACAGCTCCTCGCGGTACTCACCGGCCTCTCCGTCGAAGTGGAGGGTCTTCATGCGCACCAGGTCCACGAGGCCACGGAACTCCGACTCCTCACCCAGCGGCAGCTGCACCGCCACGGCGCGAGCGCCCAGGCGCTCACGGATGGACTCCAGGCTCATGACGAAGTCCGCGCCCACCTTGTCCATCTTGTTGATGAACGCGATGCGCGGGACGCCGTAGCGGTCCGCCTGACGCCACACCGCCTCCGACTGGGGCTCCACGCCCTGGCTCGCATCGAACACGGCCACCGCGCCATCCAGCACGCGCAGGGAGCGCTCCACCTCGATGGTGAAGTCCACGTGTCCCGGCGTGTCCAGGATGTTGATGCGATGAGGCGTGCCCGCGGAGGGCCCGTGACGAGGTGACCAGAACGCGGTGGTGGCCGCGGAGGTGATGGTGATGCCGCGCTGCTTCTCCTGCGGCAGCCAGTCCATCTCCGTGGAGCCATCGTGCACTTCTCCCGTGGAGTGGATGCGACCGGTGAAGAACAGGACGCGCTCGGTGAGCGTCGTCTTGCCCGCGTCGATGTGCGCCATGATGCCGATGTTGCGGTACCGCTCGATGCGAGTGCTGCGGGACATAAAAGACTCCTGTTCCCGTCGGGCAGCGAGGCCCACGGGTGGCGATGGATGAGAGAGGAGCCGGTTGGAGACACGACGGGCGTGGAGCCGTCAGGCGCACGCACGCGCGACATGCCGGAGGGGCTCGAAAGGCCCGCTCAGGGACGCGTGAGGACACACGACGGCTCAGACGGAGCCAGGGCGGAACCGGGCTTCACGACACGCGGGAACCAGCGACCCGCGCACCGGAAGGACTCCGGCCCGCCTGCTCAAATGTCGAGCAGAACCTCGTGACGGGGGGAAAGGCACACGTCCGCCGCCGGCGCGGGGAAGCGCGCAATCAGCAGGGCAGTGAAGGAGACGGGCCTCATGATGCGAATGAGTTAAGACAGACGACTGCCATTGTCAACTCACGGCCCTCGATATCCCCCTGAAGCCCCGTGCGCAACGCGCGCGCGGCCCGCGCATCGGCGTGGCGACTTCAGGGGAAGAGGCCTGGCTCAGAGCCCCGCGTCCTTGCAGAGGTCGTCCTGCAACTCGGTCAGCGCCTTGCGGGCGCGCATGGGCTGGCAGGTGTTCTCCAGGAAGTAGGCGGAGCCGCCCACCGTGGCCGCCTTGAGCTTCGCGCCCAGAGCCGCCCAGCACCGCTCGAAGGCCACCTTCTTCGCCTCCGCCGCGCGAGCGTCCGCCACGGGCAGGTCCAGCGCCGCGAGCACCGTCTCCCCGAGCGCCTCATCCTTGCAGACGCCGGAGTCCTTCCGCTCCCCCACCGCCAGGGCGAAGAGGGGCATCGCCACGTATGCGAAGCGGCCTTGTCTCACGAGCCGGGCGGCCTTCAGCGCGGACTCCGGCCCCGTGCCCACCGCGAGCTGCTGATACGTCTCGACACAGTCGCGCCCCTCCTGCGCGAGGCAGCGCTCCAGCCCCTTCACCGCGCTCGCGTCACGCGCGGCGGTGTAGGGAGTGGCCTTGGCGAGGAATGCATACCGCTGCCCCAGGGTCCGGGCCTTCCTCGCGGCGGCGAACGGCTCTTCGTCGGTGGGCGTCGCCGCTTCGACCTCCGCTGTCGCGGCATCCGTCACCAGATTCCGCCACGAGTCCGTGCGCGTCGCGGCGGGAACATCCTCCGCGCGCTCGAGCAACTCCGCCCAGGCCTTCTGTGAGGCCAGGGCCTGGAGGTCCGCGAGCGTCGCCGGGGGCCGGGCCGCGCCCACCGTCGACACCAGACACGTCAGCACCACCGCGCGTCGAATCATCGTCCGAGACTCCTGCCGAGGAACGCCGCCCCATCGGCCGCGCCCTCGCGGTGGGTGGTGAAGACGAGCGTGGACCCACTGCGATCCAGCGCGAGCGCGGGACCGAAGCGACACGTCAACGCCGTGACATCCTTCAGCGCGGCACAGCGAGCCCGCGCCTGGGTGAGCAGCGGCGCACAGGCCGCCCAGACATCCACGTCCGCCATCACCTCGTCACTGAACGTCTTCCAGTCGAAGGTGAAGGTCGCCGTCGTGCCACACGCACCGCGCAGCGCCGTCAGGGCCTCGGCGGCGCGCGCGGTGTACTTCTTTTCCAGGTGGGGCCACGCCTTCTTCTCGAAGGCGGCGAGCCTCCCTGACTCACGTTGCAGGGAATGCGCGGTGAGCACCTCGGAGGCGGACACACGCTCCGTCGCCTCCGGGTTGAACCGCACGCGGAAGGCAGGCTTGCCCGGAAGGAACACGTCGTAGACACCGCTTTCGCGCTCGGACGCCAGCACCCAGTCCGCGCCGCGATGACGGGCCACGTAGTCGACACCCTCTCGCGTGCCGCGCACCTTGCAGCGCACCGCGAGGCCGTCATGTTCGGAGTCGGCGCCCCGGACCTGGAGCACCGCCTCCGACGACTCGCGCGGAGCCAGCGCGACGACATCCAGCGTCTGACCATCCTTGCCCCGGTACACCTTGAGGGACAAGGCATCCAGGGACTCCGCCGCCACGGCCCCAGAGGACAGGAGCAGCGTGAGCACCATCGCCAGCTTCCGCGCCATACTCAGTTCAGCGCCTTCTCGAGCACGGCCTTGGTGTTGTCCTCGATGTTCGTGTGGTCCTTCCCCATGCGGTACGTGAGGGTGCCCTTGTCGAGCGAGATGTTCGCCTGCGTCGCCCCGTTGACGCTGGTGTCCTTCTTGTCCGCGGGCTTCACGCCGGCGAACAGGCACGACAAGCTGGTGACCTTCTTCGCGATCGACTTCTTGTACGCCGGGCGCTCACACAGGCTCGTCACCCCGTTGATCGCCGCTTCACAGTACGAGCTGAAGCTCGTGCCCGACCAGTCCTCCGGCTTGAAGTTCTGGAAGTCCGTCTTCACGGCGAGCTTCGTGCCGCACTTTTCATTGGCGGCCTTCAGCGCCTCGGCGGTCGACTCCTCGAAGGAGGCCTTGGCCTCCTCCTGCGCGGGCTTCAGGTCCTCCTCGGCGAAAGCGGACATCGACAGCAGGGTCACGACAGCGAACACGAGCTTCGAAGACATGCGGTGTCTCTCCTTGAAGTAGCGACATTCGCGAGTTTCGAAGTCTCCGGCTCCTGATGCAAGATTGGCCGAGGTCAACCCTACCTACCAGCGGGGGGCGCCCCTCAGATGCTGAGGGCCCGCACGCGCGCGGCGAGGTTCTGGGTGAAGAGCCGGTAGATGCGCAGCGCGGCGGCCTCGTGCGTGTCCAGGTAGTGCTGGAAGCCGGCCCGGGTGATGCGCAGCGCTCGCACGGCCGTGCGCGCCTTCACCCGCGCGGACACGGGCGCGTCCTGGACCAGCGAGATTTCTCCCAGGTACGCCCCGGGCCCCAGCGTGTTGAGCCGGCGCGCGTCGTCCTCGGTGCCGCTGAAGACATCCACCGTGCCCTCCAGCAACACGAAGAGGCCCACGCCCGCGGCGCCCTTCTCCAGCACCACCGCGCCCGCGGGGATGAGCACCTGACGGGCCACGCGATACAGGTCCTTCATGTCGTCCAGCGACAGCTCGCCGAAGATGGGAATCGCCTTGAGATACCCGTACCCGTTGGCCTCGGGTGAGGAGCTCTGGGACGGCAGCCGCGCGATGACGGCCTCCGCCTCCGCGTCCATGCCCATCCGACGCAAGAGGCGCGCCTTCTCCGCGGCCAGCGCCGGGTCGCCTCGCGCGACCTCCGAGCCCCGCATCGTGTCCGCGAGCAGCGCCAGCGCCCGCCGCGTGAAGCCCTCCGCGTCCAGCAACATGCACATGCGCAGCACCGACTCCACGTGCCGCGCGTCCCCCGCCGGCACGCTGCCCAGCGCCTCGACCTCCGCGTGGGGTTGGCCCAGCTCGCGGTAGATGAGCGCCGCCTCGTACGGACGACCCAGGCGGACCAGGCACTGGGCCACCGCCTCGCGCGAGCCCAGGCCCCGATACACCTCCAGCGCCCGCTCCAGCGCGCCACCGCGCTCGAAGGCCGCGGCGGCCCGGTCCGCTTCACCCGCGCGCAGGAAGGCCTCCGCCGCGTCCACGTACTGGCCTCCCTGGACGTAGAGCGCCGCCATGCGCGCATCCTCGCCACAGCCCACCAGGAGCCGCGCGGCACCGGAGAAATCCCGAGCCCACCGCAGCACCTCCGCCAGTCGCTGGCGCACCTCTGGAGGCGTTAACGCCGCGTCACGCAGCAGGCGTTCCCGCTGCGCCGCGCCCAGCTCCTCGTAGAGCCGCGCGGCCGTCGCGGCCGACTCCAGCCCCATCAGGGATTGCAGCGCCTGGAGCGTGCCCTCCGCACCAGCTCGTTCCCCGCTCGACTCGGGCACTTCCGACTCGGACCCCGCCATTGCGCGTCCCCCTGGCCGGGAGATGAGACCCCCACGTCGACGACCCTACCCAAGGGCCTCGACGTCCCGGCAGACGTGCGCCGGCTATATCACCCCTCGCGGTGCCCCGGAGAGGCGGGTTCATGGGGTCCGCGCGCGACGACGGCGGCGCGGGCTTCAGCGGACGACGATGAGCTCCGTGTCGAAGATGAGCACCGAATACGAGGGAATGGCGCCGGGGCTGCCCTCCGCCCCGTACGCCAGCGACGAAGGGATGACGAGGCGCCGCTTGCCGCCCACGCGCATGCCCGCGATGCCCTGGTCCCAACCGTCGATGACCCGCCCCTGCCCCAGGATGAAGTCCAGCGGGGACTTGCCCTCCGACGAGTCGAACTTCTGACCGTCCGGCAGCCAGCCCGTGTAGTGCACATAGACGCGCCGGCCCGCGGTGGCCGCGTCGCCCGCGCCCGGCTCCCCGATGTCCTGGAGATAGAGGCCGCTGGGCAGCAGCGTCATCGCCGCCAGGTCCACGTTCAGGCTCTCCGCGTACGTCACCTTGGTGGGGTCGCCATTGTCCGGGTTGCCCAGCGGCGGCGTATTGGGGTCCTCGCTTCCACAGCCCACCAGGGGGAGGAGCAGGGCGCAGAGCAGCAGGGAGCGAAGCATGGGGGTCCTCGAGAAGAAGGCCGGAGTCCGGCGATGAACGAGCCCCAGCCTGCCCCGGAGCGGCGGCCCGCGAAAGCAGAAGCGTGACCGCCTGCCTGCCGACACGGGCACCACACCCGTCGCGAAATGCACGGGCGCCCCCGACAGGCTTCCGCTATGCAGGAGCGCGATGCCACGCTGGCTCAGCCTCCTCATCTTCTTCGTCCCGGTCCTCTCGCTGCTGGCGACCGCGCACGTCTACCTCTACCGCCGACTTGTCCGAGACCAGACCGCGCGACGGGGGCTGCGCCTCGGCGCCCAGGCCGTGTTCGGCTTCGGCTTCCTGGGGGCCGTTGGCTTCCGCTTCCTCGGCACGCTGTTTCCCTCCGAGTTCGTGCGCATCCTGGGAATCGGCCTGCTCGTGTGGATGGGGCTGGTGTTGTACCTGCTCCTCTTCACGCTGGCCGTGGAGCTGGTCCAGCGCGCGGTGCGGTGGCGCGTCCGCCGCGACGCGTCGCCCCCGGAGCAGCCCTCACAGCCGCCTTCTCCCGAGCGCCGGGCCATCCTCACCGGAGGCCTGGCCGTGGGCGCGGGGCTCGCGGGCGCGGGCGTGAGCACGTTCGGGGCGTGGCGCGCGTTTCACCCACCCGACGTGCGCGACATCCCAGTGCGCCTGCCCCGGCTCCCCAGGGCCCTGGACGGGTTCTCCCTGGTGCAGCTCACCGACATCCATGTCGGAGACGTCCTCCAGCGCCACTTCGTGGACGAGCTGGTGGCGCGCACCAACGCCCTGAAGCCAGACGTCATCGCCATCACCGGGGACCTGGTGGATGGGTCCGTCGAGAGCCTGGGTGCCTTTGTCGCCGGCTTCGGAAGGCTGCGTGCCCGGAATGGAGTGTTCTTCGTCACGGGCAACCATGACTACTATTCTGGCGCATCGTCATGGGTGGCTTTCCTGGAGACTCTGGGCATCACCGTGCTGCGCAACCGCGCCGTGTCCATCGGCGACACGGGTGCGTCCTTCACGCTGGCGGGCGTGGACGACTGGAGCGCGGCCCGGATGGGCGAGCCCGGGTACGACCTGGATGCCGCCCTGCGCGGAGTGAGCCCGGACCAGGCCTCCGTCCTCCTGGCGCACCAGCCGTCCAACTTCGACGAGGTCGCCCGGCGCGGCGTGGGACTCCAGCTCTCCGGCCACACCCATGGCGGGCAGATGTTCCCCGGCAACCTCGTGGGCGACGCCATCTGGGGCAGCCGCAACGCGGGCCTCAGCCGCACCGGCGACTCCCAGCTCTACGTCAGCCGGGGCTGCGGCTTCGTCGGGCCCCCAATGCGCGTGGGAGCACCGCCGGAGATTGCTCGGCTGGTGCTGCTGCCCGGGTGAACACTCCCGGCGCGGCGCTCGACATCGTCCGTGATTCCGCCGGGTTGAGAGTGAAGGACCGCGCGAACTCCGCGCTGGAAACACATTTCAGGGCGGGCCGTCCATGAGCCGGGTGATGGGGAGTCCCTCGGACGAAGAGCTCATGGAACGGTTCTGCGACGGAGCACCAGACGCCTTCGAGGCCCTCTTCGCTCGGCATTCCGGGCGGGTGCAGGGCTTTCTGACGCGGATGGTTCGCGACGGCCCGCTCGCCGAGGACCTCTTGCAGACCACGTTCCTGTCCGTCATCCGAGCCCGGGGCCGCTACGAGCCCGGAACCCGCTTCATCCCCTGGCTGATGACCATCGCCGCCAACGCCGCGCGAGACACCCTGCGTCATCGCCAACATGTGGAGTCCTACTCCTCGGGCGAGGGCACAGCGGGCCCCACATCCGCCCCCCCACCCTCCGGGGACCCCTCCCTCCGCCGGCACCTGCTGGACGCGCTACAAAGACTTCCCCCCGACCACCGCGAGGCCGTGGTGCTCAGCAAGGTGGAAGGCTGGTCGTTCGACGAGATCGCCGCGCTCCGGGGAATCAGCGCGGGCGCGGCACGACTGCGGGCACACCGGGGCTACGAAAAGCTCCGTGAGCTCCTCAGCGGGCTGGGAGAGGCGTGATGAAGGCGCCCATCGACATCGATGCCCTGCTCAACGAGACGCCTCGCACGGACAGCGCCTCGCTCGAACGCGCCCTCGCGAGCGCGCGCGGAGAGCTGGCCCTGCGCGAACCCGTGCGTCGCTGGCGCACGCAGGCCGCGTGGCTGATGGCTTCGTCCGGAGGCCTGGCCATGGGAGTCGCCGGAGTGATGCTCGCCAGTGGCGCGCTCACGGGCCCCGCGCTGCTGGAGCGTGTTCCCCTGCTGCTGCTGTTGCTGGCGACGAGTGCCGTGTGCGCCTGGGGCGCGCTGTCTCCACGAGGGCACGGGTTGCGTCGAAGCGGCGTGGGGCTGGCGATGGCCTGCGCGGCGACGCTCGTGCTCGCGCGCGGCTCTCCCAGCACCACACCTTCGCTGCCAGCCTGGGTCTGCACAGTGAGCCACCTGGCCGTCGGCGCCGCTCCGCTCGTGGTGGCGCTGTGGATGTTGCGCGGCGCGGCCTTCCAGCCCCTGCGTGCCCTGAGCGCCGGGCTGTCCGTTGGGACGACAGGTGCCTTCGTCGGCGAGCTGGCCTGCGAGCAGGACTGGCGTCACGTCGCCAGCTACCACCTGTTCGCCTGGGGGCTCATCTGCGTGATGGCCCTCGTCCTGTCACGTCACCTCAAACCCCGCTCCTACGCCCCATGACCCTGGACCCCTCTCTCATCGTGAGCACTGACGTGGACGGAGCGCCGGTGCGAATCGGAGAGCCCGTCACGGTCATCAGCGCGTCGTCGGACGGAACCATCAGCCCGGGCTTCCTCGGTCGCACCGGCACCGTCGTGGCCCTCGTCTACGACGACCCTGGCCTCCAGTACCCCTCCGACCCTCTCATCCAGGTGCGTGTCGACGGGCTGGGCGAAGACCTCTTCTTCCCGGACGAGTTGGAGCCCCAGTGGGCCCTGCAACGCGCCGCCCGCCAGCGCCGCGAGGACCGCGAGCGGGCCGTGCCGGGAACGCATCGCGTGCAATAGCCAGCACCGCGACAAGCCAGGGCGACAATTCCTGGATTATCAAATTAAGATGAATTGCAGGTCAGGACTCACCCATACTCCCGTGCCACTCCATCGGAGGGGCCTCCGCGCCGGTGGAACGTGCCCGTGGCGGAGGCTGAACGCAATCGGGGGAGTCCATGAGAACCGTTTTCCTGAAGTGGGTGCTGCTGGTCACCTGCCTTCAAGGCCCGTTGGCCTCGGCGCAGGCGCAGATCTCCGTCTGGCATGCCTTGAATGGACAGACAGAGGCAGCCTTCAACAGTTCGGTCCAGCGCTTCGAGGACAACAATCCCAGCCACACCGTGGCGGTGTCCCAGTTCTCCAGCCAGGAGGACCTCTACACGAGCCTCATGGTCGCCGTGGCCGGAGGCAACGCCCCGGACGTGGTGGTGGGCAATCACACGATGGCGCCCGCGCTCCTGGAAGCTGGCATCGTCGCGCCCTATTGCATCCCCGGTGAGTGCCCCGAGTGCGAGTCGGCGAATCCTCCCCGTTGGTGCGCCTATGCCTCCAATGGGCTCTACAACGACTTCTCTTCCTACAGCGGTTATGGCGGCTTCGAGGCGAGCATGATTCCAGCGCTTCAGCTGGACTCCAACCGCTGCGTACAGGAGGACTGCGCGGAGTGCGCCGCCCCCACGCCGACGGGCTTCGCTCGCCCCCTGTACTGCGATTACATCCATCGGTCCTCGAACCTCGACATCTTGCAGGCGGGGTTCGCGGTGTGGAACGACGAATGGGAATGGGTGTTCCCCATTGGCAGGCCCGCCTGGTGGAGCCACCTCGCCTACGCGGTGGACCTGAGCTGGCTCGAGCAAATGGGCCTCGAGATGCCCGCGACGATTCCCGACGCGGAAGAGACCCAGTCCCACGCCAGCGGCATCCACGCCTACGACCTGGATGGTGAGTACTGCGGCACCGTGCCCTACCGCTTCAAGATACCCGGGTGGGTGGGTGGCCCCCTTCCGGACCCCTGGGAGAATGCGAACATCTTCATCGTCCCCTCCGAGCAGCTCGCGTTCCTGTCCGAACACCGTCCGGGCTTGCAGGCCGCCGTCATCGAGGGGCACCGACCGGAGATCATCGTGACGGGCGCCTTCGTGCTCTCGACCACCCAGGAGCGGAGCGCCGCGCTCGAGTTCATGTACGAGCTGGGAAGTGACGAGACGCAGCTCGAGGGCGCGCTGGGCACCACGTTCCTGCCCACGAACAACGGGGCCTTCGAGAACACGTTCGACCTGGTGCCTGGACTCCGGAACTCCGCGCTGGGCGGCGTGCTGGCACCGAGCTATCAGCAATAGTCCGAGGGTGAGGGCATAGTCAGGGGGTGGTGACATCCCCTGACGACGCTCCGCGCCCGCTGGGTCGCAAGGCCTACGGCTCGATTCCCCACCTGCCTGGCTCCCGCACCGGCCCCGCGGACAAACACCTGTCACTGGAGCTGGCGCACATCTGCACCGAGCGCCTCCGCGACGCGCGTGATTCCGTCATCGTCCTGGAGAAGCTGGACGGCTCGTGTGTCGCCGCGGCCCGGCTGGGAGACGAGGTCATCGCGCTGGGACGCGAGGGTCGGCTCGCCGCCCACTCTCCCAATGAGGCTCGTCAACTCTGGTCCTCGTGGGTCTCTACCCACGCCGAGCGCTTCAAGGCCGTGCTCCAGCCCGGCGAGTGGCTCGTGGGCGAGTGGCTCGCGCTCGCCCACGGCACCCGCTATGCGCTGGCGCACGAGCCCTTCGTCGCCTTCGATTTGATGCGCCAGGGTGCTCGCCTGCCCTGGGCCGAGCTCACCTCCCGCGTCCGCGCGGGTTGTTTCACCACGCCGGGCGTCATCCACGAGGGCGGCCCCTTGAATATCGACACAGCGATGGCGCTGCTTCCAACGGGCGGGTTCCACCACGCCCTGGACCCCGTCGAAGGGGCCGTGTGGAGGCTCGAGCGCCAGGACGGCGCGGGTGTCAGGGTGGAGCTGCTGACCAAGTATGTCCGTCGCGACAAGGTGGATGGGAGCCTCCTGCCGGAGAACACCGGGCGTCCCGCCATCTGGAACTGGCGCCCCGCGGCGCTCCCATCGAAGGAAGTGCTCCCGTGACTCGGGCCCTCTTCGTCACCGGTAACCAATACAAAGCCGACGAGGTCTCCCGCCTGCTGGCCGGCCTCGACATCACCTGGAAGAAGCTCGCCCTGCCGGGGCTCACCTCGGCGGAGGACGGCACTTCCGCCCCGCTGGACCTCGACGGCATCGCGAAGCGCAAGGTGCTGGCCGCCCATGCACACCTCGGCGAGCCCTGCTTCGTGGAAACCACCGCCCTGGAGCTGGACGACGGAGAGTGCTTCACCGGCGCCCGCTTCAAGAAGGAGCTGCTGGCCCTGGGTGAGCGCGCCTTCTTCGCGAAGCACGGCGGCCGCCGGGGCCGCACCCGCGTGGCGGTGGCCTTCTCCGAGGAAGGGGACCCGGACCGCGTCACCCTCTTCGAAGACGCCATCGAAGGCCTGCTGCTCGCCGCGCCCCGGGGCGACGGTGGCTACGGCTGGGACGGCGCGTGGTTGCCAGACGGATACCAGCGCACGCTCGGGGAGATGGCTCGCAACAAGTTCTTCCTCAACATGCGGCACCGCCCCTATCTGGAGCTGGCCGACCGACTGCGAATCGCATCTCCGGGTGGCGCTTACGAGGCGCACCTCACCGTCTCCGCCCGCACCGAGGAGGACCTCCAGCGCTTCCGCGCGTTCTGCGACGCGGCCTCGGTGAAGTGCATCTTCATCGAGCTGGGTCGAGGCGCCGAGCCCTTCCAGCCCATGACGGCCTCCTACCACCACGGCACGCTCCGACAGGCGCTGGAGGAAGTCAGGGGCATGGCGCGCGCGCTCGCGAGCGAGGGCTTCGACGTGACGCGTATGAAGCTGGAGGCCCTCGGCAAGAACCGCGACATGCCCGAGGACGATGAGACCGCGCGCGCCCAGCCCGCCAACTACTTCGAGTTCCACGTGAAGGCCCTCATCCCCGCGAGCGGCGAGGGACTGGACACGCTGCATGCCCGCTGCACGAGGCACGGCGCCCACCTGTCACGCAACGCACGCAAGCTTCGCGAGGACGGCGCCAGCGAGCGCTTCGTCACGCTCCGCGTCCACCACCTGGGCAAGGCGAACGCCGACGCACGCTTCAACGCACTCCTCGAAGACCTCTCCGGGCTGGGCCTGACGCTGACGCAGCGACTGCGGGAGTTCACCGTCTACGACTCCAACCTCGGGCTCGACCGGGGCTGGCTGGAGACCTCTTCATGAGCGCGCACACCCTTCCCCTGCGCGCGGGAATCGCCGTCCTGCGCCGCCTCGCGCGCTCGCCCGACGCACCCGAGCTCGTCCTCCGAGGTGGGCTGATGATGCGCCGCTGGAGCGGCCCGGTGCCTCGCCCCGTCGAGGACCTCGACTTCCTCGCGGGCTTCCCCTTCGACACACGCGAGTCCGTCGACCGGATGGGGCGGTTGCTGCGGGATGACACCGGAGACGGCTTCACCTTCGGCGCCCTCCGCTCCGAGGTCATCTGGGAGGAGACGGAGTTTCCCGGCGTGCGTGTCCACGTGGAGACTCAGTTGCCCGGGGTGCAGTCACCCTTCGAGCTGCGCATCGACCTGGGCTTCGGCGACCCGATGGATCCTCCTCCCGAGTGGATCGACTACGAGTCCCCGGACGCGGCTCCCGCACACGTCCTCGCCTGTCGCGCGGAGACACTGTTCGCGTGGAAGGTGCATGGCCTCTTCGAGCGCGGCAAGGGCCGCTTCCGCCCGAAGGACCTCTTCGACGTGTACCTCCTCACGCGGTACGCGCCCCTGGACGCCGCGCTCCTGCCTCCCGCGCTGCGCCTCGCGTTCGACGCACGCGGGGACTCGCTGGCGCTGATGGAGCGGCTGGTCGACAACGACTTCGGTCGCAGCCCGTGGAGCCTGGAGAAGTGGGCGCGCTACCGGGCCAGTGAACCGGAGGGACGCCCCGAGCAGCTCGCGGACGTGGTGACAGCCGTCGCCCAGGCGCTGCGCCCCGTGTGGGAGGTGGCGCGAGCACTACCGCCCTCGCGCCCCGAAGTCGCGCGCCGTGTCAGTACGACGCGGTGAGGCCCCAGTGGATGCTGGAGTACGTGTCTTCGGCCACGCCCCCGTTGTCCCAGCCCGTCCGCGTGCCAGGGCCACTGAAGGTGTCCTTGTAGCGCGACACCTTGAAGCGCACCTGGTAGCCGAACGGGCCCCACAGCTCGCCGGCCACGCCCAGCTCCGCTTCCCAGCCGAACGTCGACACCGAGGTACCGTAGTCACTCACTTCCAGGTCCAGCGCTCCGCCCTCGTCGTCGAAGCCATGGCCGGGCTGAGGGCTGATGAAGAGCTGTCCCGCCGCCTCCAGGCGCACCTGGCGAATCAACGGCACCGACACCTCCAGGCCCACCGCGGGATACAGGCGATGGGTGCCCGACAGCGGGCTGTCCGCGGACTCGTCCACGTCGAAGGAGCGCGTGAGCAGGCCCGCACGCGCGCCCGCGTAGCCGAGCAACTGCGACGAGCCCAGGCCGAAGTAGTAGCGATACATCGCCTGCGCGGTGAGGACCGAGTCGGTGGCCACCACCTCGCGCGTGACGGACTGGCCCGCGTCGTTGAACAGCGTCACGTTCGTGGACGCGTACCCGCGTCGATAGCCCAGCACCGCGCCCAGGCCCCGCAGCGGCGAGGCGTGTCGGGCCAGTGGCAGCAGCTCCAGCTCCGCGGAGATGCCCAGGTACGGCACGGTCGACTCGTAGTCCGAGCGGTCCCCGAGCTGCTCATCCTCGCTCTTCCGGTCGAACTCGTCGCAGGACTTCACGCCCGGACGCGCGCAGTACTTGCGCCACGTCGTCGTGCCACCCAGCGTGAGCCGGGCCAGCGGCGGTCGCACCGGCTCATTGCCCACCGTGCCACCCGAGCCGGTATCCAGCGCCACCTCGAGGAACGGGTCCGTGGTGGTGTGCGACTCCGGGTCCTCGTCCATCGGCGGGGGACCGTCTGTCGGCTGCGGACCGATGGCCACGACCTCCGGCGTCTGCTCAGGCACCTTCGCGGGGCGCTCCGCCGGGGGAAGCGGCTTCGGCGACTCGACGGGGCGCTCCGCGACGGGAGCGGGCACCTCCGGCCTGGGAATCATGATGGAGCCGCCCTCGCCCGGGGCGGGCGGCGGCTTCTTCGGCGGCGGGGCCTCGGCCACGACGGGAGGAGGCGCCACCGGCTCGGCGGGCTGGATCGGCTCGGACGGAGTGACACTCGCGGGCGGCTCGAAGGCGCGGGGAGCGCTCGACAGCGACCCGACAACGGCGAGCACGGCGCTCTTCGCCTCGGCGGAAGACAGCTTGCCTCGGGTCAGCTTCACGTCCTTCTCACCGAGCACGGCGCCGCTCGCATCCAGCACTCGCACCGTCAGGCCCGAGGGGCCCACCGTGCCCGTGACGGCCGCGTCCAGCTTCATCCTCGGCGCCACGGCGACGAGCCCTGCATCCGTGAAGAGGGCGGCGCCCTTCAGCCCGTCCTTCTTCGCCAGCGTCGCGTACTGCTTGAGCGACTGCACCTTCACCTGCTTCGAGCGGCGAAGGGCGGACTCGAGCTGTCCGCGCACCTTGCCGCCGCGATCACCCTCCACCGTCAGCACGACGAGGCGCTTGGGCTCCTCCCTGGGCGCGGCCGCCTTGCGAGTCTTGACGGCCTTGGGCTTTGCCTTCGCCTTGGGCGCCACCACCTGGGCTGGCGCCGCGCGCTTCTTCTTGACGACCTGCGCCGACGCCCCCGGAGAGGCCAGCGCCACCGCCACGAAGAGCACCAGGCCCCAGCGAACCATCGCGTGTTGGGTGTTCATCATTCAGGAGTGGAAGGTTCACCCACCCCGCACGCGAAGTCCAGGCTTGCCCGGCCGTCCGGTCAGGCGTTGAGGTGCGCCGGAGCTCCCACCACCGTCTGGCCGGACGCGGAGGACGGCTCCGAATCCAACCCACCGAGGTCCTCCGAGCGCTCCGTCTCCGCGACGTATTGCGCGCGGCCGATGCCCAGGAAGTCGCGGCGGTAGATGCGCACCATGGCCATGAAGATGGAGGCGATGAGTGGCCCCACCAGCAGGCCCATCATCCCGAACACCGCCAGCCCGCCGAACATGGAGAGGAAGACGAGCAACGGGTGCAGCGCCATGCGAGAGCCGCACAGCCGGGGACGGATGACGTTGTCGATGCTCCCGACCAGGAACGTCCCCCAGGCCAGCAGGAAGACGCCCTCGCTCACCTGGCCCACCGCGATGAGCACCGCGCCAATGGGGCCCCACACCAGCGCCGTGCCGCCCACCGGCACCAGCGCCACCAGCACCATGGCGGCGCCCCACACCCCGGCATGCGGCACACCGGCGATGAGCAGGCCCACGAAGCCCACCGCGCCCTGGATGAGCGCGGTGATGGTGTTGCCGTAGACAATCGCGTAGGCGACGTCGGTGAACTCGCGCGCGAAGGCCTCGAAGTAGCGGCGGTCCAGCGGAATCAACCGCATGACCTCCGCCACCAGCCGGCGACCATCCAGGAAGAAGTAGTACATGGCCACGGTCATCAGGAACATGTTGATGATCAGCTCCGTGCCCGCGCCCACCACGTCCTTCAGGAGCGCCGCGCCGCCCGTCACCGCCGCCATCAACGTGCGCTCCGTCTCCGCGCTCTCCAGATCCAACCGGATGTAACGGCTCAAACCCCGGGGCAGACTGGACGCGAACTGGTGGCGCAGGTCCACCTGCTCCAACAAATCTTGCGCCTGCCCCACGAACTGGAACACCTCACGCGCCACCATCCACCCCACCAGCGCCAGCGGTGCGAGGATGAGGAAGAACACCGTGAGGGTGGACAACCCGGCGCACAGGGGCTTGCGGCCCCGCAGCTTCTGACACAGGTAGTCCTGCACCGGCATGAACAGGACCACCAGGAAGCCGCCCAGCAACACGGGCATCAGAAACGGCAACAGAATCCTGGAGAACAGAATCAGCGCGAGCGCAAACAGCGCCGCGAACACGTAGTTCGACCACCGCCGCGAATCAGCCACCGCCCCACCCCACCCCGCCCGACGAGCCCACCGACCACCCCCAACCTAGGAATCGCGCTTCCCGACGGGAAGTCCGACATCCCGCACATGAAAACACCGACCCTGAATTCTGGACGTTTCACCCTGACTGGCGTCGCGGTCCTCGCCCTTGCCATGGGCCTGGCCGCCCCGGGTTGTGGAGATGGCGCCACCCCCTGCACCGAGTGTCCGCCCCTGGAAGGTCGCTACCGGATGGCCTTCGGCGACGGCGGCGTGCCGGCCGACTGCACCCTGCTGGGCGTGGAGCTGCCCCGGGGACGGCCGCTGGACATCACCCGCTCCGGCGACAGGCTCATTGGCAACCTGGAGGGCGTGGGGCTTCTGGGGAACGTGTCCGCGGAGGGCTCATTCACCCTCGCCGGCTCCCTGGGCGGAGCCATGGATGGCGGGAGGATGGACACCCTGAGCCTCGCCGGTCGCTACACGTCCTTCGAGGGGGACGGCGGCACGGCGCGACTCGATGGGACGTATACCGGCAACTACTCTCGCCCGAGCGGAACGGCGCCCCAGCGGTGCAGCGTCATCGTTCCGTTTTCGGCGACCCGGGAATAGCGCCACGGGCCGCCAACGGAGGACGGGCCTACTTCTTCTTGCTCTCGGCGGCCTTCGCTTCGGCCTTGTTCTTCTTGGCCCGCTTCTTCCAGGCCTGCTTGATCTTCATCTGCACGCGGCGGTGCTTGCTCTTGCTGCGGGCCATCGTTGACTCCTGTGCTCCGGTGTGGAGACGTGAAAAGAGGCGCTTAACTATCAGAACCCGAGGGGCTGCCGGAAGAGGAACCCTCCGAAGGCTGGGAAGGGGCCTGCTCGGCCCCCGGCTCCCCCCCGGAATCGACCTCCGGGGCGGGCCGGGTCGGGAAGGGAATCCCCTCCGCCCCCCGGACCTGGGTGGGTCGGGCGGTGGACACCGTCACCTCCCCCTCCCGGTCCTCGTCGGTGGGCTTCTCCCGTGAGGCGGGGGCGCTGCTCTGCTGGGGCCGCTTCTTCACCGAGGCGAAGATGGGCTTGCAGGCGTCCACGAAGCGGCGGACCTCGTCCAGGGGGAGCGCCGGGCAGTGGTTCCCGTTGGCCCCCGTCATGGAGGTGGCCATGCAGATGGCGTTGAGGATGGCCTCCTCGGTGGCCTCCATCACCGCCTCGTAGAGCGGATCCAGCCGCTGATCCAGCAGGAGCTTGAGCTTGTAGACCATCTTCTGCGTGCGCCGCGGGATGATGTTCGCGGTGGAGAAGCCGACGACGATCTCCCCCGAGCCGTGCGCCGCGTAGCTGCCCACCCGGCCGATGCCCAGGCCCACCCGCTTGCACAGGCGGTTGATCTGATGGCTCAAGAGCGGCGCGTCCGTGGCCACCACCGCGATGATGGAGCCGTAGGTCTTGCCCCGGGTGGGCGCGCCCTTGAACTTCTCCGCCAGGACCTCCCCCACGGGCAGGCCGCCCACGCGCAGGTTGTGCATCTTCCCGAAGTTGGACATCACCAGCACCCCCAGCGTGTAGCCGCCGAGCACCTCCGGAAGCTTGCGGGAGGACGTGCCGATGCCGCCCTTGAAGTCGCACGTCACCATGCCGGTGCCGCCGCCCACGTTGCCTTCGGCCACAGGGCCGGAGGCGGCGTTGCGGATGGCCTCGAAGACGTGCTCCTCGCGCACGTGCCGGCCGGAGATGTCGTTGAGCCAGGAGTCGTCGCACTCACCGACGACGGGGATGATGACGTCGTGCTCGTCGCCGATGCCCGGGTAGCGCTCCACCAGGTGGCGCGCCACGCCGTCCGACACCGCGCCCACCGCCATGGTGTTGGTGAGAAGAATCGGCGTCTCGATGAGGCCCCACTCCATGAGCTGCGTCATGCCGGAGACCTCGCCCGCGCCGTTGAGCACGAAGCCTCCGCCCGTCATCCGCTCCATGAAGATGTTGCCCATGTTGGGCATGATGGCCGTCACGCCCGTGCGCACCGGACCGTGGCCCGGCCTCAGCGGCCCGTCGCCCTTGATGAGCGTGCAATGGCCCACGAGCACGCCCTCCACGTCGGTGATGGCGTTGTATTTCCCGGGCTTGAAGCGGCCCAGCGGAAGACCCAGCTCGCGAGCGCGAACCCGCGGTCCCTTGTACTCGGGGATGTGCACCATGCCGGGCACACTAGCGGACCATCACCCACCGTCAACCACTCCGAACGCGTAATAACTTCAGGCGCACGAATGAAAACGCGGCCTCGCTCCGCGTGAAAACGGGAGCGGGCCGCGTGCAGGTCCGCGAGGCCCCGAACATCCGGGGCTTCACGCGCTGTCGTCAGGCCTTGGCTTCGATGCGCGGGGGCGCGTCACCGTGCTGCGAAGTCGTACCGTTGCCGTTCCCCCCGTTGCCGTTGCCACCGTTGCCGTTCGGCGTGGTGACGACAGGAGCCGCGACCGGCGCCGGGACGAGCGCGCCGGGCTCGTCCAGCGGGTGGGCCTTGTGGTGGTGGTGCGGCACGGTGGAGGCGTGCTCGGTCGCGGCGCGGCGGGCCTCGCGCTCCTTGTAGCGGCGGATGGCGGGGGCCATGATTTCGCCGATGAGCGCGCGGTAGTCCATGCCCGCGCCCTGCGCGATGAGCACCAGGTCGCTCCAGCCCGGCGTGAGGCCCGGCAACGGGTTGCACTCGATGAAGTAGATGCGCCCCTTGTCGTCCATGCGGAAGTCGATGCGCGCGACGTCGCGGCACCCCAGCGCCATGAACGAGCTTCGCGCCGCCGTGCGCAGCTTCTCCAGCAGCGAGGGCTCCAGCTTGGCGGGCGCGTCGTAGCGGATGCGGTCCGTCCAATCGAGCTTGTGCTGGAAGCTGTAGACGGGGTTCTTCTCGCCCTTGTCCAGGAAGACGATCTCCATGGGCGGCAGCACGCGCGGACGGCGCTCGCCGAGCAGGCCCACGGTGAACTCGCGCCCGCCGATGTACTCCTCGATGAGCGCGGGCTGCTGGTACTTGCCGGCGATTTCGCGCACGACTTCGCGCAGCTCCGCCTCGCTGTGGCAGACGCTCTTGGTGACGACGCCCTTGGAGCTGCCCTCCGCCACCGGCTTCACGATGAGCGGGAAGGACGTGAACTCCTTGTTGAGCCGCTCCTTGCCCGTGGCCATCAACTGGAAGTTGGGCGTGAGGATGCCGGCCTGACGGACGATCTTCTTCGCCAGCGCCTTGTCCAAGGCAATCGAGAGTGTGGCCGGATCGCTGCCCGTGTACGGGATGTCCAGCAGCTCCAGCATCGCGGGCACCTGGCTCTCGCGGTTGCGGCCCTTGAAGCCCTCGGCGATGTTGAAGACGATGTCCAACGGCGTGCTGGAGAGCACCGTGGGCAGCTCCGCGGTGGCCTCCAGGTCGATGACCTCGTGACCCCAGGACGCAATCGCCTCGCGGATGGCCTGCAGCGTGTTGGGCGAGTCGTACTCCGCCTCGCTGTCCTCCACCGCCTCCGCGTTGGCCATGGGCTTCACGCGCTTGACGTTGTAGGTGAAGCCCACGCGCAAGGGCCCCGTCTTGCGAGCGGGCTTGCCCTGCCGCCGCGCGGAGTCCTTGATTTTGTACCGCTTCGCCGCGCTCTGGATGATGGAGTTGATGACGCCATCCAGGTGCAGCCCGTCCAGCTCCGCCGATGCGTAGATGCCCGCGCCCGGCTCCAGGCTGGGCAGCGCGTTGATCTCCAGGAAGTACGGCACGCCCGCGTCGCTGAGCCGGAAGTCGATGCGGCCCAGGTCGCGACAGTCGAGCGCCTGGTAGATCTTCTGCGCCATCTTCCGGATGTCTTCCGCCGTACGGAGCGGAATCTGCGCCGGAGCGCGCACGGTGACGGCGTTGTCCTTCTTCGTCTTCAGCTCGTAGTCGTAGATGGCGTACCGGCGGCCCGCGGTGACGGCCGGGTCCACCACGTACTCCACCGGCGTGAGGACGCCGTCGTAGTCGTTGTCCACCGCCGCCAGGAAGGGCACCGCCAGGTCGCGGCCGGGGATGTACTCCTCCACCAGCACGCCCGCCGGGTACTTCTCCAGCGCGTTGGCCACCTTGGCGCGCACCTCGTCCAGCGTCTCCGCGATGGAGTCCTGGGTGATGCCCTTGGAGGAGCCCTCGAAGTTGGGCTTCACGATGACGGGGAAGCGCAGGTTCTCCGCGGTCAGCTCGCTGAGCTTCTCCACGTACTGCCAGCCCGGAGTGCGAATGCCCTGCTTGGCCAGGACGAGCTTGGTGAGCTGCTTGTCCAGCGTCACCGCCAACGCGTACGCGTCCGAGCCCGTGTACGGGAAGCCCAGTTCGTCGAAGAGCGCGGGATAGAACGCCTCGCGGAAGCGCCCCCGGCGTCCCTCGGCGGTGTTGAAGATGAGGTCGGGGCTGTAGGCCTCCAGCCGCGCCACGGTGCGCGAGGCGGGACCACTCACCTCGAAGCGCTCCAGCCGATGCCCCAGCCGCTCGATGGCCGCCGCCAACGCGTTGACCGTCTCCTGGGTATCGAACTCCGCTTCCTCTTCCGAATCAGACAGCCGCAGGTTGTGGGTCAGCGCGATGCGCACGGGAGCCCCCTTCTCTTCTTGAGCGAGCGACCGCGGCGCATCTTCGCCGCGGACATGAGTCTGCCCGGTGCACGCTGGTGCGCCACGGGGTCGCGGGCTGCAACGGTTGCGCCCGCCACAACCTTCCCATCCACCACCTGCGTCTGCGCCCAGGTGTCACCGAGCCGCCAGCCGAGCGGATCTCTCACCACGCGCCACGCCTCGATGCCGCCAATGACGACGAGCCCCGCCACCGCCGCCACCGCGCCCAGCGGCGCCGGCATCATCCCCAGGAGGACGATGAGCGACAGCGGTGCGTTGCGAAGCGTGCTGTCCCGGTGGCGCGCCGCCGAGCGCGTGGGCAGATGCATCACCTTCACGCCGAAGATGCGCTTGCCCACGCTCTGGCCCTGAATCATCCCGTCCGCGAGCAGGAGGAACAGCAGCGCCACCACGGCGCCCGCCGCGCCACACACCACGTACAGGCCCCAGGCCACGCCCACGTCCACCACGCGCGCGCCCAGCCGCAGCCACAGCGACGCCTTGGGATACGGCGAGCCCGGCGCGGCGTCCTCCACCACCAGCCGCAGCGCACGCCCACCTCCCCGGCTGGAGGCCATGAAGATCCGCTCGCGTTGCGCGCTCACTCCTCGGGCTCCAAGGTGAGACCCTCCTCGTGCGGCTCCGGCTCGTCCAACCCCGCCAGCCGCGCGAGCCGCTCATGCGCGCTCAACGGATGGAAGGGAGCGTGGGAACCCGAGGCGGGCGCCCAGGCATTCCCCGCCGCCGTCGGTCCCGACTCGGACAGCCGCAAGAGCTTCGAGCGCGCGGCGTCCACGTCCGGCTCCGCCGCCACACCCTCACGCGTGAAGAAGAGGAACGCCATGGCCGGCCGCTTGGAGGACTCGCGCATCGCGAACTGCACGCCGTCCAGGTTCCAGCCCTTCGCCGTCCACTCATTCAGGGTGCGCTCCAGCGCTCCCTCGTCCACCGTGGACAGCTCCACCACTTTGTACTGCAACGAAACAGAAGTACGAACCACGGGGGAACGCCCGGTACCGGGGCGCCGAGCCGAGCCGCGCCTGCGTTGGGGCGGGGGCTTCTCCGACTTGCGTCTGGGACGCTTCTTCTTGGTGGGCATCGTGCGCGAGCTATTTGGACGCAACACCCGCGGCGGATCAAGCGGCAACCCGCGCGCGGGGGTGGCGGCTGTTGCCTACAGGAGCTTCGCGGCTTCCAGCGCGTGGTAGGTGATGATGAGGTCCGCGCCGGCACGCTTGATGCCGGTGAGCGTCTCCAGCATGACACGCTCGTAGTCGATCCAACCGTTCTGCCCGGCGGCCTTGAGCATGGCGTACTCGCCGGAGACGTTGTAGGCGGCCAGCGGCAAGTCGAAGCGCTCGCGCACGGCGCGGATGACGTCCAGGTAGGCCAGCGCGGGCTTCACCATCAGCATGTCGGCGCCCTCCTCCACGTCCAGCGCCACTTCGCGCAGGGCCTCGCGCACGTTGCCCGGGTCCATCTGGTAGCCCCGGCGGTCGCCGGACTTGGGAGCGCTCTGGGCGGCCTCGCGGAAGGGGCCGTAGTAGCCGGAGGCGTACTTGGCCGCGTAGGAGAGGATGGGGATGTCGGTCAGGCGCACCTCGTCCAGCGCGCGGCGGATGGCGCCCACCCGGCCGTCCATCATGTCCGAGGGCGCGATGATGTCCGCGCCCGCCTGGGCGCAGGTGACGGCCATCTGCGCGAGCAGGGGCAGCGTGGCGTCGTTGACGACGTGGCCCCCCTCCAGCACGCCGCAGTGGCCGTGGTCGGTGAACTCGCACAGGCACACATCGGCGATGACCTGGAGGTCGGGCTCGGCGGCTTTGATTTCGCGGATGGCGCGCTGGACGATTCCGTCGCGCGCGTAAGCCTGGGAGCCGAGGGCATCCTTGTGGTCGGGGATGCCGAAGAGGATGACGGAGGGCACGCCCAGCGACTTCGCCTGGCGGGCCTCGGCGACGGCGTGCTCCACGGACAGGTTGAAGATGCCCGGCATGGAGGTGATGGGACGGCGCACGTCCCGGCCTTCCACGACGAAGAGGGGGTAGATGAAGTCCCCCGGGTCCAGGCGCGTCTCGCGGACCATCTCACGCAGGACGGGCGAACGGCGCAGGCGGCGGGGGCGATGGACGGGATGGGCCATGGTGGACGTCGATATAAACCGACGACGCCCGACCTTCATCGTTTCCGTGTGGCCGCCCGGCCGCTCACCCTGCGGCGGGCCGCCAGCTGTACTGATGGCGCAGCCGCTCCCGGGCGTGGCGCTGGGCCCGCACCTCCGCGATGTCCGCCTCGTGCAGCGCCCTCGCGTAGCGCACCCGCGCCGCCTCGGTGCCCGCCGACAGGCCGCGCTCGGCGGCCACCAGCTCCCGACGGGCTTCGTCCCGTTGCTGCTCCACGCGTTCTTCGTACGTCATCATTCCTCCTGCCTGGGGTGTGCCGTGGGGGATTGCACGGGACGGACCACCCGCAACCCCACCGCAAGCTGGCGAAACGACGAGGTGTCGCGGCGCGGCAGGGACGGCAGGCGTGCGAAACCCATTTCCCAGGGCCGCGAAAACGCCGTCGCGGAAGACAGCGGCGTGCGCCCGCCCGGCCGCCCTTTCCGACCGTCCGCTCGGAAGCAATCGCCGCCCGCCCCGCTCGTCTACATTCGTGACCGTGACAGACAGCACACCCGCCATCGAAGTGACGAACCTGAGCAAGACGTATCGCCGCGCGTTCCGGAAGACAGGGACCGTTGCCCTCAAGGGCATGGACTTGTCGGTTCCCCAAGGAAGTGCCTTCGGGTTGATTGGCCCCAACGGCGCCGGCAAGACGACCTTCATCAAGAGCATCCTCGGCATCGTCCAGCCGACGGAGGGCACCGTGCGCGTACTGGGGGGCTCCCCCGAGGACGCCCGCATCCGAGCGCGCATCGGCTACCTGCCCGAGCGCCTGCACCTGCCCCACGCATGGACGCCCACGGCGTTCCTCGCCACGGTGGGCCGGCTCAAGGGGCTGGCACCGGATTCGGCGGGGAACCTGCGCCTGCTGGAGCGGGTGGGCCTGTCGGATGCCGTGGGCCGGAAGATTGGTGGGTACTCCAAGGGCATGCGTCAGCGGCTGGGTCTGGCGGCGGCGCTCATCGGGAAGCCGGACTTGCTGGTGCTGGACGAGCCCACGGACGGCATCGACCCCATGGGGCGCATGGAGGTGCGGCGCATCCTCCAGGAAGAGGTCCAGCGGGGCACGACGCTCTTCCTGAACTCGCACCTGCTGGCGGAGACGGAGCGCGTCTGTGATCGGGTGGCCATCCTCGCGGACGGGCGCGTGCTGCGTGAGGGGCGACTGGACGAGCTGGTGAGGGGCGAGTCGCGGTGGTTGGCGCGCTTCGCGCCCGGGGTGAGCGTGGAGGCGCTGACGCAGGCGGGCTTCGTGCAGGGCCGGGCCGACGGCGTGTACCACGTGGACGCGGGGGACCCCGCGGTGCTCAATGTCGCGCTGGACCGGGCGCGCGCGGCGGGGGCGCTGCTGGTGGAGCTGCGGCGAGACGGCATGGATTTGGAGTCGGTGTTGCTGGGCACCGTGGGCGCCGGGGCGTCGCGGGTGGAGGTGGCGGTATGAGACCGGTGCTGGGAATCGCCGGGTACGTGTTGCGCGAGGCGGCGTCGCGCAAGTTCATCCTCGCGTTCATGGTGGGAATCACCCTGGTGCTGGCGGTGGTGGCCGTGAGCCTGCGCCTGGAGGTCATCGACGGGGCCCTGGCGGCCTCGCGCCTGTTCGGCAAGGAGCTTCGCGGGAACATCCAGTCCATCGACGTGGCGCTGCGCCCGGTGTACCAGGCGGCGGCGTTCATCGTGTTCTATGGCGGCATCCTGTTCGGCATCGTCGCGTGCTCGGACTTCGCGCCGGGGTTGATGTCGCCGGGGCGCATCGAGCACCTGCTCGCGCTGCCCATCCAGCGCTGGCACCTGCTGGCGGGGACCTTCCTCGGGGTGATGACGCTCGCGCTGGGCGGAACGCTGTATGGCACCACGGGGCTGGTGCTCATCTTCGGTGTGAAGGCGGGGTACTGGACGGTGGGGCCGCTGGTGGCGGGGCTGATGGCGTGCGTGGGCTTCGCGGCGGTCTACGCGGTGATGTTGACCACCGCGACGCTGGTGCGCAGCGCGGCGCTGTGCGCGGCCGCGGGCTTCGCCTTCATGGTGGGAGGCATCATCGCCGGACACCGGCAGGACATCTCGACCTTCTTCGAGGAGGGCTTGAGCCGGAGCGCCTTCCTGGCGGTGACGCTGGTGCTGCCCCGACTGTCCGCGCTGGCGGAAGCGGCGGGAGACATCGCGTCTTCCACGCCCCTGGAAGTGCGCTCACTGGGGACACTGCTCCTGGGCGTGTTCGTGTTCGGGCTGGGGGCGCTCGCGGTGGGCTTCTGGCGGTTTGAAGGAAAGGATTACTGACATGGAGAAGCGCCAGAAGCGGCGGGTGTGGTTGGTGATGGCGGCGCTGCTGTTCGTCGTGGCCGCGCTGCTGATGTTCCTGGGCCAGGGCGAAGAGAAAGGGGCCGCGGCCCTCGAGGTGGACTTTCCCCGACGGATGCGCGCGCCGGACCGCGAGCGCGCGGAGCGCCGGAGGACCCAGGTGCTTCCGACGCTGGCACCGACGGACTCGGGGACGGCGGCCGAGCCCTCGCGTCCCAGGGACCCGCTCCTCGCGGCGCTGCCGCGTGGACCGGGCAAGACGGCGGTCATCATCGAGGCGAACGCGCTGAGGCACTCGCCCATCGGCGGGCTGCTGCTGGACTGCCTGATGCGGGACGGCGGCAAGCAGTTGGAGGAGTTCCGCCAGAAGAGCGGCGTGGACCCGCTCCAGGACCTGGACCGGCTGGTCGTCACGGATGAGGGGATGATGCTGTCGGGCAACTTCGAGAACGCGCGGTTCAAGGAACTGCTGGGCGAGCGCGTGTCCGCCGACTACGGCCAGGGCGCGAGGGTGTACGAGGCGGGCGAGTCCAGCGTCACCAACCCGGACGGCACCACCGTGAAGCGGCGGGACACGTCCGCCATCGCGACGTGGAACAACCAACTGCTCGTGGTGGGCAAGTCGCCAGACGAGGTGAAGGCGGCCATCGACCGCGTGGAGGGGCGCGGGCCGGACGAGCCCCCCGCCATCTCCGAGAGCAGCACGTATGGCGAGATGTACGGCGTGCTCTCCGTGGAGATGATCGCCCGGCTGTTTCCTCCGGAGCAGGCCGCGCTGGCCCAGCGGCTGCGCGACGTGGCGCAAAACGTGGAGCTGCACCTGGACGCCAGCTCGGACGTGGCGTTGGTGGCGGAGGTGAAGGGCCCGAGCGCCGACGACGTGACGGACCTGGGCAAGTCCCTGGGCGCCGCGCTCTCGCTCGCGCGCATCAAGGCCCAGGCGGGTGAGGACAAGGACCTGGCCCAACTGCTCGACTTCGCCAAGGTGAAGCCCGACGGAGACTCCTTCACGCTGGAGATGGCCGTCCCCCTGGCCGTCATCCAGGAGCGCCTGGCCTTCTGTCGCGAGGAGCGTCGGGCCGCCGAAGGGGGCCGCGCCCCCGAAACGGGAACTCAGGCGGGGGTCGAGCAGGCCCCGGCGCCCGCGAGGTAGTCAGGCCGCTCACGTCGGGCCTCCTCCCCTCCTCGGAGCCACCGAGCGGACGCCCCCCGAGCGGACGAGGGGTCGGGCATTGTGGCCAAGCCGCTGTGATCTCTGCGACACTTCGTCGCGCCCGGCCTGCCTCACTTCTCGAGGCAGCCCAGTCCGACGAGAGAACCGCTTGATGATTTCGCGTGTGTCGAGGGTGGCCCCGCTGCTGTTTGGCTCGGGCCTGTGCGCCCTTGTCTACCAGACGGTCTGGCTGCGGGAGTTTCGTCTCATCTTCGGCGCCAGTACGGCGGCGTCGGCGGCCGTCCTGGCCATCTTCATGGCGGGCCTGGGCCTGGGGGGAGTCCTCCTCGGCGCTCGCGCGGACCGGCAGCCGCGTCCCCTGAACTTCTACGCCAACCTGGAGTTGCTCATCGCCGGCACCGCGGCCCTGAGCCCCTTCCTCGTCGAGCTGGCGCGCGCGGTGTACATCGGCGTCGGCGGCACCACCATCCTCGGCATCGCGGGGGGCACGGTGGTCCGGCTGGTGCTCTCCGCGCTCGTGCTGGCCGTGCCCACGGTGCTGATGGGCGGAACGCTTCCGGCCGCGGCTCGCGCGGTCCAGTCGGATGAGGACCCGGCCCGCCGCCACCTCGCCGTCCTCTACGGCGTGAACACGCTCGGCGCCGTCACCGGCGCGGCGCTCTCCACCTTCTTCCTGCTGGAGGTCTACGGCAACCGCACCACCCTGTGGATCGCCTGCCTCCTCAATGCCGCCGTCGCCATCACCGCGCGCAGCGTGAGCCGGTCGATGGAGCCCGCCGAGGGCACCGCGCCCCCGAAGTCGGAGGCCCCGTCGACCGAGGTCGTCGCCCCCGTGGCCGCGAGCCCTGCCGCACCGCTCACGGTTCCCCTCTCCGCCACGCGCTACGCGCCCCAGTTCGCGCTCGTGTCCGCGATGCTGGTCGGCTTCGCGTTCCTGCTGATGGAGCTGGTGTGGTACCGGATGCTCGGCCCGATTCTCGGCGGGACGACCTTCACCTTCGGCCTCATCCTCGCGATGGCGCTCCTGGGCATCGGCCTGGGTGGCGCGACCTACTCCATCGTCTTCCGTCACCGCCCCGCCACGCTGTCCGGGTTCGCCCTCACCTGCGCGGCGGAGGCGCTGTTCATCGCCCTGCCCTTCGCGATGGGAGATCGCCTGGCAGTCGTCGCCGCGCTGCTGCGCCCGCTGGGAGGCATCGGCTTCGGTGGGATGATGATGGGCTGGGCGCTGGTGGGCGCGGTGGTCATCCTTCCCGCCGCGTTCGTCTCCGGCATCCAGTTCCCGTTGCTCCTCGCGCTCGTGGGCAAGGGAAGTCACGACGTGGGCAAGCAGGTGGGTCAGGTCTACGCGTGGAACACGGTGGGCTCCATCGTGGGCTCGCTCGCGGGTGGCTTCGGCGTGATTCCCCTCCTGACGGCGCCGGTGACGTGGCAGCTCGTCGCGGGCATCCTCGCCGTGCTGGGGCTCGCCTCGGCCACGCTCTCGCTGCGTGTCGAGCGACTGCGAGCGGGCCTGTGGATACCCATCTCCGTAGCCGCGCTCGCGCTCGTGCTGCTGACGGCCCACGGCCCCACCGCGGCGTGGCGGCATGGCAGCGTCGGCGCGGGTCGCTCCGGGCTCAAGGACCCGACCATCAACCACATCGATGCCTGGGTGCGCGAAAAGGCCCGCGGCATGGTCTGGGAGAAGGACGGCGTCGAGAGCAGCGTCGCGCTCAACTCCGCGAATGGCCTCTCCTTCATCGTCAACGGCAAGGTGGACGGCAACGCCATTGGAGACGCCCCCACGCAGGTGATGAGCGGGTTGCTCGGCGCCCTGCTTCACGCGGACGCGAAGAACTCGCTCGTCATTGGCCTGGGCACCGGCAGCACGGCGGGCTGGTTGGGCGCCATTCCCAACATGGAGCGGGTGGACGTGGTGGAGATCGAGCCCGCCATCCTCGAGGTCGCCCGGCGGTGCCATGCGGTCAACTCGAACGTGATGGACAACCCGAAGGTCCACACGGTCATCGCCGATGCACGAGAGGTGCTGCTAACCACCCGGCAGCGCTACGACATCATCTTCTCGGAGCCCTCCAATCCCTATCGCGCGGGCATCTCCAGCCTCTTCACGCGTGATTTCTATCAAGCCGTGAAGGAGCGCATGGCGGAGGGCGGCATCTTCGTCCAGTGGCTCCAGGCGTACGAAGTGGACGCCCTCACGGTGCAGAGCGCCTATGCGACGCTGGCCTCGGAGTTCGAGGCCGTGGAGACCTGGCAGGTTCACTCCGGTGACCTGCTGCTCGTGGCGACCCGCAAGCCGATGGTGCACGACATCGCGCGGCTGCGCGCCCGCATCGCCGAGGAGCCCTATCGCACCGCGCTACGCGCCACCTGGCGCACGGACGAGGTCGAAGGCGTGCTCGCGCGCTACGTGGCCACTCCGGCCTTCACCACGCGCGTGGCGGAGGCAAGCCAGGCCCTCATCAACACGGATGACGTGTCCTTCATGGAGTTCGCCTTCGCGCGCAGCCTCGGACGCGATGCGGGCTTCTCGATGCTCTTCTTCTGGAAGACGACACACAACCTGGGGACCGGCCGCCCACAGGTTGTCGGCGAAGTGAACTGGGAGCGCGTGGGGCTGCACCGCGCCTGGACCAGCACCCCGCTCTCCCGCGCCGAGTCCAGCAGTGCCTCCGTGAAGGCGCGCGCGCCCTTCATCGACGCGTACACCCGGAACCAGCTCCCCATCGCTCGCGCGCGTTGGCAGCAGGCGCGCTGGGAGCCCATCGGCCCTCGCGAGCAGTTGGCCCTCGCCAGGGTCCTCGCCGCCGCGGGTGACGAAGAGGCATTGAAGTACACCGCCCCCCTTAGAGCCAGGTTGCCGGTGGAGGCGGACATGCTGGAGGGAATGGTGCACCTGCGCCAGAAACGGTTGGAAGAGGCCACCACCCTGTTCGAGCGCGGCTTCATCGCCATGCGAGACGACCCGTGGCCGGCGCCGGAAATCGTGGCCGACATCATCCCCCAGCTCGTCGGCATCGCTCGCGCCGACAAGGCCCTGGGCAAGCGGCTCTTCGACGTCCTCGCCAAGCCCTTCGCGGCGGAGGCCCTGACGGTGGCGCGAGAGGAGACCCGTGTGGAATTGGCGCAGGTCCTGGACTGGCTGGGGTTGTGCATCGAGGTGCTCGCGCCCATCGAACCGCTGACCATCTGGGACAGCAGGCAACTTGATGATCGACGCCGCTGCTACGCGCACCACGGGCATCCCCTGGCGGCGGTGGCCGCGGCCGACCTGGCGCGACTGCTCGCCCAGGCTCCCTCGGTGTTCATGCTCGAGGCCGTCCAGCTTCCGGAGGCCCAGACGCCCACGGAGTCGGCACCTCCCACTCCGCCCCAGGCGGGCGAGTCCGCGCCGTAAGGCAGGTGGCCTGAAACACCAGGCGCCCAGCCGCGCGTCCAGGGATGCCTCACCCGGCCTTCCCTGGCGCGCCGCATGCGCCGGCGCTTCGGCGATTCACACCACCATCAACAGCACTTCGGGCGTGAAGGCGTTCGCGCCGCCTGGCGTCAGCTCCCTCACGCGAAGCTAGGTGTCGGTGTCGAGGAACAGCAGACCCGCGGGAGGGAGCGGGTCCACCCGCAGGGTCCGCGACGGCAGCGTGGCCTGCGCCTCCATCACCGCGCGCACCTCCCAGATGGGCGGCGGATTGAGCGCGAAGCCCGCCTGGAACGTCCCCGACTCCACCCCCTTCACCAGGGACTCCAATCCCTGCACCGGGAAGACGTGGGGATGTCCCGCCGCCTCGGGGTCCTGGATGCCCAGCACCGTCCGCAGCACCAGCGCGTTGAGCAGCGCCAGGTCCAGGCTGCGCAGCGTCGGGTTGCGAGGCGCGCCCTTCAAATGGGCCAGGTCCAGCCCCTGTCGGAAGCGGAGGATGCGCCCCCGCCCCCCGGGCAGCACCAGCAACACCGCGTGGTGGCCGGAGATCAGCGTCGCGAGCCGCTCGCGCGCGGCCACCAGGCCCCGAGGCGTGTCGAGCGGCTCGTCCAGTTCGTACACGCGCGCGTACGCCGTCACCAGCGTCAGGAAGGTCTCTTCCTTGAAGGTCGCCACGCCCTTGAGCGCGCGGTGGATGGGCAGCAGCTCCAGTCCCGGGTCCGACAGGGGGACCACCGCGGCCAGCGTCGGCCCGCTCTCCGCCAGCGCGGTGAGCGGGCGCATGGGCGCCTCGTCCAACACGGCCTGGATGCGCTTGGACACGGGGGAAGGCTCGATTCGGCGCAGCACGAGGGTGCGGCCGTCAAACTCGCCTTCCCACACGAGGACGGAGCGCTCGCTTGCCTCGGCGAGCAGTCCTCGGAACACGCCATGGTCATCCGCGGTGAGCGTGACGGCCGGCTCGGCCTCCCAGGAGCGGGGGCGATACGGGTCGAACTCCAGCGGCGTCCCCGCGTCCTGGCGCAGCGCGCACAGGAGATAGCGCACCGGAGGGCCTCCCAGCTTGCCCGCCTGGCTGTGGACCTCCACCAGGTACAGGGCGGGCCGGGCGTCGCGCAACAGGACGCCGGACTCGCGCTGTCGGCGCAGCTCCGCGGAAGGGTTGGCGGCCTCCAGGAGGGGCCGGACGTGGGAGGGCTGGGGCACCGCGTTGCTGCGCGGCACGTAGCCGCTGGGCTCGAGGGTCCGAGCCAGCGGGGTCAGCAGGGCCGTGAAGGGATGGACGCGCGCCATGTCGACGGAAGGTGGTGTCTGCCACCTCGCGTTGCCACGGCGCCCGCTCGCTCGCCTGGGGGCCCGTCTACCACCAGACGTTGCGGTACGGCCGGTCCTTCGCCGACGACTTCAGCGACGAGCGGTCCACGCTCTCCTCCCACAGCAGGCTCACCGTGGTGATGGCGCCCGCCGAGCCGAGGAAGGACAGCACATACGGCGTGGACTGGTCGAACCCGCCCAGCACCAGGCCGGAGATGAGCAGCACCGCCGCGCCCACGCCCGCGCCGAAGAGGTCCGCTCGGAGAATCTGCGACGGCGTCGGGTCATACCGCATGGTGGCCAGCGCCAGCGCGCCCGCGCCGATACCGGGCGCCAAGAGCAGCGTGTCTCGCCACGTCTTCGAGGAGATGTCCGTCCCCGAGAAGTGGATGACGGCCAGCAGCAGCGCCGCATAGGCCGCGCCCCAGCCCGCGCCGGAGGCCATCAGCAGGCCGTCGTTGAGCGGAAGCTGTCCGCCCCCGAGCCCCGCGGTGAGCCACGCACCCAGCTCCGCGCCGAGGAACGCCGACCAGGTCAGCACCCCCGGATCCTGGGTGAAGAGGTCCATGAAGCCGGCCATGAACATGCCGCCCACCACGGAGTTGCCCATGCCAAAGGTCGACATCGGCCGGTCCACCCAATTGTTGAATTGCCACCACGCGGAGGCACCGAAACCCAGACCCGCGCCAATCAGCGTGCCGGCCAGCATCGCCTCGCGCGAGCTCTGGTCGAAGCTGAAGTCATTGGCGAACGCCTGCGTGAAGAAGCCACCCAGCGCGCCCAGCGTGGTGTGGTGGGCGATGAACTTGAAGCTGCCCGGGCCCGACAGGAAGGGCCCCAGACGCTGGCGGCCGTCCAGCACGGCGCCACTGTCCACGTAGTCGGCCTGAACGGGCGTCGACGCCGGGGACAGGGTGGGACGCAGGCCATCCTGCGTCACCGGCGCCAGGGGCGAGGTGCGCGACGAGTCCGGCTCCTGGGCCAGCGGCGCATCCCGCGTGGGGACATTGCCTTCGTCCGGTGGGGAGGCCTGCTCCTGCTGCGCGGAGATGGGCTGCCCATACCCGGGCTGGCCGGCCGCGGAGTCCCCGGGCTGTTGCTCCGTGGATGGAGGGGACGACGGCTCCGAGGGCGCGGCTTGCTGTGAGGGGTACGAGGGCTGCGCCTGGGACGGCTCCGTGTACGGATACGAGGAGCCCGTCTGTGCGCGCGCGGCCTCGGGCGAAGCGAGCACGAGCGCGAGGACGGCGGGAAGGCAGATCCAGTTTCTCAGAAGTGACACGCAAGCAACTCCTTGGGTCCGTCCGCCACAAGACCACAACCCACGTCCCCGTGGTGTTTTTTGCATCCACCTGGGCCCACTCGCCACGACGGAAGCGCCCCAGGTGGGTGGAACCGTCATGAGCACGGCATTCCTCCGCGCGTGCTTCAATTCTTTCGCGACGCGGATGGCGGTCGGGCATCCCTGCGCATCATGCCCATCGGGTTTTCGTGGTCCGAGCTCGACGTCGACTCCGCGCGCATCCTCGTCGTCAAGGACGTGCCCCTGCCCGACGCCAGTCGAGACTTCGTCTTGTACTGGTGCATGGTGAACCATCGCGCCGAGGAGAACCACGCGCTCGACACGGCCATCGCCCTGGGCAACCACCTGCACCTGCCCGTCGTCGTGTATCACGCGCTGCGCCCGGACTATCCCCACGCCTCGGACCGGCTCCATGCCTGGGCACTGGAAGGCATGGCGGACCTGACGTCGGCCTTCGCGTCGCGCGGGCTTCCGTACTGGGTGGAGCTGCCACGCCATGCACGCGAGCACCACCCGCGCCTGGCGGAATTGGGCAAGCGCGCCGCCGCCGTGGTGACGGACTTCTTCCCCACGTACATCATCCCCGGGCACCTGCGCGGCGCGGCCAAGGCGCTCCACGTGCCGCTGTTCGCGGTGGATGCCTCCTGCGTGGTGCCCATGCAGCGCATCCCCACGCTCCAGGCCGGCGCGTACACCCTGCGGCCGAAGCTGCAGAAGCTGTGGCCGGAGTACCTGGGCCGCACGCTGCGCTCGCGCCACCTCGAGGCCGCGGCCGCGGGGCGCAAGCTGTCACCGGACTTCGACGTGGCGGACGCACGCGAGGCCCGCCAGTCCCTGGCGAGCTTCCACATCGACCACGCGGTGACACCGCTCACGGAGCGCGGAGGGCGCAAGGCGGGCCTCAAGGCGCTCGACGCCTTTCTGCACGAGAAGCTGGAGGGCTACGACGCCGGACGCAATGACCCGGGCCTCGCGCGCCAGTCCGGCCTGTCCCCCTTCTTCCACTGGGGCAACCTCTTCCCGGGCGAGGCGGCCCGCGCCGCCATCCGAGCGCGCGGCACCGACGACCCGAACGTGCGCGGCTTCCTGGAGGAGCTGCTGGTGCGGCGCGAGCTGGGCTTCAACTTCTGCTTCCACACGCCGGAAGCGAAGCAGCTCTCCGTGGAGTCCTTGCCCGGCTGGGCGCGAGAGACCCTGTCCACGCACCAGAAGGACGCGCGGGAGCACCTGTACTCGCTGGAGCAGTTGGAGCACGCGAGCACGGCGGATGGCCTGTGGAACGCGGCGCAGCGCGAGCTGGTGGAGCGGGGCCGCATCCACAACTACCTGCGCATGTTGTGGGGCAAGAAAATCCTGGAGTGGAGCCCCACACCGGACGAGGGCCTTCAGCGCATCGCCCACCTGAACGACAAATACGCGGTGGACGGCAGAGACCCCGCGAGCGTGGCCAACTTCATGTGGGTCCTGGGGCTGCATGACAGGCCCTTCCAGGAGCGCAAGGTGCTGGGGAAGGTGCGGCCCATGAGTTCGCCACGCACCGCGGAAAAGTATGACCTGGCGCCCTATATGGCGCGCTGGGGACGGCCCGGGGACCCGCCGGTGAAGCTCAAGCGCGCCCGGCGCGTGGCGGACCGGTGAGCAAGGCTGTTGACATCCGCGCGTCCAAAAGTGACACGGCGGTTCCCTTCCCGTCTCACCGCCACTAAACGCAAAGGTGGGACAACGACGCCAGGAGCCGCGCCATGGGCATGATGAAGTTCGATATTCCCCACTCCCTTCCGAAGGACGAAGTGAAGAAGCGCGTGGAGCAGCTCCTTCAGTACTGGGGTGGCAAGTACGGAGTGAAGGCGGACTGGCAGGGCGAGGGCGCCAAGATTGTCGGCAAGGTGATGGGCATCCAGTTGGACGCGTCCTTCAAGATCACCGACAAGGCCGTCGAGGGCGAGGGCACGGACCCCGGCATGCTGCTGCGCGGTCAGGCCAAGTCCTACCTCCAGAAGAAGTTCGGGTCCGTGCTGGACCCGAGCAAGTCGCTGGAGCAGGTGAAGAGCACCCTGGACTAAGGGCGCCGGGCTTCAGTGCGGAGGCTGTTCCTCCAGCGCGGCGAGGGCGTAGCGCGCCGCGCGGGAGATGGCCTCCGCCGAGTCGGGCATCTCCGGGTAGTGCCCCGCCAGCGTGCGCTGCGGGAAGCGCAGCTGGGCAATCGCGTTGCGATAGCTGCGACGCGCCGCCTCCGACTCGTGGCTGCGCTCCTGCACCTGGGCCAGCAGGTAGTGGCCGATGGCCAGCGTGGGCTCCAGGAACAGCGCCTTGGCCAGCTCCGAGCGCGCCTCCTTCAGCTCCCCGGCCTGCAGCGCCGCCACCCCGCCAAACACGCGGGCCTCCACGCACAGCGGCTCGCGCAGGATGGCCTGGGCAAAGGCCTCGCGCGCCTCGGGAATGCGCCCCGTGAGCGAGAAGAGGTTGCCCAGCGTCAACAGCGCGTCCAGGTCGCTGGGCTCATCCACCAGCAACCGCTGAACGCCGGAGATGGCGGCCGGGAAATCCCCCAGCGTCATCTTCCGCACGGCCATGGCCAGCCGCTCCGCGGGAGGCAGCAGCTTGGGCCACGCGGAGGGCACCGGCAGCTCACCGGTGACGGTGCGCGCGGGCGCGGACACCGCGGGCAGCTCCACGGTGGGGCGCGTGCGAGCGGCGTCCGAGGTCCCCACCGCGGGCAGCTCCACGGTGATGCGCGGACGGCCCAGGTCATTGACCCGCGACGTCGTCGACGACGACGGGGTCGACGCGGAGGAAATCCCCGGCACGGGCGAGGCGGCGGGCAGCGGCCCCACGGCGGGAAAGGACCCTGAGAGTGCGCCGGCCCCCCGGACCGAAGAGGCCTCCGCCGCGTTGCGAGGACGGGCGCCGAAGGCCCCTTCCACGGGCGGCCGCGCGTACACGGCCGGGGAGAACGGCTCCGGCTCCGGGGCGCGCTGGGACTGCTCCGCGGTGCCGGGATACGGATGGATGCGCAGGGGCGGCGGGCGGTAGCCCTTGTCGCTCGGCGGGCGCCGGTACACGAAGGCGCCGTCCACTTCGATCATCTCGAAGCGGTCATAGACCTTGAAGAGGCTCTCCGAGTACCCGAGGAAGAGCAGCCCACCGGGCCGCAGCGCGCTGAGGAACCGGTCCATCAGCCCACGGATGGTGGGCAGGTCGAAGTAGATGATGACGTTGCGGCAGAGGATGAGGTCCAGCGAGTTGAGCGCGACCTTGTCGAAGACGGGCACGGCCAGGTTCTGCCCGTCGAAGCGGATGTACTCGCGCAGCGCGGGCAGCGCCTCGTGGCCATCCTCGACGGGACGGAAGAAGCGGCCCAGGCGCTCCGGCTGGATGCTGATGCTCCGTCGCAGGGAGAAGCGCCCCTGCCGCGCGGCCTCCACCGCGGCCAGGTTCAAGTCCGTGGCCCACAGGTCCACCTCGGCGGACAGCGCCCCCAGCTCCGCCAGCACCATGGCCACGCTGTAGGGCTCCTCGCCCGTCGCGCAGCCCGCGGACCAGACGGACACCTTGCGCATCTCCCGCCGCGCGCGCGCCAGCAGGTCCGGCAGCACGCTCTTCTCCAGCGCGCGGAACTGCTTGCCGTCGCGGAAGAACTCCGTGTGCCCCACCGTCACCAGCGGCAAGAGCGAGCGCAGCTCCTCCTCGCCCCCGGCTCCCGTCAGCCGCTGGAGGTAGCGCTCCGGCTCCTCCACGCCCAGCGCGGGCATGCGGGTGGACAGCGCCAACCTCAAGCTGTGGAACCCATCCGGGGTAATCTTCAGCCCCGCGCGCTCCAAGAGGAGCGCCGCGAGCTGCTGAAGCACTTTGTTGCTCACGTTCAGCACGCATCCACCCACTGCACCAACGTGGGGCCAATTCGCTCCAGCGGCAGCACTTCCTGCGCCGCCCCGAGCAGCACCGCCTCGCGAGGCATGCCCCATACCGCGGACGTCCCTTCATCCTGAGCGATGGTCCGCCCTCCCCGCTCCCGGATCTCCTTCATCCCCCGCGCTCCGTCCCGCCCCATCCCCGTCAGGATGACCCCGACACAGCTCGAGCCGAAGGCCTCCGCCGCCGAAGTGAGCAGCATGTCACACGAAGGCCGGAAGCCCCGAAGCGCGGGTCCCGAGTCCAGCTCCAGCCGGCCCTCGGGTCGCACCAACAGATGACTGCCCGACGGTGCGATGTAGACCGTCCCCGGCACCATCACCATGCCGTGCTCCGCCTCTGTCACTCCCAGCGCCGTCTCCATCGTCAGCCAGTGCGCGAGGCCCTCCGTGAAACCCTCGCTGATGTGCTGGCAGTAGGCGATGGGCGCGGGAAAGTCTCGTGGAATCTTCCGCAGTACCTGTGCAACGGCCTTCGGACCGCCCAGGGACGCGGCGATGGCCACCAGGGGAAAGGGCGGCGGGGGCAGGTCCTCCTTGGGCAGCTTCGCGGAGGAGCGCGTCTGGCGCACGGCCTTCACCTGGGCCAGCAGCACCAGCTTGCGCGCGATATGGGCCCAGAAGTCCGCGCCGGGGATGGCGGGGCGCTCCACCACGTCCAGGGCCCCCAGGGCCATGGCCTGGAACGCCTCCTGGCCGGACAGCGCGCCCGGATGCAGCGCGAGGACGGGCACCGGCCGCCCCGCCATCACCTGCTCGATGGCCTCCAGGGCCTCCAGGCCGGTGAGGTCCACCAGCAGCACGTCCGGGAAGTGGCGCTGCACGGCGACGAGGGCGCCAGGGAAGTCGATTTCGGCGGGCCCCACCGGGACGAGCGACTCGCCGTCGAACAGGCCACGGGCCGCGAGCGCGCGCAGCCCCTTGCCCACCATGAGCACTCTGAACGCCATCCCCGCCGCGGCCGTGCCACCCAAACGTCGCTCCTCAGGTCAGCCGGTCAATCGCCTGCGCGAGCACTTCCACGCCCAGCTCTCCCTTGACGAGATAGGCATCCGCGCCCGCGTCCAGGCCGCGCCGCTTGTCCTCGGGCGAGGCGAGTGACGACAGGATGATGACGGGGATGCGCGCCACGGCGGGCGTCGACTTCAGCCGCCGCGCGAGTGAGAAGCCGTCCATCTTCGGCATCTGCACGTCGGTGAGGATGAGGTCGTAGCTGTTGTTCTGCACCTTCCCGTAGGCCTCCTCGCCGTCCTGGGCCTCCTCCACCATGTGGCCCAGCGCCTTGACGAGCGCGCCTTCCGTCGCGCGGGCAATGGGAGAGTCGTCCACGAGCAGCACCCGGAGCCGCTTGGCCGCTGGCGCCTGGGTGACGGGCCGCGCCATGCGGCGCACCTCCGTCATGATGTCGGGGACATGCAGCAGCACGGCGATGCGGCCGTCCTCCAGCGCGGCGGTGCCGGCGATGAAGGGCGCGCCCTTGAGGAACTCTCCGCCGCAGGGCTTCACGGCCACTTCGCGCTCGTCCACGAAGCCGTCCACCACGAGGGCCGCGTGGTCCTCGCCATGGCGCACGACGACGGCGGGGGGCCGGTCGAACCGGTTGCCACCGTTGAGGCCGAGCAACGGCCCGAGCGCCACGAGCGCCGTGGGCTTGCCCCGGTGCCGCACCGCGAGGGTGCCGAAGATCTCCAGCCGGTCATCCGGCTTGACGCGCATCACCGCCTCGACGTCGGCGGCGGGCATGCCGTAGACGTCGTCGCCCAGGCGCACCAGCAGCACCTTCATCAAGGCGAGCGACTGGGGCAGCCGCAGGGTGATGGTGGTGCCACGGCCGATGCGGCTGTTGACGCCCACCGAACCGCCGAGCGTCTCCACCTTGCGCTTCACCACGTCCATGCCCACGCCGCGGCCGGACAGCTCGCTGACCTGCTCGCGGGTGGAGAAACCGGGACGGAAGATGAGCTCGATGGCCTCTCGCTCCGACAGCGCGGCGGCCTGCACCGCGTTGATGAGGCGCTTGTTGACGGCCACCTGGCGCAGGCGCTCCGGGTCAATGCCGCGCCCGTCGTCCTCCACCTCGATGTGGAGCATGTCGCCATCCACGCGCACGCGGATGCGGACACGGCCCGTGAGCGGCTTACCGAGCTGCTGGCGCGTGTCCGGCGACTCCAGGCCGTGGTCCACGGCGTTGCGCAGGAGGTGCACCAGCGCGTCGCGCACGTCGGCCAGCATGGACCGGTCCACGCCGATGTCGGCGTTCTCGATGAGCAGGTCCACTTCCTTCGTCTGCGTGCGCGCCATGTCCCGCACCGCGCGCGGGAAGGCGTCGAACACCGTGGACAGCGGCACCAGGCGGGCCTCCGCCACGTGGTCCGCCATCTTCGACAGGTTGCCGTGCAGGATGTTGATGCCGTCGTCGTTGCGCCGCACGAAGCGGAACGCATCGTCGCGCAGCATGTGGAGGTCGCTCTCCACGCGGTCCAACACCATGCGCACTTCGTTGGGAATCTCCACCTGCTCGGCCAGCCGCAGGAAGCGATCTCCCAGGCGGCTGAAGCGCTCGAACAGCGCCTCCGTCTCCGAGCTGCGCAGCCGACCCCGGGCGCTCTCCACCAGCAGGTCACCCGCGAGCAGGCCCAGCGAGTCCAGCACCTCCACGTTCACCCGAATCGTGCGGTCGGCGATGGCCGACTTCGCCGCGCTCGGAGCCTCCTCCTCCCCACCACGGGCCGGAGGGTGCGCCACGGCCGGAGCTTCCACGGGCGCCGGCCGGGGAGCCGCCACGGAGGGCGGCGCGGCGACAACGGGCGCCGCCACTGGAGGCGGCTTGGGCTTCGCGACATGAATGGCGGGCGCGGCCTGGCCGGACACCTCCGCCATCGCACGCACGATGTCCTCGCTCGCGGACGTGCCGGTGTTCGCACCGGACATGTCCTCGATGAGATCGGACAGGACATCGCAGGCACGGAGCATGACGTCCGTGGCGATCTCCGTGGCCGTGCGTCCCTCGCGCTCGGCGCGCAGGACGTCCTCCGCCGCGTGAGCGAGCTGACCGATGGCGGCGAGGCCCAGCATGCGGGCCTCTCCCTTCATCGTGTGCAGCTCGCGCGCGACGTCGTCCGCGGCCTGATCCGCGGTCTCCTTCTCCAGGTCCAACACACCCAGTTGGATCTTCTGGAGGCGGTCGGCGGTGACCTCCTGGAACTTCTTCAGGAGGGATTTCTTGAGTGCCTCGGTATCCATGGGCGGTGAGCGCTGCGCACCCTCCCCTTCCCAAAAGAGCTAGTCGGCCTTGAAGCGCTTGATGAGCTCCGCCAGCCGTGCGGCCAGCTGAGTGAGCTCCGCCGCCGCCCCCGTCGCCTGCTTCGACGCCTGGGTCGTCTGACGCGTCACATCTTCAATCTCCGCCATGGACGCCACCACCTGCTCGGTGGCCGTGCGCTGCTGCTGGGTGGCGAGGTTGATGACGCGGGCCGCGTCGCTCGTCTCCTGCACGCCGGCGAGGATGCCTTCCACGGCCTGGGCCGCGACGGCGCCCAGCTTCTCACCGGACTCGGTGGCGGACTTGGACGCTTCGGCGGCGCCCGCGGCGGCCGCGGTGGCCTCGCGGATCTCCGTGATGAGGTTCTTGATCTCCTTGGTGGAGTCCAGGACGTTCTCCGCCAGCCGGCGCATCTCCGCCGCGACGATGGAGAAGCCCTTGCCCGCCTCACCCGCGCGGCTGCCTTCCAGCGCCGCGTTCAGCGCGAGCAGGTCGGAGCGGTCGGCGATCTCGTCGATGACCTCCACCACCGTGCCGATGCGCTCCACGCGCTTGGACAGCTTCGCGATGGAGTCCGCCACGGCGACGCCGTCGCTGCGGATCTGCTGCATGGCCTGGATGAACTCACCGATGGCGCCACGGCCCGCGCGCGCCGCGCCGAGCGTCTCTTCCGCCACGCGCGCCACGCTGCCGGCGTTCTCGGCGATCTGCGCGGAGGCGTGCTTGAGCTCCTCCATGGTGGCGGTCGTCTCGTGGATGGCCGCCGCCTGCTCCGTGGAGGACGTCTCGTGCTGGGTGGACGCCGCCAGCACCTGGTTGGCGGACGAGGACAGCCGCAGCGCCGCCTCGTTGATCTCCCGCACGAAGGTGCGCAGCGTTTCAATGACCTTGCCGAAGCCCTCCAGCAGGGGCCCGAGCTGGGGGTCCTCGGTGGTGGTGTTCCACCGGGACAGGTCGCCTTCGCGCACCAGGCTGATGAGCGCGTCGAGCGCCTGATCGATCTCCTGCGCCGCCACGTGCTTGCGGTGCTCGGAGCTGGCGAAGTTGTCCAGCACCTGGTTGAGCAGGTGGGCCATCTCCTCGGCGCCCTCGCCCACCAGCTCCTTGGGGACGCGGGCCTGGAGGTTGCCGGCCAGCACCGTCAGCAGCGTGTCGGTGAAGGCCTTGAGGGGCGCCGGCGGCGCGGCGGCACTCGCCTTGTTGGCGGGGGCCTTGCGCGCGGAGCGGGCCTTGGACGCGGGCTTCTCGTTGGGGGTGTCCAGGGACATTGCGGTCAGTGCCTTCCTTGAGAATCTTGGGTCCTGGCGGTCTCCACCAGGTCAATCAGCAAAACGGTGCGGGCTTCTTCCAGGCACACACCGACGGCATAAGAGGCCGCGCCCGCGGTGGGGGGCATGCGGCGAAGCTGCGTCACGGGGATGGGGCGCACGCCCCGGACGGTGTCCACCTTCAGGTGGCCTTCTCCTTCCGGGGTGTCGAACACGAGCGCGCGGTGGCCTCGGGAGAGGCGCCCCAGCTCCGGCAGGGTGATGTCCTCCGGCAACGAGCGGTCGATGCGCAGCACCTGCGACGCGTCCGTGCCGAAAGTCCCACTGCCAATCTCGAAGAAGAGGATGTCCACCTCTTCGACCTTCTCCTCCACGAGTGACTCGTCGTTCATCGAGCCACCGCGCGCTGCCGGGCCGTCTGCAGCAGCTTGTGGAAGTTGAGCAGGTTGATGCCGTCCTGGGTGGTGCTGCCCTGCACCACGCCGAGCAGATGCTCCGCGGCGGCGTCTCCTCCGAGCGGCGGAGGGAGGATGTCGGAGACCGGGATGCGGCGCAGGCCCAGCACCGTGTCCGCGACGACACCGGCGACGATGCTGCCGGTGACGCCGATGAACAGGCGGGTGCGGGGACCGATGCGCGCCTCTCCCTTGGAGAGGAAGCGCAAGAGGTCGACGACGGGGAGGACCTCACCGCGATGGCCGGTGACGCCCATGATGAAGGAAGGAGTCCTGGGCAGGGGGGTGAGCAGCCCGGCGCGGAACACCTCGAGGACGTTCTCGCTGGGCACCCCGAACCGCAGGTCTCCCACCCGGAAGCAAAAGAACTCCTGCTCCGGCCGGGCCTGAGCGGCCACGGCACGGTCCGGAGCCATCCGGAGTGCTCGCTGGAGGGGAGTCGAGGTCGTGGTCAAGGCGTCGGAGTATCCGGAGGGGACGAAAACCGGTCAAGGGGAGGTCGCATGGAGGCCGGCCGCTCGCCGTTTCGATGGTCCGCGCTGAACCAAAGGTGTAGGGTTGCACCCTGAATCCTTTGAGGAGGACGATGTCGCGCGTACTGGTCATTGATGACAGCCCGATGCTGGTGGAGCTCACCGTTCGGGCCCTCACCGCCGCCGGCTACCAGGCGAGCGGGGCCCAGGACCTGGCGAGCCTCGACCAGAAGCTCACCGAGGGACCGTTCGCGCTCATCCTCATGGACGTGAACATGCCGGAGATGTTTGGCGACGATGTCGTCGAATACCTGCGGCGTCAGAAGAAAGTCACCGCGAAGCTGGTCCTCTACTCCGACATCTCGGAAGCGGAGCTGGCCGGCAAGACGAAGGCGTCCGGCGCGGACGGCTACATCCTCAAGAGCGGTGGCCTGGAGGCCGTGCTCGGAGGAGTGATGGGGCTCATCGGGGCTCCGGCCCTGGGCGTCCCCGCCGCCGTCCCCCCTTCCCCGGCCACGTCGGATGCCCCCCAGGCAGCCGCCCCGGCCGCCGCCCCTGTCGCCTCGACGGGGCTCAAGGCCGCCCCCAGCACCGGTGGGCGCAAGCCGCGCATCCTCATTGTCGACGACAGCGAGATGACCGCCCGAATCATCGAGGCGGATCTGGTGGCGAAGGGCTTCGAGGTCCATGTCGCGGACACCGCCGACAAGGCCACGAAGATCATCCTCAAGAAGCAGACGCGTCCGGACCTGGTGCTGCTGGACGTGCGGATGCCCAACGTGAACGGCGAGCAGTTCTGCCGCTTCATCAAGAGCAACAGCCTCTTCAAGGGCATCAAGGTGCTCTTGTGCTCCGGCGAAAACGTCGAGGAGCTCCAGCGCATCTGTCGTGAGGCCGGCGCCGATGGCTACATCCCCAAGGATGCCGTCATGGGGAACCTGGTCGCCAAGGAGCTGATGCCGCCTGGCGGCGGCGAGTAGCCGACACGAGGGCCCCACCCGGCCCGCATGCGTCCGTTCTCGACGAAGCCCGCCAGGAGACACACGGGCCCGCCTCACGCGGGCCCGTCCCGTTCGGCGAACTCCGGGCTCTACCGTCCCGCGGCGTTCTCCCGCTCTTCCAGCCCGCGCGCGAAGTTGCCGATGATGAGCCCTGGCCGTGCCGCCTTCAGGCGCTGGAGCAGTTCGCGGATGCCCACCGGCTCTCCGCCCGCGCCCACGTCCCGCGCCGCATCCAGGTACTGGAGCGGGTCGATGGCCAGCGAGCGCGTTTGCACCTGGTCCACCTTGTACTTCTTCACCAGCCGCTCCAGGGCCTTCACCTCGCCCTCGCGGTCGGTGACGCCGGGAAACAGGAGCAGGTTGAGCGCCAGGTACGCGCCGCGCTCGCGAGCGAGGGCAATCGACGCCTCGACGTCCTCCCAGCCGTACTTCACCGGCTTGTAATAGGCCTCGTACAGCCCCTTCGACGCCGCGTTGAGCGACACGCGCACCGCGTCCAGGCCCGCGTCGAGCAGGGCCTCCAGGCCGCGCGTGAGGCTCGCGTTGGTGTTGATGTTGATGGAGCCCTTGTCCGTGCGCGCGCGCATGTAGCGGATGGACTCCGCGATCTGCTTCCAGCGCGTGAGCGGCTCGCCCTCGCAGCCCTGGCCAAAGCTCACCATGGTGCGGCCGGGCGCGTTCTCCAGATGGAACAGTCCAATGGCGCCCATCTCCTCGGCGGTGGGCCCGTCATCCATCCGCTCGTGCGACGCGGGCGGGCCGCCCGCCGGCTGGTCGGAGATGCAGCCCACGCAGCGCGCGTTGCACATGACAGACGCGGGGATGGCCGCCTCGTCGCGGACATAGAAGGTGTTCTGCGACGTGAAGCACCGGTACAACATCGCGCACGTCTTCAGCTGCTTGAGCACGCGGTTGTCCGGGAAGCGCGCCAGGTGCTTGTCCACCAGCGCCTTCATGTCCGGCGTCGAGTAGCGCTCCGGATCCCAATGCGAGCGGCGGTCCGTGTGGATGGCCCACGCCACCGGGCCGTCCTTGCCCCACGCCGCCGCCGTATAGGCCCACTGCGGTAGCACCGGCCCGTTGCCCTTCACCTCGCCCGGCAAGAACGTGCGTGTGTAGCCCGGCGGCAGGAGCGCGCCCACCGCGTTGGGGGTGAAGGTCTTGCCGCCCACGTTGATCTCCCGCACCAGCTCCAGCTCCCCCGTCCGGGGGTCCTGGCCCACGGGGAGCCTGCCCGGCAGGTGGACCAGCCGCCCGGCGGACGGCAGGGGGATGGGCTTGTCCTGCGGAGGAACGAGTTCCTCGCCGCTGCGCAGCGTGGCCAGCAGGTAGGGGTGCTCCATCACCTTCCCCTTGGGGTCGGCGAACAGCAGCTTGGGCGCGGACGTCATGTGACGCTAACTACCACCAGCCCCCCTTCTCTTTCGACGTCGAAGCGCGATGAGACGCGTTGCATTCAACGCCACGCGTCATCCCTCCGAGGTAACAAAGGCTCACCGGTGACATGTGTCCGGCTTCGGCGGATGCCTTGATTCCCTCGGGAGGGCTCGTTAGGGTCCGCGCGCTTTTTCAGTCCCTTTCGGAGGCAGTCGTGATCGTCGGAGTTCCCAAGGAGATCAAAACCCGTGAGTACCGCGTCGGCATGGTGCCTGCGGGCGTGCGCGCGCTCACGAGCGCGGGCCACACGGTGTTGGTCGAAACGAACGCCGGCGTCGGCTCAGGCATCCCCGACTCGGAGTACCAGCGCGTCGGCGCGCAGCTCATCGCCAGTGCGGACGAGGTGTGGAAGCGCGCGGAGATGATCGTCAAGGTGAAGGAGCCCATCGCGCCGGAGTACGAGCGCATCCAGCCCGGGCAGATCATCTACACGTACTTCCACCTGGCCGGCGTGGACCCGGAGCTGACCAAGACGCTGGTGAAGAAGAAGGCGGCGGCCGTCGCGTACGAGACGCTGCAGCTGGATGACGGCAGCCTGCCGCTGCTCAAGCCCATGAGCGAGGTGGCCGGAAAGATGGCCATCCAGGTCGGCGCGGCCTCGCTGGAGAAGGCCCACGGCGGCAAGGGCATCCTGCTGGGCGGCGTGCCCGGCGTGCGCCGCGGTCGCGTCACCATCATCGGCGGTGGCGTCGTCGGTCTGTGCGCCGCCAAGGTGGCGGTGGGCATGGGCGCCGAGGTCACCATCCTCGACGTCAACCTGGAGCGCCTCACCTACCTGGATGACGTGTTCCTCGGCCGCGTCAGCGTGCTGGCCTCCGACACGGAGAGCATCGCGACGTCCGTGCGCGAGGCGGACCTCGTCGTTGGCGCGGTCCTCATCCCCGGCGGCAAGGCCCCCAAGCTCGTCTCCGAGGCCCTCATCTCCGAGATGACCCCCGGCGCGGTCGTCGTCGACGTCGCCGTGGACCAGGGCGGCTGCATTGAAACGTGCAAGCCCACCACCCACGACAACCCCACGTTCGTCGTGCACGGCGTCGTCCACTACTGCGTCGCCAACATGCCCGGCGCGGTGCCCCAGACGTCCACCTACGCCCTCACCAACACCACCCGCCCCTACTCGCGGAAGATCGCCGACCTGGGCCTGGTGGAGGCCGTGAAGGCCGACCGCGCCCTCGCGCGTGCGATGAACACCTACAATGGCCACGTCACCTACGAGGCCGTCGCCAAGGACCTGGGGTACGACTACCGCCCCATCCTGGACGCGCTCAGCGGCAAGTAGCCTGTAGAGCGGCCTGACAGACAGGGCCCCACCCGGAGGGGAGGCGCGGATGGCGACATCCCGTCTCCCCTTCGTTATTGAAAGTGGGGAATAAAGTGCCCCGTCCGGAGTCTGGCGTACCCGAAGCGACCGGACGGGCGGGTGTGACTGGGAAGCCGTTGTTGCGACTTCTGTTCCCATGCATACATTGATGGGCAGGCGACAACTCATTCCCCAATTGTTTCGGGCCTTTGGAAGGCGGGACATGTTGGATTTCAGACAACCCAACCGGACGAAGCAGGAATTCGAGGAACTGGCGCTGGCCCACCTGGACCCGCTGTACTCGGCGGCCCTGCGCCTGACGAAGAACGAAAGGGATGCAGAGGACCTGGTTCAGGACACCTGCATGCGGGCCTACCGGTTCTTCGACAAGTTCGAGCGGGGCACCAACATCAAGGCCTGGCTCTTCAAGATCCTCACCAACACGTTCATCAACCGCTACCGGCGGAAGGTGAAGGAGCGCACGGTGGTGGAGGGCGTGGAGCGCGAGGCGGTCCATGAGCGCTTCGTCAGCCGGGACGCGACGGACTTCGCGGCCAACCCGGAGCAGTACTTCTTCGACAGGCTCCTGTCGGACGACGTGCTGCGCGCCATCGACTCGTTGCCCATCGACTTCCGACTGGTGGTCATCCTCGCGGACCTGCAGGAGTTCTCCTACAAGGAGATCGCCGAGATTCTCGAGTGCCCCGTGGGCACGGTGATGAGCCGGCTGTTCCGCGGCCGCAAGCTCCTGCAGAAGACGCTGCGCGAGTACGCGGTGGGCCAGGGTGTCTTCCGACACGAAGGCGAGGGCACCGATACGCCGGCGAACCTCGAAGAGTATCGTCAAAGGAAGAAGACGGGGTAGAAACAGGTTCCTACCGCGCGCCCATGAACTGCCAGGAACTCGAACGGCTTCTGTACCCGTATCTCGACGGCGAATTTCAGCCGGAGGAGCGGGTCGACCTCGAATCCCACCTCACCACGTGCGCCGCTTGCCAGGGGCGCGTCGAGGATGAGCGGAACATGCAGTTGGCCCTTCGCAGGGCCGCCCGTCACTCCGTGAAGCAGATGCGCGCGCCGGACTCCCTGCGCGCGGGTATCGCCCGGGGGCTCCACCAGGAACACCGTCGCGCCCAGTACGGCGTCTGGTTGCGCGCGGGCGCCGTCGCGCTGGTGGTGGTGACGGTGACGGGGGGCTGGTCCACGTATCAAGCCGGGCAGCGGCAGCGGCAGGCCCGGGAAGAGATCATCAAGCGTCACTCGCGCGGACTGCCGTTTGAAATCGCCTCGTCCGCGCCCGAGCAGTTGGAAACCTGGTTCAAGGGCAAGGTGGACGCGCGCGTCGCCCTTCCCCAGCTCCCCAAGGCGAAGCCCCTGGGTGGCCGCATCTCCATCCTCAACGGCCGGGAAGTCGCGTACATCAGTTACGAGACGCTCCCCGACGACGGCGAGCCCACGCGCCGCCTGGGCGTCTTCGTCCTCCCCGACGAGGACGGCCCCCGGCCCCAGGCGCTGCCCGCGGTGGAAGTCGACTCCGCGCAAGGCTTCAACATCGTCACCTGGCGGGACCACGAAATCGTCTACGAGATGGTCACCGACATGGACGAGCGTGACATCCTCCGCATGCTGGATGAGCGCGAGCACGGCACCACGGTGGCGAGCACGCCTCGGACGCTCGAATCCGCTGACGGGAATTACTCGTATCAAACACTCCCGCGGCCCCAGCGCTCCCGTCCCGCCGTCTCCGCCGAGCCCGCTTCGTATCCCTGAGCAGAAGCGCGCGGCGTCCCCTCGTGTTCGAAGCGCCTCACGTGAGTCGCGCTGGAAGCGGCCGCCCGGCTGCCCGGCGAGCGGAATTCCGTGCGGCCCGAACATTTGACGGTCCCTGACATGGCCGATAGCCTCGATGGCACTTCTTTCCTCGCGTGCCACCGTCACTCGTGGCGCCCGCGCGCGCCGCACCCAGGTCGGGCCGTTCCTACATGTCCAAGAAAATCCTGATCGTCGAAAAGAGCGACACCGCCCTCGCCGCCACCCTGCGGCCCGTCCTGGAAGGACGGGGCTTCACGGTGGACGACACCGCCGACGGCAAGGGCAGCGTGGAGCAGATTCGCCGGGACCGGCCCGACCTCGTCGTGCTGGCCGTGGAGCTGTCCGCCGGGCAGAACGGCTACCTCATCTGCGGCAAGCTGAAGAAGGACGATGACCTCAAGAACGTCCCCATCGTCATCATCGGCAACCCGGATGGTTTCGCGCAGCACCGCAAGCTGAAGGCGCACGCGGACGAGTACGTGGCCATGCCGGTGGACGCGCAGCTCCTCACGGACCGCGTGGGCGCGCTGATTGGCTTCCCGGAGCTGCCCGTCTCCGAGGACGTCGTGGACGAGAGCCTCACCCTGGACGCGCTCGGCGACGAGCCGATGACGGCGGACTTCGGCGAGGAGATCTCCGTGGACACGGGCGAAGAGGAGCCCGCGGTCGCCGGCGAGGAGCTGGACCTGGACGCGGCCTTCAACGACATGTCCTCGCCCGAGCCGGAGCCCGCCGCGCTCGTGGAGGAGGAGCCCGTCGAGGCGCCTCCCGACGCCGTCGTGGAGGGCGTGGAAGAGGACTTCTCCACCCTGGACTCGCTCGGCTCGGACGCGGATGACGCCCTGGACGCGCTGGATGACTCGGAGAAGACGGTGGTGGGCTTCATGCCCGTCCCCGCCGCCGCGCCGCCGCCCCCGCTGAGGGTCATCGAGCCGGCCAGGCCCACCACCCCGCCGCCCGCGCGCACCCCGCCGCCCGCGCCTTCCCGCCCCACCACTCCGCCCGTGGCCGCCACTCCGGCCGCCCCCGTCACGTCCGCCGCCGACGCCGCCGAGCTGCGCAACCTGCGCGCGAAGGTCGCCGAGCTCCAGGCGTCGCTCGAGGACTCGCGTGGCGTGGCCGCGCAGGCCGAGGACCGGGTGCGCGAGCTGGAGTCCGAGCTGGAAGGCAAGGCCACCGAGCTGGAGACCGCGCGCGCGTCCGTCGGGAAGAACGACAAGGACACCTTCGCCCTGCGCGACGCCGTCAACAAGCGCGACAAGGAAATCCTGCGCCTGAAGACGGAGCTGAACCAGAAGGACCAGGAGATCGTCGAGCTGAAGGACCAGCACCTGGAGCTGGAGCAGAAGTCCAGCACGGCCGAGTCCGAGATGGCCCGGCGCGACGCGCAGATCAAGACGCTCACCACGCGCGCGGACACGCTCGCCGCGGAGCGCAAGCGCGTGGACCAGCAGCTCGCCACCTCCAAGGACGAGGCGCGCGGCGCCACCGCCAGGCTGGCCACCGTCCAGGAGGAGCTGGATCAGCAGGCCGCACAGGTCGCCGGACTCAACGCGGAACTGGAAGAGCTGCGCAACCGCACCGGCCAGCTCGAGGCGGATGTGCAGGCCGCGCACGAGGAGGCCGAGGGCCTTCGCGCCCAGGTGGACACGGCGCAGCGCGAGGCCGAGGAACTGCGGGGCCAGCTGGAGCAGACCCAGTCGGAGCTGTCCGAGCAGGGCACCCGCGCGGCGGACGAGGCGGAGGAGCTGCGCAAGCGCATCTCCGAGCTGGAGGCCACCGCGGTCCGCAACGAGGAGCGCGTGACGAAGCTCTACGCGCGCATCAAGAACGACGAGAAGCTGCGCGAGAAGACGAAGAAGGCGCTCGTCATCGCCCAGCAGCTCCTGGAGGAGCCCGCCTCCGCCGTGGCCGACGCCGACGAAGCGGCGGCCTGAAGCGGCTGAACGCCCCGGGTCCTCCTGGGGCGGTTGAACCTTGGGGGTCGAGCCTCCCGTCTGGAAGGCTCCCCCACCCCGCGCCTACTTGTCCTCGGTCTTCTTGGGCGTGGTCTTCTTCTCCAAGAGCTTCTTGGCGAACGCCTGCACCGCCGCGGGCACGTTCTTGTCGCGGCTCAGGTCCTTGACTTCGTTGTCGCGCAGCGAGTTGAGGAATTTCATGGTGACGGTGAGCGGCACCTTGGGGTTCTTCACCAGGGCCAGCCGCACCTTCATGTTCTTCGTCCACTCGCGGTTGTTGTAGATGACGCGCAGGACGTCATCCATCATCGCGCGGTTGGCCGCGAAGGACAGTACCTCGCCGTCGGTGATGCGCGGGCTGCGGACGACGGCCACGGCCACCAGCTTGTTCGTCTCGCGGATGAGCGCCGTGCGGGCTTCCTTGTTGCCCAGCGTCGCCAGCTTGATCTTCTCCGCGATGGACATCTTCATCAGCCGCTGCGCCAGCGTCAGCCGCTTGCCCTCCTCCAGCGGCGCGGCGTTCTCGTCCGCCACCTCGCCCCCCATCTCCTGGAGGAGCTGATCCGCGGTGGGGCCCGGGTCCGGCGGAGCCTCGGCGGCCTCCGGGCCGAACAGGCGCACTCGCGCGGCCTTCATCTGCGGCACGTCCGCCAGCACCAGGCCACTGCGCACGGCGAAGTCACAGACGCTGTCGATGAGCGACACCTGCGCCTGCGCGTTGGAGCAGAGGCCTCGCAGGATGTCCTCGTGACGAAGCAAGCGAAGCTGGTTCTGGCCGATGATCTCCGCCAGCTTCGCGCCACAGTCGCGCGCCACCACCGCGACGGCGTCGTCGGGCGTGCTGGCGTTGAGGATGAGCATCTCCGCGTAGGCGGCCTTCTCCTTCAGGAGGCCCAGGAAGAAGCCCAGCACCTGCGGCTGCACCTCCTCGTCGCGCAGCGCGGAGCCGAGAATCCTGTCCGGAAGGCCCGCGGACGTCTTCGCCGCCGTCTCCCGCACGGCCTCGTCCGGGTCGAACGTCAGCATGAACAACGCGCCCAGCATGTCCGACGGGCTGAGCGGAACCAGCGACTTGGCGGCCATCATCCGCAGCGGCACCGGCGCGGCAGGGTCCACGTGCTTGCGCAGGTTGGGCGGCAGGAACTCCGCGTTGAAGGGGCAGCCCGGAGGCGGTGCTGGGATGCTGCTGGGGGCGGCGGTGGTCATGTCGCGTGGTTCCTTCCGTAGATGATGCGAAGGCCCTCGAGCGTGAGGAGCTCGTCCACTTCGTGGATGGCCTTGGATTCACTGGCCACCAGGGGAGCCAGGCCCCCGGTGGCGACGACCTTCACGGGCTGGCCCAGGTCGGCCTGCATGCGCGCGCAGATGCCGTCCACCAGCCCGACGTAGCCGTACACGAGGCCCGACTGCATGGAGTGCACCGTGTTGCGGCCAATGACGTGCGGCGGCCGGGCGAACTCCACGCGCGGCAGCTTGGAGGCGTTCTGGAACAGGGCCTCCATGGAGATGTTGATGCCGGGGCAGATGCAGCCGCCCAGGTACTCGCCCCGCGCCGACACCGCGTCGAACGTCGTGGCGGTGCCGAAGTCCACGACGATGACGGCGGAGCGGTGCTTCTCGTACGCGGCCACCGCGTTGACGATGCGGTCCGCGCCCACCTCGCGGGGGTTGTCGTAGAGGATGGGCATGCCCGTCTTCACGCCCGGCCCGACGAACATGGGCCGCATCCGGAAGTAGCGCTCGCTCATCTTCTCCATGCTGAACTGGAGCGGCGGCACCACGCTGGACACTGCCACCGCGCCGACCTTCGTCGCGTCGATGCCGCTGTGGGAGAAGAGCTGGCGCACCAGGATGCCGTACTCGTCCGAGGTGCGCCGGGTGCTCGTCTCCACGCGCCAGTGGTCGAGCAGCTTGCGGCCGTCGAACACGCCGAGGACGGTGTTGGTGTTACCCACGTCGATGGCCAGGAGAATCACGGCCCGCACTCTACTCCGAAGGTGACTTGTCGAGGACCGCCTTGCCCCGCGCCTACTTCGAGCGCGGCGACTGCCGGGGCCGCAGTTGCTCCACGTCGCCCGCCAGCACGCGCTCGACCTGCCCGGACTCCGTGCGCACCAGCAGCGCCCCCGACGGGTCGATGTCCACCGCCAGCCCCCGCAGCTCGTTGCGGTCCGTACGAACCAGCACGTCCTGCCCCAGGGTGGAGGACAGCTCCTTCCAGCGGGTCCGCACCGCGTCGAAGCCCGTCTCCAGATAGAGGTCCAGCCACTCCTCCATGCGCGTCCAGAGCTGGGCGGCGAACTGGGCGCGGTTCACCCGCTCTCCCCGGGCCAGCGACAGCGAGGTGGCCGTCTCCCGCAGCTCCTCCGGGAAGTGCTCGGACTGGCAGTTGAGGTTGACCCCCACCCCGACGATGACGAAGTGGACCCGCTCCGGCTCGGCCGACAGCTCGGTGAGGATGCCCGCGACCTTGCGCCCCGAAATCTGGACGTCGTTGGGCCACTTGATGGCGGCGTCGGTACCGGCCTCGCGCAGCGTCTCCGCCAGCGCCACGGCGGCCACCAGCGTCAGCTCCGGGGCCCGCTGGGGCGGCAGCTCCGGACGGAGGATGGCGGAGAAGTACAGGTTGAGCCCCGGCGGGGACACCCAGACCCGTCCCCGGCGGCCCTTGCCCGAGGTCTGCTGCTCGGCGACGACGACTTCGCCGTGCTCGGCCCCGTCCTGGGCCAGGCGGAAGGCCACCTCATTGGTGGAGCCCAGGACCGCGTGGTGGTGGAGGGTACGACCCAGGTCATGGGTCTCCAGCAGCGGCGCCACCTCCAGCGAGGTGAGTCGGTCTGGCACTTCCACCAACCGGTAGCCCCGGGCGGGGATGGCCTCGATGCGGTAGCCCTTGGTGCGAAGGGCTTCCACGCGTTTCCAGACGGCCGTGCGGGAAAGGCCCAGCTTGCCCGACAGGGCCTCGCCAGAGGTGTAGTCGTCACCACTCTCGGAGAGGAACCCCAGGATGAGTTCCTCTTGCGTCTGCTCAGTCGATTCCACGGGCACGGCGGCACCTCGCACGAGGCGCAAGGGTACGGACCGGCGGACGGGCTTTCAACTCGCCCGCCCCAACGCCTGCCCCTCCCTGTTCACCAGTCGGGCGGTCAGCCGGCGGGCGGGGTGCTTGCCCCAGAGGGACGGCTGCCCTCCAGTTCGTACTTCGTCAGCTCCAGGCGCGTCTGGGGGATGCGCTGGCTCGCCGTCTCCAGCGCGGTCTCCAGGAGCACCATGCCCACCCCTGGGGCGAACGTCATGGTGTTGATGAGCGTGGCCTGGGCATCCACCCGGTTGCGCCCCTCCACCTGGATGCAGGACGGGAAGCTGCCCGCGGGTGTGTCACACGAGCCCCCGGCCTGGACAATCTGGTAGCGCTCCGTGGAGGACACCGACACCACGTTCGTCCACGCGTGGCCCGTCTCCAGGGGCCCTCGCAGCAGGTAGCGCTTGGGGTCTCTCAGGCCATAGGCGTCCACGGCCAGCTGCCCACCCTGGTTGTCGTGGAAGTAACCCTCCTCCTGCTTGAGGATCTCCACGGTGACGAGCTTGTCGGCGCGACCGTTGACCCGGTACGTCCACCGGTTGCCCACCGCGAGCGGGTAGTAGTCCGAGACGTCGCCAGACGCGGACTGCTTCTCCGGCTCCGCCTCCACCCGCTTGGAGCAGCCGCTCCCCAGCATCAGGGCGGCCAGAAGGACGGCGCCACCCACTCCGAACGAACGCGTCATCTCGATGTCAGTCCGCGTGGTCCCGACCACGCGCCTCCGCGGTGATGTGCTTGCGTGATGCGTAGAGCGTCTCCAGGGCCTGCTGCGCCGCGGCTTGCACGGCGGGCGCGTCATGCCCCTGGGCCACCGTATACAGGTACGCCTCCGCCTCGGGGCCACCAATCTCCCCCACGGCGAAGACCAGCTCCTGCACGAAGCCGTTGTCGCGTCCCCGCGCCAGGTCAATCAGCGCAGGCACGGCGACGCGCGCCTTCATCTCCACCAGCGCGCCAATCGTCTTGCGCAGGACGTCCCCGTCGGAGGACTCCTTCAGCCGATCGATGAGCAGCGGCGCGGCGGCGGGGTGCTGACGCTCGGCCAGCGTGCGCAGGGCGAACTCGCGCACGCGCGTGTCATCCGCGCGCAGCTCCTGCACCAGCACCTCATCGGTGCGATCCAGCGCGGACAGCTGCATCACCGCCGAGTCCGTCACCTGCCGCAGCACGGACTCCAGCGCGGTGCGCATGGCGGCCTGTCGTCCGGAGGGCGAGTCCTCCAGCACCGGCGCCTCGCCCAGGCCCACCACCTCGTAGTGCTGCGGCAGCTCACCGCCGAAGCGCTCCAGCACGAGGTTGGCGCCCACCTCGGCGTAGCTGCGAGGGTCCCCGTCCTTCAGCACCTCGCGCGTGAAGGGGACATCCAGCGTCAGGCGCCAGGGACGCACCTCGCGGGGCCCCTCCTCGCCCTTCAGCTCGAAGCGACGGGAGGACCTCAATGCCTGGGTGAACAACGTCGCGACACCCTCGGGCGCGAGTCCCAGCAGGGCGTTGTCCCGCACCGTGGCGCCGGACACATCCACCGGCGCCACCGGGTAGCTTGGCGCCTGCGACCGGCAGGCGCCAAGGAGGACGACGCAGATGGCGAGCATCAAGGCCGGCTTCATCGCTCCCCCAGGCTAACACCCGGGGACAGCCCGTGCCGGCCAATCCCACCCTCCGCGACGAACCGTGTCAGCCCTCTCCCCCTTCGGACGGACTCCGAGCCGGAAGAGGCGCAGCCTCTCGCACCTCGTGCGACTCACCCGCCTGCGTCGACTCGGTGGCCGGCGGGGGCGGAGGAACATCCCGATGAGACTCCGTGGGCGAGGCCTCGGCGGCGGGAGCAATGCGCCCCTCCTCCGTGGACTCGACGCCAACCTGGGGCGCGGCGACAGCCTCCTCTTCGGAGACCCGCGCCGGAGCGGCGACGGTCTCGCCCTGGGTGTCGGCTCCCGCCTCGCCCTGAGGCGCGGCGGTGGCTTCGCCCGAAGGCGCGGCCTCGCCCGGAGCGACGGCCCCTGCTTCGCCCTGGGGCGCGGCGCCGGCCTCACCCGTAGGCGCGGCACCGGCCTCGCCCGTAGGCGTGGCACCCGCCTCGGTGCCCCGATTGCCACGGCCGCGGCGACCCCGACGACGGCGGCGGCGGCGCTTGCGGTCACCCTGCGCGGCATCGCCGCCTTCCGCGGCTCCGCCCTCGGGACGCGCACCCACGAAGGCGCTCGCGGCCTCGAGGTCGTCGTCCTCGTCGTCATCCCCGTCATCGCCCTCCTCGTCCTCGGCCCCCGTGGACTGCGGCGGGGACACGGGCGCGGTGGGGAAGCTCTCACGGCCCTCGGCGGCGGACTCTCCGCCTCCGCGTGCCTCGGCTCCCTCGGAGGAGACCTCGACCTCGTCACTCGGGCGGGCCTCGCGCTGCTTGTCGCGGTCTCGCTCGCGCTCCCGGCGACGCTTCTCGCGGGGAGGACGCTCCGGCCGCTCCGACGACGCGGCGGCGGCAACCTCCGGGGACTCGTCGTCGCGCGTCTGCTTCTCGCGCTGACGCTCCTCGCGGCGCTTCTGGGCCTCCTCGGCGTCCAGCTTCGCGGCCTCGAAGAAGGTCTCGTCGACCTCGTACAGCTCCACCCGGGTGATGGTGACGGCCGTCTCGGCCTCGAGGAACTTCTCACCCAGCGCGTCGCCACACCACAACATCACCAGCGAGCCGCTGGCCTGGGCCTCCGTGCGCGCATCCCCGCGCACGTCACCCGCGCTCACCAGCAGACCCACCTGCGCCGAGTAGTGGCTCAGGTCGCGACGCAGCTCCTGCACCGACTTGCGGTCGATGGCGGGCGCGCCCTTCAGCATGCGCACCGCGTAGCGAAGCTCCACGCTGCCCTCGCGCTTGCGCGCCGTGAGCAGGGGGCCTTCCTTGGAGCGCTTGGCCACCTTCAGCTCGCGGAAGCCCAGCCCGTGCATCATCTTCACCACGGACTTCTCGAAGGTGCCCACGTCCGCTTCGCCCAGGCGCTTGCGCAGCCCGCGCGCCACGGCACGGCGTGCATCCTTGAGCGACGTGCGCAGCGTGGCGAGCAGCGCGGCGTCGACCACCGGCTCTCCCGCCGCCGCCGTGGCCGCCGTACGGGCCAGCACCGGACGCCCGGCCTCCAGGGGAATGCCCAGCGCCTGCGCGAACGCGGCCTGCAGCTCCAGCGACGGAGCCTCGCTCGGCGAACCCGCGCGCTCCAGCGTCACCTCTCCGGAGTCCTTGTTGAACGCGTACTGCGGACGCCGACCCGCGTCGATGCGACGCTGGTTGTCCTCCAACAGCGCCGTGAGCACCGCCTCCACCGTGAGGTCCTCGGCGCACAGCTCCTTGCTCCGAGCGCGCTCGATGATGACCTCCGTGCGCAGCCCGGCTTCGGCGTCGCTGAGGATTTCGAACACCACCTCGGGCAGCGGCGGGAAGCGCTTGCGCTTTCCACCCCGCTCCTCGTCCTCGTCCCTCCGGCGCTTGCGCTCGCTGCCTCTGCCCGCCGCACGCACATTGTCCGTGCGCGGCTCCGGATGCCGCTCCGCTGGACGCAGCGGCGGCAAGTCCTCTTCCGGATTCGGCTCGATTACGCCAGTCTGCGCCAGGGCCTCCACATCCTCGGGAATCGACCAATCCACCAGCGCGAAGGTGTCCTTCGCGGTCACAATCACCTTGCGGTCCCTCGTGCGACGCGCCATGGCGGCGAGACGCGAGAGCATCGTCACCTCAGGCGTCTTGCCGACGTGGGAGAGCAGGCTTTGTTGGATGGACTTCTCGGTGATTTCAAGGAAGTGGAGGGGACGACCTTCGCTCTCCAGGATTCGGAGCGCGGCCTCGTAAAATGTCATCGAGTATTCCCCAAGAATTCCGAACGGTTACAAAAATGTAGGTCCGTATGGGCGGCGGATGCTAGCCATCGGTAAACTGGCTTGTCAACGAACCGAAGATGACCCGCATACGCATCGGACAGCGTTGGAAACGCGAACCCTCGGCCTCCCCGCTGGATTCCATCGCACTGGAACTGGATGGAGTGGACCTGCTGTCCGGCGCGGTGGAGGAGTCCTTAGCAGAAGTCGTTCCCGCTTTGGTGCGCGCCGTGGCCTCCTTGCATACAGGGGGGCGTGGGCTGGCCCAGGTTTCCCTGGCGGAGGCCCACCTGGAGCTGGTGCTCCGGAGGGTCGGCGCGGAGGTGGAGCTCCTCGTGGCGAGCCTCGCCCGCCCCGCCCGGCTGATGCGCCCCCCCGTGCGGGTGGACGCCGAGGAGCTGACGGAGGCGGTCCGGGGCACCGGCGCGCGATTCCTGTCGGACGTCACCCGGGTGGCGCCCCGAGCAGTGTCCGGGCCCCTGGCCCAGGCCCTGGCGGAGCCCCTGAAACAGCTCGGTCGCCCGGCGAGGCCCCCGGAGGAAGAGCCCGCCCGCCCGTCGGTGAAGCGGGTGGAGCCGCCTGAAACACCCGGTTTCGGCTTCGAGCTGAAGGACGCCGGCGCGCGAGCCAGTCGCGAGGGCGGCAAGCGGGGCGCATCCGGAACCCTGGCCTCCCTGTTGGGCGCTGGTGAGGTGTGGCTGGCGCTGCCCGGCCGGCCGGACGCGTGGAAGGTGCAGGCCCCGCCGTTCCTCACCGTGCTGGAGCTGTCGCGGCAGGCGGTGGAGCTGACCCGGGCGGTGGAGCTGGGGGAGGCGCGCTTCGAATTGGAGCCCGCGGGCGCCCGGACTCCACTGTTTCTGGACCTTCAAACGGGCAAGGCCCGGACGGGGCGCACCGGAGCGCCCTTCGCGCTCACCGGCGGCACCCTGGCCACCGCCCTCTTCCACCTGGGTGAGGCGCTCGCCGCCGCGTTCGCGGAGGAAGACCGCGCACAGGTGAGCAACCCCTATCTGGTGGAGCTGGCGGACCGGTGCCGGGAGGGCCTGTCCCACCTGCGCGGCGCGGTGGAGCCCCCGGAGCAGACCGGCGCGGCCCGCGAGAAGCGGACGAGGACGGCGGAGAGCGTGTCGAAGCCACTCAAGGTGCCCGGTCGACTGCGGCGGCTGCGGTTCGACCGCTTGTGGGAACAGCGCGGGCTGGAGGACGCGGAGGAGTCCCGCCTGTTGCTGGGGCGTCATGGGCCCGTGTGCTGCGCGCCCCAGGCGGCGGTGGCCTTCTCGCGCAAGGACGGCTCGCGACTGTGGAAGCGGGCGGCGGCGCTGGGCGTGGCCGCGTCGGCGGATGGGCACGCGGTGGCGGCGGACCTGTCGCGCGTGTACGGCTTCACGGGCCGGGGCACGGGTGCGCGCTGGCTACATGACCACGACGGCATCCCCCTGGGGCCGTTGCTGCTGCGCAAGGATGGGCTGCTGCTCACCCTCTCCGAGGACCGCACCGTGGTGGCCTTCGCGGAGGCGACCGGACGCGAGGTGTGGCGGCTGGCGCCTCCCCGCACGCAGCGAAGCTGGCTGACGACACAGGGACACCGGGCCCTGGTGACGACGGACTCCGGCTACGTCTACGGGTTGGATTTGGAGGACGGCCAGGTGCGCTACCGCATGCGCGCGCCCATGCCCTTCCATGGCGCCCCCGTGCCGTGGGGACGGCGCTTCCTGGCGCTGCTGGGACGCGGCTCGCACTGGGCCCTGCTGCTGGCGGACGCGCACACGGGCGAGGCGGCGTGGACGCACGAGCCCAACCTCACCCACCCCTCCGCGCCGCTGCCCGTGGGCTCGCGGGTGTTCATCGCGGGAGAGCGCGAGCGCGAGGGCATGTTGCTGTGCCTGGACGCCAAGGGACAGCGGGTGTGGGAACGGCCGCTGAACCTGGGGCCGGGCCCCTATGCGCTGTCACCCCTGCCGCGCGCGGTGGTGGTGACGAGCGCCTCTGGCGCGGCGGCACGGGTGGCCGCGTCGGGCACGGTGGACTGGCGCGTGGGGGCCGCGGGAGAGCCCCTCATCGGCGCGCTGCCGGCACGCACCGCGCGAGGCGTCACGCTCTTGGCCGGCGAGAAGGTGCGCGCGGTGGACCCTCGCGGGGGCCAGGTGCTGGCGGAGGTCCGCGCCGGGCTGGGGCTCGTCGCGCTCCAGGCGGACGTGCGCCTCAACCTCTACTTCCTGGACGACACCGGCACGCTGTCCGCGTACCGGCTCGGCTCCCACTTCACCGTCGTGGAGTGAGGGCGCGAAGTCCCACCGCGCCCCCTCCTCCCCAAGGCCGCTAGTTCGCGGCGGCCTTCTTGCTCGGGTCGATCTCGTCCTCGGGGCGCTCTTCCTGCGTGGCGCCTTCCCACGTCTCGCCCGCACCCAGCTTCCACTCGGAGGGCACGTCCAGCTTCCACACGTAGGAGGCCGTGGCGTCACCGCCCGAGGCCGCGCGCGAGGAGATGTTGATGGTCATGTCCATCTTCGCCACCTCGATGGGCATCAGGTCCAGGTCGTAGTGGCCCAGCACCATCTGCGGAGGGAACTCCGCGATGAAGCGCTCCGGGTGGTCGACCTTCATCGACGGGTCGCTCCCGCGCATCTCGCCCAGGAGCTTCCCCTTCGCGTCGGTCAGCTTCCACACCGTGTCGAACGAGGCGCTGGTGATCATCTTCCGCACCTTGCCCTCGTCCTTCAGCGTCCGCTGCGCGCCCCACAGCGCGAGCTGCAAGCGCACCTGGGGCTTGCCCATCACCATGATGACGTCCGAGGACACGACATCCAGCCGCATGCCCTTGTCCGTGGCCGTCCACACCGGGCGGTAGCGCCCCTCGCGCAGACTGTCGAAGACCTTGCGCGTGTAGTCGTAGAACGCCTTGCGATCTCCGGCGCGCTCGTCCTTGCCGCTGTCGGCGCGCTTCTCCAGCTCCTGCAGGTAGTTGTCGAAGTTCTTGTTGCCGTTGAACGCCTTCAGGTGGTCGTCCACCTGCTCAAAGTAGCTCTTGAAGAAGGGCTTCAACTCCTCGCGATACGCGTTGTCGTCAGGGTTGACCCGTATCCAGGAGACGCGCTCCAGATAGTCGGCGTGGATGCGCTGGATGTCCGCCTCACGCTGCGCCTCCTTGGTGCGGGCACTGGCGCTGCGGTAGCTCATGATGGCGCCCAGCAGCACACCAGCGACGAGGACAATGACTCCGAAATAGCGCTTCAAGCGGCAGTCTCCTGTGCGGTGGAGCAGGCAGTGATATGAAAATTCCCCAACGTGATCCAGGCCACCGGCACCCACCTGTTCAACTCGCTGCTTCCTCTGGAGGAGGGAGAGCTGTTGCGCAACCCCCAGGTGGCTTGGGAGGCCTACGGGGAACCGTGCGACGGCAAAGCGGTGGTGCTGCTGCACGACTTATCTCACTCGCACCGGGCGCTCGGGCCCGTGGAGGACTCCGCGTACCAGTCGTCGGGATGGGCGCGGGAGGTGGTGGGGCCGGGGCGGCCGTTGGACCCGGGCATCATGCCCATCGTCGTCCCGGGGCTCCTGGGCAGTCCCTTCGGGAGCACGTCACCGGCGACGGTGGACGTGGAGACGGGCGAGCGGCTGGGGCTCAACCTGCCGCCGCTCACCGTGCTCGACATGGCGCGCGGGGTGTCCGCGCTCTTGAGGGCCCGCGGGCTGAACCGCGTCCGGGGCCTGGTGGGCGTGGGGCTGGGAGGCCAGGTAGCGCTGCGACTGGCGGCCCTGTTCCCGGAGCTGTCGGACTCGGTGGTCGTCATCGGCGCGGCGCGGGCGCTGCCCGAGGGCGTGCGCGAGAAGCTGGGGCTGGCGTGGCAGTTGCTCCGCGCGGACCCGGACTTCCGCGAGGGCCTGTACGAGCCGGACGCCCAGCCTCGCAAGACGATGCGGCGGCTGCGGCTGGACTTCCAGAAGCTGCTGTACGGACGGGAGTACCTGTCCCGCACCTTCCCTGACGTCGACACGGCGAAAGCCGCCCTGGACGCGGAGGCGGAGGACTTCGCCGACCGCTTCGATGCCACGTCGTGGGCGACGCTGTGCTCGGCCTACGCGGGCTGCGACGTGGCGGACTGCTTCTCGCAGATTCGCGCGCGGGTGCTGCTGCTGGCGGGGAGCTCGGACGTGCTGGCGCCGGTGAACCGGGTGCGGGACACGTACCATCTGCTGAGCGCCGCGGGCGTGAGCGCGCGGATGGTGGAGCTGCCCGGCCCCGGAGACCATGGGGCCCTGCTGACGGAGCCGGAGCGACTGCACGCGCCGCTGGGGGATTTCCTCCGGCGCGTGGGCTGAAGACGGCCCTCCGCTACTCGCGGGGCTGCGGCGCGGAGAGCTTCCCGCGCAACGCGCCCACCAGCATGCTGATGGCGATCTCGTTGTTGCCGCCGTGCGGAATGATGATGTCCGCGAAGTGCTTGGACGGCTCCACGAAGCCCATGTGCATGGGGCGCACGTGGCGCAGGTACTGGCTGACGACGTGGTCGAAGTCGCGGCCCCGGTCCTTGATGTCGCGGGTGAGGCGCCGGAGGATGCGCAGGTCATCGTCCGCGTCGACGTAGATCTTCACGTCCATCTCGTCGCGCACTTCCTTCATGTGCAGGACGAGGATGCCCTCGATGAGGATGATGTCCCCCGGGTCCACGCCCATGGTGCGGGGCTGACGCGACGAGGTGACGAAGTCATAGACGGGCTTCTGGATGGGGCGTCCGGCCTTCAGCTCCCGGAGGTGCTTGACCAGCAGGTCCGTGTCGAACGCGTCCGGGTGGTCGAAGTTCACCTCCCGGCGGTCCGCGATGGGGAGGTCCTTCAGGTCCCGGTAGTACGAGTCCTGATCGATGAAGGCCACGCGGCAGTCGGCAAGCGCCTCACGGACCTTTCGGGCGACGGTGGTCTTGCCGGACGCGGTGCCACCCGCGATGCCGATAACCAGGGGTGACGACGTCATTGCGGCGCGACCTACCCTACCGGACGGGCAGGTGCAAGGGTTCGGTCCACTCCGGGGGTGTCACCCAGGCGGATCAGCCGGTGATGGAGCCCCTCCGCCAGCAGGGCCGGGGGCACCGACTCCACCGCCCGGGGCCGGGCGGACAGCTCCCGGAGCAGCTCCGCCAGCCCCCGCGACACGCTCAACAGCTCATGTCCCGGGGACTTGCGTCGCACCGCGAAGGTCCACGGCGAGGCTCCCGGGCGCCGCGCCACCTGCGCCAGGGCCTCCAGCCCGGACAGCTCCAGCTCCCCACATGCCCACGCACGGGAGGTGAGGTGCCGGCGCACGGCCCGAGCCGCGAAGAGCAGCTCGGACAGGTCCGCCGGAAAGCTCCCGGGCCGGACCTCGTCCACCATGCCCACCTGCCCCGCCCCCGGTGCGGGCACCGCCTTCATGAACGCGGTGGGCGCCATCATCTCCAGGCTCAGCGCGGCGGAAGCCCCGTCATCGGGCCGCTCGCGCAGCCGCCGCATCGCCCAGGTGGAGAAGGATTGCGCCAGCGAGCGCCCTCCCCCCTCGAAGAGGTTCCGGTACTCGCGCGAGCTGGTGAAGGCGACCAGGTCCTCGCGTGTTCCCGCCAGCAGCAGGCGCGACAGCGGCCAGTCCTTGTCCAGCAGCTCCGCCACCACGGCCAGCCGGAAGTCCTGGTCCGCCAGCGTGCCCTCGGGGTCCTCCGTCGCGCCCGTGGGGACCAGGCCGTGGCCCGCCTCGAACAGCTCCCAGGGGCGGCTGTCACCCGTCAGCGGGGTTGGCGTGCGAGCCTCGGGAGCGCGCAGGCGCAGCGGAGGCCGCTCTCCCGAAGGAATCATCGCGCGCAGGCGACGCAGTGACACCTGCGCCACCTCGGCGGGGTGACCATCGCCCTCGAAGGTGACGGCGCGCAGGGAAGGACAACGCGGTAGCAAGGACTCCAACAGTTTGAACAGCTCCTCGCGCACCGGCTGCGTGTGGTCATCGACGTAGAAGCCGCGAGCCCCGCGGCGCGTCACCACACCGCCCGCGATGTGGATTTCGACGACCTGCTCCAGGGGGAACCCATCCAATCCGGCTTCCAGCGGGAGACCGGACGCAAGCTGATGACTGAAGAGGTGCCCCAGGTCGAGCAGCAGCGGCAGGCCCGTACGCGCGTGCAGCTTCGCGAGGAAGTCGAGCACGTGCCACTCGCCCCGCCGCGCCAGCACCGCGGGGTTCTCCAGCACCAGGGGCATGGAGAGGTGGGCCTGGACATGGAGCGCATGCGCCACGCAGTCGCTGAGCCCCGCCTCGTTGAAGGGAGGCGTGATGTAGAGGTATCCCGGAAACGGCTGGCCCCCCACGTGCCACCAGCCCACGTCGTTGCCCACCCACGGGCTGCCCACGGCGCGCGCGTGCGCGTCCAGGTCCTTCAGCACGGAGACAGGCTCCAGCTCCGGCCCCCAGAGATTCAGGTGCACGGGGTGAAAGAGCACGGGCACGTCCGAGCGGCGGCTCCACATCTCGGGGAACAGCGACGCCTGGGCGCGCGCTTCGTCCAGGGACAGGGGCGCGCTGTACTCGACGAAGTCGAAGAGGCCCGGTGACGCGTCGAGCAGCCGGTAGGGCTGCGGGATGTCCGCCGCGCTCAGGTTGCTGCTCAGCCCCAGGCCCCGCCAGGGCAACGTCCATGCGTCCGAAACAGCCTGCGTCATGCGGCGGACCCTAGACCACCGCTCATCCTTTGTGTTCGGGGTTCATGGGCTGCCGAGCAAGCCACGCCAACCATCCGAGCGGCGCACCGCCGGGGTTCTCTCGCGCATAGGCGTAGAACCGCTCCAGGAAGGCCCGGCGCTCGGCGATGTACGGGGCCTTGCGACTGGTGGGGTCCGCCTCCTTGCGAAGGTCATAGCCACCGAGCCGCGTCTGGCGCGTGAGCAGCGCGTCCAGCGAGAGCCTCTCGGCATTGCGCAGCATGTCCAGCAGGCACATGAACGTGGCGGTGCGCCCCTTGCCTCCCCGACAGTGCAGGTGCACGTGCGCCCCCTCGTCCAGCGAACGCACCTTCTGGATGAAGCGCTCCACCGTCTCGTCGCGAGGCCGCGTGTGGTCGGTGACGGGCAGTCGCACGTAGCGCTCCGGCGGAAGCTCGAAGGCCCGCGCCTCGTCGCGGACGTCGCGGCACTCCCACTCCGTGGAGACCAGGGGCTCACGGCGCTTCACCGTGCCGGCATCCCCCACCCTCGCCGTCCGCGACCGCGCGAGCAGCCACAGCCGGCCGGCCTCCAGCGCCAGCGCCTCCTCGTCGGAAAGGCCCGCCGCGCCCCAGTTGGACTCGGCGTACCAGCTCACCGCGACGCCGTTCAGGAAGCCATGTGACTCCTGGCGCAGGTCGAACACGTGCAGCGCTTCAGCGCTCACGCCCTCGAGTCGCCGCACCAGGTCGCGAAAGCCCGCCACGGAGAGCTGGGCACTCCCCGAGCACCGCAGCTCCGAGAGACCGTGCGTGTCCAACCCCGCCATATCCGGCGGCCGCGTCGTCGTGCGCAGCAGGCGCGCCTCGTCGCCCCCGTCGTCGAGCACGAGCACCGCGGACGTCGCATCGGGAGCAAGAGGAGGTATGCGCATGGGCCTATCAGACGTGCCCTTCATCCGTGATGGGAGGAAGCCCCAGATTCGGGCCGGCAATCGCCAAGACAGGCCCGGCATTCCCCTGGGTGAGCTTATCGAACATCGAGCGGATTCTCTGAACCTCCTCGTCGCGCTTCCTCTTCTCCTCCTCGTCGGTCGTCTTGTCGGAGGAATGCGTGACCAGCCATTTGTTGAAGAGCTTCTTCATCTGGGGGTCGCCCAGGTAGTTCTGCACGCCAATCGCGGCGGCGATATCCGACTGGAGGGTCAACCGTTGTGCGGGCTGGAGGCGGGGCGCCTGTTCCTGGTGCAGCATGAGTGCGCCCATCGACCCATCCAACAGGGGCCGGGGCACGGACTCGCCCCGGACCAGACGCTGCCACGCCGCGTACTCGCGAAGGACCTCCTGGTTCTTGTCACCGGCCCACACATCCACCTCGGTTCCCGTACGGTCCACGTCGCCCGTCGTGCTCCACCGGGGAATGACCGAGCCCGGGCAGGCCGCGAGCACCTGCTCACGCGCCTGGGCCGTCGCAACCTTGAGCTCCCGGCCAAGGTTCGCGCCCGTCTTCTTGTAGAGGTCGACGCAGTCCTGCCAGAACGACCGCACCTGCGTCTGTCCACCCGGTGAACGGTTCAACACGGCATTCCACACGTCGTCCCCATCGACGCGCGGAATGGCGCTCAAATCACGGACCGTCGCGTCGGCGTGCGAGCCCTGGAAGGTCTCGAACATCGTGTGGAAGCCACTCACCCGCTTGTCGTAATACAAGCGCCAGAGCACGGCGTAGCCGGCGGAGATGACGAGCCCCAAGGGGATGTTGGCGAGCGCGGGCACCGTCGGCACGAGCGCGAGCCACGCCAGGATGCGCCCCTGGTTGTGGCCCGACGTGCCCGCGTAGAGCGGCGCGAGCATGAGTCTCGACGAGACGACGTTGGGACAGAACTCGTTGCGACTCCACCCCGTCGCGAACGGAAAGGGATTGGCCGCCGGGTTTCCGTATCCGGGGTCGTGTGGCGTCGCGCTCTGATGGACACGCATCGACACCGGCCACCCGCCGCATCCCGCGACGTTGCCGGGGAGTCCTCCCAGCGTGGCATGGTCGAACTCCACCCGGATGTGAGCGCTGTGCGCCTTGCCACCCGGCAGGATGCGCGCCAGGTCGCTGATCATCACCTGGTACCTCGCCACCGGTGGCAACATCCGCCAACGGCGGTACTCTTTGCCGCCGTCGAGCCCCTGGAAGTCAGCGATGTGTTGCGCGTTCGCGCGGGCACGCGTCACCGGGGAGTCGTTCAGGCAGTCATGCAGCGCTCCAAGCACGCGAGTCGCCACCTGGAGCGCGGTCAGGGCCTGACCCGGGCCCGACCTCTCCAGCGCGATGCCTCGAAGATAGTACGGCAGGTATTCCCACATCGCGGGAGTGGCCGTGGGCGCGGCGACCGCGGCGGCCACCGCGTCGAGCATCTGCAACTGGAGCGCGGCCAGTCCCCTGCTGCGCAGCAGTGACAACACCGAGATCTTCTCGATGGTTCGCGAGGGCCAGGAGGTGACTTCGCCGACGATGGCGCGGGCCGCTTCCGTCACGTTGCGATAGATCTGGATGCGATCCCTGCGACCCGCGACATTCAGCTCACTGAAGAAGGGCAGGTTCGCCAGGTTGTTCAGCGTCGCCTGATTGAGCCCGTGTTTGCTCCACAGCCGGTTGTATTGCTCGTCCACGGTGGAGCGGTGCGCATCGCGACTGCCCAGGTTGCCCGACAGCGGGCTCAGCCAGACCTTGAGCAGCTTCAGGTACTGCTTCTGGACCGCCTCGGTGACGAACGCCCCCGCGTTGATGGAGAAATCCAGCCCCCAGACGGTGGTGGCGCGTGCGACGAGCGCGCGGCACACGGGGTCCGCCGCCGCCACGGTGAGCAGCCGCCTTCCGAACACCTGGGGATCCGCGTCGATGGAGTACCAGGGGACGACGCGGGTGGCGTTGTTCAGCTTGGGATAGGTCCCGGTGTAGTTCGCGATGAGGATGGCCGGATTGGCCGTGGTGATGGCGGTGTCATTACCGTCGGCGGTGTTTCTCAAGAAGATCATCATGGCGGCGTCACCCTTTTGACGTCGCCTTGAGCAAGGAGCGTACCGACACGGGAGCATGTCCCGTGCGGGCAAGGGTCCCTGACGACCGCGCCCCTGGCGTTCCAACGTGACGCGACTGCGTCTGACGGGAACGCGCGGAACCTTTCGCGCCCGCCTGCTGTCGGAGGTTCCGGCGATTCCAAGACACGGAGGCAGCAAATGAGGCGGAACCCCAGGGCCGTCATGGGTGTCGTGTGCGCACTCGCGGTGGGCAGCATGATGTTCGCGTGCCGTTCGAGCGAGGAGGGCGCCAACGCCCCGGCGAAGGCACAGGGCGACACTGACGGAGCCCCCGTCTTCGCCGACAAGGCAGGGCTGATCGTGACGCCCGAGCCCTCGAAGCAAGCGCCTGAGCCCGCGTCCGCATCGGCCCCAGCACCAGCACCCTCCTCGGCCCCGCCCTCCGCCAAGCGCAGCCACCTCAATTCGCAAGGTCTTGGCGTGTTCGGCACCGGCGCGGGCGGCGGCGGCCTGGGGAGCAGGCTGGGCCCGGCCATTGGCTCCATGGGAACGGGCTCCATCGGAACGAAGGGCCGCGGCGGAAGCAGCTCGAACTACGGCTCCGCCAAGGCCCCGTCGGGCTCCAACGGCCCACACCGAGTGCACCCCATGGCCGTCCTGGCCGGGAAACTGAACACGACGCCCGAGGAAGATCCTGCCGCCGCACAGCGCGCGGAGGCCGCACTCGACACGGTGGTGAATCCCTTCGTGACGACGCAGGAAGACCGGCTCTCCACCTTCGCGGTGGACGTGGACACGGCCTCGTACACGATGACGCGACGGGCGCTGATGGAAGGCTCGCTTCCACCGCGTGACGCCGTGCGCGTGGAGGAGCTGCTCAACTACTTCCGCTACACGTATCCGGACCCTCGGCCGAGCGACGGCCCCTTCGCCGTGCACATGGACGCCGCGCCGTCACCCTTCACCCCGAAGCGACACCTGCTGCGCGTGGGAGTCCAGGGCAAGCGACTGAGCATCTCCGAGCGGAAGCCCGCGCACCTCACCTTCCTCGTGGACGTCTCCGGGTCGATGAGCTCACCGGACCGCCTGCCGCTGGCCCAGCGCGCCCTGCGCATGCTGGTGGACAACCTGCGTGACGGCGACACGGTGGCGCTCGTCACCTACGCGGGGAACGTGCGCCGGGTGCTCGGCCCCACGGGCATGGAGCGCAAGGCCCTCATCCACTCCGCCATCGAGGACCTCACCGCCGGAGGCTCCACCGCGATGGGCTCGGGCATCGAGCTCGCGTACCAGGAAGCGATGAAGACCCTGGATGGGACCTCCTTCTCGCGCGTCATCATCCTCTCGGACGGCGACGCCAACGTGGGCAGGACGTCGCACGAGGACATCCTGAAGACCATCCAGGGCCACGTGAAGGAAGGCATCACCCTCACCACCGTGGGCTTCGGCATGGGGAACTACAAGGACACCACGATGGAGCAGCTCGCGAACAAGGGGAACGGCAACTACTTCTACGTGGACTCACTGATGGCCGCGCGCCGCATCTTCCAGGAGCAGCTCGGCGGCACGCTGGAGGTCATCGCGCAGGACGTGAAGCTCCAGGTGGACTTCGACCCCGCGCAGGTCGCCCGCTATCGGCTCGTGGGCTACGAGAACCGGAACATCGCGGACCGCGACTTTCGCGACGACAGGGTGGACGCGGGCGAGCTGGGCTCCGGCCACACCGTCACCGCGCTGTACGAACTGGAGCTGAAGCCCGGCGCGGGCGAGGCACTGGCCACCGTGCGCGTGCGCGCGAAGCAGCCGCGCGCGGTGAACGCCACCGAGCGCGCGTACCCCTTCCAGGCCCACGCACTCGCGAGCACGTTCAAGGAGGCCAGCGTCGATCTGCGCTTCGCGACGGCGGTGATGGGCGCGGCGGAGCTGCTGCGCAAGAGCCCACACGCGGAGCACTGGAGCCTGGAGACGATGCGCGACATCGCACGCGCGGCGTCACCCGCGGGCAACGCGGAGCGCGAGGAGTTCCTCACGCTGCTGGAGAAGGCCCGGCCGCTGCTGCGCGGTGTCGCCGCGCGCTGAACAGAAGCGGATGGATTCCGGCACCCCTCGTTTCCAGGCGGGGCTCGTGGGGTAGACTCGCGGGTCCACCCCTACCCTGGAGCCCCTCCATGCACTCCGCGACGCAGGCAGAGATCGACGAGTCCCATGCGCAGTTTCGAGGCGCGTGGAGGAGGATGGCGCTAGCGGGACGCGCGGGTGAGGTTGTCGAGCGTCCCGAAATCTACATCGCCGCGAGCCACGTCTCGTGGGCCCTGATGAACGCGTCCTTCCTGCGCGCCCCCGCGGAGACGGAGCAGGCCCTGGCGACGTCCGTCGCCTCCGCGGCGCGCTACTTCTCCACGGGCAAGCACGCGTGGACGTTCGTCGTATCCGACGACTGGCTCGCGCCCCAGGTGCGTGAGCGGGCCGAGTCCATCCTCGCCTGGTACAAGCTCAAGCCGCTCGCGGTCATCACCGGCATGGTGGCGGACGGGCTCGCGGAGCCCACGCACCCCCTGCCCTCTCTCGAGTTCCGCCCCGTGCAAGACACCTGGGGCCGACAGGCCGTGGCGGACATCAACGCCCAGTCATACGACGCATCTCGCGAGACGGGCCGTGAGGCGTTCGACGTGGAGGCCCTCTACGGGCCGGACTCCCGAGGCTTCGTGGCCTGCCGAGGCGACGCCCCCGCCAGCAGCACCGTGGTGATGCGCGTGGACGACGTCGCATACATCGCGCTCGTCGCGACGTCGCCCGAGCACCGCCGGGTCGGCGCGGCCGAAGTCGTCATGCGACGCGCGCTTCAGGAGGCTCGCGACGCCTGGGGCATCCAGCGCACCGTGCTCCACGCCACCGAGGCAGGCCTGCCGCTCTACCTCCGCATGGGTTATCGGCCCGTGACGCGCTTCCGCGTCTACAAGGCCCCGCCTCCCGGGACGACCTGAAGCCGCGACTCACTCCGCCGACTCGACCGTCTCCGCGGAGATGACGCCCTGTTCGATGGCGAGCGCCCGCAGCCGCGCCTTCACGCGCTGGAACTGCTGGCGCAGCGCCGCGGCCCGCCGGTTCAGCGCCTCGCGCGTCAGCGGCTCGTCGGACTCCACCATGACACGCGCGATCTCCGTCCAGGGCTGACGCTGGTCCACGCGCAGCATCAACAACATCCGCTCCTGCGGCTCCAGTTGTTCCCGCAGCGCGCGGAAGCGCTCCTTCACGGCGGTGCGCTGCCAGGGGTGCGTGTCCGTGCGGTGCCGCTGGGGCTCGTTCGCCGCGGGCTCGCTCACCGGCTGTTCCCGCAGCGACGGCGAGTGGAGCTGGTGGTAGCAGGCATTGCGCGCCAGCCGGTATGCCCATGTCCGGAAGGAGCTCTCCCAACGAAAGCCCGGCAACCCCTTGACCAGGTTCTCGCTGAACAGCCCGAACGCGTCCTTCGCCAGCTCGGGGTGATGCAGTACGGACGCCATCAATCGTCGCAGCTCTGGCCCATACGTGCGCATGGCCAGCTCCACCGCCTTGCCGTACTCGCCGCGAGTGCAGAGCACGTGGAGCACCTCCTCCGCCTGCTCACGGGGCACCGCCACCTCCGCGCCCGAGACTCCCCCTGGCTCGACGTTCATGGACATCATCACGTCACGCTCCTGCTGTGGACCTGCCGGGAGGAGTCACCCCCTCGGTCCTGTGACGACGTCGTCTCACGGCCCAGGCGCGGGCTCCTCCGCTTGAAGGTCCCGCAGGGGAGGAAGCTCCAGGAGCGGATGGCCCAGCCTTCTCTCCCGCACCAGCCGTCCGTACCCCAGCGCCCCCTGCGCCTCCGCGACGCGCAACGCGTGCGCCCGAGCGAGCAGGGCCTCGTCCTCGCGCCCCATCATGGACAGCGCCTCCGCTTCCAGGCCCCGCAGCACCACCTCGTAGGAGCGCTCGCCCGTCGACCCCGCCTCCCCCAACGCCTCGTGCAGCGAGTCGAGCGCCTGGCGCTTCTGCCCAAGGAGCAGCTGGATTTCAGCCAGCATCCCCAGGTTGTGGGGCAGCCCCGCCTTGAAGCCAGAGCGTCGCCAGTGCCCGAGCGCCGCCTGCATCAGCGCCAGTCCTTCACGCGCATTGCCCAGGAGCGCCTGCGCCCAGGCGCGGATGAGCGTGGACCAGCCCAACCACAGCCGGAAGTGGTGCTCGCGGGAGAGCGCGATGTTCCTGTCACACAGCTCCAGGGCCTCGCGCGGCTCGCGGCGAAGCTGGGCCGCCAGGGCCGCGTACAACAACGCGAACGCGGAGGTGTTCGCATGGCCGATGTCCATCGCCAGCCGCAGCCCCTGTCGCGCGTGCTCGCGGGAAGCGTCGGGGGCGTCCATCACCGCGTGCAGCACCGCCGCGTAGGCCAGCGCCGCCACGCGCGGATTGACCCAGTGCTTCACGGCCAGCATCTGATGCCGCTCCAGCTCGAAGTCCGAGAACGTCAGCGCCAGCTCCACATTCTCCAGCGCTGAAGCCAGCCGCCCCCACGTGAAGAAGTCCGTGGCTCGCATCCGGTAACCCAGGGCCAGCAACTCTCGCTGCCCATGCCGTTTGCCCAGACGCACCAGTCGCTCCGCGACCTCATGGGCCTCGTCCCAGTGCGCCCGCGCGAAGGCGTGCGCGAAGGCCACCCAGTGCGGCGGTTCCAGTCGCGGCAGGTCATCCTCCAGCTCGCGCATCAGGAAGCGGACCCGCGCATGGACGGACTCGACCTCCGGCGACGAGTACCCCTGCACCTGGACCAGTGACAGCGCGAGGCCGAGCAGCAGCCGCAGCTCCTCGCCATCCAGCGTGCGCGACGGGCGCTGCGCGCGAAGCAGCGACAGGGCCTGCCGCAAGTGGCTGATGGCCTCCACGTTGGCCATGCGCCGGCTCGCCATCTCTCCGGCTCGCGCCCACCACCGGATGGCCGCCTCGGCCTGACCCGACTCGGTGTAGTGCCACGCCAACAGCTCCGGCTGGGCCTCGGTCACCTCCGGGAACTGCTCCGCCAGCACGCGGGCCACGCGACGGTGATACTGCCGCCGCGCCTTCCGCGGCAGCGAATCCGCCGCCGCGTCCTGGATGAGCGCGTGTCGGAATCCGTAGCTCGGCTCCACTGTCTCGGCTGGCTGCAACAGCCCCTCGGCCACCAGGCCTGAGAGATCCGCGCGAAGCGAGGTCTCCGTCCGCCCCGACAGCGCCGACAGCAGCGCATGGGAGAAGCTGCGCCCCACCACCGCGCAGACCTGCGCCAGCTCCTTCTGCGAACCGGGCAGCCTGTCCAACCGTGTGAGGAGCAGCTCGCGCAGCGACACGGGCACCTCCACCGATGCGGACTCGCCCCCTCGGGGCTCCTCCACCACCCGACGCGTCAGCTCCTCGGTGAAGAGGGGGATGCCGTCGGTGCGGCGCACCAGTTGGGCGACGAGCTCCGACGAGAGCGGCCTGTCCCCCGCGGCCTTCCGCACCAGCTCGCCCGCAACCGGGGGCGGCAGCCGCTCGAGGGCCAGGCGTTGGACCCTCGCATCGTCGCCCCAGGGCGGAGGCAGCGCGACACGCGACGTGAGCAACATGCAGACGCGCAGCTCCGGCAGCCGCTCCAGAAGGAAGCCCAGCAATTGCAACGAGGACGGGTCCGCCCAGTGCAGGTCCTCGACCTCGAGCAACACCGGGCGTTGCTCGGCCAGTCGCGCCAGCAGGTGCGCCAGTGCATCCAGCGTCTCCTGCTTGAGGCGCTCGGGGGCGTAGCGCAGGTGCGGCGCGCCCTCGTCACCTGAGAGCCCCACCAGCCCCGACAACAACTGCGTGCGCCCAGCGCCCAACCCGAGCACGCCCAGGCCCGCCTCCAGCTTCGCCCGGTGCTCCTTCGGCGTGCCCTCGGCGTCGAGTTGGAGCATGCGGCGCAACAAGTCGATGACCGGCGCGAACGCACTGGTGGTCGACTGGGGCCAGCACTGGCCCCGGAGCAGGTGGGCCATGAAGGGCGGCACGCGCTCACGCACCTCGCGCACCAGCCGGGACTTGCCGATGCCCGCCTCTCCCGTGACGAGCACGCACGACCCTCGGCCCGCGCGCGCCTCCTCCCACTGTTCCAGGAGGAACTGGAGCTCTCCCTTGCGTCCCACCAGCGGAGTGAGGGAGCGCGACACGAGTCCCCGGTCGAAACGACTGGTGACGCGCCGAGGCTGCACCAGCCGATACGGCGTCATATCCCGCACGCCCGACAGCCCGGTGAATCGCAGCGGCGGCATGGCTTGCGTCACGAAGGCCCCGCGCGTCAGCGCATCCGTCGAGTCGCTGATCCACACCGTCCCCGGCGTGGCCTGTCGCGCCAGCCATGCCGCCACGCGGGGCGCCTCTCCCTGGATGGAAGCATCGTCCAGCACCACCGTGTCCGTGTGCACGCCCACCGTCACGGTCAGCTTCCGCTCCGGGAGCGATGCCAGGGACTCCTGGAGCGTCGGAGCCACGGTGGCGGCGAGTCGCAGCGCTGCGCGCAGGGCACGCTCGGAATCGTCCTCTCTCGCCACGGGGTGACCGAAGCAACCCAGTACCTCCTCACCGACGCACAGCACGACCGTGCCCCCCTGCTGCCTCAGCACCTCCGAGCAGCTCCGGTGGAAGGCGGCCTCCAACTCGCCCAGGTCCTCCGCATCCAGCCGCCCGGCCAGCCCGGCCAGGTCCGCGAGGCGACAGGCGACCAGCGTCACCTGTCTTCGCTGCGGGGCCCGGACTCGCCTCGGCTCACGTCGCGGCGCCAGGCCCTCCTCCACCTCGCGCAGCCGCTCGCGCAACTCCGTTGCCGAGCGGAGCCGGGCCTCGGGCGCCTTGGCCAGCAGCTCGGCCAGGAGCCCCTCCACCGGCTCCGGCACCTCGGGCTCTCGATCACGCACCGACGGCACCGGGCCCTGCGACGTCACCCGCTCACGAATCGATTCGGGCGCGCCCAGGAAGGGTGGCTCACCGGCGAGCATCTCGTAGAGCAGCACGCCAGCGGCCCATAAATCCGTCCGGGAATCCTGCGCCTCGCCGCGCCATTGCTCGGGCGCCATGTACGGCGGCGTGCCGGCGGTGGAGAGCGTCACGTCAGGCGCGGCGCTCGCGGCCACCAGCCAGGACAAGCCGAAGTCGAGGATCTTCACCACGCCCGAGCGCGTGATGAACACGTTGCTCGGCTTGAGGTCGCGGTGGACGATGTGCCGCTCGTGCGCGTGAGCCAGCCCCGAGGCCACCGCGTCCAGGATCTCCATCGCTCGCCGGTGCCCCGGACGACCGCGCCGCAACAGGGAGGACAGGGACTCGCCCTCCAGGCACTCCATGACCAGGAAGGGAACCGGCGGCTCCGTCGGCCCGCTGCTCCAGAGGTCCACGTTGAAGATGCGGACGATGTGCTCGTGGTCCAACTGCGCGATGGCCCGCCCCTCCTGACGGAGCAGGGAGATCATCGGCGCCTCCGCGATGGATTCGTGCGGGACGAGGAACTTCAGGGCCACGGGCCGCTGGAGCTCCGTGTCGAGCGCACGGAAGACCTGCCCCATGGCGCCGCCCCCCAGCTCCTCCAGCACCTCGTAGCGCTTCCCGTCCCGGTCGCCGACGCGCATTCCAGGGACAGGCAGCCGAGGGGGCACGGACGCCCGGGCCACCTCCCGGAGAAAGGCGTCGTCGAAGTCCCCGTCCTCGATTGCGTCCGGCCCGTGCTCCAGCACGGAATCAGTACATCGCTCCTCGTCCTGGCCGCTCTCAGGCATCACCGAGTCCCCCGGATGTCTCCGCGCGCGTTGTCCTCCCCTGCCCCCCAACTCCAGGCGTGCCACGCGGCTCCTGCCTGCCCATGAACCGTCGGGTGGGACAAGCGGGCGCAGCCCCTGGTCCCACTCTGGTTCCCACCCGCCCGGGCCAGCGTCACCTCATCGGAAGCAGCCCACGCAACGGGGAAGGTGTGAATGCACCATGGCACATCGACCGTCATCACCCGCGTCCTCCAAGGCAAGCGCGAGGCACTGGATGACTTGCTGAGCTCGGCCGCCAACGCGCGGCGTGAGCTCTTCGCGGGAGTGTCCGGCCTGCACTTCGCGCGCTGGGCCCTCATCGACCTGGGGCCTCGGACCTCGGGAATGGGCCCCGCCGACCCCAGGCTCATCTTCGGCGCGGATGCAGTCCTCGACACGCGAACCACGAAGCCGGACGCGCTGGACCGCGAGTTGCTCCATGCCCTGGTCCGCTGGCTGACGACGCTCCACGAGCGCGGCGCCGACGCCGCCCACCTGTTCGACGCCATCTACCGGAACTGCGCGGGTTATCCCGAGGCGGGACTGGCCGAGCCCGAGGCCGTGGAGGACTACCTCGTGGGCCACCGCGCGCCCGCCGTCACCCGGCACGTGGACTTCGCCTACCGCTTCCAATCTCCCGAGGACCTGCGGGCCTCCGTGGACGCCCTGCGCGCGGTGAACGCGCACCTGGACACGCGGGCACCGTTGCTCGCGGAGACGCCCTGGCGGGGACGCCCGCGGGACATGCCGGACCTGCACCACGAACTGAGGGATGTCGCACGGGCCGCCGCGACGAACCTGGATGACCCCGGCTGGCGGGAGCGCCTGGCCACCGCGCGCGAATCGGCGGCGGTGTCCACGCTGGGCTACGCCTTCTATCGCTACGCCTGGGCGCTTCCCGGCATCTATCTGCTCAAGCTGAGGATGTGGCTGGGCGCGAGGAATCGGCCCGAGAGCGCGACCTCCTCGCAGGCGCATGCTTCGGAGTCCGCGCCCCCCATCCCTCCCATGAGCGACGCCATGGTGCAGAACCCCATGGTGCATGTCGCGCGCATCGTCGATGACCCGGGCGCGCTGGCCCTGGCGAGACTGGCGCTTCGCAGCGTGAACCTGCGCCTGCGACGGTACGTGGTGGGCCTCAACCACGTTCAGACCATCCACTGCGCGCGCTGGCTGGTGTACAGCGACGAGGACGGTCGGGGCCCGCACCACCTCATCTTCTTCAGCAACTACGACGACACCTGGGAGTCGTACATCGACGCGTTCGTCGACCACGCGGACGTGCGTGGCTTCCTGGAGCTCATCTGGAGTCGGACCGAAGGGTTCCCCGCGAAGTCGCGGGGCATCGACCCGACAATGCCCAAGCCGCGTCTGCCCGTGGAGCCGTTCAAGGCCTGGCTGCGCGCGCACGAGGTCCCCACGCGAGTCTGGTACAGCGCCGCGCTCGACGGGACTCCACGCCAACGTCACTCCGTCCTGCTGCTGCACAACGCGCTCCGCCTGCGTGAACTGCTCATGCGCGAGCGAATGGACCAACCCGTGAAGGGCAGAGGCGCTCGCCGCGCCCTGGCCGCGTTCCTGTCCAGGGGCGCGTGCGACCCCGGCCGTCCGCTGCTGCGCCCCATGGCCCTCGCCATCCACTCGATGTCCGCGCTGCTCGCCTCGCTTCGACACGGGCGGCGAGAGCCCCGGAGGAAACACCATGAGAACTTCCGAGCCGAGCCTTCCCACGTCACCCCCATGGAGCACGCCCCCGCCTGAGCTTTCGACGCAGGTGGACCTTCATGATGTGCAGGGCGTGCTGCTGCATGGCTACCGGCACATGGGGGAACTCACCCTGCTCTTCCTTCGCATCGACGACGCTGACGGCTGTCGAAGGTGGCTGCGTGAGCTGACGAGCGATGGGACGCTGACCCAGGCGGACCGCACCGAGCACCCGAGCGACTCCACGCGTGACAAGACGCGCGTCAACGTGGCGCTGTCCCATGCAGGGCTCGTGTCGCTCGAAGTGCAGGAAGACGTCCTCGACTCCTTTCCCCATGAGCTGCGCGAAGGCATGGCCCTCAGGGCCCGGGAGCACCTGCGCGACGTGGAGGAGAATGACCCGGACCGCTGGACGCTCGGTGGGACGCGGCACGAAGGCGCGCTGCATGTCCTGCTGCTACTCTATGCGTCGGACGCCGCGAACATGGAGCCGCTGCTTCGTGAACACCGCGAGCGGGCACAGCGCCACGGGCTGCGCGAAGTCTTCGCCCAGCGAGGCCAGCGACGCGCTCGCGAGGGAGATCCTCCGGGGTATTTCCGCGACCACTTCGGCTTCCTGGATGGCGTGTCGCAACCTCGTCTGGAGGGACTCGATGGCCCCACGACGCACCCTCGCGACTACGACCGGCCCGTGAAGCGCGGGGAGTTCCTCCTGGGCCACGCCAATGAGTACGGCGAGTGGCCCTTGTCACCGCACGTCGCGGAGCACCTGCCTGGCGCCAGCGCACTGCCTCCCGTCCCGGGCCTTCCGGGCCGAAGGGACCTGGGACACAACGGGACCTTCCTCGTCCTGCGCAAGCTGGAGCAGGACGTGCCGGCCTTCGAGTCCTTCCTGGACGAGCAGGCCTCGCTCGCGCCGGAAGGAAGCCCCGAGGAGCGACGGGAGTGGGTGGCCTCGAAGCTGGTGGGGCGAAAGCGCGACGGTGCTCCTCTCGCCGCGCCGCGACGACATCGATTGCTGCGCAGACTGCTTCCCTTCCTGTTCCAGAAGGACGGCACACCCGCGCGCGCGAGCGGCACTGGACGGCCCCAGCCCGACAACGACTTCCTCTATGCGCGGGATGATCCTCACGGGTACGGCTGCCCCATCACCGCTCACACGCGGCGATGCAACCCTCGGGACGCACTGCCTCCCTCGCCTCACGTGTCGAGCGACGTCACGCGGCGCCATCGACTCCTGCGGCGCGGATTCAACTACGAGGACCCGGAGGGCAAGGGACTCCTGTTCATCGCCCTCAACGCGCACGTGGGCCGTCAGTTCGAACTTGTCCAGCGAAGCTGGGTGCACTTCGAACAGCTCGGAGGCATTGAGGGCGTTGAGGACCCACTCGCCGGAGACGGCGGCGGACGCCTGGTCATCCCCGCGGAGCCAGTCCGGCAATGCGCGACATCTCTGCGAAAATTCGTGACTACCCGGGGAGGCGGGTACTTTTTTCTGCCGAGCCTGAAAGCGCTCTCGTTCCTGGGCATGAAAGAGCGCGCGGCGGATGACGGAAGAGGGGCCCCCCGCTCGTGAAACCGCGTGGCTGTGGCAGACTTGTTCCTCAGGGGGTTCGACGGATCCATGAGGCGCGGCAGCACACGGGAGTCCGCAAATGGCGACGTGGAATGACCTCATCCAGGCGACGCCCCGGCAGGTGGGCGGCAAGTTCCAGGATGAAGGTTCGGTGGCGCTGCTGGAGGCGCTGCTGGGGACGGAGGGGGAGCAGTTGGTCCTCTTGGGCCATCTGCATCGGGAACCGCATCTGCTGAGGGAGGGGGCTTTTCACCAAGGCCGGCTCCACCTGGAGACAGCGACGCGGCCCGAGTGCACCCGCGAGGCGCAGCTCGAGCTGCTCAAGTCCGCGAGTCACTGCTTCACGGAGGCGCTGGGCGCCGAGCGGGACACCGCGCGCGTCTCGTTGATCTCCCTGCACCTGGGGGTCTGCCGGTTGCTGCTGGGCAGTCCGAAGGACGCCAGGGAGTGGGCGGCGATGGCGAACCAGGCGGCGGTGGAGACGCTGAAGGACATCCTCACGGAGGCGACGGGTGAGCAGGGCTTCACGCGCAACCGCTACCTCGGGGGCGTGCTGAACTTCGTCATCTTCTTCACCAGCTCGGCGACGTTGGGCGCGGGCTACCTCGTCTGGGACCGAGTGATGAGCAAGCGGGCCGACAAGGTGCTGCGCCGGGCGCTGGCGCGCATGGAGCCGCTGGCTGGCTACATCGACTCGATTCGGGAGATGCGGCTGCGGCTGGGCGAGGCGGCCTCCAACGTGCCGCGCTACGTGGTGACGCACGCCGTGGACGACAGCCAATGCCTGTCACGCATCACCATCCGCGCCCTGGTGGGTGAAGGCGAGTCCGTGGACTTCAACGGACGAGAGACACGGCGGGTGTCGCGCACGGGGTCTGAGCGGATCACCACGGTCATCCGCTGAGCGTCGGGCGTCGCATGCATCGGTTGTGATGTGAACCGGTGCGACAGAACGAAGCATGGAACGTTGGAGAGGTACGGGACGTACCAATCCTACCCGCTCGAGGAATCTCCATGCCCGCTCACCGCGCTCCCCTCCTTTCCGCTTTTTTGCTCGTCGCGATCTCCGGCTGTGTCCCTGGCCTCGCGACCTCCAACCCGACCTACTTCACCGGAGGGAAATGGAGCGCGCTGGACAAACCCTACGCGCTCACACCGCTGCTCGCGTGTGCCGAGTCGGCGGACAACAACGACAAGGTCATCCAAAACATCGAGGACTACGTCGCACCGGCGCTCTGGAGCGCCTACGGCCAGGACGTCTCCACCGCGAAGGTGAAGCGCTTGAAGGGGGACAGCGAGTGGTGCGAGGCCCTCCCGAACATCGCCACCGACAAGTTCACCGTCCCGCCGAGGATGAAGCAGGACCTTGCCCGGTACGTGAAGGAGGCCGGCGCCAAGGGCATCATCATCCCGGTCGCGACCCTCTATCGCTCCCCCATCCAACGGGAACTCCGGACCGAGGACGGGACGCCGTTCGCGAGCGTGGATACGGATCGCTTCACCGCCGACGGCACCGCGCTCTTCTATGTGCACTACATCAACGAGAGCGGAGAGCTGCTCCACACCGAGCGCGCGGGCAGCGGCGGCGACGGAGACTTCAATGATCGGCTCAAGTACATGCGTGACAGCGCGGCGGCGGTCGCCAAGAGGCTGACGCAGGGAGCGCCGCCGGTCGACTTCCAATAGCGCCCGGCCCGGTCAACGCCACGGCATCGTCCATGAGCCGTGCCGAGACCATCATAGACAAGCGCTCAAGGCAGACCACTCCTGCCGCACCGTGCGAACTGTTCGACGTGCTGCTGGAGTTCGCCATCTCGCGCGGCATCTCGGCCAGGGCGAATAGCCAGACACTCGCGCGCGGGGACGCGTTCGTCAGCGAGAGTTCCTTGGATTGAAACGACGGGCCGAGCATGGTGTTCCTCATCCACGAGGACACCGCACCCGGCCCCACGGCGAATCCCCCTTCGCGCGCTCGACTACGGCGCGGGAGTGGACACCACGCACAGATGATACGAACCCGAGCGAACGCCACCCTTGAGGTCTCGCGCCGTCATCGTGACGCTGCAGTTGTTGCAAGCGCCCGTGGGGACCGCCGACGGCGTGAAGTTCGACGACTGGCCCGTGGGCGAAGAGAAGGTCCCCGCGCAGGACGCCGTCCACTGATACAGCACCGTCCCCAGGTCCGGATCATGAACATTGGCGCTCACCGCCGTGCTCTGGCCCAGCACCACCCTGCCCTCGCTCGCGGTCACCAAGAGGATGAGCGGCGGCGTGTTGAAGCTCACCTGGATGGTGACACTGCCGCCCACCTCCAGTTCCTCCGTGACCTCCACTGTCACTCGCGCCCGGCTGATGCCGTTGCGCTGATCTCTCACCGTCAGCGTCAGCGTGACGGTCTGCGCGGATGAGGGCGCCGTCCACGTGGGGTTCGCGATGGTCGCGCTGCTCAGCGTTCCCGCGGAAGCGCTCCAGGAATACGACACCAGGTCGTTCGGTACCGGGTCATGCGCCGTCGCGCCCAGGGTGAGCTGCCCACCGGCCTCCACCGTCGTGCCTGACACCGTCACCGAGTCGATGATGGGCGCATCGTTGTCCGTGTAGTGCCCCAACGTCATGTCATGGAGCGTGACGGCCACGAGCGCCGTCTCGCCTTCCACGATGGTGACCTCCGTCGCCTGTCCCTGGTACTGGAGCGCGTTGTTCGAGGCGTAGGCGGAGACCACGACGACCCGATTCGTCCCAGCGGGGATGCCAGCGATGGTGCCGCCCCAGGTGCTGCCCGTCTTCACCAGGTCCTGCTGGATGTCGGAAATGCCCAGACCGGAGATGACCACCTGGATGCGAGTGACGCTGGACTCGCTCGCCGCGAACTCCTGCGTCCCGATGACCATCTGTACCGCCCCCGCGCCCGCGGGTAACTCCTCACCACAGCCAGCGACGAGCGCCAGCAACAACCCGACGACGGGAAGACGCTTCAAAAGGTGCATGACTGTTCCCCTCTCGCGCGAAAGCGAAGATTCGCTGATGTGGCGCGAGGACTTCGGGGCCCATCAAATACAAGACAACCCATACATCCAACTGGGGCAGGTCCGACACCTTCGCGCAGGGTTTGCGCACTTCCAGTAACTCAGAACGCTGCATTTCCCAAGACACCGAGCGGGTCATTCCAGAGGCCCCTGAGTGCCCGAGCCGGCACCTCCCGGTGTTTCACGCGCCCGGCAAACCACGGGATTCCTGTCCGTGGACATACACACAGGGAGTGCGCCGGCACCCACCCTCGTGCTAGAGACATCGGCCGAACCGTCCACCTGGGAGTCTCTCTCCATGACCTCGGCTGTCCGAAACGTCCTCGCCCTCGCCCTGTTCTTCGCCTCCACGTCCGCCGTCGCCATCGAGCAGTGGGCCGACGGCCGCGCGGTGCTCCACTCCTGTGTCTACGCCAGCTCCTATGAGGCGGAGATCCGGATGTCGTACCGGAACTACACGCTGCCCTGGGGCACGTCCGTGTATCTCATCCACGGCTGGGGCGGGCTCGACAACGGCGTCGCCATCGAGTGGGACAACACGCAGACGGTCGCCGCCCCCGCGTCCGCCCCGTGGACGTGGACCGTGACGGTCCGGAACACCATCTCCAACCGCACCACCCCCAAGTGGTACGAGCACTTCGACTACGTCTGGAAGGTCGTCCTCCCGAACGGGACCGAGTTCTACGAGAAGGGCAACGGCTCCACCCACGGCTATTACTCCGCCAACCTCCTGGACATCACCAACCGCCCCTGCACGTCGAACGGCACGTTCATCGGCACTCCGTTCGCGCTGACCATCACTTCCATCGAGAAGTGGTAGTCCGTCTGGCCTCGACGCGACACCTCCGGGCACGGCTGCTGTTGTGGGCCGCCGTGCTCGGCTGTACCTCGAAGCCCCCGCCGTATGCGCTGGATTGCGCGCTGCCCACCGGGGACGTCGAGTCCCTCTGCACCCGCCTCGTCGAGCATCAGCAAGTCAATCGGCTCGAACTCACGGGCGCGCGCGAGCTGGTGGTCACCGCCCTGTCCGCGACGCGCACCACCACGCGCCTGGTGGTGGATGCGACGCTCCAAGGCGGCTTTCGCAACCCCGCGGACCAGAACCTTTATCTGTTCCTGGGCGAGCCCACCGACGGCGCCCCCACGACGTATTCGCTGACGGCGGACCCGCAGTACGCCGCGGACCTGGGCTACCTGGTGCGCACCGCGCTGGAGCTGCCCCATCGACTGGACGTGCGCGTGGGCCTGATGGCGCCGCGCACGCAGGGCTATACGCCCCAGGTCTACGTGCGCGACACGGTCCGCGCGGACGCTGTGGGCCCCGACGCGGAGGTGCTCGTGCAGGTGGATGGCGCCCGGGTCCACGTGGAGGTGCCCCTGGAGCGCTACTACGCCCTCAAGGGTGTTCCCGTTCCTGACGCCCTCTCCGTCACCCTCGCCACCGCCCGCGACTACGTGGGCTTCGTGGACCACCTCACCGTCCCCTCCGTGGCCCCGGGTGACATGAGACTCGCCGCGACTCGCACCACGGAGCCCGTGCTCTACCCTTCGCTCAACGCGCGCGCCCACCGTTTCAAAGCTGTGACATTGCGCCGGGACGAGGCCGTCACCAGCGTCGAGCTGGAGATGGCTGCCCCCATCACCGACTGGGCCCAGACAAACCTCCAGTTCTTCTTCATCCCCCTGCCACCCACCGCACCACGCCAGGTCCTCCAGGACGCCGCGCACGCGGTGGACCTGCCCTATGCCTGGTCCTGGTATTGCGCCGTGTATTCCCCCCGCCGCGTCTTTTGCCGAGCCTCCGGGGGGCTCGACTTCTCCTACGACACCGCCTACGCCGAGCGCACCGAGCTGCCCACGCTCACCGGCGTCCGCTTCCGCGAGACGGCCCCGGGCCGCTACATCCTGGAGTCCCCCAACACCTCCGTGGGCGCGGGCCCCGAGGGCTTCGCGGTGATGCTCGCTGCGGGGCGAGATGGCTTCGCCCCCACCGCGTTCTACGGCAAGCCTCCACCCGCCAGATGACAGACAATCTCTCGAGCTGAGTCCAAGCCACGTCCCCGGTATCCATGAAGCAAACACTCACCTCGCGCCCTGTCCTGTTCGCCGCGCTCGCCCTGGCGGCGCTTTACGGGGCGGTGCTCATCGTGACCCGGCTGGATGTCTTCAGCATCGACGTCGCCGGACATCTCGCCAGTGGAATGGCGGTGCGCCGAGGGTACTTCCACCAGTTCAACGACAGCGCCTTCCTGGGCTACGTCCAGAACCTCTTCTACCCGCCGCTCGAGGACCTGCTGTTGGGGGCGCTGCTCTGGCTTCCACTGGAGCCCATCACCACGTTCAAGCTGTTCCTGTCACTGCTGGTGGCGGGCTACTTCGCGGGCGTGGGCGCCCTGGCGCTCCGCTTCGAGCGGCCAGCAGTCCGCTGGCTGTTCGTCCTCGCCTCGGTGCTGCTCTTCTACACGCACAAGGCGGAGGGCTTCGCACAGGGCCTCTGCTTCCTGGACCTGTTCCGGGTGGGCATCACCAGTCAGTTCCTCGGCGCGGTGTTCTTCTTCGCGGTGACCGCCGAGCTGTACGGCACACCGCGACCACTGAGGCTGGCGTTGCTCCTGGCCGGAGTGGTCCTGTCACACCTCATCATGGGCCTGGCCTCGGGAGTGCTCGTGCTCCTGTCGCTACCTCGGATTGTCCGGGTGCCTCGACTCATGGGGGCGCTGGTGCTCGGCGCGGGACTGAGCGCGTTCTTCTGGCTGCCCTTCCTCTCCTACCGGGGGTTGATGGTCAGCAACCGCGTCATGGTGGAACAGACGGGCTGGAGCGTCGCGCTCGCGTGCCTGCCCGTGGCGCTGTTCGGCTGGACACGCGGCATGCGCCTGCTCGCGGCCAGCACCGTGACGCTGCTCCTGCCCTCCCTCTTCGCGCGTGTCTTCGAGGACGCCGCGTGGCTGCCCTCGCTCCACTACTACCGCTTCGACATCTGCGGCCTCGTGCTCGTCCCCGCCGTCGCGGCGGCGGTGCTGGACGCCCTGCCCGCGACGACGCCCCCGTGGAGAACCCGGCTGGTGCGCGGCGCCGCGCTCGTGGCCCTGTCGCTCGTGACGTGGCTCTTTCCGCTGCGGTCGGGCCTCACGCTGCCGGACAGGCTCGCGCAAGGAACTCGCTTCGAGCGGGAGGCCGCGCCCATTCCGGATGAGCGCTTCGGACGCCACTTCGTCCTGGAATACCGACGGGCCTTCGACTTCGCGGTGGAGAGCTACCTGGGGGCGATGGACGAGGAGTTCAAAGGTCCCAAGGGCCTCTTCTGGGAGAGCAACACCGCCAACCACCTGGTCAGCTCGTACATGGCCACGCTCGTGGGGCGGCCCGTCATCCTCGACCACTTCTACTTCGGCAGCTTCACGTGCCCCTTCCAGCAGTGCGTGCTGGACCACTTCCTCGCGGACTTCAACGTCACCCGCTTCTCGGTGGACGCGCGGGTGCTGGCCGCGCGCCCCGTGGAGCCGGGCACTCCACTGGAGGCCATCACCGCCCGCGCCGCCTGCTACACGCGGACGCTGGAGTTGGGTGGAACCTCGCGCTTCCGGCTCGTGCCCGAGCCCTCGTTCTCGGTGAATGGCGCGCCCTTCCGCACCCTGCGAGTCGAACCTCGAGCAGACATCCCGGGCGGCCCCGCCCTCAACTCCGCCGTGGAAGTGTTTGCTCCGTCCGAGCTGATGCCCTTTGAGCGAGAGGAGCGGTTCTTCTACAACGCTTATTTCCATCCCATCGGCCCCGCCTGCGAGGCGCGCATCCACCTGCGACAGACGCTCGTGGGCGACGCGGAATGGCAGCCGTTGCACGACGCGCTCGCCCACGCGGGGCCCTCTGTGAACCTGCCGCCCGAGCCCGTCTCGTTGCACAAGGAAGGGCGAGGAACCTATCGCCTGGAGCTTCCCGAGGGAGGCCCGCGACTCTTCAAGGTGAAGCTGGCGTGGTTTCCCGGCATGCGGCTGGTGAATGAGCAGGGCATCGAGCAGCCCCTCTTTCGCGCATACCCGCATCTGCTCGGCCTGGGACAAGGAACGCTTCGACTGGAGTACCGGCGACCGCCCATCCTCTGGGCGGGCTATGTCATCAGCGCGATGTCCTGGGCGCTGCTCATGACCCTGGCGCTCATGGCGCGGAGACAGTCCAGACACCCGTCCGCCTGACGCCCCGCGACGGCACACAAAGACTCGCAACGCTTTCACGGGGTTTAACGACTTTGCACTGATGATATTGTTGAAGCGCGGTCCTTCACCCGAATCACGTTCCAGGAGACGCGCATGGCGACGAACTTCATGGCAGCGACGATGCTCGGAGCTGGGTTGTTCTTGATGGCCTGTGGTGGACCCGCCGACATCGAGGACCCCGGTGCGGACTCGCTGACCACGCAGGGCGCGGCCCTGTCGGCCTCGCTCGCCTGCTCCCAGGACTTCAGCGGCGTCACCTGCACGGCGACCGTCACGGACGGCATTCCGCCGTTCACCTACTCCTGGACCCAGCAGCACTTCCTGTACGCGACGAACAGGACCTACACGTCCGGGCCCACCGCGGGCGGCGCCACCCGAAGCTTCTCGTGTCCCGGGCCTGATGGAACCGGAACGTTCCGCTACGACTTGAGGGCCAGGGTGACGGTGACGGACTCCACGGGAGCTTCGGTGGGCACCGGCTACGGCCCGTACTTCTCCTGCTCCTGAGCCGTTCCGTCACACCCCGCCCCACACCTGGAGTCCGGGCTCTTTCAGGTTTTGCAGGGACTGAGCGTCAGACCCCACCGCCATAGTTCCAGGAGGAGGGAGATGGTGACGGCTCAAGCGTTGTTGGTGTTCGTTCCGGTGGTGCTCGCGCTCGTAGCGGCGGTGGCCATCCGGCGCCCGCGGCGGCGGACGCGGCGACTCAAGGTTCGCGAAGGGTACCCGCCGTACCCTTCGCCCACGGTGACTGGGTGAGCCGGGGCTCGGACTGACGCCCCGGCTCGGCCCGGACGAGCCCCTCCCCCGAGGTCGCTCGTCCCTTTCCGTCAATTCAGAAGTCCTTGATGCGGTCGACCAGGTCCTCGTGTTCGACGAACTGGTTGACGTTGCCCTGGATGTCCGAGACGCGCTGGTTGCGCGCGTGCTCCGCGGTGTCCACGACGTCCAGGTCATTCCACTCGCGCAGCACGGCCTCTTCCGCATCCGGGATGGGCTTGCTGTAGGTGGAGGAGAAATAGAACATCGCGCGCGCGACGTTGCCCTTGTGCGAGTCGGGCGGCTCGAACACCGTGCGCCCCTGAGCGTCGGTTCCAAACTTCGCGCCGTTCTCACTCCACTTCACGTTGACCACCTCGCCGAAGGGCCAGTTGCCCCGCTTCGCGTTGGTCTTGCTGTCAGTGGGGAACAGGTGGTGCAGGTCGCTCTTCGCGACGCCCGTGGCGCCCTTCGACTGGGGCCAGGTGTGCTCCACGTTCATGTCGGAGTTCTTGGGCAGCTTGCCGCCCTCGATTTCCCGGCCGGTGTACACGCACGCCACCTTGCCGTTCACCACATCGAGCTCGCCGAAGATGACCTTGCGCGCCTCGGTGTAGCTCTTCACGTGCTTGCCGGAGGACGACTCCTTGATGGCGCGAAGCAGCGCGGCGTCCCGGAGCCCCTCGAAGGGATCACTCCCCTCTGACGGCGCCGGCGGGGTGGGCGCCTCCGTCCTGGCCGGGCTCTTCTTCGCGGCGGGCGCCTGCTCGAACGTATCCTTGAGGCCCAGGGCGGCGACGTTCCGCGCCTGGGGCGACGACACGTCTTGAGAGGGACGGGTCCCCACGCCAGCAGTGGATGAATTGACGAGCAGACGAGTCAGCGGGCGGGGGGAACCGACAACGGTCATGCCGGGGTTATCGACCGACCCATCCGGCAGTTGCGTTCCGTGACGACAAAAAATACGACTGTGACGGCAAGTCCCTGAGGAGGGGTGGCGGAGCTACACTCCGAGTCTCGCCCTCCCATTTCCGGGTGTCCCTTGGCCGAGCGTCCCACCATCCTCGTCGTCGATGATGATCCGCACCTGCGGGACATCGTCCGCTTCGCGTTGGAGCAAGGAGGCTTCCGGGTGGAGGAGGCCGCGGATGGACGGGCGGCGGTGGCGCAGGTCCAGCGTGCGCCCCCCGCGCTCATCGTCCTGGACATCATGATGCCGGAGATGGACGGGCTGGCGGTGTGCCGCGAGGTCCGCCGCGCGCACGAGTTGCCCATCGTCTTCCTCTCCTCGCGCGACGACGAGGTAGACCGCATCCTCGGCCTGGAGCTGGGCGGCGACGACTACCTCACCAAGCCCTTCAGTCCGCGCGAGCTGGTGGCGCGCGTGAAGGCGGTGCTGCGCCGCGCCCGGCCCGCTCCTGAAGCCGCCGCCACCTCGACGGCGCCCCAGCCGCTCTCGCGGGGGCCCTTGAAGCTGGACGAGGAGCGCTTTCGCGCCTGGTGGGGCGAGCAGGAGGTGGTGCTCACCGTGACGGAGTTCCACCTGCTCGCGGCGCTGCTGCGCGTGCCCGGCAAGGTGTTCACCCGCGACGAGGTGATGACCCGCGTCTATGACGACGGCGTGGTGAGTGACCGCACCATCGACAGCCACGTGCGTCGGGTGCGCCAGAAGTTCGCCGGAGTCGGCGCAGAAGTCATCGAGACGGTGCATGGCCTTGGCTATCGGCTCGCCATCCCCTAGGCCCCGCGCCAGGCCCCGGCTGTGGATGGTCTTCGCCTCGGTGGGGTTGGCGGGCTTCGTGCTCACGCTGGGCGGACTGTCCTTCGTGCGCGTCTACGACAACCAGCTCATCCGACAGACGGAGACGGAGCTGCTCACGCAGGGCGCCGTGGTCGCCGAGGTCTACCGGTCCATGCTGGCCGAGCAGGTGGGGACGCTCGACTACGGAAAGCCTCGCACCGCGAAGTGGCCCTTCCCCATTCCGAGCGACGACCAACTGCGGCCCGTCCTCCCTTCCCTCCGGGCCTCGGACGAGCCCTTGCCGCCGGACGACCGTCCACCCCTCTCGCGCGTGCCAGGAGAACCCCTGGCCCAGGACGTGGGTCAGCGACTGCGGCCTCTGTTGGAGAACGTGAGGGCGGCCACGCTCGCGGGCATCCGCGTCGTCGACGTCAGGGGCGTGGTGGTGTCCAGCAGCAGCGCCGAGTTGATTGGCGCGACGCTGGGTGACCGGCTCGAAGTGCAGGAGGCGCTTCACGGCGTCCCCACCAGCGTGCTGCGTCGCCGCCACGCAGAGCCCGAGGACACCCCCCTCGCCTCCCTCAGTCGAGACACCGGCATCCGCGTCTTCGTGGCCCTGCCCGTCCTCCACGGTGAGCGCGTCTGGGGCGCGGTGGTGCTGGCGCGCACGCCCATGACGTTCGCCAAGGCCACGTATGCGGACCGATGGAACCTGACGGCCACGGGGCTGGTGCTGCTGGGCGCGGTGGCGCTGATGTCGCTCGCCGCCGCCGCGCTGCTGGGCCGTCCCGTGCGTGCGCTGGTGAGGCAGACGCGCGCCATCGCCGCCAGCGCGCCCGAGGGCTTCGAGCCCGTGGCCCGCCCCGTCGTCGCGGAGCTGGCCGAGCTGTCCGAATCCCTGGCCGGCATGGCCACCGCCCTGCGCGACAGGAACCAGTACATCCGCTCCTTCGCCGCCAACGTGTCGCACGAGTTCAAGACGCCGCTGGCCTCCATCCAGGGCGCGGTGGAGCTGCTGCGCGACAGCGCCGAGGTGATGACGCCAGAGCAGCGCGCGCGCTTCCTCTCCAACATCGACGCCGATGCGAAGCGCCTCACCCGGCTCGTGCAACGGCTGATGGAGCTGGCCCGCGCGGACTCGATGACGGCCCGCCCCGCGCAGGTGGAGCTGGCGCCCTTGCTGACGGCGCTCTCCACCCGGGCAGGCGCGGAGGGACTCGCGCGCGTCGACGTGGGGCCCGTGCCGGAGGGGCTCACCGTGAGCCTGCCCGCCGAGGTGATGGATGACGTGCTCTGGCAGCTCGTCACCAACGCGAGACAGCACGGGGGCGAGGACGTCCAGGTGTCTCTGTCCGTGGAGACGAACACCGAGGGGTCCGTTCGAGTCGTCGTGCGAGACACCGGCCGAGGCATCTCCGAGGCGAACCGGGCGCTCATCTTCGACGCCTTCTTCACCACGGCGCGTGAGCGCGGCGGCACGGGCCTGGGCCTCACCATCTCCCAGTCGATGCTGCGAGCGTTCGGCGCGGGGCTGGAGCTGCTCCCGGCCCGCCCCGCGGAGTCGGGCGCGGCCTTCGCCGTGGCGGCGCCCCTGGTTCGTCGCTAGGTTGGGCAGGCCCATGAAAACCGTGGATGAATGGAAGGCGATGCTTCGCGCCGCGATGAAAGAGGCGCTTCGCGCTCGGAACGCACCTGCCTCGGCGGTGCTTCGTGAAGTGCTGGCGGCCCTCGACAACGCGGAAGCTCCCGACGTGAGCGGCGCTCCAGCGGCCGTGGATGGCGCCTTCGCGGGAAGTGCCGGTGGCCTGGGGAGTGGTGAAGTGGCCCGACTGGCCCTGACGCCGGAAGCCGTGAACGCCGTCATCGAACGCGAGGTTCAAGAACGGCGGGACGCGGTGGCCCTCTACGTCAGCCTCGGCAGACACGACGAGGCCAACGCGTTGACGGCCCAACTGGACGTGCTCCTGGAGCTTCAGCGGAAGTAGCTGTTGGAGATGTCCACCGAGTAGCCCAGCTCGAGCGTGGGCGAGGACGCGGCCACCAGGTACTGACGGAAGTGCAGCACCTTGCCCGGCAGGGGCGCGCTCTCCGCCACGGCGGCGGCCTCATCCACCTGCTCCAGGCTTCCACCCTCGCGGCGGTAGTTGAACACCGCGGGGAAGTGCGCGCGGGCCCGCAGCTCCGCCACCGGCCACGAGACGCGGGGCAGCGCCAGCTTCAGCCGACCGGACAGGTGGAAGACGCCCAGCTCCCGCGCCAGCACCACTTCCAGCGCGCCGCCCGTCTCACCCAGCCGCGCCGGAGCGACCTTCAGCTTCAGCACGCCGTCCGTTGCCTCCTCCACCGGCACGGGCACGGCGTTGAGGGTGACACGCTCCAGCTTGTGCCCTTCCGGCACCGTCAACTCCAGCGGCTGCTCGCGGTCCAGGCTCAGCGTGTAGCTGACGCGCAGCGAGGCACGCCCCTCCAGGGTGGACACCCACGTCGCGGTGGCCTCGGCGATGCGAGGCTCCATCGGCGGGCGCACCTGCGGCTTCATCGACTGCGACACCAGCGAGGCCGCGCGCCACCCCACCCGCAGCACGCCCTGCACGGGATAGACGGCATAGCCCTCCCCCGAGGTCGGCAGCGGCTCCATCAGCGTGAAGACAGACGTGTCGGCCTCCAGTTCGAGCGGCACCGGAGAGGCCTGCGGTCCGAAGCGAAGCTGCGCGCGGCGCTCCGGCCCCGTGCCCGACGAGCGCACCGTGAGGCCCACCTCGAAGTCGTGACGCCCCGCCTTGCGCGTGAGCAGGCACAGAAAGCCGTCCACGACTCCCACCGTGGCGTCCTCCAGCGTGGGCAGCGCGGTGGGGTACGTGTCCGCGTCGAGCTGGAGCAGGCGCACCTGCGTCCAACGTCCGTCCGCGAGCACCTCCACCTGGAAGGTCGCTTCCACCTGGAGGGCGTCCGTCGACAGCCGGCCCTTGAGCTCACTCTTCACCAGGGCCTCGGTGGGAGGCGCGGGCACATCCGCCTGGCGCTGCGTGTAGAGGGGAATGAGCTGATCCAACGGCACGGTGGCGGTGCCCGAGGGAGAAGTCGAGGCCGCGGTGGCGCCCGTGGCCAGGGCCTCCGGGGCGAGCAGCATGAATCCGACGAGGAGAGAAAGGGTCCGCATGGTGGGCTCAGCTCGCTTCCGGGGTGACAGGGGTGGCGGCGGCCTCGCGAGGGGCGGCGCCGGGCTGGGACAAGTCGGAGAGGAAGGCCCGCACGCTGGCGCGGGTGGAGAGGACCATCAGTCCGAGCAGGCCGGCGAGAATCTCCAGCGTGTAGATGAGGCCGGTGTAGCCCTCCAGGATGACTGCGCCGGTGGGCACCAGCAGCGTGGCCGCCCAGAGGCCCGCGAGCACCGCCATGCGCTCCTTGGGGAACAGCCAGCGGGCATAGGCCACCACCGCCGCGCCCAGTCCCAGCGCGCTGAGGACGTAGGCCCCATAGAAGTTCATGAAGGCGGCCAGGTACGCGAGGAGCACGAAGAAGAAGCCGTACACGGCGGCCAGCAGATACGCCTCATGCAGCGCGAGCTGTCGCTTGTGCCGCATGCCCAGCGCCGCGAGCAGCGCCACCAGGGCGAGGAACGGCACCCACGCGCGGCTCGCCATGCGGGACACCATGGAGTCGAACGTCTTCTCCGAGGGCAGGATGACGCCCAGGTTGACGCCGGACTCCAGCGACTGGAAGGCCCAGTCCAGTGTCACGGTGTCGCTGCCCGTCTGCACGGACGAGGCGGACAGCACGCCCCCCGGATAGTCGTAGTTGTCGCCCCCCTCCACGGCGAAGTGCAGGCGGACGTCGCGCGCGGAGAGCGCCGGGTCCAACTTGTAGATGAAGGAGTCGAGCCCTCGGGCGCGGTAGCGGATGACGAAGCGGGCCGTGGCGCCCTTCGCGATGCGTCCCGTCCACACCAGCCGGTTGCCGGAATCACCCAGGTCCAGGCTGGCCTCCTGGCCGTCCACGAGGAACTGGAGCTCCGACAGCAGCACCTGCGACTTGTCCATCTCCATGGGGAAGATGAACGCCACGTCGATGTCGTGGCCCTCGCGGTTGACCACCGCGTACTCCGCGCCCAGGTTGAAGTCGAAGCCGGAGAAGTAGCGCAGGCCGCGCTTGCGGTAGTTCATCTTCGCCAGCACCTCCACGTGCTGACGGTCGAAGGCGAGCGGCTTCAGCTCGGTGAAGATGGTGCCGCTGTGCACGAAGCGCAGCGAGGGCGCGGGTTGGACGACGGGGGCACCCCACCGGTCCTCCACGCCCGCCGCCAGCTCCGAGTTGGCGAAGTCCGCCCGGTCCGCCACCTGGCCGGCGATCACCGCCGTGGCGAAGATGACGATGAAGAGACTGCCGAAGACGTGGTGGGCGACGAGCCACCGGAAGGCCCTTCGGATGGGGCCGTCGGACGTCCGCTGCGGACGCGGCGCGGAAACAGGGATGTTCATGGGCCCAGACTGGCCCCCCGGTGTGCAACCCGGATGGCCAGCCCGTGCGCTTCATGAGGAATGTTCGTGCGGAATTTGTGCAAGCCCGGGGAGATTCCCCCCGGGCCCGGGTTTCACATCAGTGCACCGCGAGGTTGCGCACGTCGAACGCGCGGGTGAGGCAGGACTGGTTCGCGGTGGAGTCCAGGTGCTGCGCGCGATCCCGAATCTCGAAGAAGCTGCGCACCGTGCCGTCCACCGGGTCCGCCACGTTGAAGGGCGTGAGCGGGTTCACCATGCCCGTGGAGAGGAAGGCCGACAGCGCGCCCGTCTCGCCAATGTGCGTGAAGGGCGTGTTCGTCTCACGCGCGTGACAGCCGTTGCACGTGTTGAACGAGAACTTGTGCCGCGCGGTGTTGTTCACGATGCCGGTGGCCCGCCAGAACGTGCTGGACGGCGTTGGGACGCGCGGGTTTGCGCCCAGGAAGTTCACGCTCGCGAAGGTGGCCGGCACGCCGTAGGTGTTGGCGAGGATGGCCGCCTGGTTGGTGTTCACGAAGTCGCGGAAGATGGTGGTGTTGTTGCGCGCGTCTCCCGGCGTCAACGCCACCGTGGTCTCCGACAGGAAGTTCGGCGTCGCACCCGTGTCGAACAGGTGGAACTCCCGCAGCTCCCAGGGCGAGGCGAGCATGAAGTCGTTGGTGCGAATCTGGTTGATGGCGTTGCCGTTGGGCTTGGTGGGCGCCGCGCCGGCGACGACGACCTGCTCCGTGAGCGCCTGCAGCGCCGCGTTGTAGGCCGGGCTGCCCAGCACCATCAGCGGGTTCGACAGCTGCATCCACTGCTGCGCCCAGCTCTTCACGTTGAGGCAGCCGGAGATGGGCACGCCGTACTCGAAGATGACCAGCAGCGGCCGGATGACGCAGCCCGCGCTCTTGTCCACCGCGGCGAAGACGAAGCGCAGCTCACCGCCACCGCTGGAGCCGCCGTAGCCCACCGGGCCATTGCCCTTGCCCAGGTCCAACCGGTTGAAGATGGCCACCAGCTTGAACGCCGACTTCGTCATGTCGAGCGTGCCGGCGATCTTCGGCCACGGGTTCAGGATGCGCGGCACCACCTGCGTGCGCGCCGGGACGGTCCACCCGTTGAGCGTCTGGTTCGCGTTCCACTGCAGCAACCACTGCTCGGTGAGGGCCGACGGCGTCACGAACGTGCTCGCCATCTCCGTCATCAGGTGGTTGAACGTCCACACCCCGTTCGGGTTGCCAGAGTTCGAGCACGGGTCATACGTCCGCGTCGGGTCGTTGATGACGTTCGGATGGGTGATGATGAGGGATTTGGCCGGCCTGACGTCGGCGAGCAGGCCCACGGGCGTCACCGGGATGGGCACGCGCGGACGGAAGACGTCCGACGACAGCGCCACCACCCGGCGCTCCTCCACCAGCTCGCGGTTGTTGAAGACGGCGAACGTCAGCGGCTCGTTGGGCTGCCGGTTCTGCGCCGCGGTGATGCGGTCCTGCGTCTTGCGGTGCAGCTCGAGGTCGACCTCGGCGAAGCCGGAGAACACACCGTCTCCGGCCTGCTCGTCACCCTCCGTGCCTTGATCTCTCAGCACCACGGGCTTGCCCGTGTCGGACACCACGGGGACCTCCGTGAAGAGGCCTTGCTGACTCTGGGCGAGCCGCACTCGGACCAGGCTGCGGGTCGCGGTGCCCAGGACGTCGTCCTGCGCCACCACGTCGAGCGACTGGATGATGGGCGCGGGCTTGTTGGTGGGCGTCGGCTCGGCCACCGCCGCCTGGGGCCGCTCCTCCAGGGGAGCCGGGCTCTCCAGCGCCTCACCACCACAACCCGTCATGCACAATGCGATTGCGAGCACACCGGACCCAGCCCACTTCAGGCCCAGGGCCTTCTTCGGGGACCACTTCTTCATGGATGTCGCCTCCAGGGGATTTACGGCGACCCCTCCAAGTGCACCCCGCAGGCCAGGACCAGCACCCCGAGAGAAGCCCACACACACCAGAGGGATGTGTCTCTTGAGGCAACAACCGTCACTCGGACTGTGACTTTCCGCGCTACAGCGCCTCTCCTTTCCCGAGAGGGCCCAAAGTTGTACGGCAGCCCAGAAACCGGCTCAAATCCAGGAAATGGAGAGAGTCGAGGAGATCTACCAGGGCTTCGTGGTTGATCATCAGCTCGAGCGCGCGGGCCTCTTCGAACTGCTCCGCGAGCGGTTCGTGGCCGTGGACACCGTGCTGTACCCGGGGTGCTTCGTGCACATCACCCCGTCGTTCTTCTTCCAGCACGTCGTCTACGTGGACCGGAACGACCTGGCGCAGGGCTTCTTCGCCAACAAGGACGGCGTGCTGCGGAAGATCTCCTCCCGGCAGCAGTACGCCCAGAAGGCCCACGTGCGCTTCGTCTCGCAGGACTACCTGCAGCCCATCCCCGCGCTCGAGGAGAGCTTCGACCTGCTGCTGGCGCTGTATGCCGGAGGAATCTCCCGTGCCTGCGGCAAGTACCTGAAGGTCGGCGGGCTGCTGGTGACGAACGACCACCACGGCGACGCGGCGGAGGCCGCGGCCGAGGAGAACCTGGAGCTGGTCGCCGTGGTGAAGGAGCTGCGGGGGAAGTACACCTTCAGCGACCAGGAACTCGCCGCGTACCTGGTCCCAAAGCTACCGCCCCGGGGCCCCGCCGCGCTCGACGACGCGGGCGGCTCCCACTGGGCCCGGCCCGCCGACTACTACGTGTTCCGCAAGACGCGCCCGGGCGCGGCGTCGCTGGAGACCGGGCGCTTCTCGGCACCGCACTGAGGCCCCTCGTTACTGAGCCTCCAACCGGAACTGCTGGCAGTCGTTGTTGGACCAGGTCCACTGCTGGATGACGGTGCCGTTGGCGCTCGTCCCGCAGCTCGTGACATCCAGCACCTTGCCGCTGTGTCGGGCCTCGATGCGATGGAACCCGCCGGAGGTCTCCACCGTGCGGAACTGCTGGTTTCCACCGTTGGACCAGGTCCACTGCTGGAGCCCCGCGCCATCCGCGGTGCTCACGTCGCGCACGTCCAGCACCTTGCCGCTGTACTGGGACACGATGCGGACGTAGCCGCTGTCGGTGGGCTCCAGCACCCACTGCTGGCTGGCGCCCGTGTGGCACGCCCACTGGTGAATCGTCGCGCCGTCCGCGGTGCTGGGACCGTTGATGTCCAGGCAGCGGCCGGAGGACTTGTTGACGATGCGGTAGCGGGTGGCGCCACCGCCGCCCTGCGCGGCGTTGAAGATGGCGAGCAGCAGCGACGTGTCATTGCGCGTGTCCTGGGTCAGCTCCCAGATCATCACCCCGCCGCCCTGCTGGAGCCCCAGCCGCGTCTTCGCCTGGATGGTGGCAATGCCGTTGTAATAGACGTCGCCCACGTTGTCCTTGTACGGCGCCTGCGAGTCGCGCGCGACGAGGTCCGCGTAGCCGACATACGACGACGGCGAGCGCCCGTAGAACGGCACGCCCAGCACGGCCTTCGACGCCGGCAGGCCCCGCCCCTTCCAGTAGTTGAGCGACTGGACGGCGTAGTCGTACGTCGAATGCGGCTGCCCGCCGTCGTACGCCATGATGTTGAGGAAGTCGAAGTCGGCGAACGTCGAGGCGGGGATGCCCTCGCCGTAGTAGCCGTTGGCCACCACCGCGGCCGTGAGCAGCTTGCCGCGCGAGCGCATCGCCGCGCCCAGCTCCCGGATGAGCGCCGCGTAGTTCTGCGCGGAAGCGCCCGGGTCCGGGTACTCCCAGTCGATGTCCACGCCGTCCAGCCCCGCCGCGTTGACGTAGTTGACCAGGTTGTTCACGAAGGCCGTGCGAGTGCCCGCGTTCGCCGCGAGCGACTCGAAGCCACTGTCATTGCCGTCGTTCCACCCGCCCACGGCGATGAGCACCTTCACGCCTCGCGCGTGCGCCGCCGTGACGAGCGAGCGAAGCCGTGCGTCCGTCCCGCTCGGCCCCGTGAGCCCACCCTGCGCGGTGGGCACCACGAAGGCGTAGTTGATATGCGTGAGCCTGTCGTAGGGGATGGTGTTGACGTCGCCCGCCCACGTCGGGAAGTAGCCGACGACGCGGGTCGCCAGCGCCGCGCCCTCTTGCCGGCCCAGCGGCTCTTCTCCGGAAGAGGCGGCGTCCGGCGGCCCGGAACAGGCCAGCACCACGGCCGCCAGCGCGGATTGCACCACCAGGGCTCTCAACGGCAACACCATGCGCGACATGCGGACTCCATGAGGTGAGCCCCCGTCCCCGACATGGGGACGGATGGGTCGCGCACCTGTAGCGTCGCCCTAAACCCGCAACAACAGCTTTTCCAGAAAACGAAGAAAGACTATCCAGTCCTGTCGGACAGTTGAGAGGACCCTGAACGCGCTTGCGCCGGGGTCCGCATTTTCGGCGCGGGCTGGACGGGCGCCGCTCAACGCGCGGCGAGGTTGACGGGCAGCGGCTTCACCCGGAGCTGCTTCGAGGCGAGGAACTCCGTGTTGAAGACCTTGGAGGCGTAGCGGCTGCCGTGGTCGCACAGGAACGTCACGATGCGCAGGCCCGAGCCGGGGTGCTGGCGGGCAATCTCATACGCGGCGCGCACGTTGAGAGCGGCCGACGTGCCCACCACGAGCGCGTCCTCGCGGGCCAGGTGGTAGAGGGTGTCGAGCATGTCCTCGTCCCCCAGGCGCATCGCCTCGTCCACGCGCGCGGCCTTGAAGTTGGCGGTGAGCCGCATGATGCCGATGCCCTCGGTGATGGAGGAGCCCGACGACTCCAGCTTCCCGTCGCGCACGAAGCAGTAGAGGCCGGAGCCCGGCGGATCCACGAGCACCACGCGCAGCGCGGGGTTCTTCTCCTTGAGGAAACGGCTGACGCCGGACATCGTCCCGCCGCTGCCCACGGAGACGACGAGCACGTCCACGCGGCCCTCGCACTGCTCCCAGATTTCGGGCCCCGTCGTCTCGTAGTGGAAGTCGCCGTTGGCCGTGTTCTCGAACTGGTTGGCCCAGAACCAGCCGTGCTGCTCGGACAGCGCGCGCGCCTGGTGGAAGAAGTGGCCGGGGTTGGCGAAGGGCACGGGCGGCACCTTGCGGACCTCCACGCCCATGGCCTCCAGCAGCTCGTACTTCTCGCGCGCCTGGTTGTCCGGCATCGTCACCACGACGCGGTAGCCGCGCTCGCGGCCCAGGAGCCCCAGGCCGATGCCGGTGTTGCCCGCGGTGCCCTCGACGATGGTGCCGCCCGGATGGAGAAGTCCCTCCTCCTCCGCGCGGCGAATCATCCCCTTGGCGGCGCGGTCCTTGATGCTGCCGCCAGGGTTCATGAACTCCGCCTTGCCCAGAATCTCGCAGCCGGTGATGCGGCTGAGAGAACCGATGCGAAGCAGCGGAGTGTTTCCCACCGAGTCCCACAGCGAGCCGATGCGTGGCGCCATCCCCCTCCCCTAATGGAGTCCGGGGAGGGAGGCAACCGACGACGGACCGGGGCCCGCTACTCGTTGCGCATCGCCTCGACGGGGTCCAGCTTCGCGGCGCGGGCGGCCGGGTAGATTCCGAACAGCAGCCCTACCCCGCAGCTCATCGACAGGGCCAGGCCCACCGCCCAGGGCGGCACGGACATGGGGAAACCCACCATCCAGTCGCCCAGGAAGACGAGCCCGAAGCCCAGGCCCACGCCCAGGCCACCGCCAAAGAGCGCCAGCAGCACGGCCTCCGTGGCGAACTGCCCGAGGATGCGCCGCCGCTTGGCCCCCAGCGCCTTGCGCACGCCAATCTCCCGCGTCCGCTCCATCACCGACACCAGCATGATGTTCAGGATGCCGATGCCGCCCACCACCAGCGACAGCAGGCACACGCCGATGCCGGCGATGGTGATGACCTGGGAGAGCTGGTTGAAGGACGCCGTCACCGACTCGTTGGTGTGGATTTCGAAGTCGTTGGGCTGGTCCGGGTCCACGTTGCGCCGACGCCGCATCAGCGTCGTCACCTCGTCCTGCGCCTTGCGGAACAGGCTCGGGTCCTTCGCCTGGATGTCGATGTCCAGCGAGCGCTCCTTGCCGTAGAGCTGCTGGAACACGCGCAGGGGGATGAGGGCCTGGTTGTCCATGCTCACCATGCCCAGGAAGCTGCCGCGCCGCTGGAGCACGCCAATCACCCGGAACGGCCGGTTCTGGATGCGCACCTCGAAGCCCACCGGGTCGATGCCGGGGAAGAGCAGGTCCGCCACGTCAACGCCCAGCAGCACCACGTTGCGGCCGTCCATGCCCTCCACTTCGTTGAAGTAGCGGCCGGACTGCACAGAGACACCGCTCGTCATCGGGTACGTCGTGGACGCGCCGATGATGCGCACTGACGGCCGCGTCTCCGCGCTCACCGTCGACACCTTCTGCCCGCCCTGGTCGTCCGACGGGGCCACCACGCCCACCGACGGACAGAACATCTCGATGGCGCGCACGTCCTCCAGGCCCATGTCCGGGCGCTTGGCGAACTTCGCCCAGTTGAAGCGGCCAAAGCCGCCCGCGGGCCACTTGGTGAGCTGGAAGGTGTGCGCCCCCAGCCGGCCCAGGTCGCGGTTCACCTTGGTGCGCAGGCCCTCGATGAGGCCCATCATCGTGATGACCGTGGCCACGCCGATGACGATGCCCAACAGCGTCAGCAGGGAGCGCAGCGGGTTGCCCAGGAAGGTCCCCAGGGCCAGCCGCAGATTGTCCAGGAAGGCTCGCATCGACTCACTCGTACCGAAGGGCTTCCACGGGGTCCAGGTTCGCCGCGCGCGCCGCCGGCCAGATGCCGAACAGCAGGCCCACCAGCGCGGCGAAGAACACCCCACCCAGCACCGTGGACGTCTGCACGTCCGCCGCCAGCGGCGTTATCAGCGACACCACCTTGGCGGTGCCCAATCCCACCGTCGTTCCCAGCAGGCCTCCCACCGCGGACACGCTGGCCGCCTCCATGAGGAACTGGACGACGATGGTGCGCTTGCGCGCTCCCAGCGCGCGCCGCACGCCAATCTCCCGCGTCCGCTCGCGCACCGACACCAGCATGATGTTCATGATGCCGATGCCGCCCACCAACAAGGTGATGAGCCCCACGCCCACCGCCACGCCGTACAGCGCGCCGGTCAGCTGCGCGTAGGTCTGCGCCATCGCCTCCGGCTTGTTGATGTTGAAGTCGTCGGGCTGACCCGGCTCCGTGCCGCGCAGGCGCCGCAGGATGCCGATGAGCTGGTCCTCCGCCATGCGCACCTGGGACGCGTCCGCCACCGCCATGGCGATCTCGAACGGCCGGCCCTTGCCGAAGTTGCTGTAGAACGTCTTGAAGGGGATGAGCACGAGCAGGTCCATGCTCTCGTTGACCACCTTCCCCTTCCGACTGAGCGTTCCCACCACCTGGAAGGAGCGGTTGTCCACGCGGATGCTCCGTCCCACCGGGCTGATGCCGGGGAACAGCCGCTCCGCCACGTCCGCGCCCAGCACCGCCACCGGACGCGTCACCTCTTCATCCGACTCCGTGATGAAGCGGCCCCCGGTGATGTCGAAGCCCGCGATGCCCAGGTACTCGTGGTTGACGCCCTGGATGCGCACCGACGACATCTGCTCGCCGCCGTACGACACGTCCGACAGCCGCGAGACGGACGGGGACATCGCGGTGATGAACGGCGCCATGGCGCGCAGCCGGGGCAGCTGCTCCAGGGTGAAGTTCTTGCGATTGCGGTACTTCCACCAATCGCCCTTGATCATCCACGGGAACTTGGAGACGTAGAGCGTGTTGGCGCCGAAGCTCGCGAGCTGTCGGTGGAAGGACGTGTTGAGCCCCTGGATGATGCCGACGATGGCCAGCAGCGTGGCCACGCCGATGCCGATGCCCAGCGTCGTCAGCACCGTGCGCAGGCGGTTGGCGCGCAGGGAGAACACGGCGATGCGCGCCCCCTCCAGGACGTCCACCCGCAGGCTCGTCGCGTTCTTCATACGCCTGCCACCATCGGGCCGGCGACGCCCATGGCCACTTCACGCCCGGGACCGTCGGCGACAATCTCTCCGTCGCTCAGGCGGATGGCCCGGGGGCAGCGCGCCGCCAGCTTGGGCTCGTGCGTGACGAGCACCAGCGTGTGGCCCGCCTGGTGGAGCTGCTCGAACAGCCGGACGATCTCCTCGCCCGTGGCCGAGTCCAGGTTGCCCGTGGGCTCGTCCGCCAGGAGCATGGAGGGCTCCGACACCAGCGCGCGGGCAATGGCCACGCGCTGACGCTGACCACCCGACAGCTCGTTGGGCCGGTGGTGCATGCGGTGCGTGAGCTGAACCTTGTCCAGCGCCGCCTTCGCCCGCTCCCGCCGCTCCTTGGCCGCCATGCCCCGGTACACCAGGGGCAGCTCCACGTTCGCCAGCGCCGTCTCCTTCGGCAGCAGCTGGAACGTCTGGAAGATGAAGCCGATCTCCACGTTGCGGATGACGGCGAGTTCGTCGTCGCTCATGCGCGACACGTCCTTGCCGTTGAGCATGTAGCGGCCGCTGGTGGGCGTATCCAGGCAGCCCAGCACGTTCATCATCGTGCTCTTGCCAGAACCGGACTGGCCGATGATGGCCACCCACTCCCCTCGGCTGATGCCGAAGGTGACGCCTCGCAGCGCGCGCACCTCCTCGCCACCGACATGGAAGACGCGGGTGATGTCGTCCACCTGGATGAGCCGGCCTGTGCCGGCGCCGCTGCCGTCACTCACGACTTCTGACCGCCCTTCGCGCCAGGACCCTCGCCCGGTTCGGGCGCCTGGACATTGTCCCCGTGGTTCAGCTCCTTCGACAGCGTGCGGTAGGGCCCTTCCACCACGCGGTCCCCATCGCTCAGCCCGGAGAGGATCTCCAGCTCCGTGTCGGAGGCGATGCCCGTCTGCACCCGCCGCACCTGCGCCTTGTTCGCCGCGTCCACCACGAACACCACCTTGGCGAGCGTCTCGGTGCGCTTGGCCTTCAGCGCGCCGCCCTCCACTGACTCCTTGAAGTCCGGCAGCGAGCGCTCCGCGCGCACCGTCACCGCCTGGATGGGCACCAGGATGACGTCATCGTGCGTCTCCGCGGAGATACGAGCCTCCGCGCTCATGCCCGGCAGCACGCCCGGCGGCCGCATGTCCAGCGCCACCGTGACAGGGAAGCTCGTCACCTCCGCCTCCGTGCCCGGGTTCTTGATGAGCGCCTTCTGGGCGATCTCCACCACCGAGCCCTGGAACGTCTGCCCCTCCAGCGCGTCCAGCGTCACGTCCGCGGGCTGGCCCGGCTTCAGGTGCACCACCTCGTGCTCACCCACCTCGAACTTCACCTCCATGGCGCTCAGCGCGGCGATGGTCATCACCACGTCCTCGGCCAGCTCCGAGCCACGCACGCGCTCACCCACCTCGCGCGACAGCTCGATGACGTTGCCGTCGATGGGCGACGACAGCGTCGTCCTCGACAGGTCCGCCTGCGCCTGCTCGACGATGGCGATGTTGCGCGCCAGCTGCTGGCGGGCGGACGCGAGCCGCGCCTCCGCCGTGTTCTTGCTCGCCTTCGCGATATCCAGCTCCGCGCCGGACGCCAGGCCCTTGGTCACCAGGCCCTCCACCCGTCCCAGCTCCGACGTGGTGCGGCTGACCTCCACCTCCGCCACCTGGGAGTCGGCGCGCGCGGCGTTCTGCGACGCCATCGCCTGCTTCATCGCGGCCTCGTAGATGCGCTTGTCGATGCGCCCGAGCACCTGGCCCTTCTTCACCGGCTCGCCATCCTTGACGAGCAGCTCCACCAGGTCTCCGGAGAGGCTGGAGGAGATCTTCACCGTGGTCGCAGCCTGCACCTTTCCCGCACCGGTGATGGTGCGGGTGATGGTGCCCTTGCGAGCCTTGGCGATCTGCACTTCCTGGGACGGCGGCGGACGCTCCTTCAGTCCTCCAGCCGTGATGGCAGCGGCACCCAGGAACAGCGCACCGGCAATCGCACCCTTCCACCACTTCATTTCGTCTCTCCCGGGCTCAGGGCGCCCATGGCCCGCAACAAACTGAAGCGGGCGATTTCGACATCAATCCTGTTTTCCAACAAGCTCAGCTCCGCTTGCGTGAGGTTCAGCTGCGCGTCGCGGACTTCCAGCGTGGAGCCCGCACCGGCCTTGAAGCGCTCCTCCGCCAGCCGGAGACCCTGGAAGGCGGCCTCCTTGTTCTCGGCGGACAGCCGGGCGGCGACCATCTGCGCCTCCAGCGACTGGTGGGCGGCGCGCACCTGGCCCTCGATCTCCCGGGCCGACTGCGCCAGCGTGAGCTGCGCCTTGCGGATGCCGGCCTCGGCGCGCCGCGTCTGGGCGGGGGTGATGAACCCGTTGAAGACGTTCCACTCGAGGTTGATGCTGCCCAGGAAGTTGTTCTGCAGGCGAGGCTCGGTGAAGACCTGCTCCGCGTCCGGGCCCTGGCGGGTGTAGAGGCCACGGGCCGACAGCACGGGCAGGTAGTCCGCCCGGGCGATGGAGCGCTGCAGCTCCGCCGAGCGCACCTGAAGCTGGAGCGCCTTGAGCAGCGGGCGCCGCTCGCGGGCGGAGTCGATGGCCTGCTCGATGGTGGGCGCGGGCGCGGGCTCCGAGGTGAGCACGCCCGGATCCACCGCCTCCAGGGGCTCGGTGCCGGGACGGGTCAACCACACGGCCAGCTGCGTCTGGTCCGTCACCAACGTGGTGAGGGACTGGACGAAGGTGATGCGGTCATTGCCCAGGTTCACCAGCGCGGAGATCTCCTCGACCTTGCCCACGCGTCCGGCCTGGAACAGGGAGCGCGCGCGGTCCAGCTGCTCCTCGCTGCGCTTGACGGTGGCCTCCAGCACCTGGCGGGTGGCCTGGGAGCGGAAGAGCGTGAAGAACCGCCGGATGGCCTCCAGCTCGGAGGTGTCCGCCTCTTCCTGCGCCTGGCTCGTCTGCGCATCGCGCAGCACGCCGCTCTGCTCCAGCTGCTTCCAGCGCGCCCTGTCGTAGATGACCTGATTGAGGATGAAGCCCAGGTCGTAGTCGCCCGTGCTGGTCGGCTTCGACTCGACGGGGATCTGCACGAACTCGCCCGGGTTGTTCGGGTCCGGCACCAGGTTGAAGGACTTGCGGCGACCGAACCAGTTCTTGCCGACCGACGCGTTGACGGAGAGCTGCGGCAGGAGCGCCGAGCGCGTCACGCGCACGTCTTCACTGGCGATGTCCAGGTCGAGCAGCGCCTGGAGCGCGGTGGTGCTCTGGCGGCCCTGGGTGCGGACCTCGTCCAGGGTGAGGCGCGTGGGCGCGGGAGCGGCGGAGAGCAGCACGGCGACGAGGAGCGCGTTCATCGGCCACCTCCCGCCATCTCCGCTCCGGGAAGGCCCACCATCAACACCCCCGCGAACATCACGTAGAGCACCAGTGCCAGGATCAGCGCGCGGCCGCGGGGCATACCGGTGGCGGCGGCGAAGCCCAGGCCCAACAGGCCCGTGCTCCAGAGGTTGAAGAAGTCCACGGTGGACGCCACGCGCGCCATCTTCGGGCTGAGGGTCCCCAGGAACGCGCCCAGGTGCGACGGCACCAGCTGCGCGACGCGAGCGACGCTGAGCGTGTGCTGCGCGGCGATGCAGAGCGTGAGGACCGCGTGGTACAGCGCGATGGGCAACAGCGCCAGCGCCGCCACGGACATCAGCTGCTCGAAGTGGGCAGGGCGATCAAACAGCCAGGACACCACCCAGAGGATGGCGGCCAGCAGCAGCGCCACCATCGGCATCACGAAGACGCCCTTGGCGATGCCTCCGACGAGCGCCTTGCGGGTCGTCGTCTGGATCTTGTCGGTCAGGTCGGCCTCGGAGATGGTCGCCATCTCCCCGGACGCCTGGAGTTCACGGATGACATCCGGGGTCGCGTCCCAGCGAAGGGAAAACAGCGTCCCGGAGGCGGACACACAAAGCGCGAGGATGAGCAGGGGCCAGACCCAACGGCGGGCTTCGACGGCGGCGGGCGTTCCCTCGACAGGGTCGATGAAGACGCGCACGGGTTGGACGAGTGAGGTCATAGAGTGAGTGGTCTCGGAGGGATGTACGGCGCTCCCCCTCAGGCAATTGCTCGGCCAGTCGAAAAATCGCGGCGGTGAACGGGCAGCCGGCCAACCGAATTCCATCCTCATGGAAGGTTGCGCGGCTTTCTACCTCAAGGATTCCGCAGACCTGTAGCAACCTGTTGCGGAAATTTTGCCGTCGGGATCGAGAGGGTGTATTCCGCTCGGCTGCACGCTTGCCGGAGCTCGAATGGTCGAAAGCACGGATCTGGCCCAGGTCCTCCAAGAAGCGAATGACATCGCCCGGAGCGTGGCCCAGAAGATTACTTCGGCCCACGTGCTGTTGGCGCTCTTCACGGTGGAGAACCGGGCGCAGCTCCTGCTGAAGGAGCGGGGCGTGGACGAGGATGCCCTCCTCCACCTGCTCACCGCGGCCCCGGCGGAGACGGACGGACAGGTTCGCGAGCTGCGCGAGAAAGCCCGGGAAATCGCCACGAGCTGCGGCTCGCAGGAAGCCGACTGCCTGCACCTGCTCATCGCGGTGACCCGGGTGCGCTGCGTCGCGCAAGAGCTGCTGGTGCAGACGGGGTTGGATCTGGCGACCCTGCGGACCACGGCGGTGTCCTACTTCGTGAGTGGGCGGATGCCTCGCAAGCTCCAGCCCGGTCGCACGCACGTCCTGGGCGCGCGCCCCGCCCCCAGCCGGCCGCTCGGTGCGCCCCCGTCTCCCCTGCCCGCCTCCGCCGTGGCGGTGAGCCTGCCGCGCTCGCTTCCGAGCGCGCCCCCGGCACCTCCCCCGCTGCCGACCCCGCCGCCACGCGTCACCACTCCCGCCCTCTCTCCGAGGGACCTCATCGACGTGGACGACGACGAGGCCCAGGCAGCGCCCCCGCCCAAGGCCGCTCCCCCTCCCGCCGCGCCCGCCCCGGTGGCCCGTGCGGTGCCGCCGCCAGCTTCGACGCCCCTCGCCGCCACGCCGGTGTCACGCCCCGCGCCGACGCCCGCGCCCGCTGCTCCGGCGGCCCGAGGCACGTCTCTGGCGTTGGACCCCAAGGCGTTTCCGATGTTGACGTCGCTGGGCCGCAACCTGAGCCAACTGGCCCGCGAGGGTCGGTTGGATCCAGTGGTGGGCCGCGCGCGGGAAATCGAAGAGGTCATCGACGTCCTGGGCAAGCGCCGCACCAACAACCCGTGCTTGCTGGGTGAAGCCGGCGTGGGGAAGACGGCGGTGGTGGAGGGCGTGGCGCAGCGGCTGTTGAGCTTGCGCGGGAGCCTGGCGGAGAAGGTGGTCGTCGAACTGGACATGGCCTCGCTGGTCGCGGGCACGCAGTTGCGGGGCTCCTTTTCCGAGAAGCTCAACACGCTGAAGGAAGAGGTCCGCCGCGCGGAAGGCCGCGTGATGGTCTTCATCGACGAGATTCACACGCTGGTGGGCGCGGGCTCCACGGGCGACGGCCCGCAGGACGCGGCCAACGAGCTGAAGACGGCCATGGCGCGGGGCGAGTTCCCCTGCATCGGCGCCACGACGCACGACGAGTACCGCAAGTTCATCAGCGCGGACCCGGCGCTGGAGCGGCGCTTCACGCCCGTCGTGGTGCACGAGCCGTCGGTGCCGGACACGGTGGAGATCCTGCGCGGCATCATCGGTCGCTACGAGGAGCACCACGCGCTGCGCTACCGGCCGGAGGCCCTGGAGGCCGCCGCGTCGCTGGCCAGTCGGTACGTGACGGACCGGTTCATGCCGGACAAAGCCATCTCCGTGGTGGACCTGGCGGGCAGCCGGTGCCACCGCGAGGGGCGGGACGTGGTGGAGGTCTCGGACGTGGCGCGGGTGGTGGCGAAGCTCGCGGGCGTGCCGGAGGAGCGGCTGTTGATGAACGACTCGTCGCGCCTGCTGCGGCTGGAGCAGGACCTGAGCGAGCGGGTCATCGGGCATGAAGAGGCGATTGCGCGCATCGCGCGGGTCATCCGCCGCAACTACGCGGGCTTCGCTTCGCGGCGGCCCATGGGCAGCTTCCTCTTCCTGGGCCCCACGGGCGTGGGCAAGACGGAGATGGCGCGCGGGCTGGCGGAGGTGCTGTTCGGCAATCGCGACGCGCTGGTGCGGCTGGACATGAGCGAGATGTCGGAGGCGCATGGGGTTTCGCGCCTCATCGGCTCTCCCGCGGGCTACGTGGGCTTCGGCGAAGGTGGCCAACTCACCGAGCCGGTGCGTCGGCGCCCTTCGTCCATCGTGGTGCTGGACGAAATCGAGAAGGCGCACCGCGAAGTGCAGATGCTGTTGCTCCAGGTGCTGGAAGAGGGACGGCTGACGGACGGCAAGGGTCGGCACATCGACTTCTCCAACACCGTCATCGTGATGACGACCAACCTGGGCGCGGAGGCCTTCTCTCGCACGGGTCGTCCGCTGGGCTTTGGCTCGGAGGGCTCGGCGACGACGAACGCGCTGGAGCTGGCGGCGTCCGCGGCGCGCAAGGCGCTGCCCCCGGAGCTGTGGAATCGCATCGACGAGCGACTTCCCTTCCGTCCGCTGGAGGAGGAAGAGGTCGCGCGAATCGCCACGCTGTTGCTGGAGGAGAGCAGCAAGCGGCTGTCCACCGAGCGCGGCATCGAATACGTCGCGGGCCAGGACGTGGTGGGCCACCTGTTGAAGTCGGGCGGCTTCGACCCGCAGCTCGGGGCGCGACCCATGCGGCAGATGGTGCAGCGGCTCGTGGAAGGACCGCTCGCCGAGCGCATCCTCTCGGGTGAATTCGGCGCGGGCGACAAGGTGCGCGTCGCGCTGCTCGCCGGTCAGCTCGCGTTCCAGCGGGTGCGATGAGCCCCCGCGTCTCACGGACGCGCGGTGGCAAGGAGACGGGGAAACCCGCTCCCGGGACAGGCACGAGTTCCTCTCGGAAACGTGCCGTCCGCGCATCACCTCGCGAAACGCGCCCGCCCCTCGTCATCGTCGGCACGGGGAGGCTGGGCGGTGCGCTGGGCCTCGCGCTGAGCGCCTCGGGATGGCCCGTGCGAATGCACTCGCGGAGCGATGAGGGACGCCTTCGCGCCGAAGCCCTCGGCCTGAAGCCCGCGACTCCCGAGGACTTGAGGCGCGCGCGCCTCGTCCTGCTCTGCGTCCCGGACGCGGAGGTGCCCCACGTCGCGGAGACATTCGCCACCACCCTGCCCCGCTCCGTCGCCCTCGTGCACACCGCGGGCGCGCTCTCCCTGGACGCGCTGGGCCCACCACGAGGTCGCGCGCTGGGCTCGTTCCACCCACTCTGCGCGGTGTCCTCCGCGCGCGACTCCCTCGCGGGACATACCGCCTCCATCAGCACCCGCTCGCGCGCGCTGAGAGACGTGCTCCGTCGCATGGCCGTCGACGTGGGACTGAACGCCATGGAAGTGCCAGAGGGACACCGCGCCGCCTACCACGCGGGTGCGGTGCTGAGCGCGGGCCTCATGGTGGCCCTGGCGGACGCGGCGGTCGCGGCGCTCGGTGCCGCGGGCATTCCACCGAAGGACGCCCTGCCGGCGCTGCTGCCCCTGATGCGCTCCGCCCTGCGCGGCGTGGAAGCCCGGGGCCTCGCGGGAGGCCTCACCGGACCCATCGTCCGGGGTGACGCGGGCGTGGTGGCCGCGCATCTCGCGGCGCTCCCCGACGACGTCACCCCCATCTACCGACTGCTGTCGCGGCGCGCCTTGAAGCTGGCCTCGGAGCGTCTCCGCCCCGAGTCGCGCGCCGCGCTGGAGAAGCGGCTCAGGTGATGATCAGCGAGCCCTGAAGGCCCTTGCGCACGGAGCCGAGCGCCCGCTCGGAAGCGGCCTCCGCCTCGGTGAGCCGGCGCAGGCACAGCTCGCCCTGACCCGACGCCACACCGCGCTGCAGGTCCGACAGCAGCGTGAGCGAGGCCTGGAGCATCTCCTTGCCCTGCGGCGTGTCGTTGACCGGCTTGCCAGCGGCCTTCGCCACGGCCTCGCCGAACGCCTTGATGGTGCCGCCGAGCTTGGCCGCGTCGAAGCTGGTCAGCAGCGGCTTGATGCGCGCGGGGTCGATGCGGATGAGTCGCAGCGCGCCCACCCGAGCGAAGCCCGGGTGCAGCAGCCCGATGTCGCTCATCTCGAACGCGCCCAGCAGACCCTCGTCCGGAGCGGGGTGCGCGTGCGGCACCACGTCCACGAACAGGGGCAGCGCATCCGCGCCCTGGCGGTACAGCTCCACCTCCTCGTCATCCAGCGGCGGGAAGGAGGTCGGCGCGCCGATGAAGAGCAGCGGCAGGACGATGTCGTGCCAGAAGTCCTCGGGCGCGGAGCCCGTGCCATTCACCGTGGCGAACAGGTGGACCATCAGCTCGGCCAGACGCGGGGCGCGCTCGGCCTGCTCGATGAGCGTCTTCGTCGGATCCAACCGCTGGAGGGACTGGACGATCTGCCCCTCGAACTGCTGGCGAGCCTCCGCCGGAAGGTCCTGCGCACGACCCAGCGCGTTGCGCACGTCGCGGGCGAGCACGTCCGGCTTGGTCTCCAGCGTCGTCGTCGCCTTCTTCGGGTCCACGACGACGAACTGGAGGAAGCCCGGATCGAACAGGCGCTGGTAGTCCACCGGCGTCAGCTTCGGCGCCTGACCGCCCAGGGCCTGGGCCGGGTTGGTGCCGAAGCGGGCCTGCCCCAGCGAGCGGCGGATGTCCGCCGCCAGGTCATCCAGCCGGCTCAGCTTGCTTTGACCCAGTGCGTCCATCGCCGCGCCAAAGGGCGACAGCATGATGATGGCCTCGGGAAAGCCCAGCGTGGCGCCTTCCGGAGAGTCGCGGTTGGGGAACCAGAACGCGTTGTGCTCCACGATGAGGCGCATGGCGAACGCGCCCGCCAGACCCAGGGCTACCGTCTGGTGCTCGGGCTTGTTCACCTGGAAGGGGCCACCCAGCACCTTCGCGACGGCCTTCTCCACGTCCGCCCAGGGAGTCTTGACCAGGTCAAGCGGCTTGCCCTCGGCCTGTTCGAGGGCCGCGGCGACCTGGAGCTGCGCCTGGTGGACATGCTGGGGGACAGGATGCGCCTGGGGTTCCGGTTGGGACATGAAGGAATCCGAAATCGAAAGGGAAGCGGTGGGCCTCCCCTTACCGTGAAAAACGCGTTCGTGGCTACGATTTGTGGCCAGTAGGATGGCCCGCATGCCTGCTTCCCGCTGGCGCCTGCGCTGGCATGCCGTAGCCGTCTGTCTCCTGCTGACATCCTGGGGGTGTGCTTTCGTCACACCTCGTTTTCCCCAAGACATCCAGACGTCGTTCGCGCGCGACCCGATGCGCAAGCTGACGACCGCGTCACTGGAGCTCTACTACCCGGAGCAGTTGCGAGGCCCCGCGCTGCGGATGGCGGCGCGGCTGGAGGGCTGCGTGGAGCAGTTGCGCGCGCAGACCTGGCGCAAGGAGCCGCGAGCGCGAGTCCTCGTCTACATGACGAGCGCGGACTTCAACAACGCGTACGTGGTGCCGGACTACGCGAGCATCCCGCAGCAGATGGTGGTGCCCGCGAACGTGACGCTGGAGCTGTTCCACCTCTTCGGGTTGGGCGAGGTGGATATCGGCGACGTGGCCTGCCACGAGGCCGTGCACTACGTGCAGCTCCAGCAGACGAACGGGCTCTGGGGCTTCCTCAACGACTTCACGGGCGGCCTGTTCCAACCCAACACCTTCACCGAGTCGTGGTTCCTGGAAGGCCTGGCCACGTACTACGAGGGCCGCTTCGGCAAGGACACGGGGCGTCCGCACAGTCCGGTGTGGCGGGGCTGGTTCGACTCGGTGGTGCAGGCCCGGGATGGGCGGATGGACCCGGGGTTCCTGTCACCCGAGAACCGGGCGTTGGACCCTTTCGGCGGCAACTACCTCACGGGCATGCACTTCGTGGAGTACCTGGCCACGAAGTACGGCGAGGCGAAGCTGTGGAAGCTGGTGGACAACCAGGGCACCACCGTCATTCCGCCCATCGCCGTGACGCTTCGATTCAAGGGTGTCTATGGAAAAGACATCGGCTCGCTGTTCGCCGAGTACACCAAGGACCTGCGTGAGCAGCTCATCGTGCGGGAGCGGCCGCAGTCGCAGCGCGTCTGGATTCCCGAAGCGGGGTACTTCTCGCGCCTCGCCTCGCATCCGTCTACCGGCGTGACGGCCCTGGTGAGCGTGGGGCGGGAACAGTACTCGCGATTGACGGTGCGTGAGCCGGATGGACATGTGCGGTTCGAGCGGCCGTTGGTGGAGTTGCTGCCCTTCCGCCGCTGGGTGCTGGGGTCGTCGACGCTGGTCAGCGGCATGTCCTTCAGCGCGGACGGTGCGTGGCTCTACCTGGTGATGGCGGACCTGAACGCGATGGGCGCATACGACGCGAAGCTGTGGCGCGTGGACGCTCGCACGGGTGAGGTGGTGCGCGTCTGGGATGACGTGAAGGGAATGGGCGGGAGCGTCACGCCAGATGGCGCGGCGTATGTCTATGTCCGCGTCGAAGGAGACACGGCGAACCTGAGGCGGTTGGAGCTGGAGTCGGGCAAGCAAGAACAGCTCACCCACTTCGACGCGAGCGCTCCGCTGGGCCCGCCCGCTGTGTCCCCGGATGGGACGCGGATGGTGTTCCCACTGAAAGGGAACCAGGGGTGGGATCTGGTCGTGCGTGAGGCGGATGGGAGCCTGCGTTGGCTGACGCGGGATGGCCTGTTCAACTACTCGCCGCGCTGGCTGGACGCGGACCGCATCGTGTTCCTGCGCGAGGACACCGGACGACTCCAGGCGCATGTGATGACGGTCTCCACGCGGGAGCTGGCGCGAATCACCGATGCACCGTTCCTGGTGATGGACGTGAGTCCCATGGGCACCGGTGAAGTGGCCTTCCTGAACAGGGATGGGGCCTCGTTCACCATCGACCGTGCCGCCGTGTCCGCGATGGCGGAGCGGGTGAACGCGGCGGTGTTGCCGTCCGGCATGCAGTCGCCCACGTCGTCTCCCGATGAAGCGCCTTCGCTTCGCGCCGAGCCGGGAGTGCCTCCCGCGAACGCGCCCGCTGGCTCCGGCACCGGGACACCTCCGCCATCCCTGGCGGACACGTCGCCGATGAGCCCGCCGCCTCTCACCGCGGCGCCCGCCGTCACGACTCCCGCGGAGCAGACGCCTCCGCCGCCCGCGCCCGAGGAGCTTTCGACCTTCCCCAGCACGGCGCCTCCCGGTGGACAGAACGCGGGGATGTCGCCCGAAGCACTCGCGGCCTTTCCTGGAGCGACCTCTTCCGAGAGCCCCGATGCGGGAGCATCGCGCGACACGCTCACGGCCATTCCCAGCACGACCCCCTCCAGCGCGCCAGATGCAGGAACGCTCGCGGCTCGCCCTGGCACCAGTGCCTTGGGTGAGCCGGATGCGGGAGCATCGCCCGACACGCTCACAAGCACCCGGGACGAGGGGACCTCTTCACCCGCCCAGGCGCAGGGACCCGCGACGTCCGAGCCGCCCCCCGGAGGTTTCACGCCCTTCCCTCCAGGTTCCACGGACACGCCAGTGGAACCCGCTCCAGTGGCTCCGCCGCTCGCGGGAGCCCTTCCGGTGGAGCCCATCGCATCCACAACGGGCAGTCTCGAAGCGCCTGTCGGCGCGCCGCCACCCGACCCAGGCAAGCCCGTGACGGTCCTCACCGATGAGCCCTACTCGACGCTGGAGGGCTTCCTCATCCCCGAGTTCCGCCTCCCCTACCTGTGGGTCGCGAGGGAGAGCGACGACTCGGACGACTTGTTGTTCAGCGGTGGGTTGTCGCTCGCGGGCCAGGACCGGCTCGGCTTCCACGCGTACGCGCTGAACTTCTCGTACAGCACGCAGGACCAAGAGCCCAACGTGTCGCTCGCATACGGCAACGCGCAGCTCGCCCCCTGGTACTTGCAGGCCTCCGTCGCGCGCGTGCGCGAGAACGAGCGCACCGACCTCCAGGCCCTGGCGTACGCGTCCCGCACGTTCTGGACGACACCAGTGACGATTGGCGTGCTGGCGCTGCATCGTGAGTACGACGCCGTCGGCCAGTTCCCTCGGCTCGTCACGCGGCTGATTGGACCCGAGGTCTCCATGTCGTACTTCGCGGGCGACGCCACGTCCTACGGTGGTCTCCAGCGTGGACTCGGAATCTCCGTGAGCGGCGCCGTCTATCCCGGAGCGTTCGCGCTGGACTCGACGGTGGGCGACGTCCGCCTGGGCCTGGACGGCTTCTTCGGCGGATTCTTCGGCGGGAAGGACAACCTCCAGCTCAGCGCCGTGGGGCGCTACCTGCCGGGTGCACCCGAAGGGCTGCTCGAAGTCGGTGGCTTCAGCGCTGGCCAGACCTGGTACAGCAGCCGGCGCTCGACGGAGACAAGTCGCCTCCCCCTCCAGCTCCAGCCGGGCATCGCGTTCAGCGAGTACGTGCGCGGCTACGAGGACATCACGATTCGCGCCAGGAACGCGCTGATTGGCGGCGCGACGTACCGGTATCGCATCATCGTCGACCACGGTTGGGCGTCCACGCTGTGGCTGCTGCCGTCGCTCTTCGTGCGCAACTTCGAGATGGACGTCTTCGCGACGCTGGCGCGGACGGACAACCGGGACAACCACGGCGCGTTTGGCGCGGCCATGTCCATCCAGTTCACCATGGGGCAGGCCGTGCCATTCTCCCTCTTCTACCAGTTCGCCCGTCGCTACGACGATGGGCTGGGAGACCTGCACCTGGTGGGAATCGGCCTCTAGGCCCTGCTACTTCCCGCGCCTCAGTCCATACAGCCCGGCGGCGCGGGCATGCGCCAGCACCCCGGACGGCACCAGGTCCGAGGGCTCCGTGCCCCGCGCCAGCAGCTCGCGAATCACGGTGGAGGACACCTCGGCCAGGGGCGGTCCCACCGTGTCCGGCGCCGGGTAGCCCGCGCGGTACAGCACGAGGACACGCGACATCTCCTGGATGCGGTGGAAGTCCTTCCAGTGAGGCAAATCCCGCAGGATGTCGCTGCCAATGATGAGGGACCAGCGCACGCTCGGGTGGCGCTCCACCAGCAACGCGAGCGTGTCCACCGTGCGGCCCGTCAACCCAGGCTCGCTCTCGATGCGCGTCGTCTTCAGCCAGCCCGACGTCTCGCGGCACATGGCGTCACACATGGCGACGCGGTGCTCGAACGCCTCCATCTGCTTGCCGAACGGGTGTTGCGCGGACGGCATCAACCACACCTCGTCCACGCCCTGCGTCGCGTGCACGTACGAGGCCGCCATCAGATGCCCCACGTGCGGCGGGTTGAACGAGCCTCCAAGGAGCGCGACCTGCACGTCAGGGCCTCACGTCACTTCAAGGTCAGCTTCGGGGACTTCTTGTCCAGGGCCAGCACTCGCGGCTCCAACACCACGTGCCCGTCCAGCCGGTACGCGGAGAAGCGCAAGTCGCGGTCCGCCTTCTCCAGCAGTGCGCACGTCTGCTCCGCGGCGCCCACCAGGCGTCCCGGCGTCAGGAAGTAGCGCGGGCCAATCTGAACAACTTTCGGCTCCGGGTCCTTGCCGTGGATGAAGACCATCGCGTTCAGCAGGTCCTCGCGCGTCAGGTCGTTCTTGTCGTGCACCACGCAGCACAGCGTATCGCCCAGCAGGTCCATCGCCTTGTTGTTGATGGTGGGGTCTCGATACTGAAGCGATTCGCGCTCCGGAACGCGCACGAAGCGCTCCATGACCAGTCGCCGGTTCTCCTCGGAGGCCACATCCGCGGGCGCCGCACCGCGCGCGGGCGTCCGAGGCAACGAGTCCTGGCTGCCGAGCCACTGGCTCACATCCGCCAGGAAGTCCGAGTCCGAGTACTCCCGGCCGCCCCGGCTCTTCTGCCGCCGCCAGAGCAGCCACTCGTCCAGGTCCGTGTAGCGCGCGCCCGTGAAGAGGAAACGGCGCGCGCCCAGGGAGCGCAGCAGCTCATAGGCCGCGTCGAAGGCTTGCAGGTCGCCGTGGCTGTCGGAGAAGACACCAATCACGTGGAAAGTCCCACGCTCAAGCGTACAGCAGGTAGGGCTCCCTTTGTCCGGCGAAGCGCTCCGTCTGGGTGGAGAATCCCTCCATCAGCCGCTCCAGGCTCCACCCGGCCTCGATTCCCCGGCGCACCTGGTCCGTCCCGCACAGCAGGTCGAACGCCGGCACGTCCTCGACGAACTCGTACGCGTCCGCCCGCCAGTCGAACTTCCCCGGGCCAATGTCGTGCAGTGCCTGGAAGATGGCGACCCCGGTGCGCAGCGACTGGAAGGTCCGCCGGTCCGTGACGTGGATGAAGGCCCCGTTGCAGGACTCGCCCCGGTACTTGTCGAACGTCGGGGTGAAGCCCACGGCGCGGAAGGCCACGCCCGGAAGGTCCTCCTTCGCCAGCCGCGCCAGCAGCGCGTCCGTGTCCACCCAGGGCGCGCCGAACTGCTCGAAGGGGCGGCACGTCCCGCGCCCCTCGGACACGTTGGTCCCCTCCCCCAGGCACATGCCCGGATACACCAGCGCCGTGTCCGGCGTGGGCATGTTGGGCGACGGGGAGATGAACGGCAGGTTCGTGTCTGACCAGAAGTGCTCGCGGCGCCAGCCCTCGCAGGGCACCACCGTCAGCGCGCAACCGAAGCCCTCCTGCGCATTGAACAGCCGGGCCAGCTCCCCCGCCGTCATCCCGTGGCGGTTGGGCAGCGCGTACAGGCCCACGAAGGAACGAAACCCCTCCCCCACCAGGTTGCCTTCCATCGCCTGGCCATTGAGGGGATTGGGCCGGTCCAGCACATAGAAGGGCACACCCGCCTTCGCGGCCACCTTCATGGCCAGCGCCATGGTGTAGACGTAGGTGTAGTAGCGGCTGCCCACGTCCTGGATGTCGAAGATGAGCGCGTCCAGGCCCTTGAGCCACTCGACACGCGGGGACAGCGACTCGAACGTGGAGCCATAGAGGCTGTGGACGGGTACGCCGGTACGGCGGTCCTTCTCCTCGCCCACGGCCACCATGTACTGCGCCTCGCCGCGCACGCCGTGCTCCGGGCCGAACAGCGCGCCCAGCGTCACGCCCGGCGCCTGGGCCAGCAGGTCCGCCAGGTGGCGGAAGCGCGAGTCCACACTGGTGGGGTTGACGATGGCCCCCACGCGCTTGCCCTTCAGCGCGGAGAAGCCCTGCTCGACCCACACGTCCAGTCCCGTCTTCACCTTCGTCACGGCGCTTCCTTCCTCGCAACGGGCCTCGCGGGCCGGTCCTCAGTCCTTGAAGCTCTTGAGCGCGTTCTGCGCGGCCACCTTCGAGTCGCACTTCCCCACGCCAAGGAAGCCGCCCGAGCCGTCGTCCGGACCCCCATCCTCCGCCAGGTCCTCCAGTTCGCCCAGCGCGCTCTGCAGCTTGAGGGAGCGCACCGCGTCCGCCGCCGCCGCGCGAACGCTGCACATGGGATGCGACAGCATCTGGGTGACGCGTTTCTCGGCGTCGCCATTGCCGACCCTCACGGCGCGCGCGTAGTCGTCCAGCGAGCGTCGGGGGTTCTCCATCGCCTCGTCCAGTTGGCCCTGGAGGTAGAGGCGACGGCCCTGGTCCTTCTCCTCGCCGATGATCTTCCGCGCTTCCTTCGCCAACGCCTCACGCTCGCTCTTGGGCGCGCGCTCCACCTCGGAGATGGCCCGCGTCGCCGGGCTGCCGCTGAAGGCCACCACGCCCACCCCCAACACCACCGCCAGCGCTCCGGCGAACAGCAGCGCGCGACGGTGCGCGCCCAGCACCCGCAGCACCGCTCCCGCTCCGCCCGGAGGCATCCCGTCCCGCATCCGCGCGAAGAGCGACCTGCCGGCATGTGACGCCTGACGCCCCAGCACCACCGCGCCCGCCGCGGCCCGCTGTCCCAGCTCCGCCGCCCGCTGCCCCAGCAGCGCCACATCCACCGCGCCGCCCTCCAGCGACGACTCCGGCACACGCGACAGGCCCAGGTTTCCGTAGGGCGGCATCGACTCCGTGCCCGGCGCCTCGGCGATGGCGCCCGCGGAGGGCGCCTCTACGCGGTACGGCGCGCGCGGCACCTGGAAGACTCGAATCTTCCCAGGGATGCCCTTGAGCTCGAAGGCGCCCACCTCCCGCGAGGGAATCTCCGCCTTGTTCATTGCCAGGTAGACGGCCTCGGTGAAGTACACCTCGCCCGCCTCGGCCAGCCCCTCCACGCGCGCGGCGATGTTCACCGGCTCCCCGAAGACGTCGTTGCCGTCCAGCCGCACCTCGCCCACGTTGATGGCGAAGCGGACATGGAGCTGCTCCGACTCCGGCACCCCCCGGTTGTGGTGCCACAGCCGGTCTTGGATGGCGACTCCACTGAGCACCGCCTGGGTGGGTGACTCGAACGTCAGCAGGAGCGCATCACCGATGGACTTGATGATGCGGCCGTCAAACGCCTTGATGAGCGGCGACAGCAGGGCACCGTGGACCCGCAGCAGGCGCTGGTTCTGCTCCAGCGACTGCCGACTGGTCCGCTCGGTGAAGCCCTTGATGTCGGTGAAGACAATGGCGAGGTTGGCGGTCTTCAAAGCGCGCGCAGTCTATGCGCCACGATCCGGGGCGCAATCGCCGCGACGCACCGCGACGTCATTCGTCAGCGACGCGACGGCTTGAGCGCTCGCATCCGCTTCTTCTCTTGCGGCTCCATGGACTTGCGCACCTTCGCCGCGAGCTGGGGCCGCTCCGTCCGCTCGTAGAAGTCGGCCAGCTTGCGGAGCACCAGCGGGCTGTCCGGCTGGACGCTCCGCGCCGCCAGCAGCTCCGTCTCGGCATCCAGCAGCCGCTCCTGCTTCTCCAGCACGTCCGCCAATTGAAGGCGCACCTGCACCCACTCCGGCTTCGAACGGGCCAGGTAGCGGTAGTGGAGCTCCGCCTTGAGCAGGTCCCCCAGGGAGACCCACAGGCCCCCGAGCCGGAAGCGAGCCTCCTCGTACGACGCCCGGTGCTGCACGGCCGTCTCATAGGCCCGGGTGGCCTGGAGGGAGTTGCCCCGCTCCTCCCAGAGCAGCCCCCGCAGGTACCAACCCCGGGGGTTGGTGGGAGCGATGCGCGTGGCGACTTCCAGGTGGGCCTCGGCCTGCTCCAGCGAGCCGCCCACCTTCAGCAACAGTCGCGCGGCCTCCAGGCGGGGCAGCTCCCACTGGGGTTTGGAGAGGACCAGGGCCTCCACGGCCTGGAGTGCGCCGGTGTCATCCCCGCCCGACTCCAGCGCGAGCGCGTCCGTCAAGGACATGGGTGGGGAAGCCGGGGCCACGGGTCGGGACTGCGCCACCGTCAGGGTGGATGGCTCCGCGGCGTCAGAGGCGCCCGCCAGGCAAGCCACCAGGAAGACCCAGTGCATGCGCGGCAGATAGCAGAGCCGAGCGGGGCTCCTCAATAGATCCTCTTGACGGCCGGACGGCTGCGCATGAAACCCATGACCGTGCAGATATCCCAAAAGACGCTGGAAGACCTCGGATTCGCGGAAGTACTTCGCGCGCTGACGCAGCGGTGTCGGACGGAGCCAGGCAGGGAGCGAGTGCTCGCCCGGCCGTTCCTCGACTCGGCCGAGCAGGTCTCGGAGGCGCTGGCCCTGGTGGGCGAGGCGCGCTCCCTGTCCCGGGAACAGTTCTCCCTGCCGCTTGGCGGCGTGGTGGACCTGCGAATCCCCGTGGGCCATGCGGCCAAGGGCGGCATCCTGGAGCCCCGTCAGCTCATCGACTCGGCGCAGCTCCTGTTCGCCTTCGTCCGCACCCGTGAGGCGGTAGAAGAACGCAAGGAGCGGGTGCCCCGGCTGATGGAGCTGGCGCGCCGGCTGCCCATGCTGGAGTCACTGGCCCGGCGCATCGACCAGTGCTTCGAGCCGGACGGTGAGATTTCCGACCGAGCCAGCCCGGAGCTGCGCGAGGCCAGGGACAGGGCCCGGGGCCTCCACCGGCGCATCAAGACGCGGCTGGATGAGATGCTCCACGACGAGGGCTTCCTCTCCAAGCTGCGCGAGAACTACTACACCCTGCGCAACGGCCGGTACGTGGTGCCGGTGGTGTCGAACTACCGCTCGGAGGTGGACGGCATCGTCCACAACGCGAGCCAGACGGGCCAGACGCTCTTCATGGAGCCGCAGGCGATGGTGGGCCTGGGCAACGACCTGGCCATTGCCCAGTCGGTGGTGCTGGAAGAGGAGCGGCGGGTGCTCCAGGAGCTGAGCCAGCAGCTCGGCCGGGAGTCGGACCGCATCCTGGAAGGTCTGGACGCGGTCGCGGAGCTGGACGAGGCGGAGGCGGTGGCCATCCTCTCCGCGGACCTGGACGCGAGCACGCCGGAGTTCGTCGGAGTATCGGACCTCCAGTTGCAGTTGCTGCGCCATCCGCGCCTGGTGCTCAAGGGCACGGAGGTCATCGCCAACGACGTGACGCTCAATGGTGGCGCGAAGGCGCTCGTCGTGTCCGGCCCCAACGCGGGCGGCAAGACGGTGACGCTGACCGGCGTGGGGCTGTGCGCGCTGATGCTGCGCGCGGGCCTGCCCATTCCGGTGGCGGAAGGCTCGCGGATGCCCCTGTATCGCTCCGTGCACTCCACGGTGGGCGACTCACAGGACCTGACGCAGGGCCTGTCCACGTTCAGCGCGCACGTGGTGATGCTGCGCGACATCATCGCGGAGGCGGGCGAGGGCTCGCTGGTGATGATCGACGAAATCGCCGCGGATACGGACCCGCGCGAGGGCGCGGCCATCGCCATCGCGGTGCTCGAGGAGATGCTGGCCAAGGGCGCCGTGGCGCTCGTCACCACGCACCTGGAGGAGCTCAAGGCGCTGGCGCACATGGACCCGCGCTTCTTGAATGCACGGGTGGGTTTCGACTCGAAGCGGATGGCGCCAACGTATCGGCTCCAGATGGGCGCGGCGGGCCAGTCCTCCGCCATCGACATGGCGGTCCGGGTGGGCCTGCCCCAGCGGGTATGCGAGCGCGCGCGTTCTCTGACGCTGAACGCGGGCGGTCCCCTCTCCCAGGCACTGGCGGCGGCCGAGGACGAGCGGCGCAAGCTGTCCGAGGAGCTGGAGCGGGCGCGCGTCGCGGCGAAGGAAGCCGAGGCGCTGCGCACCGAGCTGGAGAAGCAGAAGCAGACCTTCGAGCGGGAGCGCCGCGCGAAGATGATGCAGTTCAACGAGGACGTGCACGCGGCCAGCGAGCACGCGGCCTCGGAAGTGCGAGAGCTGCTGGCGAAGCTGCGCTCCGAGCAGAACGAGAAGGCGCTGTCGGAAGCGCGGATGCAGCTCCAGCAGCGGGCGGAGGATGCCCAGAAGCGCGCCCTGGCGGCGAAGGCGGAGCTGTTCCAGGTGGAGGCTCCCGGGCCCGTGAACCTCAAGGTGGGCGCCTGGGTGCACCACTCGGGGTTGAGCCGGGATGTGGAGGTCCTGGAGCTGGCGGAAGGCCATGCGGTGGTGTCCGCGGGTGGGGCGATGAAGATGCGGGTGCCCACGTCGGAGCTGTCGGGCTCTCGCACGCGCAAGCCGCAGCAGGCGAAGTTCCCGGAGCGGCAGAAGCAGGAGGCCTCGCTGAAGCGGGCGGCCTCGGCGGCGGCGGCGCAGGTGGAGGCGACGAACTTCCGCTGCGACGTGCGCGGCATGCGCGCGGACGACGCGCTCGCGGAGGTGGAGTCCTTCCTGGACCGGGGCATGCGCAGCGGAGAGGAAGCCGCGCTCATCGTCCACGGCCACGGCACGGGGGCGCTGAAGCAGGCGCTGCGGGACTACCTGTCGAACTCGCCCTACATCCGGATGTACCGGCCGGGTGAGGCCCACGAGGGTGGTGACGGCGTCACCGTGGTGGCCCTGCGCGCTTGAGCGAAGGATTCAGGTCACCCGGAGGGCCCGGACGGACTGGGGAGACCCAGGCGCTCCGGGCCCTTCCCTTTTCCACCAAGGCACAGGTCGTCAGCCCCACCCCAGGCCGAGCGTCCCCGGCCCACTGCTTCGCACGGAGGGAGCCACATGCACTGGGTCGTCCAGAACAACCTGTTCAACGAGCGCGGCTTCCACGACCTGGTGCAGGCTCTGGAGCGCGGAGGCATTCCCCACACCCTGGTGAAGGTGATTCCCTTCGACGGGGGCGTGGAGCCCACCGTTGACGTGACGGGGCCCGTCGTCGTCATGGGCTCGCTCAGCCTGGCGCGCTACGCGAAGGCCCGGGGATGGTCGCCGGGCGCGTTCCTCAACGAGCGGTTCGACTTTCGCGTGTGGCGCGCGCACCTGGGCGAGCACCTGTTGAACGCCGACGCGCACGTGTGCCGATTCGGCGAGGTGCCCGTGCGGGCGAAGCCGTTCTTCATCCGACCGTGCCTGGACGACAAGTCGTTCTCCGGCATGGTGACCTCATGGGAGGACTTCGAGCACTGGCGCGAGAGCGCCCTGGCGGAGCCCGCGAACACCCAGGTCACCTCGGACACGTGGGTGGTCGTCAGCGCGCTCCGGCACATCCAGAGCGAGTACCGCATGGTCGTCGTGGACGGCCGCGTCGTCACGGGCACGCGCTACAAGCTGGGGGACCGGGTCTTCTCCTCGCCGGAAGTCGAGCCGGACGTATGGACCTTCGCTCAGCGCATGGCGGACCGTTGGGGACCGGACCGGGCCTATGCGCTGGACGTCTTCGTCCACGAGCAGAAGCCCTACGTCGGGGAGATCAACACCCTCAACTCGGCGGGCTTCTACGGGTACGACGTCGGGAAGATGGTGGCAGCACTCGAAGCGATGAGCTTCTGACCTGGCTCGCGGCCACATCGGCTCGCGAGCCAGGCGCCCGGCCCTGGCTCGCTAGCGATTGCGTCCCAGGTGCTCGTGGCTGGCAACCCACTCCTCCGAGCCCAGCGTGGACGACAGGGCACACGCGAGCGACAGCTCTCCCGCGAGGACGACTCCCGCGACAATCTCCGCCAGCCGGCGCACCTTGCCGCGTCCGTAGCAGTCCATCATCTCCAGGCACTCCCGCTGCGTCGGCAGGCCCGTGCCTCCACCGTGCGTGGCCAGCACGAGCGCGGGCAGGGTGATGGACGCATAGAGGTCCCCGTCCGAAGTCTCCTCCATGTACAGGCGTCCGGCGGCGGACTCCGCCAGGGCCCCCACGTCCTGGCCCGTCGCGATGAACACCGCCGCGAGTGCATTGGCGGACTGAGAGCCGTTGTTGTGTGAGCCCGCCAGATTCGCCCCTTCCGTGGTGATGCGCTGCACCTGCACCAACTGGCGCACGTGCGTGCGCATCCGTGACAGGAGCAACTCCTTGCCGATGACCGCCTCCGCCACCACGCGCTTGCCTCGGGTCCGCAGGATGTTGAGCTGGGACGACTTCTTGTCCGTGGAGATGTTGCCATCCAGGAAGCTGGCGCGGATGGCCGGATACTGCTCCCGAATCCACAGGAGCGCGGCGAACACGGCCTTGCCCACCATGTTCTGTCCCGCCGCATCTCCCGTCGTGAAGTTGAAGCGCAGGAAGACCATCCGGCTCACCTGATAGGCGTCGATGTCCTGGAGCTTCGCCACACGGCTCGTCGACTCCGCCTGCTCGGCGATGGCCGCCTGATTCGTCCTCACCCAGGTCGTGAATTCTCGCCCGGCCTTCGCGCTCTCGAAGACGAAGACCGGCGAGCGTTGCATGGCGTCGTCCAGCACCGTGCAGACAGCCCCTCCGGACTCGTTGAGGACCTTGATGCCGCGGTTGTAGCTCGCCACCATCGCCCCCTCTGTCGTGGCCAGGGGGATGAGGTACGCGCCATGCGCATTCTCCCCCAGGATGGTGAGGGGCCCGGCGATGCCCAGCGGAACCTGGGCCACACCCGTGAAGTGCTCGCACGAGTTCCTCGCATGGCCAGCGTCGAACGAGTGGCTCGCCACATGCTCCAGCCGAGCCCCCGTCCACGCCTCCGCGTAGTCCCGCCGGCAGCGGACGATGTCCTCCGTGTAGTCATCCCCCGGACTGCGCGGGATGCGACTGTCGGGCTCCGGGTGTCCCTCCTCGATGGCCTCCGTCACATGCAGACTCACGGGGCCGTGAAGTCCACACTCCAGCTCCACCTCCACCCGGTGCTCCCCCTCCCCGAGCGGCGGAATCTCGGCGCGCAGGCACAGCGTCCTGCGCTGATCGAAGGCCACCGGGCATTCCCGCGACAGCCGCTCGCCACGCCACACGGGGCCCTCGTCCGACATCAGCACGACCTGCTCGAGCGGAACTTCCTTCCCATCCACCCGAACCACGCCGAGCCCGATGAGCCGCAGGTCCGTCAGGTGATTGCGCAGCTCGAGTTCCACCGCGCCGCGCCGATTCCTCAAGCACCGCGTCGCTCCTGGTTCGCTCCCGATACCCCTCGTCGAACTCACCACATCGCTGGCCATGACGCCCCCCAGGCCAACCAAGGCACGCTTGTTTCAAATGTCGCGCGGAGCCGGCACGACACTGCCGACTTCCCGGCAAAGCATGTTCAACGAGGCGCCTCGCCATCCAACGTGTGACAGCACCTTGCCCCGCGAGGCAGACAGGACGGGCCCGCGGGACGAGGAACATTCAACCCCGCGGGCACCGCCCGAAGCCTCAGTGCAGCCCCGTCCGGCTGACGGAGGCCGACGAAATCTGGTCATTCCACGGCCCACCCGGCACCGCGTTGACCTCGCGAATACTCGAGGACGTGGTGAAACACCGGCCCGTCTGGTTCGGGTGCTCGCACAGCGTCGCCTGATAGGGCCCCAGCACGGTGACTGAGCTCAGCGAATCATCGAAGCCAACGTCCCCCAGGAAGCCGACGTTCGACGTCAGACGGACGACGTTGCCCTCCTGCTGGATGTGCTCGTGCAGATACACCCCGTCGTAGGCCGAATAGCCCTGGACCGCATATGTGTAGTCGCCCGACGAGGTCTTGTAGCCGCGCCCGAAATCCGAATACGCCCAGTTGCCGAGCCCTCCGGGAGCGCGCTTCACCACCACGGACCAGAGCTGGAAAGGGAAGCGCGCGCTCAGCCGCGAATGGAGCTGGGAGGACCTGTCTCCCGAGCCTCCAGACAGGCTCCCGAGCTGCCCGTTCACATAGCTGGCCAGATACCCCGGCCCCACCACGCTGGTCACCGTCCGCGTTGGAAAGGCGAGGTGCGTGAAGTCATCCATCGAATCGGATTGATAGAAGGCGCCCTCGTGGTGCATCCACGCCCCCCACTCCTTCTTGAGCGCCATCACATGCCAGTTGCGCCCGGGCGCCGCGTTCTGGAGGAACGCCTGCATCCCATACCAGCGAGCCTCCGCGTCGCCACCGAGCGTGTACGCCGTATTCCTGAAGATGGCGCTGAAGTCCGCCGGCAACCCGCTGGAGGAAGGCAACAGCCGGACGTTGAGGGCCAGGATGGCGTCAATCAATCCCGCCCCCGGAAAATCCATCATCATCATGCCCGCGCGCTGCGCCCACCCGCCCACCAGGTGGTCGATGGCGTAGTCATTCACGCCCCGGTAATTGATACCCAGGATGTTGATTCCTCCCGCCACATGTAAGGGATAAGCCATGGCGGAAGAACCACTCAGGAAGTTGATGAACAGGGTGGACGGTGAACCGCCCTGGGTCCTGTCAAGGTGCGCGCGGACCTTGTTCCATTTGTCGTCGATATCCGCGAGCTGGGACACCGTCCAGTCATCCTGGAGATTCACCGCGCCCCAGGGGATGCCGTAAGTCCCTCCGGCGAAATCGTCCACAATCACAATCTTCCCGCGAACCTCTCCCAGCGTGGGCACATGCGAGCCCCGCCAGAGGTAGGGGCTGTAGGCGGGCTGGTCGCGATACCACTCGAAGGTCTGCGCGAAACCGCGCGTATTGCTCTCCTCCGTGTGTTCCCGCTTCACGCGCATCACCACCGTCTCGGAGGGGTGCGCATTGAGGAACTGGATGGTCGTCTGGAGGACATCGTCGAAGTTGACGTGCAGGTAGACGACGCCGTGGTGGATGGTGAAACGGTCACCGATGTGCCGACAACGGATGTCCAGCGCGCGGATCCCCGCGTCGAGCTGCTGGCGCAATCCCAACGACTGGGTCTGTGTCAGATCTCCACCATAAGATTGATAGGCCATGGTGTCGTGAGTCCCAGGCATGGACAGGGCGCCCAGGCCCGTCGAGCTGGGGACCCAGCTCATCCACGCGGGGTGACTCGTCTCGATACCGCCGGAGTGGTTGTAGTACCGCCCCCTCGCGAGGGCTGGAGTCGTACCGACGATGAGCCCCAGAGCCAGCAGGAGCGCCAGGGGACGAAGCCCCGCGACAGGGAAAGACAGCGTGGACATGATTGTCTCTCGTTGACGTGTGAAGGGGTGGCGGCGACATACCCTTGCCCACGAATGGGCACACCTGAGCGGGCCTGCGTGTAAAACCACCCCGAAACAGGAAAAACCATCTTATATATCAAAATCACTTGAAACACGAATAAGCCACGTGCAATGAAAGAGCCCCTTCAACAGAAAGGTCGTGCTCTTGAGAGGCAATGTCTGGAGGACGTTCTGCGCGGCGTGGGTTGGCGCCGGTCTCATGGCTTGCGGTGCGGTGCAGCCAGAAGGAGAAGCACCCAACGGGGAGGCCAAGGACGCGGATGTCCAGGCCGCGTTGGCGCGACTGCCTGGAGCCGAGGTGGTCGGACAACAGGAAGGTGTTCCGTTCCTCATTCGCGGTGAGCTGGGTCGGCTGACCGGGGCTGGCGGAGTGTCCGCGCAGCGCGCTCGCTCCGACTCCGGCGAGGAGGCTCGCGAGGCCCTGGCGGAGATCGCCTCCGCCTTCCGCCTGCGCAACGACGACCTGGTGTTCCGCCGCGCCACGGTGGACGCGCAGGGCCGCAAGCACCTGCGCTTCCGGCAGCTCGAGCAGGGCCTGCCCGTGGTGGGCAGCGAGCTGGTCCTCCACGCGGACCCGGAGGGCCTCATCTACGCGGCCAACGGCTCGGCGCGCGGTGGCTCGGCGCCTTCCGCTCGGGCGACGGTGGCCTCGGAGGCCGCTCGCACGTCCGCGCTCGCCGGAACGTCCGTCGACGGCGCGAAGGCCGAGGGTGCTCCGACGCTGGTGTACCTGCGTCCCGAGGGCACCGAGGAGCTCCGGCTGGCGTGGCAGGTGCGCCTGGTAGGCACCCGCGACGGCTTCAAGGCCGATGACCTGGTCTATGTCGACGCGCAGCGCGGCGGCGTTGTGGCCACGCATCCGCAGATCCACGAGGCGCTCAACCGCCGGGTGCACAGCGCCAACAATGGCAGCACCACGCCGGGCACCCTCCGCCGCAGCGAGGGACAGGCGGCCACGGGCGATGCCCACGTGGACATGAACTACGACCAGCTCGGCGTCACGTACAACTGCTACCAGACGCTGTTCGGCCGCGACTCGTATGACAACGCGGGCGCCGCGCTCATCAGCACCGTCCACTACGGCAGCAACTACGTGAACGCGTACTGGGACGGCACCCAGATGGTGTACGGCGACGGCGACGGCGTGAACTCCATCGAGCTGGGCAAGGACCTGGACGTCACCGTCCACGAGCTGACCCACGCGGTGACGGACACCGAGTCGGACCTCATCTACTCGGGTGAGTCCGGCGGCCTCAACGAGTCCATGTCCGACATCTTCTCCGGCGTGTGCGAGAGCTGGACGCGCAGCTGGGCCACGGACGCGGACGTGTTCATGGTGGGCGAGGACATCTGGACCCCGGGCACCGCCAACGACGCCCTGCGCTACATGGACGACCCGGCCAAGGATGGCGACTCGCTGGACTTCTACGGCGACTACTCGTCCGGCGTGGACGTGCACTACAGCTCCGGCATCAGCAACCTCGTCTTCGCCCTGCTCTCCAAGGGTGGCACGCACCCGCGTGGCAAGACGACCAATACCGTCGCCGCGATTGGCCCGGAAGCGGCCGGCCGCATCTTCTACAAGGCCAACACGGACCTCTTCACCCCGAGCACCACGTTCGAGCAGGCCAAGGCGTACACCGTCCAGGCCGCGCAGGAGCTGGGCTACAACGCCGCGACCGTCCAGGCCGTGACGGATGCATGGGTGGCCGTCGGTGTGCCGCCTCCGCCCCCGGTGACGTCGCCGCTGAGCAACGGCGTGCCGGTGACGGGCCTGTCCGGCAGCTCCGGCAACAAGAAGTACTACACGCTGGAGGTCCCCGCGGGCCGCGCCTCGCTGGTCGTCACCACCAGCGGTGGCACGGGTGACGCGGACCTGTACGTGCGCTTCGGCGCCGCGCCGAACTCCGGCACCTACGACTGCCGCCCGTACACCAGCGGCAACGCGGAGACGTGCACCATCAACAACCCGCAGGCCGGCACCTGGTACGTCATGGTCAACGCCTTCTCGGCCTACTCCGGGCTGACGCTGACGGGCACGTATTCGGGCGATGGCGGACCCGGCACGCCCACCACGGAGACGGAGTCGGGCTCGGTGACGCGCAACACGAACGTGCGCTACGGCCCCTACACCGTGGTGCCGGGCACGACGTTCAGCGTGGTGATGACGGGCACGCGCAACCCCAACCTGTACGTCCGCTTCGGCTCGCAGCCCACCACCAGCGCCTATGACTGCCGCCCCAACCTGTCGGGGGCCGCCGAGACGTGCACGCTCACCGTGCCCGCCGGGCAGACAGCGGCCCACGTCATGGTGCGCGGCGCGAGCAACCAGGCGGCGACGTACAACCTGACCATCAACTACACGACGCCGTAGCACCGGCTTCGCGCGGCACCTCACGCGGCGGGCGGCTTCCCTCGGGAGGCCGCCCGTCGTGCGCTTTCCGCCCGCTCGAAGGCAGGCGGGAGAGCGAGCGCGGGGACCGCCGGGCGGTCACTTGTCACGAAGTCGCGCCCGTTCCCATCGTGACCGCATGCTCAAGCTCGACCACTTCGGATTCGTGACCAAGGACCTGGAGAAGTGCGTGCGCTTCTACGAGGCGTGCCTCGCTCCGCTGGGGCTCAAACGCATGGAACGCGGCGACGGCTTCGCGCTGTTCGGCACCGACCCGAAGTCCCCCTTCCTATGGGTGGGCACGCTTCGACCGGAGACCTGGACGGACCAGCACGGCCCGGGGCGCAGTCCCCTCCACATGGCGTTCTCCACCACGGACCGCGCGGAGGTGGACGCGTTCCATCAGCGCGGACTGGCCGCGGGCGGCCGGGACAATGGCGCGCCCGGTCCGCGCGTCGGCGCCTACAAGTACTACGCGGCCTTCCTGCTGGACCCGGACGGCAACAACATCGAGGCGTGCGTCCGGGAGATGTGACGCTCGTAGCTCAGGGCGCCTGTCCGGACAGCACCCGCTCCAGCGCCGCCGCCTGCTCGCGCTCGTCCGCGTTGGAGCTCAGGCCCGCGCGTTGGGCATGAAGCCTTGACCGGTCCGGCTCCGTCTTCGCCAGCGCCAGCGCCAGGTCCAGGTTCGCCCGGGGGTGGTCGGGGTGGGCCTCCAGCACCGGCCCCAGTACCTGCGCCGCGCGCGCGTCCTCCCCCTTCTCCAACAGCGCAATCGCCAGGTCACACGCCGGGCCCGGCTCCGATGGGGCCTTCGCGTGGACCAGCTCCAGCAACTCCACGGCCCTCGCGCGCTCCCCCGCCAGGTCCAGCGCCCGTGACAGCGCGTGCATCACCCCCGCGTCCCCCGGGGCCTCATGCAGCGCGGCCTCCAGCAGCCGCTTCGCCTCCTTCCCATCCCCCGCCTCCAGCCGCGCCAGTCCGTCGCGATACAGGTCCGTGCCCACAAGCTCTCCTTCTCACAATGCGGTGCGTTAATCCCATTCACGCAACTTCCACCCTACAGAGTGCGACAAACCAAGAGAAGCTTTCCCCCGGGTCCTCCATGCTCGTGCGCAATCCCCCCGTCTCCTCCCGCCGTCCGGTCTCCAACAGCGCTGAGTCGCCGACCGCCGAGCGCTCCAACACGGCGGTGCCGGTCCGGCCGAACACCCAGGACACCTTCGCCCGAGGCACGAACGCCACGGAGAAGACGGCCAAGGTGGGCGCGGCGCCCGCCGGGGACCACGGCAAGCTGATGAACGAGTACCTGACGGGTGCCCGCCCGCCCCCGGCCGACTTCGAGAAGGTGATGGGCTACAAGCCCTACGCCATCCAGACGAAGCACGGTCAGCGCATGCAGGACCCGCACGGCTCCGCGTCCGCGCCCGGCAAGATTGGCCCGGACAAGGAGTTCGACCCGGCCGCGAAGACGCACGACTACGGCTATGACCTGCTGCGCTACTACGACCGCAAGGGCACGCCCCTGGCCGATGGCGCGCGCAAGGCGGCCGACGCGCTCTTCCGCAAGGACCTGTTCAACTACGCCAATGACCAGAAGGGCTTCGGCGACAAGCTGAAGTACCGGACGTGGGCGCAGATCTACGCCACCGCGGTGGAGGTCAACTCCCGCGTGCAGGGCTACGGCCCTCCGTGAGCGTGGCCCCGGGGGCGCGGCTGCTTCGCGCCCCCTGGCCTCACTGCATTCCGTAGCGCCGCAGCTTGTCGTAGAGCGTGCGCAACCCGATGCCCAGCCGCTGCGCGGCGCGCTTCCGGTTGCCACCCTCGTCCGCGATGGCCTGTTCAATCGCCATCCGCTCCAACTCCTCCAGCGTCGTGTCCGGCAGGCGCACGCCCGCCGCGGGTGTGGCCGTGGGAGCCGGAGCACTGGTGGGGTCCAGCCACAGGTGGCTCGACTCCACCACCGCGCCGTCGGCGAGGATGGCCGCGCGCTCCAGGGCATTGCGCAGCTCGCGCACGTTGCCCGGCCAGGAGAAGGACTCCAGCCTCTCCGACGCCTCCGGGGACAGCTTCAACCCGGGCCGTCCCAGCTCCTCGCCAATGCGACGCAGCAACAGCTCCGCCAGTGGACGCAGGTCCTCGCGACGCTCGCGCAGCGACGGCATCCGGATGGGGAACACCGCCAGCCGGTGGTAGAGGTCCTCGCGGAACTCGCCGTGGGCCATCATCGTCTTGAGGTCGCGGTTGGTCGCCGCCACCCAGCGCACGTCCGCCTCCAGCGTCCGGGTCCCCCCCACTCGCTCGAAGCGCCGCTCCTGGAGCACGCGCAACAGCTTGGCCTGCAGCTCCGCCTTCAGCTCGCCCACTTCGTCCAGGAAGAACGTCCCGCCCTGGGCCAGCTCGATGCGGCCGCGCCGCTGCGCCACCGCGCCGGTGAAGGCGCCCTTCTCGTGGCCGAACAGCTCGCTCTCCAGCAGCGTCTCCGTGAGGGCCGCGCAGTTCACCGCGACGAAGGGCCCCTCCGAGCGCTCACTCCACTGGTGCAGCGCCCGCGCGGCGACCTCCTTGCCCGTGCCGCTCTCGCCCACGAGCAACACCGTGGCCTGCGTGGGTGACACCTTGCGCAGCGCCTCCACCACGGGCCCCATCGACGGCGCGCCCCAGCTCAGCACCACCTCGCTGGTGGACTGACGCGCCTCCGCCTTGAAGTTCAACAGCGCGCGGCGCTCCAGCGCCCGAGCCACCGTCAGTCGCAGCTCCGCCGGACTTCCCACCGGCTTGAGGAGGTACTCGAACGCGCCGGCCTTCATCGCCGACACGGCGCTCTCCACCGATCCCACCGCGGTGAGGATGATGACCTCCACGTCCGGCTGCTCCTCGCGCACCTTGCGCAGCAGCGTCAGCCCATCCATCCCCGGCATCCGCAGGTCGGTCACCAGCAAATCCACGCCCTGCTTCGCCAGGAGCCGCGCGGCCTCCTCACCATCCGCCGCCGTCGTCACCACGTGGCCTTCGACCTCGAGCGCCTCCGCGATGAACGAGCGCACGCCCTCCTCGTCATCCGCCACCAGGATGCGCGCCATGGCTCAGGTCCCCCTCGCCGGGACGATGAGCCGGAACTCCGCGCCACCTCCGGAATGGGTCTTCGCGCTCACCGAGCCCCCGTGCAGCTCCACGATGCGGCGGGTGATGGCCAGGCCCAGGCCCACGCCCCGCAGCCGCCCGGTGACGAAGGGCTCGAAGATGCGCTCCTCGTCTCCCTTCGGAATGCCCGGCCCGTAATCCCTCACGATGAACACGAGCGACTTGCCCTCCTGGGCCACGTCCACCTCCACGCGCTGCCCGGCCGGACTCACCTGCACCGCGTTGCGCAGCACGTTCTCCAGCGCCTGCTGGAAGCGCCCAGCGTCCAGCTCCCACTGCTCGCGGCTCGGCAGGTAGTGCGCCTGCACGCTGGACTCACCCGTGGCCTCCACCGCCGCGCGCAACACCTCGTTGGGGTCCGTCCCGGTGCGCCGCAGCTCTCCGCTGCGCACGAAGGACAGCAGGTCATTCATCAGCTGCTCCAACCGCACCGCCTCACCCACGATGCGGTCCGCCTTGGGGCGCAGCACCTCGTCCCGCTCCACGCGCTCCGCGAGCAACTGAGCGTGGCCCTTGAGCGAGGCCAGCGGGTTGCGCAGCTCGTGCGCCAGCACCGCCGACATGGTGCCCAGTGCCGCCAGCCGACGGCCTCGCTCCAGCTCCGCCGCCAGGGCCTCGCGCTGCGCCAGGGAGCGCGAGAAGGCGAAGGCCAGCCCCAGGATTCCCACGCACGACACCGCCGCGATGAACAGCAGCCGCTGCGCGCGATCCGTCAACTCCAGCGCGGTGACAGGCTCGAACTCGTAGCCGATGCGCAGGTTGCGGCGCGGCTCCTGGTGCGCCGGGTCCACCGTGGGTGCCCCCCCGCTCGTCGTGACCGGGGCCTCCGGCTTCGGCTTGCGCAGTCGATGGATGAAGCGTCCCCGGCCCGCCTCGATGCGCAGCAAGGGGCCATCCTGAATCTCTCCCAGCGAGCCCTCCCCCGACGACTCCAGCACCCGCCCGTCCTCGATGATGGCCACGTAGCGCAGACCACCCTCCTGGTTCGCCGCGAGGAAGGCATCGAGCGACTGCTGGCTCGGAGGACCCGAGCCCTCTCGGAAGGCCTCCAACCCGGAGTGCATCAGGACGTTGGCCATGCCTCGCACCACCAGCGAGGACGACTCCATCGCGGACCTGCGGATGAAGAGCACCGCGGACAGAAGCACGGCGCACATGAGCCCCGCCGCGACCCACGGCATCCACGGACCACGCGGCCTCCAACGGGACGCGCCGCTCATCGACGATGACCCCGCTCGGGGTGAATCCCACTCCATGAGATGCCTCCGCTCGCTGCGAACTCTGCATGCACGGTGCGGAATCCGCACTCCCTTCTCGCACGGCGTGACGCCACGCGGGCTCCCCATTGCCTGGTTGCTGTCGAGCCCATGCGGTTCTCCCGAGGGTTGGCGCGGCGCACAGGCCGCTGGAGCGCAGTCCGAGCAGGAGGCGACACGCGTCACACCCACCCGTCCCGGCCTCCTTGTGCAAGCACGAGGCCCACGTCTCGCCAGGGGCCCACGAAGCCTCGCCCCCACGCGGCCCTCACGCCGCGCGACATGACCGATGGAGGCCCTCGCGGACCGCATGCGGAATCCGCACTCGGACGGCGCTTCTCGCAGCGCTCGCGCGGGTTTCCCCTGAGGTTTCAATGTGTTGAAAACTGGCAAGGCGCATGCAGTCACCCTGCTTCGGAACCGCCGGACGCGCCAGAAGCGCACCGGCCTTCAACGGGACATGGCTGCGATGACGATGCTCAAGAGAGCGTGGTTCAAGAGACGGCCCCACCGGATGACGGCGCTGACGCTGGGCCTCCTCGGCCTGGTGGCGACGCCAGGATTGGGCGCGGCGCAGACGCCCACCCGGGCTCCCGGCACGGAGCAGAACGGCGCCGCCCAGACACAGAAGGCTCCGGCCGACGCGCCCACCCAGGAAACGACGAAGAAGGACGCAGCCGCGCCGGTTCAGGGAACTCCCCAGGCCCCAGACAGCGCGCCGGTCCAGAGCCTCACGGCCCAGGCAGAAGAGCCCCAGGGCGTGACTGTCACGCTCGAGGAGGCCATCGCGCGTGCTCTCAAGGCGAATCCGCAGGTGGTGCAGGCGGAGGGCACCGTCACCAACGCGGCGTCGGCGGAGCTCAGCGCGGTGGGCGCCTACCTCCCTTCCCTCTCGGCGAACGCGACGGGCTCGCTCTCCAGCAGTGATCGCATCGTGCCCGATACAGGCACCGTCGTCTCCGGTTCCAACGACACGTACAGCGCGGGCCTGTCCACGTCGTGGAACGTCTTCACCGGTGGCCAGCGCAGCGCCACGCGCAAGCAGACCCGCGCGCAGTCCGGTGCGGCCGGGGCACAGCTCACCGCGCAGCGCGCCAGCGCGGTGCTCGACGTGGAGCGCGCCTTCTACGAGGTGCTCCGGGCGACGGGCCTGGAAGAAGTGGCGCGCTCGCGCATCGAGCGGGCCAAGCAGAACGAAGACGCGGCGGAGCGGCGGCTGGCGGTGGGCTCGGCGACGCGCTCCGACCTGCTGCGGGCGCGGCTGGACCACACCACGGCCCTGGAGGCGCTGCGCACGGCGGAGACCCAGCGCACCTCGGCGGCCCTGTCGCTGGGACGCCTCATCGGCGCGGACGGTCCGGCGCAGGCCCAGGCCGACGGGAACCTGGGCCCCAAGCCGTTCACCCTCACCGAGGCCGCGCTCATCACGGAGCTGGAATCCAACGCCCCCGCGGTGCTCGCCGCGGCCTCCACGCTGCGCGCCTCCGAAGCGGGCGTGAGCGTGGCGAAGGCGACCTACCTGCCGTCCGTTCGCCTGTCCGCCGGCTACGACTGGTTCAACCAGGACGCGAGCTTCAACGGAGGCAAGACGAGCTGGTCGGTGCGCCTGGGCCTCTCCTACCCCATCTTCGACGGCTTCCTGCGCGAGGAGCGGGTGCAGCGCGCCAGGACGCAGGAAGTCGTGTCCCAGGCGCAGCTCGCGGACACGCGGCGCGCGGTGAGGTCAGGGGCCAGCCAGGCGTTGGCTCAACTGCGCCTCTCCGCGGACCGCATCACCCTGTCCGAGCAGTCCGTGGAGGTGGCGCGCGAGGACCTCAAGGTGCAGGAAGAGCGCTACCGTCTGGGCGCGACGACCATCCTGGAGCTGCTGACGTCGCAGGAGAACCTGGTCCAGGCGGAGATCAACCTCGTGTCCTCTCGCTTCGACTACCGCATCGCACGCGCCGAACTGGAAGCGCTCGCCGGGAGGCCGCTGTGAGCATCGCCATGGAGAGTTCGACGGCGCGGGACATCGCGGACGTGGTCATCCGCGTGGAGGGCTTGAGCAAGGACTACACGATGGGCTCGGAGGTGGTGCGCGCGCTGCGCGGCGTGGACCTCACCATCCGCCGCAACGAATATGTGGCCGTCATGGGCCCGTCGGGCTCCGGCAAGTCCACCTTCATGAACCTCATCGGCTGCCTGGATGTGCCGAGCGGCGGGCAGTACTGGCTCAACGGCCAACCCGTGGCGGGAATGACGGAGAACGCGCTCGCGCGCATCCGCAACCGCGAGCTGGGCTTCGTGTTCCAGAGCTTCAACCTGCTGCCCCGCGCCTCCGCGCTGGACAACGTGGCGCTTCCGCTGGTGTACGCGCGCGTGCCCAAGAAGGTCCGCCACGAGCGCGCGGCGGCGATGCTGGAGAAGGTGGGCCTGGGCGCACGCAAGGACCACCGGCCCAACGAACTATCGGGCGGTCAACGTCAACGCGTGGCCATCGCCCGCGCGCTGGTGACGCAGCCCGCGCTGCTGCTGGCGGACGAGCCCACGGGCGCGCTCGACAGCCGGACGGGTGAGGAAATCATGGCCCTCTTCGGGGAGCTGCATGCCCAGGGGCAGACGTTGATGCTCGTCACGCACGAGTCGGACATCGCGGCGTACGCGCGGCGGGTGCTGTTCTTGAAGGACGGCGTCATCGAGCGGGACGAGCTGAAGCGGAATTGAGCGGGACCGCGCGTCGCGCGGCCACGAAGAGACCTGGAGGACGTCGTGAGCAAGGCGAAGAAGATGGTCATCACGGGTGTCGCGGCGGTCCTGATTGGAGCGGGCGTCTACGCCACCCAGCGGAGCACGGAGCCCGCCACACCGGAGCGCTCGGCGGCCGTCGCCGTGGTGGAGCGCCGGGACATGGAGGTCGTCGCGGAGTCCGCCGGCCTGGTGGAGCCGCTGCGCGTGGTGGAGGTGAAGTCCAAGGCGTCCGGCGAAGTGCTCCGCGTGCTGTTCGACACCGGCGACAAGGTGGAGAAGGACGCGCTGCTCGCGGAGATCGACCCGCGCGACGTGCAGAACGCGCTGGCCCAGGCGCAGGCGGACCTGGACTCCGCGCGCGTGCGACTGAACACGACGGAGGCCCAGCGCCAGCGCATGGAGTCGCTGCGTCAGTCCGGCTACGTCACCCAGCAGGAATACGAGACGACGGTGGATGCCTACGCCACCGCGCGGGCGGCCAAGGTGCGCGCGGAGACGAACCTCCAGCTCGCCAAGGAGCGCAGCCGCGACGTCACCATCCGCGCCCCCAGCGCCGGGACGCTGCTGGAGCGGACGATTCAGCCCGGGCAGATCATCGCGTCGGCCACGTCCAACGTGTCCGGTGGCAGCACGCTGTTCAAGATGGCGGACCTGTCCGTCATGCAAGTGCGCGCCAAGGTGGACGAGACGGACGTGGGCCAGCTCAAGGCGGGCCTCAAGGCGCGCGTGACGATGGAGGCGTACCCGGGAAAGACGTTCGTCGGTGAGGTCGTGAAGATCGAACCCCAGGCGCTGGTGGAGCAGAACGTCACCCTCTTCCCGGTGCTCGTGCGCCTGGACAATCCGGAAGGGCTGCTGCGCCCGGGGATGAACGCGGAGGTGGCCATTGAAATCTCCCGCCGCCGCGACGCCATCACCGTCCCCAACTCCGCCGTGGTGGGCCTGCGGGATGCTCGCGCGGCGGCGCTGGCGGTGGGACTCACGGAGGACTCGGTGCGCTCGCTGATGCGTCCGCCGGGCTCCACCGGGGCGGGCCGGGGCCGGGGCGGCTCGGGGGGAAGCGGCGCGGACACCGCTCCACAGGGCCCGGCGTCGACGGGTGGCACCGAGGGCGCGCCCGTGGCGGGCGGCGACAAGGGCACCGTGGGCGCGGGCACGGCCACGCCAGTGAACGTGGCGACTCCCGCGACGGCCGCGGGTCAGGACGGCGCGGGTGAAGGCCGGCGCAACCGGGGCAACCGCGACGGCCAGCAGGCCCAGGGCGACACGCGGCCGGGGCTCGTCTTCGTGCAGGGCGCGAAGGGGCCGGAGCCGCGCCGCGTGGTGCTGGGCATGAGTGACTGGGAGAGCTCGGAGGTCATCAGCGGGCTGGAGGCGGGCGAGCAGGTGTTGCTCGTGTCGGTGGCGCAGCTCCAGCAGCAGCAGGCGCAGCGCAACGAGCGGATGCGGCAGGCAGGGGGCGGAATGATGCCCGGCATGGGTGGTGGTGCTGGCGGTGGGCGCGGCGGTCGTTAGTCGGCGGGAGGAGGAGGCAGGTCATGGGTGAAATCATCCTTGTGGCGTTCGACGCGGTCCTCGCCAACAAGCTGCGGTCGCTGTTGACCATGCTCGGCATCGTCATTGGCATCGCGGCGGTCATCACCATGGTGGCGTTGGGCGAAGGAGCCCAGCGCTCGGTGGAGCAGCGGCTGAAGACGCTCGGGACGAATGTCCTGACGGTGCGCCCCGGCCAGTCCTTCTCGGGCGGCCTCGGTCGAGGTCAGGCGTCGATGACCATCGACGACGCGGAGGCGCTGCGCACCAACGCCAAACACATCCAGGCCGTGGCGCCGGAAATCGAGTCGCGCTTCCAGGTGGAGTACGGCGCGGGCAACGCGAACCTGTCGGTGGTGGGCACGTGGCCGGCGTACTTCGGCATCAACGAGTCCCGCGTCGTCGCGGGCCGGATGTTCACCGACGCGGAGGACCGGGGTCGGCGGCGCGTGGTGGTGCTGGGGGCGCTGGCGGGCGGGCAGCTGGGGATTCGCGACTCCTCTTCGCTGGTGGGCGAGACGATTCGCATCCGAGGCATTCCCTTCGAGGTCATTGGAGTGCTGGCGGAGAAGGGCTCCCAGGGCTTCTCCAACCCCGACGAGAGCCTCTACATCCCGCTGTCCACCGCGCAGTTCCGGGTGATGGGCAGCGACCGCATCCGCTCCATCGCCGTGCAGGCCATGAGCGAGAAGACCATGGACGACGCCATGGCGGAGATCGACCTCAAGCTGCGTCGGGAGCACCGCCTGCGTCCCGAGGAGCCGGCCGACTTCAACATCCGCGACCAGGCCTCGCTGCTCGCGACGGTGCAGGAGACGACGCAGACCTTCTCGCTGCTGCTCGCCGGCATCGCCGCCATCTCCCTGCTGGTGGGAGGCATCGGCATCATGAACATCATGCTCGTCTCGGTGACGGAGCGGACGCGCGAGATTGGTCTGCGCAAGGCGCTGGGGGCCACGGGCACGGACATCCTGCTCCAGTTCCTCGTCGAGTCCCTCGTCCTGTGTCTGGCCGGAGGCACGCTCGGACTGGTGCTGGGAGTGGGGGGCGCGGCGGTGCTCCAGAAGCTCATGGGATGGACCATGGTGGTGGCCCCCGAGGCCATCGTGGTGGCCATCGCCTTCTCCGCGTCCGTGGGCGTGTTCTTCGGCATCTGGCCCGCGCGCCGCGCCGCGAGCCTCGCGCCCATCGAATCGCTCCGCTACGAATGACGCCTTCTCCCGGGAGCAACCCGACTGCTCCCGGGCGTCACACTCCGCTCAGCGCCCGGGACGCGCGCCCGGGTCCGCCTCGAACGCGGCGACGTCGTGGTAGTAGCGCTCGACCTCGGCCTGCGTGGACGCCTTCGTGAAGACCTCCGGACGCGGGTGGGCGATGGCGTCGAGGATGGCCTCCACGGCCTCCTCGACGGGCTGGGCCCCGGGCAGTGCGCGCGAGTCCGGCCCACCGCCCAGCGCATTGGCGCCGAACTCCGTGGCCACGACTCCGGGCATCACCACCGTGATGGAGATGCCTGGGTGCGTCTGGCGCAGCTCCAGCCGGAGACAGGCGCTCAGCGCATTCAACGCGTGCTTGGCCGCGCTATACGCCGAGCGGTGGGGCACCACGGGCAGCCGTCCCAGGGTGCTGGAGATGTTGAGAATCTGGCCGGCGTTGCGCGCCTGGAAGTGCGGCAGGACGGCCTGCATCCCGTAGAGCGCGCTGTGCACGTTGTCGCGCCACATCGACTCCAGGTCCGCGTCGGTGAGCTCGGCCACGGAGCGGGTGATGCCGCGTCCCGCGTTGTTCACCCAGACATCGATGCGGCCGAAGCGCTCGAGCGCCGCGTCACGCAGTCGTTCCACCTCCGCGCGAGCCGTCACATCGGTGACGACGGCGAGCGAGTCACGGCCGGAGCGGTTGGCGACAGCCTCCAGCTCCGTCCGACGGCGCGCGGCCAGCACCAGCTTCGCTCCACGTGCCCCCGCGACCCGGGCCAGCTCCGCCCCGATTCCCCCACTTGCCCCCGTGATGACGATGACCTTGTCCATGCGTGTCCCCTCGTGACGCTCGCCTGCCCCACGGAATCTACCTGCCCGAAAAGACTCTGGCGGATTCCTGGCGATGACGCCGAGGGCTCTGTTCAATCGCGAGGACCCGGGCGTGGGCCTGTCTCCAGGACGGCCATGGCGTGGGCACCGTGTTACCCTTCTCGTCCGCTCTCGCCTCGGGTCGCTCGCACATGCCGTTCAGGATCTTCTCCTTCTCGATGCTCATCGGGCTCGGCGCGGTGCTGGGCCACCTGTACCTCTACCGACGGCTGGTCCGTGAGCTGGTGCGGGGTCGCGCGGCCCGGTTCGTCGCCCTGGTCGTGCTGGGCCTCCTGACGCTGCTCCTGGGGATGCGGCGCACCGTGCTGGATGCCCTCCCCGAGGGATTCGAACGCATCGCGACGGTGACCACGTACACGTGGATGGGCGTGGCGCTCTGTCTGGTGATTGCGCTCGGAGCGACGGACCTCCTCCGGGCCCTCGTCGGCCTGGGACGGCATGTTCAACGGCGCTACGCGGCCCCACCACCCGCGCCCACGGCCACCGTGCCGGAGGCTCCGCCAGACGTCGAACTCCGGGTGGACGAGGAGCGGAGGAAGTTCCTGGGGCGCGCGCTGGCGGGAGGCGCCGCGCTCGCGGGCGGAGGCCTGGCGACGTACGGGAACTGGCGCGCCTATGCACCGCCGCTGGTGACGGAGCTCGCCGTCAGGATTCCCAAGCTGCCGCGAGCGCTGGATGGGCTCACCATCGTCCAGCTCACGGACATCCACGTGGGCCCCTTCATCCAGCGCCGGTTCATGGACGAGCTGGTGCGTCAGGCCAACGCCCTCAAGCCGGACCTCTTCGCCATCACCGGCGACCTGGTGGACGGGGACGTGCCCACGCTGGGAGGCGCCGTCGCCGCGCTCGGAGCCCTGCGCTCCCGCTACGGCAGCTACTTCGTCACCGGCAATCACGACTACTACTCCGGTGACGCGGAGTGGACGGCGTTCCTCCAGACGCTCGACATCCAGTCGCTGCGCAACCGCCATGTCCGCATCGGCGATGCGGGGGCTTCGCTGGACCTGGTCGGCGTGGACGACTGGAGCGGCTGGAGACGGCGCAACCAGAAGGGCTACGACCTGGACCTGGCGCTCGCGGGACGGGCGCCGGACCGGGCGGCCGTGCTGCTCGCGCACCAGCCCGCGAACTTCAAGGTGGCCGCGGAGCGAGGGATGGACCTCCAGATTTCAGGCCACACCCACGGCGGGCAGCTCCTCCCGATGACGCTGTTCATCGGCCTCGCATGGGAGCACGCGGCCGGTCTCTACCGGCACCAGGACTCCCACATCTACGTGAGCCGGGGCTGTGGCTTCTGGGGGCCCCCCATGCGCGTCGGCAGTCCCCCGGAGCTGGTCAAGCTCGTGCTCACCACGTAGCGGGCACGTGCGCCCTCACTTCGCCAACGAAGCCCGGGGCGTGTAGCGCCAGAACCGCTGGAGGTGGCCACAGCCCTGACAGGCCAGCTCCACTTGAAGCTCGCCGCCACGGGCGGCCGTGGCGGGGACGACGGTTCGCATGGACTGCTCCGCGCGCCCGCTGCACGCACGGCACACGCCCACCGTCTGGATGAACCGCGAATTGCGCGTCACCACGCCGTCCTCGCAGGAGCCACACCACCAGACGTGATAGTCGACGGCGCCGCTCTGCTCCTGCCGGCGTTGCTCATCATTCAGATGGAGGTCATCCATCTCCTCGTCGAGCAGTTCCCGCGCCTGACCACAGTGCTGGCAGACCTCCAGCTCCGAGCGCTTCGACTCCACCTGCCCTGCCGGACGATTCATGGAGAGCACGACGACCACGGCCGACACAAAGCCCACCAGCAGGACGACGAGCATGAGCATCATCGGTTCGGCTCCAGTTCCACGGAGTGCAGCGCCTTGCCCGTCAGGTCATGGATGGCGACGGTCATCACGCCACTGTCGCCCTGGATGCGGACGCTGCCGAAGTACTGCTGTCCTTCCCACGGTGCCGCGTTCATCACCGTCGCCGGCTTGTGCCACTTGACCTCCGGGCCGAAGGTCTCATCGAGCGGGCTGGGGCCGAAGGTGCCCGCGTTGAGCGGACCCGCGACGAACTCCCAGAACGGGTCGAAGTCGCGGAAGCGCGCGCGGTCCGGGTGATAGTGGTGCATCGCCGGGTAGTGTACGTCCGCGGTGACGAACACCACGTTGCGCACCTTCCGTTCCTTCAGGAACGACAACAACTCCGCCAGCTCCAGCTCGCGTCCCAGCGGGGCACCCGGACCGTTGGCCCACGCCTCCATGAGGTAGCCGCCATCCGGCAGCTTCTCCGCCGGGATGATGAGCCCCAGCGGCATGCTGGTCGCAATCACCTTCCACGTCGCCCGGGAGGCCGCCAGCGACTGCTTGAGTCCGTCGAGCTGCGCGCGTCCGAGGAACGTCGTCTCCGGTCCCTGCTGCTCCTGCCGATTGACGGAGTTCGGCGCCCGGAACGCGCGCACGTCTGGAATGAAGACATCCAGCAAGGGCCCCTGTGAGAGCTGGCGATGGATGCGGCCCTCGGCTCGTGCGGCGCCGCCCACGGGCGAATACTCGAAGAACGCCTGACGCGCTCGCGCGCCGAGCACCCGTTCGTCCGAGACCTGCGTGTACCGAGGGTCGTCCGCGAGGCTGCGCCCCGGATACCAGTTGTTGCGCACCTCGTGGTCATCCCACTGGTACGCGATGGGCACGTCCCGCGCCATGGCCCGCAGCGAGTCATCCAGGAAGTTGTAGGCGAAGTTCCCGCGGAGCTCCTCCATCGTCTCGGCGACCTTCGACTTGGCGGGCGTCACCCGGTTGCGCCACACGCGCCCATCCGGGAGGACGACCTCCGGCAGCAGGGGGTTGTCGGCATAGATGGCGTCGCCGACGTGCAGGAAGAAGTCGGGGCGCAGCGCATGGACGGCCGCGTAGCCTCGATAACCGCCCCACTCCGGGTTGATGCCCCAACCCTGGCCACACACGTCCGCGCTCCACGCGAAGCACACGTCCTTGGCCGAGTCCGGTGACGTGAGGAACCGCCCGCGCCACTCCTCGCCGGTGACGCCGCCGTCCTCCGCGAGCACCCGCACGAAGACCTCGCGCCCCGCCGGCAGACCCGTGAGGTCCACCACGCCCGTGAAGTCCGTCGCGGCGGTGAGCGCGGCGCCCTCCACGCGATGCACGCCCTTCACGAGGCGGGAGTCCTCGCTCCACTCCACCACGAGCCGCGAGGCCCGGTCCGCCTTGCCCCAGACGGTGACGGCGCCGGTGCGCAGGTCTCCCATCTGCGCGCCCAGGGGCAGCGACGGCCCGGGACGTGGCGCACGCACCGAGCGCGTCGAGGCACAGCCCGCGGCGGTGACGGCGAGCCCCTGGAGCACGGTTCGTCGAGTGAGGACAGTCATGGTGAGCACGCTCCGAGGAAGGAACCGGCCCTCACACTAGGGCCACTTCCGCCAGGCATCCAGCACCACCGCCGCCACCCGAAAGCCACGCATGAACGAGACCTCCGACAAGAGTCGCGAATTCCGGACGCACGTATGACGTGTCAAGTCAGCGACGCGAAGCAGCCCGCACTCGCGACGACTCCCCCACCCATTTGACGACGCCCCGTGATGACAGCCATAAATCCGCCCATGCTGACATCCTGGCTTTATCCGAAAAAACTGTTTCTCTCATTGACGCTGTGTTTCGCGCTTGAAGCCAGTGCCGCTGCCGTGAGCTCCGCGTCGGCGACCGCGTTCACGGTGCCCAACGGAACGTTCGAGGTGCCTGCCCTCCCCGCCTCACCTGGGTACGCCTACGCCCCCGCCGGCTCTGGCTGGACGCTGGCAGGCGGCGCGGGCCTCTCCCGGAACGCCACGGCGTTCACGTCGGGGAATCCCAACGCGCCCGAAGGCGCGCAGGTGCTCGTCCTCCAGGCCGCGGGAACGGCGTCACGCGCGTTCAACTTCACGGCGGGCTACTACGTCTTCAGCTTCTCCACGGCGCAGCGCGGAAACGACCCGACCAGCGCCCAGAGCGTCCAGTTGCTCGTTGACGGCACGGCCATCCTGACCGTGAGCCCCGTCGGCGCGACGTACCAACGGCTCACGGCTGGACCGGTGCTGCTCACCTCCGGGCCCCACACCGTCGAACTGCGCGGGCTCAAACCCCAGGGCGGGGACACCGCCTTCGTGGATGACTTCAGGGCGTCGCGCGTGAGGGACATCAGCATCAGCGGCTTCGAATCGCCCGCCATCCCCACCAGCCCCGGCTTTGTCTATGCGCCCACGGGAAGCCCCTGGAGCTTCACCGCGGGCGCGGGCCTCGCACGAAACGGGAGCGCCTTCACCGTCGCCAATCCCGCCGCGCCCGAGGGCGCTCAGGTCCTCTTCCTCCAAGGCGGGGCCACGGCCACCACCGCCGTCACCCTTCCGCGCACGGGCTACTACCGCTTCCGACTGAGGGCCGCCTTGCGCGCCAATGACCCGACCCAGCCCCCGGCCAAGGACGTCCGCGTCACCGTCAATGGCACGGAGGTCGGCCACTTCCGCCTCGGGAGCATCCAGTACACCGAGCACGTCTCCACGGTGCTCGCGCTGAACGCCGGGCCCGCCACGGTGAGTGTGCTTGGTGAGGACACATCCCCGGGAGACCACACGGGGCTGGTGGATGACCTCCGGATGGAGATGGTCCACGACTGGAATGATGCCTACGTCTGGGGCGGCGCGGTGCCGACGGCGAGTGACACCGCCACCGTGGGCCTCGGCAGCGCGGTCAGCCTCCAGGGCACGCTCACCCCGGGGGCCGTCGTGGTGAGCGGCGAGGTGCTCGGCGTCCAGAACCGGCCCGTGTCCCTCACCACGCGGTATGTGATGGTGATGGGCCCAGGCTCCCTGTTCGAGCTGGGCCAGGAGCTGACGCCCTACCCCAGCACCGCCGTCATCACGCTCAACGCATCCGAGCCCACGCTCGACGTGATGGGAATGGGCGACAAGTTCCTCGGCGCCATGACCAACGCCACCGTCCGGCTGCATGGCGAGGAACGGGTGAGCTGGACGCAGCTCCAGGGGAATGTGAGCGCGGGAAGCAACAGCCTGGTCCTGAAGCAGCCCGTCAACTGGCGGCAGGGCGACGTCATCGTCGTCGTGTCCAGCACCCGGAACTGGAACGAGGCCGAGCAGCGCGTCATCCAGTCCCTCGACGCAACCAACACGCGGCTCACCCTGACGAGCCCGCTCTCCCACGCACACAGCGGCGTGCAGAAGTCCTATTCCAACGGCTCACGCACGTGGACCGCGGACCTGCGCGCCCAGGTGGGCCTGCTCACTCACAACATCAAGGTGCAGGGAGATTCCACGTCCGCGGCCAACGGGTTCGGCGGGCACGTGATGATCATGGGCAGCTCGCGCGCGTTCATCAGCGGCGTCGAGCTCTTCAACATGGGCCAGAAGGCGAAGCTGGGGCGCTACCCGTTCCACTGGCACATGCTGGGCACCGAGGGCGCCGGGCAGTACTTCAAGAACTCCAGCATCCACCACTCCTACAACCGCGCCATCACCATCCACGGCACCGAGAGCACGCTGGTGGAGAACAACTTCTTCCATGACCACATCGGCCACGGTGTGTTCCTGGAAGACGGCAGCGAGCGCTTCAACGTCATCAAGCGCAACGTGACGCTGCTCACCCGCCGTCCCGCGCCCGGAGAGCAGGTCACCCCCTCCGACAACCAATTCAACGCCGTCCAGAACCGCACGCCGGCCAGCTATTGGATCACCAATCCCCAGAACACCTTCGAGGACAACGTCGCGGCGGGAACCGAGGGCACGGGGTTCTGGTTCGCGTTCCCCGACAAGCCCATGGGCCAGTCCGCGGGGGATTCGCGATTCCAGGACATGCCCGTCCGGACGCTCCCGTTGATTTCGTTCAAGGGCAACAGCGCCCACAGCACCATGAGCGCGTTCGACATCTTCGACAAGCTGAGCCCTGACCATGAAATCGAGCCGAACCACGGCTGGTTGAACCCGGACCTCCACCTCATCGAGGACGGGACGTGGTACGCGAACGCGATGGCGCTCTACACGGGGATTGGCGCCGGTGGTTCGACAAGCAACCTCGTCTTCCGCAACAACATCATGGTCGACAACACCGTCGGCACCATGATGGCCAGCTACAGCATCGTCGAGCAGAGCCTGTTCGTGGCGGACTCAGGGGAGAACCTCGTGAGCGGCGAGCGGAGCGCCTACCGCGTCTATGACGGCGCGGGGCAGGTCCGTGACTCCCACTTCGTCGGGTGGACCGCGGCCAACGCCAATTTCCTCATGAACACGGGCGCGGCCATCAAGCACCCCAACCACACGTTCCTCCGGAACACGATGTCCCCCGCCGGGCCACCCCGCATCCGTTATTGCGACGAATCAGGCACGCTTTGCGACGCCACGGGCAAGCCCACGCCGGGCACCCACGCCGGGCACCCCAAGCACCCGCGCGTCTGGTCCACCGTGCTGCGAGACCTCACGGGGAGCATCACCGGCAAGCCCAACACGGCCATCGTGTCCAACCATCCGTTCATGCTCGTGGGAGACGAGTACCAGCCGCCGAACTGGGAGTACGCATACCGGAGCGACCACCGGTTCGTGCTCTCCCTGCTCTACTACGACGAGAACCTGCAACTGAGCCCCAACCTCACCTGCACGCGCAGGAAGGCGGGGACCAACACCGAGCACGTCTACTACGTCGACGGCTACCGCGAATGGCATCAACTGCCCGTCATCGTCAACGAGGGCTATGAGTACACCTATGCCTACGAGTCGCTTCCATCGAACAAGTCAGTGCTGATGCAGATGGTGGACGCCACCCCGGGTGACTCGTACATCGCCCACTTCAAGGACTTCGGAAAGCTGGGGGGGCTCTCGTACTTTACCAATCAGGGGAGCTTTCCCCCTCGCGAATCCCTCGCCGCGCTCCGTGCCTCCACCGCCTCGGGGTACTACCTGCAGCAGGGCGGAGACCTGAGCATCAAGGCGGTGGCCACGGACAGCTACCAGGGGTTCATCATCTCCTGGATGACGGACTTCGTGGTTCCACCGCTCGACACGGACGGAGACAGGATGCCGGACTCCGTGGAGATTGGCGCGAACCGGCACGCCTTCGACGCCTCGGACCTCTCCGTGGAGTTCAACGCGCTGGGTGACACCGAAGGCTGGGTGGGCACCAACATCGCGGGACAAGCGGTGAGCGGTGGCGTGTTGACCGGAACCTCCAGCAGCGCCGACGCGATACTCATCAACAGCGACTACAACTTCGACGCCAGCCGAGTGGCGACGCTCCGAGTCCACATGCGGTCCTTCGCGCCCACCGGCGTCCAGTTGTTCTTCGCCACCGACACCCAACCCGGGTTCTCCGGCGCGCGCGTGGCGACCGTGGGCCACTCCGGCGGCGGCACGTACCAGACGCTCACGTTCAACATGCAGGGCGTCCCCGGTTGGAATGGGACCATCACCGACCTGCGCCTGGACCCGGTGTCGGGCTCGGGCATCGCGTTCGACATCGACTGGATTCGCGCGACGGCGCCGTAGCGCTCCGCCTTCCCGGTTCAAGGGGAAGGTGGGCTCACCCACCTGGGCGGTTCACGCGGGAGATGCCCAGGTGGGGACGGGGTCGACGACGGAGAATCGAAGCTGACGGAGACGGGCCCGGTCGCTGATGACGTTGAACGCCGCGACGCGGTCGCCTCGGCGTTCGACTTCGAGGACGAGCAGCGGCCGCCCAAGCGGCGCGACGACGATGCCCAGGGCGCCATTCACGAAGACGGGTCGGGCGAAGCGCGCTCGGCCGGAGTTGGTGAGCGTCTCCTCCGCGACGCGGCGGGCGCCACGAACCTCGGTCTCCTCCTCACCTCGCAGCGCGGCACGGTCCGCACGGCGCACGACGTCCGGCGCCAGCACGGCGAGGAGGGCCTCCAGGTCCCCCGCGCGTGAAGCGGCGAGGAAGGCGTCGATGACCTCTCGCTGCTCGCGGAGCTCGGCGGCGGAAACCGTGGGCGTGCCCCGCACCCGCTGACGGGCACGGCTCGCCAGCTTCTTCGCGGCGACGGGGGAGCGCTCGACAATCCCGGCGATCTCCTCGAAAGACACGCCGAACAAATCATGAAGCACGAAGGCGATGCGTTCCGCGGGCCCCAACGCGTCGAGCACCACGAGCAGCGCGAGCCCGACGGACTCCGCCATCACCAAGTCACCCTCCGGATGCGCCTCGGCATCGTGGGCGATGACCCGGTCGAGTTCAGCGACGTCGAGAAACTCCTCACCCCGTCGCTGGCGCGAGCGCAGCGACTCCAGGCACACGCGCGCGACAATCGTGGTCAGCCAGCCCGCCACGTTGACGACGGCACGGGCATCGAAGCGGCTGGCTCGAAGCCAGGTCTCCTGCACCGCGTCGTCCGCCTCGTCGGCGGTGCCGAGCATGCGAAACGCGACCGCCCGCAGGTGGCGGCGGGACCGGTCGAACTGCTCGGCCAACTCGGAGTGATTCGCCATCGGTCACCTTTCATCCGCGCCATTCATCATAGCGAGAGACGCGATGAACGACGCGAGAACAAGGAGCCGGTCATGCCTGTACTGATGGTGCGTTACCAGGTGGCGGAGCAAGGTGTCGCGGAGGTGACTCGAGCGGTCCAGGCCGCGTTCGAGGCCGTGAGGGCACAGCAGCCCAAGGGCCTGCGCTATTCATACTTTCATCGAGCGGGCAGCACCGAGTTCATCGCGCTGCTCGACCTGGATGAAGGCATCGAGAATCCGTTGTTTGGAATCGAGGCGGCCCGAGCGCTGCAAGCCACCGTGGCCCGCTGGGCCGTGGGTGAGCCGCCGAAGCCGCTACCCGTCGAGCGGATCGGCTCGTACGGCAGCGCCCCGTAACGAGACTCGAGGCGGACCGATGGAGGCCCCGGCGTGGGTCCAAGGGTGGGCCCATCGCCGGGACTCCGGAACCCACACTCCGCGAGACACTACACGTCGCAGTCCAGCGGACCCTCCGGGGTCCACGCGCGCTGGAGCATCAGCGAAAAGGCGGTGAGCACCACGGCATCGCGCTCCTCCGCCGACAGGTCCGGTGCCATCCACAGCGTCGCGGGTTTCACCACCTGCACGGAGGCCACCGTCCGGTCATCGCGGAGCAGGTGGAAGCCGAGATAGGACACCGGCAATCCGTGCTGGGACTGGCTGGCGCTCAGGACACTCAAGCGCACCTCGCCCACCTGCGCCTGCCCTCGTACGACCGGGGCCTCCGTGACGGCTCTCTGGCGCTCCGCGGACCGCGTGAGCTCCACGCGCCCGCCCCCTTCCAGCTCGCAGAGGACACGGCTCTGGCCGCGGCCCACGGTGAACTGCCCCTTCAACGCCTCCAGCTCCGCCTGCACGCCCGTCATCTTCTCCTGGCACTCCACCTTCGTCGGACGGGATGACGGCACCCCTGAAGCCAGCGTGAAGCGATAGGCCGACTTCCGCTCGCACGCGGTGGCGTTGCGCAGCGAGCCGCTCATGAACTCGACCGCATCGGTGGCATACAGCGCGGAGTATCCAGCGGCGGACAGAGTGCCCCCCGTGCCCAGGAACCGCTGGTGCCGCTCGATGGGGACCGGACGGGCCTCGCGCGCCAACGTCTCCGGGACCGCGAGCCTCAACGGGCTGCACGCGACCCCATTGCCCACCATCAGCCCCATCATCAGGACTCCCACCCACCTCTTGCTCCACATCGCCTGACTCCCCCTGACGGGTGCCCCACGTGCTCCCCCGGCCGGGGTGCGGACGCCGCGCCTTGTCGCGGTTCATACGCAGCGAGCGCCGCGCCCTGGCTGTGACTCGCCGAGACCCGTACCCCGAGTGACCGAGCCAGGTGGCCGCTGGTCGAGGTGCCGGGGGCCGGAGGGAGCCCGAAAGCTTGGAGGGCAGGCGCGCTTGGCCTGGGTGCCAGAGCCGGGACTTCAGGTATGCTTGCCGGGCTTTCGGACCCGTGAGGCCGGGTCCCACACGATGAGCGGACAGCAGGATGAAGGGGGCCGGGGTCGACTCCTCAGGCCCGCTCGAAAGGTTCACACACATGAAGCGACTGGCACGAGTCGGTCTGGTGTTCGGAGTTCTCGCCCTGGGCGGCACGGTGGCCTGTAAAGGCGAGGAGGACCTCGCCAAGCCACACCGCATCAAGGGCAGCGATCACCTGAGCAAGAAGGAGTACAAGGAGGCCGCCGCGGCCTACGCGCTGTCGCTCCAGGCGGACCCCAAGCAGGAGAAGGTCTGGGAGAAGAAGGCGTTCGCCCACCTCCAGCTCGGGGAGATGGACAAGGCCAGCGAGGCCGTCCTGAAGATCCTCGAGATGAAGACCACGCCGGCCGAGAAGGCCGAGACGTACCGGACGCTCGCCAGCATGAACATGCAGGGCGGTGCCACGGAAGCGGCCGAGAAGTACTTCAACGAGGCCCTGAAGCTCGAGCCGAAGGACGAGGCGTCCCTCGGGTGGATTGCTGAAATCTACGCTCAGCGCGGTGGTGCGCGCTCCATGGCGGCGCCCATCGTCAAGGCCGACCTGGAGAAGTCGCTCAACTATTACGACCAGGTCATCGCCCTCAACCCCAACTCCGCCAACACGTACCTCAACAAGCGCGTGGTGATGGGCCGCCTCATGGAATACGAGCGGCAGCAGAAGGAGATGGCGCTGTCGGAGGCCACCGAGAACGCGAAGGACCCGGCCATCGTCGCCGAGGCGAACGCCCGCGCCGCCGAGCACCAGAAGCGGATGGACGAGTTCCAGGGCCAGTTCGCGGACATGACCAAGAAGTTCAGCGACGCGCAGAAGGCCACCAAGGCCCAGGCGGCGAACGCGCAGTAGTCCCCTCGCCTTCCTGAAGCTCCAGGGCCTGGAACCGCGCACCGGTTCCAGGCCCTTCGTTTTTTCTCGAAGGCAGAAGCGTTTCCTGGAGGTCACGGGGTGATTCCGTCGTGCCCCGAAGGTGCCGTGCGCATTACGCTGCGCCCCTCAAAACTTCACAGGGAGGCTCGTGTATGGACGTGCGCGCGGCGGTGGCGCTCGAGGCGGGAAAGCCGTTGAGCATCGAGACGGTTCACCTCGAGGGGCCCAAGGCGGGAGAGGTGCTCATCGAGCTGAAGGCCACCGGCATCTGCCACACGGACGAGTTCACGCTCTCCGGGCAGGACCCGGAGGGCTTGTTCCCCGCCATCCTCGGCCACGAGGGCGCGGGCGTGGTGGTGGACGTGGGGCCGGGCGTGACGTCGGTGCGCAAGGGCGACCACGTCATCCCGCTGTACACGCCGGAGTGTCGGCAATGTAAGTCGTGCCTGTCGCGCAAGACGAACCTGTGTACGGCCATCCGCGCGACGCAGGGCAAGGGCCTGATGCCGGACGGCACCAGTCGCTTCCGGTTGGGCAAGCAGAGCGTGCACCACTACATGGGCACGTCCACCTTCGCGCAGTACACGGTGCTGCCGGAGATCGCCGTCGCGAAGATTCGCGAGGACGCCCCGTTCGACAAGGTCTGCTACATCGGCTGCGGCGTGACGACGGGCATCGGCGCCGTGGTGTACACGGCGAAGGTGGAGGCGGGCGCGCGCGTCGTCGTGTTCGGACTGGGCGGAATCGGGCTCAACGTGGTGCAGGCCGCGCGCATGGTGGGCGCGGACCAGATTGTCGGCGTGGACATCAACCCCGCGCGCAAGGCCATGGCGGAGAAGTTCGGCCTCACCCACTTCGTCAACCCGAAGGAAGTCGAGGGGGACCTGGTGCCCTACCTCGTCAACCTGACGAACGGCGGCGCGGACTACAGCTTCGAGTGCATCGGCAACGTGAACACGATGCGCCAGGCCCTCGAGTGCTGCCACCGGGGCTGGGGCGAGAGCATCGTCATCGGCGTGGCGGGTGCCGGGCAGGAGATCAAGACGCGGCCCTTCCAGCTCGTCACCGGGCGCGTGTGGAAGGGCAGCGCGTTCGGCGGCGCGCGGGGCCGCACGGACGTTCCCCAGATTGTCGACTGGTACATGAACGGGAAGATCAACGTCGACGACCTCATCACCCACACGCTGAAGCTGGAGGACATCAACCAGGGCTTCGACCTGATGCACCGGGGCGAGTCCATCCGCAGCGTGGTGAAGTACTCATGACGGCCGCCCCCACACTGCTGAGCCAGCACCGCTGCTTCGACGGCACCGTCGGCTTCTACAAGCACGTGTCCGAGGCGTGCGGGGGTGACATGCGCTTCGGCGTCTTCGTTCCGCCTCAGGCGCGGGAGCGCAAGGTGCCGGTGCTCTACTACCTCGCCGGCCTCACGTGCACGGAGGACACCTTCCTCATCAAGGGAGGCGCGCAGCGCGTGGCCTCCGAGCTGGGGGTGATGCTGGTGGCACCCGACACCAGTCCTCGAGGCGCGGGCTATCCCGGCGAGGACGCGTCCTGGGACTTCGGCGTGGGCGCGGGCTTCTACCTGGACGCCACCCAGGCGCCCTGGTCCGCGCGCTACCGCATGGGCACGTACGTCACCCGGGAGCTGCCCGCGCTCATCGCCGAGCACTTCCCCGCCCGGGAGGACCGCGAGGGCATCTTCGGGCACTCCATGGGCGGCCATGGCGCGCTGGTGTGCGCGCTGCGCAATCCGGGGCGATACCGCTCCGTGTCCGCGTTCGCGCCCATCGTCGCGCCCATGCGCGTGCCGTGGGGCCAGAAGGCCTTCAAGGGCTACCTGGGCGAGGACACGGCCACGTGGCGCGAGTACGACGCCACGGAGCTGATCCGCTCCGCGAAGACGCGGCTTCCTCCGCTGCTGGTGGACCAGGGCACGGGCGACAAGTTCCTCCAGGAGCAGCTCAAGCCGGAGCTGCTGAAAGAGGCCTGCGAGGCCACGGGGCAGCCGCTCACGCTGCGCATCCATGACGGGTATGACCACGGCTACTACTTCATCTCCACGTTCATGGAGGACCACCTGCGGCACCACGCCGCGGCGCTGAACGCGTAGCCTCGCGGACACCTCGCGGGGGCCCGGTGACGGACACGTCCGGGCCCTCCGCGAGCGAGCAAGCCCGACCACTCGTCGGCTTTCGCTCGGGCCCTCGCGCCCGCCTTTGACGACCCTTTCGTCGAGGCATAGGGTGGGAGATCCGCTGGAGGGCCGGGCGATGACGGGTGCACTTCCATCCACGACGACACCGTCCGGCACGGGGCGCCTGAACCGGCCCCGGAGGCTCGCGGTCGAAGCGCTCGGCTGCGGGCTGCTCGTGGTGGCACTCGAAGGGGCCCACCACGGCGCGGACCACCTGGGAGTGAGCGCAACCGACGGGCGCCTCTTCATGTCCCTGGCCGCGGGCGTCGTCCTCGCCTGCCTCACGCTGGTGCTCCAGCCGCTGTCCGGGGCGCACTTCAATCCCGCCCTCACCTTCGCGGACGCGCTGGAGGACGGCACGCCGTGGCGGGACGTGCCGCGCTACGTGCTCGCGCAGCTCGGCGGTGGCCTGGTCGGACGGCTGGTGGCCCACCTCATGTGTGGGGAGCCCCTGCTCATCGCGACGCGCGCGCCTTCGGCCAGCTCCGCGCAGTTCCTCACGGAGCTGGTCGCCACGTTCGGCCTGCTGGTGGTGGTGCGCGGGTGCGTGCGCAGCCGTCCGTCCGCCACGCCCCTGGTCGTCGCGGGCTACGCCGCCGCCACCGTCTGGTTCACCGACTCGCGCTCGCTCGCCAATCCCGCGCTCATCCTCGCGCGCGCCGTGAGCACCCGCGCCAGCGCCCTGCATGCGATGGATGTCGAGTCCTTCGTCGCCGCGCAGATGCTGGGCGCCACGCTCGCCGTGCTGCTCTTCCGTTGGTTGATGATGCCCGCGGAGAAGCCCGCGCACAGGCCCTGGTGTGTCGTCTTCCAGTGCTCGCGTCCGACCGTGGCCGAGCAGGCCGTCACCGTCTTCAATGGCCTCTCCGCCCAGGACCGGGCCCGGGCCACGGTGGATGGCGCCGCGTGTGACGGGGATGCGAACGGACCGCCGCCGCTCGTGGTGCGGCTGGTCCTGGCCGGTGAGGATGCGCCTCCATTGGCGGGAGGCGGCGCTTGCTGGCGGGTGCCCGTGAGTGAAGATGGAACTCCGGATGAGGTGCAGCGACTCCGAGCGTCACTGCGCGAGCCCATCCAGCGATTGTTGCGCGAGCGCGGATGGTCCCGGCTGCACGCCGTGGGCGACGCGGCGCACGAGGCACCACGCCACACCACCTGAAGTCTTCGCTCGACGAAGGAGAGGCTCACCCTTGATGGAAGGACTTCCGCCGGCCGTCTCCTGGCCGCCGCTCGAGACGTTGATGCGCTTGACGCTGGCCCTGGGCGTGGGGCTCTTCGTGGGATTGGAGCGCGAGTGGCGTGGCAAGGAGGCCGGCTTGCGCACCTTCGGCTTCGCATCGCTGCTGGGGGCGATGGGCGGGCTGCTGGGCACTCCGTTCGCCATCACCGCCGTGGCCCTGCTGGGTGTGCTGGTGGGCTTCCTGAACTGGCAGTCGCTGCGGGCGAACGAGGGCGCGGAGCTGACCACCTCCGCCGCGCTCCTCGTCACTGGCTTCACCGGAGTGCTGTGTGGATTGGGGCATGTGGTGACACCCGCGGCGGTGGCCGTGACGAGCGCGGGGCTGCTCACATGGAAGGAGCGACTGGCGGGCTTCAGCAGCAAGATCACCGCCGAGGAGCTGCGCTCCGCCATCCTGCTGGCCATCCTCGCCTTCGCCATCTACCCGGTGTTGCCGACCGCGCCCGTCGACCCATGGGGGCTCATCGTGCCCCGCGTGGCATGGGTGACGGTCATCCTCATCGCGGCGATGGGGTTCGTGAACTACGTGTTGCTCAAGCTCTTCGGCACACGAGGCGTGGAGGTGACGGGATTCCTGGGAGGGCTCGTCAACAGCACCGTCACGGTGACGGAGCTGGCCCATCGCGTGAAGGAGACGGACGGACGGCTCCAGGACGTGGCGTATCGAGGCGTCATGCTGGCCACGGCGGCGATGGCGATGCGCAATGCCGCACTGCTCGGCATCCTGTCCTATCGGGCGCTGGTGAACTCCGTGGTGCCGCTCACGCTCATCCTGCTGTCGAGCATCGGGCTCGCGCTGGTGAGGGCCCGCAAGACTCCGAGCAGCGCGGCCGCCGTGCCGTCGCTGCCCCTGGAGAGTCCCTTCTCGCTCACGTCCGCGCTCAAGTTCGGAGCGATGCTGCTGCTGTTCCAGGTCGTGGGCACGGTGGGGCAAAGCCTCCTGGGCCACGCGGGCTTCTATGCGGTGAGCGCGCTGGGAGGACTGGTGTCGAGCGCCTCGGCGGTGGCCTCGGCCGCGTCACTGAGTTCGCATGGGTCGCTGTCACCGACCACCGCGGGAGTCGGCGCCACCATCGCGTCACTCGCGAGCGCCGCCGTCAGCTTCGTGGTGGTGGCACGAGTGGCGGGGCAGCGGGCGCTCACCGTGCGATTGGGATGGGCCCTCGGCACGGTGTTCGTCCTGGGCCTCGCCGGGGCCTTCGTCCAGACCCGAATCGGAGGGCTGTTCCCCTGAGCCCTGGGGCCGAGTCGAGCGGGGCGGTCCGCGGCTAACGACGCTTGCGCGAGCCGCCGCCGAGAAGTGCGAGGAGGATGCCGCCCGCCAGCGCGGCGCCGCCGCCCGCGATGTACAGCGTGGTGTTCTCGCTGTACTTGCCCGTGAGGGCCTGCGTCGCGCGCTCGGTCAACGACTCGCGCGCATTCAGTCCCGTCCACAGCAACACGCCGCCCGCGACGGCGAGCATCACTCCCACGAGCCGGATCATTCCCACGGTGACTCCTCGAGTTGAACCGAGAGCGTTATAGCGCCCCAGGAGAGCGCCCGGTGGAAATGCGGGCCGAGGGGATGGGCGTCCCCCAACGGCGTCGCCTGCCTACTCCTGCGCGGACGACTGAGCCGGCTGCTTGGGCTGCTTCGCCAGGTCCATGAGCTTCCTCATCCGGGTGGCGGTGTCGTCCTCGGGGAGGATTCCAGCCTGCTCCGCGATGGTGTCCGCCGCCTTCCGCCGACGCTCTTCCTGCAGCGCGGCCACCGCTTCGTGGTCGGGAAGGTTCGGCCCGAGTCCCCCCACGACGGCGGCACGAATGCTCATCGCCGCGTTCCTCACCACCTGCGCGTTCTGGAAGACCGTCCCCTGCTCCTTGGACTGCGTCGCGCCGGTCCCGTACGCGGACACCACGCCACTGAGGAGCGTGAAGGCCTTCACGGAGACAAGCCTCCCGCCGCTCGACCCCACCGCGTCCTCCAGCATGACATGCGGCATGACCCACACATCCGGAAAGATGCCCTTCTCACGGGCGGCGGCGATGCGATCCTCATCCGACGCACCGATTCGCGCCGCGCTACCAGTCAGCCCCGTCACCGGCACGATGCGCAACAGGGGGTCGGCGGAGAGTTCGCGCCGGAGAGATTCGTCGAGCTGCTTTCGGTCGAGCGCCTTGGAGAGCGCTTCAGCGACCGTCGTCTCGAACACGGCGACCTGGATGGGGTCCTGGGGCGAACGCCGAGGTGCTTCGGCGATGGCCTTGGCGTAGGCCTCCTTGTCGCGCTCCTTCGCGTCGATGCGTGCCTGCTCCGCCGGGTCCGAGCTGCGAACGGTGGTCTTACCGTCGAGCCCCGTCGAGGTCGTGGTCACGGTCATGCCGGCACAACCGACGAAAGCGAAGACAACCAGGGCTGAGACAAGGGCGCGCGAATGCATGTCATCTCCGGGGGGACTGTGCAGGAGGACTGACCATGGACCGTCAATGTCCATGGGCACGCTCAGGACGAGGTCCCTGGAGAAAAATTCACACGGGACAGGGGCGGTGTCGCGCGCCTCGAGTGGCCCCAATGGGCGCGCGCTCAGGCCAGGCGATACGGCTCGCCCCTGAAGCCCTCTGCGCGGAGTTCGTCCGCGAGTACGAGATAGGGGTTGTCGGCCGGGTCCAATCCCCGCAGGAACGCGTCCCATGCGGCGCGGTCCGCCGCCTCATCGAGAGGCACGGTGAGCGACTCGAACCAGGCACGCGGAATCGGTGGCTCGGCGGAATGGTCGAAGGTCCGTGCGCTGTGCGAGAACGCAGCGCTGCACGGATGGGCCGCGCTCAGTGCGGCCAAGGTGCGTTCCAGCCAGTCCTCATACCCACTCGACGCGGGCACCACCCTGCGCGCGAGGTGCGCGGATTTGACCGCGGTCCATTCGAGCGCCGTGCGGCTCTTGCCCCAGGCGAAGTGCAGGTCATCAAGGAGGATCAGCGCCTTCTGGCGAGGCCCGCCGGGATCTCCCTTGCGATTGACCTCATCACGGACGTCGTCGAAGTCCAGGCTCCTCGCATAGCCCTTGTCGAGGATGGACGCCCAGGCGGCCTCGACACGCTGGAGCGGATCTCCGACATCCGTGTGGCCATCCAGCCGAAAGAGCACCCACTCCAGGCAAGCCAGGCCAAGAGCCGCCTTGGCTTTGTAGTCGAGCGACCAGATCTTCTCGACCAACTGCCGAGGCTGCGCGTTCGGATCGCTGAACGAGACAGCGATTTCGTTGCTCCAAGCGAAGGACAGCGGCGCCGAAGACAGGTCGGCGGGCATGTAGCGAGGACGGTGAAGCACGCGAATCTCCAGTCCAGCGTCCTCGATACACGTCAGCGACAGGCTTCAGCGCTTCGTCCGCCCTTTGACCGCGCCGCGCGCCTTGCCACCCGACACGGATGACTTGCCGGGCTTCGCCGCGCTCTTCGCCTGGACCTTGGGAGCCTTCGACCGGGGCGACTTCACCTGGGTCTTGGGCACCTTGGACCTGGTCGGCTTTGCCGTGGCCACCTTGGCCTTCGCGACCTTGGCCTTGGGCGACTTCTTGGCGACGGGCTTCGAAGGAGCGGCCTTCTTCACCGGAGCCTTCTTTGCCGGAGCCTTCTTTGCCGGAGCCTTCTTTGCCGCGGCCTTCTTCACCGGAGCCGAAGCCTTGCCCGAAGCGGCCTTCTTCACCGTGACGACGGGCTTCTTGCCGACCGCCTTCGGTCTCGCGGTCGGAGAACGCGCCACCGGGGCCGCCTCCGCGGACACCTTGGCCGCACTGCGTTTGACGGCGGTCGTGCGCTTCGGTGCCTTCTCGGGCGAGGGCTTGACGCTCTCGCTCTTGGGCCCTGGCTGCGTGGCTACCTCCGTCGTGGGCCGAGAAACAGGCGACTCGGACACAGGCGGAGCGCGGACTTCCGCCGCTGGGGGCGACAGACGCTCAGGCGACTTCGCGGGGACCTCCGCGGGCCGCGCCGCCACCACCTCGGGCGTCGAACGCGCTGCGGGCTCTCGCTGCTCGCGAACCGGCGGCTTCGCCGGAGGCTCGGGCGGAACGGAAGGCTGCCAGTTCTCCGGCGCGAACTCGGGCTTCGTCTCCGCGGGCGGCTTCGGAGGCACGAACACGGACGCGGGGCGGTTGAAGCGAGAGTCCTTCGACGCGGGCTTGCCTCCACGTCCCTGCCCCTGCCCATGACGCGGCTGCGAGGGCCGGCCACCCTTCCCCACGGGCTGGCTCTGCGAGGCCAACGCACGCAGCCGGTCAAAGCCGGGATGCGGTGACGCCCCCATGCTCTCGCTCGTGCTCGGATCCGACCAGGACGTCGTCGTGTCAGGCACCTCGGGAACGGTTTCCTCGCGGACCTCTTGCGTCTCCTGCACGGGCGCGCTGCTCACGTCCGAGCTCGCGCCCTGCTCCGGCCGCACGAACATCCGCCGCTTCGGCCCGTGAGCTTCTCCCGGGGACCGAGCCCCCGGAGGACCGGCTTGCGTCTTCGCCGTGTCGTCTCGCCAGGGCTTCTTGAATGTGGACTCGCTGCGGGGAGGCGAGGCCTCCTCGCGTCGCCCCTCGCGCACGAAGCGCCCACGAGGACGAGAGGGTTCCTCACGCGCAGCCCAGGAGCGAGCCGGCGCCCCCTTGGTCGTGTCGCGCTCCCACTGTCCGGGCTTGCCCGGCTTGGGCTTGCCGTACGGCAGCTGCTGCTCGCGCGGCTCGGGGCGACGACGCGCGGGTGCGCCACCCTCATGACGCGACAGCGGCGCTTCGCCCACGAACTGGAGCGCGTCGAAGTCGATCTTCCGCGCCGTCGGATTCGCCGACAGCAGCCGCACGCGCAGCTTCTGCCCCACGCGCACGCGCCGCCCGTTCGGATACACGAGCGAGTGCGTCTGCTTGTCCAGCTTCGAGCCGGGCCCCAGCGTCTCCGCCTTCACCAGACCCTCGACGTGCTCTGCGTCCAGTTCGACGAAGAACCCGAAGTCGGTGATGGCCGCCACGGTGGCCGCGAACTCCTCGCCGACCCGGTCCTTCATCATCAGGGTCGCGTAGAAGGACACCACCTCCCGCTCCACCTGCATGGCCGCGCGCTCCCTGTCGGAGCACTGCATGGCCATGTCCTCGAGCTTCTCCTCCTCGCGGTCCAACATCGCCAGGGACGGCTTGCGCCCCTCCCGCGCCCAGTGCGCCTTCAACAGCCGGTGCACCAGCAGGTCCGGATACCGCCGGATGGGCGAGGTGAAGTGCAGGTAGTGCTCCGCCGCGAGGCCGTAGTGGCCCACCTTCGACGGCGTGTACACGGCCTGCATCATCGAGCGAAGCAGGAGCTGGTTCAGCGCCCGCTGCTCCGGGTGACCCGTGAGCTGGCTGATGAACGCGTCCAGCTCCTTCGAGGACACGCCGTCGTCGATGACCAGCTTGAAGCCATACGCCTGCGCCAGCGCCCCGAAGGCGGCCAGCTTCTCCGGGTCCGGCTCGCCATGGAACCGGTACACCGTGGGCAGGCCCTCGTCCTGGAAGAAGCGCGCCACCGCCTCGTTGGCGGCGAGCATGCACTCCTCGATGAGCCGGTGGCTGTCCTTGCGCTCGCGCTTGTCCATGCGCTCGGGCAGGCCGTCCTTGCCCAGCACTACCTTGTGCTCGGGGATGTCGAAGTCGATGGCGCCCCGCTCCTTGCGCATCTTCATCAGCGCGCGCGCCAGCGACATCATCTTCTCGAAGTGCGGCTTGAAGGCATCGCGGTGCGGCACGCTCTTTCCGTCGAGGACGTCCTGCACCTCGTTGTACGTGCAGCGCGCCGCGCTGCGCATCACCGCCGGGTAGAGCGTGGATGAGCGCCGCTGTCCCTGGGGGTCGAACGTCATGTCCGCCACCATGCACAGCCGGTCTTCGTCCGGCCGCAGGGAGCAGATGCCGTTGCTGAGCCGCTCCGGAAGCATGGGCAGCACGCGGTCCGGCAGGTACACGGACGTCGCGCGACGCAGGGCCTCCGCGTCCAACGCGCTGCGCTCGCGCACGTAGTGCGTCACGTCCGCGATGGCGACCACCAGCCGCCACCCGCCCGCGAGGTCCTCCACGTACACCGCGTCGTCGAAGTCGCGCGCGTCCTCACCGTCGATGGTGACGAGCTGCATCGAGCGCAGGTCCTTGCGCTGCTCGCCGCTCGCCTCTTCCTCCGACACCTTCACGGCGTAGCGGTCCGCCTCGTCCATGACCTCCGGAGGGAACTCGTCCGAGAAGCCCTGCGAGTAGGCGATGCCAATCACTTCCGAGCTGGGAGTCCCCGGCTTGCCGAGCGAGCCGGCCACCTCGCCGAACAGTCCGCGTCCCGGCTCCAACAGGTTCGCGCCCACGCCCAGGCGCACCTTCACCAGGTCTCCTTCCTGGGCCATCTGCGTCTGCGGCACGCGGATGGGGCCGGGAAGGCTGGTATCGGTGGGAAGCACCAGCGCATGGCGGCCCTGCGTCGTGTAGACGCCCACCGCCAGCTCGCGGCGACGGTCGACGACGCGCACCAGGCGCCCCTCGTACCGGCCGGGCCGCCCCGCCACTTCCACCACCACCCGGTCATTGTCGAGCGCGCGCTGCGCCTCGGCGGGAGGCAGGAAGATGTTCTCGCCCTCTCCACCCACCGGATGCACGAAGCCGAAGCCGTCGCGGTGGACGTGGAGGATGCCCTCCACCGTGTCCAACACCTCGCCGAACGCCGGACGACGAGGGCCCCGATGACCGAAGCGCTCGCGCCCCTCGTCACGACGCGACGAGCCTGGCTTGTTGAAGTCCCGGCGCTCGCGGCCACGCGCGCCGTCGGTCCGCGCGAAATCTCGCGGGCCTTGGGCGTTGGGTGAGCGGCCCTTGAAGCCACCGCCCTCCTGGCCTCGGGCACCCTGGCCCGTGAGGCGCTCGCGCGTGGGGGCGTCGTAGGGGCGCCCCTTCTCCTGCCGGGGTCGGTGGTCGCCGCGCACGGCGACGACGTCCGGCACGTCGGGAGCTACAGGGGGAGGAACAGGCAGGCCGTCATCACGCCGAGGTTGGGGGCGCAGGAAGCGCTTGCCCTCCTTGACGATGTGGCCCTGACGCACGAGGTCCCGGAGGGAGCGCTTGAGCTCGGTCTGCTGGCCAGGGTGCAGGCCCGCGAGTCGCAGGAGCTCCTTGATGCCCAGCGGGTGGTCGGCGTCGGAGAGGATCTGCTGGAGAAGGTCGGAAGAAATGCTCACGGTGGGGTCGCGGCTCGGCCGCTACGGGAACGGGTAAGCCCGAAGCGGCCGGGCGGGAACCCCCCGGCGACCGACTGCTTCCCGGAACCTTCTCCAGGAAGCGAAGTTCAGGGCTTGACCGTGACGTTGATCTTGAAGGAGCGGTCCACCAGGCCCGGCGTCAGCGCCTTGGCCAGGAAGAACTCCACCTCGAAAGTCCCCGGGTTTCGGGGAGTGAAGAAAAACTCGCGCGTGGCCGAGCCGCCGTTGGGACCCGGTTCGAAGTTGGCTTCGCGCAGGCCCACGCGCTTGGCCGCCGTCGGCTCGATGGCCCAGGTGAACCCGGGCTGCTCGGGCAGGCGCACGGTGAGGCCGTGGTTGAGCTTCACGTCCACGGACGTGGGCACCTCGCCCTCGATGTGGACCATCTCCATCTCGTCGCGCGATACGGCGCGAGCTTCCGACGGACGCGGCTCCACGTTCTCCGCGGTGATGCGACCACCCCAGCCGGAAAGCTTGTCCACCACGCCCATCACCTGCAGCGTGTGGCCCACGTTCTTGCGCAGGCTCTTGACGGCGGCCTTGCCCTCGATGAGGAACGACACCTGCTGGCGCGTGCCCCCGTTGGAGACGACGAGAATGAACTCCTCGCCGTTCATCTCCAGGTTTCCGCGCACGGCCGCGAAGCCCTTGATGCCCGCGCCCATGCCGGCCGCCGTTACCATGGAGACTTCACCGGGCGACAGGTAGCGCAGCCGGGGCTCGGTGTCCGCGGGCGGAGCCTCCACGACCTCGGCCTCCGGCTTCTTCGCGGAGTACTTGCGCACGTCCACCACGCCGCCGTGGTTGGTCGTCTTGCGGATCATCCCGCTGACGGAGACCTTGTGGTTCACGTAGGCGGGGAGGACTTCCTGATCCGGTCCCTGCAGCAGGAACGTGAGCTCTCGCTTGTCGCGCCCCACCACCACCAGGTTGGGCATCTCGTTGAGGACGACCAGACGGCCCTTGAGGCTGCCCTCGCCCATCACGCCACGACCCTCGCCCGCGGTGAGCAGCTGCTCCATCTCACGCTTGGTGAGCGGCTCGCCCGGGGGCGGCAGCTTGGTGGCGCGAGGACGCGGCTTCTCCACGGCGGGAACCGCGGGAGCGGAGGCGGCCTTTCCGGCGCCCTTGCCCGTCGTGCCCTTCGTTCCAGCGGGAGTCTTCGCAGCGGGAGCCGCCGCCTTCGCCGTCGCGGACTTCGCGGCGGGAGCGGGCTTCGCCGCTGACTTCTTGGAAGGCGCCTTCTCCGCGGCCTTCTCCTTCTCGACAGCCTTGTCCTTCTCGATGACCTTCTCCTTCTCGGGAGCGGTCTCGACGGCCGCCTTCTTCGCTGCGGCCTTCGCGCCCTTCGTCACCGAATCCCCGACCCCCTTCACCAGCTTCGTCGTCGAGGTAGCGACCCGCTTGGACGCGTTCTTGATCAGGTCCAGCCGGGCGGATTTATCCTTCTTCGCGGCGGACTTCGCGCCAGTCTTGCCAGCGGGAGTCGCCTTCTTGGCCCCGGACTTGGGCTTGGCCATCGACGCTGTCTCCTTGAGAGTTCCCGTGTACTTTCAACGGGTTGCCACGCCACCCCCAGGAGGACTGGCAGGCTTCGCGATGATTGGAGCTTGTAACGATGATCAGATGGGCTGTCAAACTAACACTTGATTTTCTCTCGGACTTTGGGTGCGAACCGGGCTGAAGATGACGCCCATGAACGACGCCGCGACGCTGCTTCCGGAAGACGAGGCCCGAGCCCGGGTGCTGGCCCTGGCCACGCCCCTGTCGGCCGAGTGGCTGGCCCTCGATGATGCGCTGGGCAGGACGCTGGCGGAGGACGTGCTTGCCCAGCGGACGCTGCCTCCCTGGGACAACTCGGCGATGGACGGCTACGCGGTGCGCGCCGACGACCTGGCGGGCTCGCTGCCGGTGAGACTGCCGGTGCTGGAGACCGTCTACGCGGGCGGCACGCCGCGCCAGGAGGTCCGGCCGGGCACCTGCGTGCGGATCATGACGGGCGCTCCCCTCCCCGTGGGCGCGGACGCCGTGGTCATGCGCGAGCGGGTCCGCCCCGTGCCGGATGGGGGCGCGGATCAGGTGGACATCCTGGAGGCCGTGGAGTCCGGTCAGCACGTGCGGCCTCGCGGCGAGGACGCGAAGGAAGGGACGCTCTTGCTGGCCCGAGGCACCCCGCTGGGCATCCCCGAGCTGGGGTTGCTCTGGGCCCAGGGCATCCTGTCGGCGCCGGTGCCGCGCGCGCCCCGGGTGGCCATCCTCTCCACCGGCGACGAGCTGTGCCGCGCCGACGAGCCCCCCAGGGGCCGCATCGTCGACACCAACGCCCCGTCACTGGCGCTCGCGGTCCGCCGCGCGGGCGGGCACCCGTCCCTGTTGGGCATCGCCCAGGACACGCGGGACTCCGTGGGCGAGTTCCTGTCGCGCGCCCACGGCTTCGACGTGGTGCTCACCAGCGCGGGCGTGTCCGTGGGTGAGCGCGACTACGTGAAGGAGGTCCTTGCCGCCATCGGGGTGCAACAGCATCTGTGGCGCGTGGCCATCAAGCCGGGCAAGCCGCTGGTGGTGGGCAAGCGCGGGAGCACGCTGTTCTTCGGTCTGCCGGGCAACCCCACCTCGTCGCTGGTCACCTTCGAGCTCTTTGTCAGGCCGGCGCTCCGCCGGCTGCTCGGCCACACCGACGTGGACCCCTCGCGAGTGCCTGGGCGCCTGGACGGTCGGCTGTCCAAGCCTCCAGGGCTGGCGCACTTCGTCCGGGTGACGGCTGCCTGGAAGGACGGCAACCTCTGGGCGCGCCCCCTGGCCACCCAGACGTCGGGCGTGCTCCGTTCCGCGGCGACGGCCACGCATCTGCTGCACTTCGCGCGGGAAGCCAGCAGCTTGTCTCATGGAGACCCGGTGGAATTGTTGCCGCTCTCCTGGGGGGCTTGAGAAACCGGAGCCGTCCATCGTGCATCTTTGCGGAGGATTTCAGGCGGCAGCGGTGGTGAGTCCGCCTTGACTTGCGCGCATGGGGGCACCAAACAGGGGGCCTCGCATCTGGAGAATGAACCATCATGTCGGACATTCGCTCACCCCAGGTTCTTCCGACCCGTAAACCCACGCAGCACCTGGAGCGGTTCTCGGAGGCGGACATCCCCACGGAGCGGGGTCCCCTGCGGACCATCGTGTTCAGGGATCGCCGCAACGGTCGAGAGCACGTGGCGCTCGTCGCGGGCAACGTGTCCGCTGAGGAAGGGGTGCCGGTGCGAATCCACTCCGAGTGCCTGACGAGCGAGGTCTTCGGCAGCTTGAAGTGCGACTGCCGCGAGCAGTTGGACCGGGCGCTGGACTTCATCACCCAGCAGAAGCTGGGCGTGGTGCTCTACCTGCGCCAGGAAGGCCGAGGCATCGGCCTGGGCAACAAAATCAAGGCGTACGCCCTCCAGTCCAAGGGGCTGGACACGTACGAGGCCAACCGCCAGCTCGGCTTCGCGGACGACCTGCGCAGCTACGACATCGCGGCGGAGATGCTGCGCTCGCTGGACGTACGCTCGGTGGACCTCATCACCAACAATCCGCTGAAGATCGCCGGGATGGTGGAGGAAGGCATTCCCGTCCTGCGTCGAATCCCTTCCCGGACCGAGCACAATCCGCATAACGTCGACTACCTGAGGACGAAGCGCGAGCGTACGGGGCACCTGATTGAGCTCTTCGCCGAGGACGACGACACGGAAGCCAAGGCCGGCTGAGAAGACGCCTGCGCGGCGGCGCAACGCCGTCGTGCGCAATCAAGCCCGTGTGCCTTTCGAGGTGCGCTTCTGGGGAGTGCGCGGCTCCATCCCCTCCCCTGGTCCGCAGACGAAGCGCTACGGCGGCAACACGCCGTGCGTGGAAGTGCGGTGTGGGGACGAGCTGCTGATCTTCGACCTGGGCTCGGGAGCGCGTGCGCTGGGCGATTCCTTGCTCATGGGGCCCCCCGGGCCGGTGCGCGGCAACATCTTCATCTCGCACTACCACTACGACCACCTGCAGGGCCTTCCCTTCTTCGCGCCCATCTTCATCCCGACGAGCGAGCTGACCCTGAACGGGCCGTCACGCAACGGGCGCACCACCCGGGAGCTGCTGGGTGGGCAGATGGTGCAGCCCTACTTCCCGGTGACGGCGGAGGGGGCCTTCCGCGCGAAGCTCACGTACCGCGACCTCTCCCCGGGAGGAACGCTCCAGCTCGGCCCCGCCCAGGTGCGCTGGTTGGAGTTGAACCACCCGGGCGGCAACCTGGGGTACCGCGTGGAGTGCGGTGGCCGCTCCGTGGTCTACGCAACGGATGTCGAGCACGGCAGTGACCTGGACTCGGGGCTGTTCGACTTCGCGCGGGGCGCGGACCTGCTCATCTACGACTCCATGTACACGGAGGACGAGTACCACGGCCGCTGTGGGCCGGCGCGCACGGGCTGGGGCCACTCGACGTGGCAGGCCGCCGTGGCCGCCGCGGACGCCGCGCAGGTGAAGACGCTGGTGCTCTTCCACCATGACCCCTCGCGCGACGACGCGGCCATGGACAAGCTGCTGCGGCAGGTGCGCAGGCTCCGCCCGGAGGCCATCGCCGCCAAGGAGTCGATGGTCATCAAGCTGTAGCCGCGCGAAGCGGGCGCGGCCGTGGCTTCATTCAGGCGTCGCGCGCTGACACCGCGCGCTTCACCGCCTCGCGCAGCCCCGCGAATGGCAGGCGCTCCAGGGCGGTGGGGACGTCCACCCACTCGAAGGCATCGTGCTCGGGGCCCAGACGGACCTCTGTGTCCGGCGGGACGTGGACGGCGAAGCCGCTCTCCTCCGCGAGCACGGGCGGCAGCGTCTCGCCGATGGCGAAGGAGTGACGGTAGGCCAGGTCCTCCACGGGAAGTCGAAGGCCCGTCTCCTCCTCCAGCTCTCGGATCGCGGCCTGGGTGGGTGACTCACCATCCTCCACGCGGCCGGTGAGGATCTGCCAGAAGCCGCCGCGCTCGGGACGACGTCGCACGAGCAACACGCGCGCCTCCGGGCCTCGACCTCGCACGACGGCGATGCTGACGGTGCGCATGGGCGCAGGGGCATCCACGCGCTCGCTGTCGAACACGGCGCAGAAGCTCCGGGCGAGCGCCTCTTCCACATCCGGGACAGGGACTGCGTGCCCGCGCTCCCGCTGCATGGAGGTGACACCGGCCTCGCGGATTCCGCAGGGCACGATGAAGCGGAAGTGCTCCATCTTCGTGTTCACGTTGAGCGCGAAGCCGTGCGTGGTGAGCCACCTGGACAGGTGGACACCGATGGCGGCGATCTTCCGCGCGTCGGGCGCACCCTCCTCGCCAATCCACACGCCGGGCCACTTGACGATGGGGCCCGCGGTGATGCCCCACTCGGACAGGACCTGCATGATGGAGCGCTCCACGTCACGCACGTAGCGGCGGACGTCGCGGCGCGACTCCGGGAGCAGGAAGATGGGGTAGCCGACAATCTGGCCGGGCCCGTGGTAGGTGACGTCGCCGCCCCGGTTCGTCTCGAAGACATTCACGTCCTCCGCGGAGAGGCTCGCGTCGGAGGCGGTGATGTTCTCCCGCTTCGCGCCCCGGCCCAGCGTGAGCACGGGCGGGTGCTCCAGCAACAGCAGCACGTCACCGCTCAGGCCCTCCCGACGTGAGTCGCCGAAGAGGCGCATCAGGTTGAGGCCGTCCTCGTACTCCACCCGGCCGAGCCGGTAGACGGTGATGGTGTTCACGACGTTCCCTTCCGCCGGCCCTTTCGAGGGGGCGTCGGCTTCGTCACGTTCTCGAGTTCCCAGGTACCTGGGGGAACCCGCTGGAGGAGTGCCTGGAGTTCGTGGCCGGCGCGGGGGGAGCGCTCGGCCTCGGCGGCGAAGGCGGAGAGGACGCTGTCGGACAGCGAGGTCGCCGGCTCACGCAGCGCCAGTCGCGCGCGGGCCATCTCCACGTAGTCCTCGCGCGTGGGCGGGTGCAGGCTGAGCAGCACCTGGACGTGCTCCAGGATGCTCACGGGGATGACGCCTCGCACCGCGCGCGACAGGGCCTCCGTCGTGGGCACCAAGAGGCGCTCCTCGCCTCCGCGCAGGATGAGTTTCCCCGGCTCGGGTGCGAGCCCTCGCGCGCTGAGCACCACGGAGGGCCGCGACTCACGAGCGAGGAAGACGGAGAGCGCGGTCTGGTGCTCCGTGCTCAGGCGATCCACGTCCTCGACGAACACGGGCGAGGCCGACAGGTCCTCCGCGAGCGAAGCCACCGGAGTGAGGGTCCCCCTACCCTGTCGCTGGAGCATTTGGAGCAGGACGCTCTTGCCCCAGCCCTCGGCCCCCACCAGCAGGACGCAGCGAGCACCCGACTGGAGCGCTCGCTCCATCATCGAGCGGACATCGGGCTGACCCACGAAGTCCATCGCGGCCGAGGCACGCACCGGCGAGCGAGGACGCGCCGGGAGCGGCACAGGACTCACGTCTCCGAGCAGCGATGCGGACTCCGTCAGACACGCCTTGCAGATGAAGGCACCGGCCGGTCCCGCGACCAAGTCTCCGACCTCCGCGCGAGGGCGGCAGCAGAACGAGCACCACGCATCCAGCGCCGCGTCCGCGCGAGCGGGGCCGCGCTCGATGATTCGCGGTCCGCGCCTGCGCCTCGGCGTGGTGTCGTCCTCCGACGCGTGCGCGGCGAAGGCCTCCACATCCGAGTCTCGCGCATCGGCCTGCCCCGTCGGCGCGAGCAGCCCATCTCCGAACGGTTCCTCACCTTCCGGCGAGCCGGGTCTCCATCGTGACTCGAAGAGCTGCTCGTCCACGGCGCCAGGTGAACGCTCCGCACGCACGAACTCCGAACCGCGAGAAGGCAACGCATCCCGAGCCACCGACGGAACCATCCCACGCGGAGTGGACCCCGCCGAGGCTGCGCTCCGGCCGACCAGAAACTCCAACCCCTTCGAGCCCCCTGACTCCACCGAGGCCTCGCGCTGCGCGGACAGGAACTCCAACCCCTTCGAGTCCCCTGGGTCCGCGGAGGCCGCGCTCCGAACCGGATGAAAGCCTTGCCCCGCGGACGCCCCTGACTCCGCCGAGACCGAGCTCCGAATCGGATGAAAGTTCTGCTGCTCCGAAGCCCCTGACTCCACCGAGGCCGCGCTCCGCGCCGGATGAAGCTTCTGCCCCTCCGAAGCCCCTGACTCCATCGAGGCCACGCTCCGCGCCGGATGAAGCTTCTGCCCCTCCGAAGCCCCTGACTCCATCGAGGCCACGCTCCGCGCCGGATGAAGCTTCTGCCCTTCTGAAGCCCTTGACTCCACCGAGTCCGCGCTCCGCGCCGGATGAAGCTTCTGCCCCTCGGACGCCCCTGGGTCCACGGAGGCCGCGACCCGGGCGAGCTGGGCCTCGAGCCGCTGGAGGTCCTCGCTCACTTCCGTGTCCAGCACCCAGGCCGCGAGCTCGGGGGACTTCCCTGTCGGCTGCGACTCCACGTCGCGCAGCGCGTCCTGGATGAGGCGTTGCCGACGAACAAGCTCAGGGAGAGGGAGGTCCTCCACGGACAGCACCAGTTGGCCGTCGTCGTCCTCCTCCCCCCCCTCAGTCGCCGGCAACGTCTCCGTCATCCCTTCGAGGCGGTTCACCTCCTCGAGGATGTCCAGGCGGCTCGTATCCAGCCTGCGCGCATGGCGCAGCAACTGGAGCGCTCGGGGGGCATTGCCCGCGTTCCGATAGAACGCCGCCGCTTTCTGGAGGCACTCCACGGCGCGAGTCACGTCACCCCGCAGCTCGGCGGACTGCGCGGCGCGGATCAGCTCGCGAGGGTTCTCGGCCATACGGACAGAGCCTAACCGTCTTGGTGGACCACCGCCCGGCCTCGACGCATTCCACGAGACGCAATCGCCGGCGAGCGGTCAGCCCCCTCCCCGGCGGCCCAGGGGACATCCCAGCCTCGAAACCCGGGCGACCACACCACCCGGGCCTCTGGGCGAGACATCACGCCATGGCCAGGAACAGCAGGTCCGGCTTCTCCAGGTACTTGATGACTTCGTAGACGAAGTCCGCGGCCACCGAGCCGTCGATGACGCGGTGATCGCACGACAGCGACAGGTTCATCATGTCGCGGATGACGATCTGATCCTTCACCACGGCCGGGCGCTTCTTGAGCTTGTGCACGCCCATGATGCCCACCTCGGGGTGGTTGATGATGGGCGTGGCGAACAGGCCACCGCTCTGCCCCAGCGAGGTGATGGTGAAGGTGCCGCCCGTCAGCTCCTCCAGCTTCAGCTTCCGCTCCTTCGCGGCAGCCCCCAGACGCGCCGTCTCGCGAGCAATCTCCGCCAGCGTCAGCCGGTCCGCGTCCTTCACCACCGCCACGGTGAGGCCATCCGGCGTCGCCACCGCCATGCCGATGTTGTACTCGCCACGCACCACCAGCTCCTGCGCCGCCTCATCGAAGTTGGCGTTGAGGTGCGGGAACTTCTTCAGCGCGGCGATGGTCGCCTTGATGATGAACGGCAGGTAGTTGAGCTTGGTGTTGTCACCCGACGCCGCGAGCTGCGCGTTGAGCCGGGTGCGCAGTGCCACCAGGTCCGTCGCGTCCACTTCTTCCACGAAGGCGAAGTGCGGCATCGTGAACTTCGAGCGCACCATCTTCTCGGCGATCTTCTTGCGCAGCCCCCGCAGAGGAACGCGCTCGTCCGCCCGACCCGACGACACGGCCGGCACCGCGGGACGCGCCTGCGAGGGAGCCGCCACCACGTTCTTCTGCTCCCCGCCCCCCTCCAGCGCCGCCACCACGTCCGCCTTCGTCACCCGCCCCTGCGGTCCACTGCCCGGAATGGTCGCCAGGTCCAACCCGTGCTCGCGCGCCATGCGCCGGGTCACCGGCGTGGCCAGCACCTTCGACGCCTGCGCCGAAGCACCCGCCGCGGGAGCCGTCGCCTGCGCCGGAGCCGCCGCGGCCGCCTGCGCCGGAGCCGCCGCGCCATGGCCCGCGGCCTGCGCCGGAGCCGCGCCGTCGATCTCCAGCGTGACGAGGGGGTGGTGCACCTTCGCGATGTCCCCTTCCTTGCCGTGCGTCGACACGACGCGCCCGGCCTTCGGGCTGGGGACGGTGACGGTGGCCTTGTCCGTCATCACCTCGGCGAGCACCTGGTCTTCCTTGACGACGTCGCCGGCCTTGACGTGCCACTTGACCAGCTCGCCCTCCATCACGCCTTCACCGAGGTCGGGGAGCTTGAATTCGAAGGTTGCCATGGGGGGTGTCTTTCCGAGAGGAACGGGGGTTGCGTCAAGCCACGAATCGAGGCCCGGTCAGCCGAGCCGCTCGAGGCGCTCGCGCTCCATCAGGCCCTTCATGAAGAACTCGGCGGCGCGGTAGCTGGAGCGCACCAGCGGACCCGAGGCCACGTAGAGGAAGCCGTAGGACTCGGCCAGCTTCTTGTACGACTCGAACTGCGCCGGGGTGACGAAGCGCTCCACCCGCAGGTGGTACTGCGAGGGCTGCAGGTACTGGCCCAGCGTGAGCACGTCCACGCCCACTTCACGCAGGTCCTTGAAGGTCTGCTCCAGCTCCGCGTCCGTCTCTCCCAGGCCCACCATGACGGACGTCTTGGTGTAGAGGCCCTCGGGACGGTTCTTCAGGTACTCGAGCACCTTGAGCGACTGGGCGTACTTCGCGCGGCGGTCTCTCACCGTCGGCGTGAGGCGCTCCACCGTCTCCACGTTGTGGGCGACGACGTGCGGCTTGGCCTCGGCCACCGTGGTCAGGTCCTTCTCCACGCCCTTGAAGTCGGGGATGAGCACCTCGACGATGGTGCGCGGGCTCTCCCGGCGCAGCTCGCGGATGGCGGAGGCGAAGTGGCTGGCGCCGCCGTCCGGCCGGTCATCCCGGTTCACCGACGTGACGACGATGTACTCCAGGTCCATCTCCTTGACGGCCTGGGCCAGATGGATGGGCTCCATCGGATCCAACGGCGGGGGCGCCCCCACCTTCACGTGGCAGAAGCGGCACGCGCGCGTGCACACCTCACCCATCAACATCACCGTGGCCGTGCCACCGCCCCAGCACTCGGCGATGTTCGGGCAGCGGGCCTCTTCGCAGACGGTGGCCAGCTTCGTGCGCTTCACGATGGCCTTGACCCGCTCGTACCCTTCGCCGTGCGGCAGCCGGACCTTCAGCCAGTCCGGCTTGCGGGTGGTCTCAGTCACCTGGGGCAGCGGGAACCGATCAGGAGTCGCCATGGGTCGCGGGCCTTCTATGGTTTGGGCGGAAGACGTTCAAGCCTGAAGCCTCTAACGCGAGGCGTCAGCTCTGGCAGGCCCTTCGCGCGCGTCGCTTTCCTACTAATGCTCCCGCTCCGGCCGGGCAGCCCCGGACCTGGGCACCGGAGGGCCTGGATGTCCCGACTTGGGCGCCGCTGCCCCGACGGCGTGCCGGTCCATCGCTGGCCCTCCTGGTGTGCAGGCATCCTGGCCACCCGCCCCAGCGGACGCCGGACATGGAAAGGCCGTCCTCGGAACCACGCTCCGGGACGGCCTGACCTTCGACGAGCCTGGGCCTAGAAGTGGCGGGGGTGACCCAGCGTGGCCTCGGCGCCCTCGTGGACGATTTCCGAGAGCGTCGGGTGGGCGTGGATGGTGCCCGCCAGTTCCTCGGTGGTGATCTCCAGCTTCAGCGCGACGCACGCCTCGGCCAGCAGCTCCGTGGCGTGGGGCCCGATGATGTGGATGCCCAGCACCTCGTCGTACTTCTTGTCGGAGACGATCTTGATGAGGCCGGTGGCCTCATTGGTGATGGACGACTTCGTCACCGCGCCGAACGGGGCGTTGCCAATCTTGACGTCGTAGCCGCGCTCCTTGGCCTTCTTCTCCGTCAGGCCCACCGAGGCGACCTCGGGGTAGCAGTACGTGGCCGACGGGGTGAGGTCGTAGTTGATGGGCTGCGGGTTCTTCCCGGCGATGTGCTCCACCGCGAGCACGCACTCGGAGCTCGCCATGTGGGCCAGCATCGGCGTGGGGATGACGTCTCCCACGGCGTAGACGTTGGGCTCGCTGGTGCGCAGCATCGCGTCGACCTTGATGTAGCCGCGCTCCGTCTTGATGGACGTCTTGTCCAGGCCCACGTCCTCGGTGACGGGCGAGCGGCCGACGGCGGACAGCAGCAGCTCCGCCTCCAGCGTCTTCGTCTCGCTGCCGACCTTCATGGTGACGCGCACGCCGTCCGCCGTGTGCTCCACCTTCTCCACCGCGGAGCCGGTGTGCACGTCGATGCCGCGACGGCGGAAGAGCTTCTCCAGCTCCTTGGAGATGTCCGCGTCCTCGATGGGGAGCAGCGCGGGCAGGAACTCCACGATGGAGGTCTTGCTGCCCACGTGGTTGAAGATGGAGGCGAACTCACAGCCGACCGCGCCAGCGCCCAGGACGATGATGCTCTTGGGGATGCGCTCGAGCTGCAGGATGGAGTCGCTGTTGAGCACGCGCTTGTGGTCCACCGGCACGTTCGGCAGGGACTTGGGCACCGAGCCCGTCGCGATGATGATGTTCTTCGCGTCCAGGACCTGCTTGGAGCCGTCCTCGGCGGTGACTTCCACCTTGCCCTTGCCGGCGATGCGGCCGTGGCCCTTGATGACCGTCACCTTGTTCTTCTTCATCAAGAAGTCGATGCCGTTGGCACCCTTGGTGACGACCTTGTCCTTGTGCTTCATCGCGTTCGGCCAGTTGACCGTCGGGCTCGACAGGTCGATGCCGAAGTCCCCCGCCTCCTTGACGTGGTGGAACAACTCCGCCGTCCACAGCAGGGACTTGGTGGGGATGCACCCGCGGTGGAGGCAGGTACCGCCCAGACGCTTGTCCTTCTCGATGATGGCCGTCTTCAGCCCGAGTTGCCCCGCGCGGATGGCACCCACGTAGCCGCCAGGGCCCGAACCGATGATCACCACGTCGAACGTCTCAGCCACGCACGCCTCCGTCATTATTTGCGGATGGAACCCGGTGGGGCTGATAACCCCCGCTCCCGGTCGGAATCAAGGAGATTGCTCGTGCGCCGTTTCCCGCTCAGAACCCTCCTCCTGATGCTCGTGGCGCTGCTCGCCTTCACCCGCCTGTGGTGCGTGACGCACCAGGATGAGACGGCCGGGGCCTCGCCCGCGAGCTCCCCCACCCGGGACGCCACCGCCACGTCCCCCGCCTCCCCCTCGCCGCTTCCCCCCTCTCCTGAGTGCCGCGCGGTGGAACGGGCCCTGGACGCCACCCTGCGCGCCCCCGACGAGCCCACCGTCGTGGCCGAGGCCCGCAAGCGGCTGGACGCCTGTGACAAGCCGCCCCCGCGCGCCTGTGAGCTGGGCGGAGCGCTTTCCGCCCGAGCCCCCTTCACCCAGGGGGCGGACACCCCCATGCGGGGGCTGCTCGCCGCCCTCTGCGAGCGCTGTCCCTCCAGGGTCAACGCCTGCGCGCAGACCGTGGCCCGTGCGCTGCTGGACACCGCCGTCGGTCAAGCGCCGAACATCCCCGAGCTCCAGTGGAGCTTGGAGCACGCGGGCCCAGGCACCCCGGCGGCCTGTGATTCCATCGTCCGACTGGGGCTCGCCCCCGCCGCCCAGGCCTCCGTCGACCTGCCCCCCACCGTGCGCACGCTCCTGGATGGACTGGTGTCCCGCTGCGCGAGCGCGGACCTGCTGCCGCTGTCCGTGCTGCGCGCGGCCGCCGCCCAGCAAGGCGCCCGGGCCCCGGCACTGCTCACGGCTGCCAGCGCGAAGCCGGTGGAGACCGCGCCGGTGAAGCCGGATCAGCTCCTGGGGGCCCAGCCCGCGTTCCAGGCGTTCGATGGAGACCTCCTCACGGGAGTCCCGGTGAGCAACGCGAGGCGGGGCACGCGCTGGTCGGCGGACGGAGCGCTGCGAGCGGGCTACGCGCCCACGCTCAAGCACCTGGTGGGGTTCCGTGTCCGGGCGCAAGGCCCAGGCTCCCTGCGAGCCATCGTCCGCACGCCGAAGGGCGTGGGCTTGAATGATCCAGAGGGAGGCTTCTCGTTCGTCAATCCCACCGTGTGCCAGTTTCGTGGCACGGGCGAGTGGGAGACCTGCAACCCCGCCGCGCCCCTTGTCGAGGTGGACGCGGTCAGCGTGTTCCCCGAGAGCGCGGACGGCAAGCTCCTGGAGTTGGAGATCCTCGGCGCGCGCTGAGCGCCGACGGCGTCAGGCGACCAAGCCGCGGTCCTTGGCGAGCTGGAAGATGGGCGCCGCGTCCTTCTTCAGGACGGCGCTGACGTCCTTGACGATGGACTCGCCCGACTTCGCGACCGAGAGGAAGTTGTCGAAGGTCCGGGTGAGGATGAGCACGCCAGAAATGATGACGCGCTGGAGGTTGTGTTGCAGGTCCGTGCCCTCGTAGATGAGCCACGCCTGCTCGACACACGTCTTCCTCGCATCCACGAGGAAGTTGTTGAGGATGGTGCGCTCGTTCGCGTCGGGAACCTTGGACTTCGGGCTCACGGAGCCAATGTAGATGAGACGCGAGTTGAGCCGCGTCGAGGCCTCCTCCATCTGAGCCAGCATCGCCGCGACGTCCTCCTTGGTCGGAGGATTCTGCCAGCGGGAGAAGATGACTCGGTCGATGAGCTCTGCCTTGTACGTGGTGGGGCCGTTCACGATGCCTCCGGTGAGGCGGACGGTTTCGATGCCAAGAAGCGCCCGGCCGGCGTTCTCCACAGCGCCGCGCGTCTGGATGTGTAGCAGGAACACTCCTTTCGTTGAAGAGAGTCACTGCTGCACGCGATCACTCCACCGTCGCAATCCTGCTGTCCGTATGCAGCCGTGACGGACAAATCCATCCGGGTCGACGCTGACACGGCCTGAAAACGGGGTTTGATACGTGGAATGCCCTGATAGCCCTGTGTCCTGCTCACGCGAGGTGAGCCTCGCTCATCCAGCATTGCCGGGAAGTTTTGGCTTCGCGGCACGACGTGCGAGCACGGCCTTCACGTCTTCCAGGGAGAGCCCGAGCGGCCTCACCGCGACGAGGAGGTGGTAGAGGAGGTCGGCTGCCTCCTCGGCGGCGCGTCCGGCGTCCGCATCCGCGCAGGCCGTCACCAGCTCCGCGGCCTCCTCGCCCAGTTTCTTGAGACGCAGGTTTCGGTCCGCGAGCAGGCGGCGCGTGTAGCTGGGTTTTTCGCCCGGGGCATCGGGTCGGGTCGCGCGCTCGGCGAGGGTGGCATCCAGCGCGGCCAGCGCGTCTCCCCCTCCGGGACCGAAGCACGTGGTCTCGCCGGTGTGACAAGCCGGCCCGGCTTTCTCGACGCGGGCCAGGATCGCGTCACCGTCGCAGTCCGCGCGCAGGGACACCACCTGCTGCGTGTTCCCGCTGGTGGCGCCCTTGTGCCAGAGGCCACGCGAGCGCGAACGGTAGTGCATCTGCCCCGTGGCGAGGGTGCGCTCCAGTGCCTCGCGGTCCGCGTGCGCCACCATCAACACATCACCGGTGCGCGCGTCTTGAGTCACCACCGTCACCAGGCCACCGCCCTTGGTGAAGTCGAGTCGGTCCAGGTCCAGAATCACGTGGCCTCCGTCGCGCCCAGGCGCTCACGGGTGAGTGTGGCCAGGGCCGCGTTGGTGGCGATGCCGTTGCCACCGAAGGAGGTCCGCCGCCCGGTCCAGTCGGTGAAGACTCCTCCGGCTTCTTCGATGATGGGTTGGAGCGCGGCGGCATCCCAGGGCGAGAGCAGCTCGTCCACCATGACCTCCGCTCGGCCCGTGGCCACCAGCAGGTAGCCGTAGCAATCGCCCCAGGTGCGGGAGATGGCCGCGTCGAGGGTGAAGCGGCGCCAGGCTTCTCCGCGCTCGGGATGCTGACGGAAGCGCTCGTCCGTGGAGAGCACCACCGCGCGAGACAGGTCCGCCTGCTCGGACACTCGCGCGCGTTTGTCGTTCCAGAAGCAACCTTCCCCTGGCGCAGCCACCAGCAGCTCACTCACGGCGGGGAAGTACGCGGCGCCCACGAGGATGCGCTCCCCTTCCGCCAGTGCCACCAGGGTCCCCCATAGAGGTACGCCCCGGATGAAGGTCTTTGTTCCATCGATGGGGTCCAGGATCCATCGGCGCCGCGCGCCCGGCCGTGTCTCTCCGAACTCTTCCCCGAGGATGCCGTCGTCCGGAAAACGTGCTTCCAGCCATTCGCGTGCGGTCTGCTCCGCCGTGCGGTCCGCCACCGTGACGGGCGTCCCGTCGCTCTTGGTATCCACTGCGATACCACCGCGGAAGTAGCCCAGCGCCACGTCCCCGGCCTTGCGCGCGACTTCGGCCGCCGCCTGCATCAAGCCCTGTGCACTCGTCATGTCGTGCTCCGGATGGGAAGGCCGCTGAAGGCGCTCGGCGCCACGTCTCCCGAATTGCGTGCGACTTCAGCCGCCCGCATCAAGCCCTGTGCGCTCGTCATGTCGTGCTCCGGATGGGAAGGCCGCTCGCTCGGAGCAGCGATTTGATGGCCCCTACCGTGGTGAGCCCATCGTGAAGGATGCCCGCAACGAGCGCCGCGTCCGCGCCGCCACGCGTGAGTCCGTCCCGCACGTGCTCCGCGTTACCCGCCCCTCCGGATGCGATGACGGGCACGTCCACCGCGTCCGCCACCGCGCGCGTCAGCTCCAGGTCGTAGCCCGAGCGGGCACCGTCCTGGTCGATGCTGGTGAGGAGCACTTCACCCGCACCTCGCGCCACACACTCACGCGCCCAGGCCACCGCCTCCAGCTCCGTGGGCTTGCGCCCACCATGCGTGTGGACACGCCAGCGCGAACCCTCTTTCCGAGCGTCGATGCTCGCCACCACGCACTGCGCTCCGAATCGCTCCGCGCACTCCGTGAGCACCTCCGGCCGGGCCACCGCCGCCGAGTTGATGCTCACCTTGTCCGCGCCAGACCGAAGCGCACGGCCCACGTCCTCCACCGTGCGGACGCCTCCCCCGACCGTCAACGGGATGAACAGTCGCTCCGCCGTGCGCCGCACCAAATCCCAGAGCGTGTCACGCTCCTCGGCGCTCGCGGAGATGTCGAGGAACGTCACCTCGTCCGCGCCCTCTTGCTCATAGCGCAGGGCCAACTCCACCGGGTCTCCCACGTCGCGGAGACCCTCGAAGCGAACGCCCTTCACCACCCGGCCGCCCTTCACGTCCAGACAGACGATGAGCCGTCGCGTCAGCATCAGAGCACCTCCAGGGCCACGGAGCCCTTCATGCTGAACACGGTGCCGGAGTCCACCATCGCATCCCGCAGCGCGAGCCCCAGCGCCTTGAACGCCGCCTCGGTGACGTGGTGACTGTCCTTCCCTCGCAGCACCCGCAGGTGCAGCGTCACCTTCGCGTGCTCGCAGAACGAGCGCATCCAGTGCTCGTAGAGCCGATTCTTCAACGGCCCCTGGTAGAAGAACCGTCCGCCCGCATCGAGGCACGCCTGCACCAGCGCGTCATCCATGGGCACCGTGCGCTCCGCGAAGCGGGCCGCTGTCGCCGGAACCACCCGCTGCACCGCCGTCCCCAACGTAATCGCCACGTCCTCCATCAGGTGGTGCGTGAGGTCGCCACGAGCGTGCAACTTCAAGTCGAGCCCCGCGTAGCGCGCGAAGGTGGAGAGCATGTGGTCGAAGAACTTGAGCCCCGTGTCCACCTGCGTGCTCCCCCGGCCCACCGACAGCTCCACGCGGATCCGCGTCTCCTTCGTCTCTCGAGTGACAGTGGTCATTTCGCGAACTCCAGCGCGACGTCGCGCGCATCCAGCCGCCCCGTGTACAGCGCCATCCCAATGACCGCCCCGTACGCGCCCACCGAGGCCAGCGCCCTCAAGTCTTCCAGCGTCGTCACGCCGCCCGACGCGTAGAGCCGGTGACGGCTGCGAACCACCACCTCGCGCATCAGCGACAGGTCGACGCCCTCGAGTTGCCCCTCCTTGTGGACCGCGGTCACCAGCAGGCCACCGAGCGGCAACGGCTCCAGCGCCGCGAGCACATCGCCCACCGTCATGCCACTGCCCGCCGTCCAGCCTCGCGTCACCACCTCGCGGCCTCGCACGTCCGCCGCAACCACCACGCGGCCTGGATGGCGGCTCGCGACGTCGGCCAACCACGCCGCGTCCTCGATGGCCCGAGTCCCCACCACCACGGCCGAGGCCCCCCCTTCCAGCAGCGCCTCCACCCGCTCCAGCTCTCGCACACCCCCGCCCACGGTGAACGTGAGCCCCGGCTCGTGCGCGGTAAGTCGCGCCACGGCCTCGGCATTGGAACCCCGGCCCAGCGCCGCATCCAGGTCGACCACATGGAAGGCCCTGAAGCCGTAGGCGCGCCAGCGCAGTAGCGCCTCCAGCGGATCCTTCACCCGCACCCGCTCGTCTTCATACGAACCTCCAACGAGCTGCACGCACGCGCCTTCGCGCAGATCGATGGCGGGAATCGCCCTCATGACGCCACCTCCCGCAAGAAGGTCCGCACGAAGGCGACACCCGAAGACGAAGACTTCTCGGGATGGAACTGCACGCCCACCACCCGGCCGCGTCGAACCACCGCGGGGAAGCGGTCTTCCTCGTGCGTCGTCCACCCCGTCACGACCGACGCGTCCTCCACGCGGCAGACGAAGCTGTGCGCGTAGTACGCGGTGTCCAGCTTCGCTCCCGACAACGTGCGGTCGCCCTCCACCTGGTTCCAGCCAATCTGCGGCACGCGTCGCGATGTCAGTCGCGTCACCCGTCCGGAGAAATAGCCCAGGCCCGCGCCCTCTCCCTCGTCGCTCGAATCGAACAGCAACTGCATGCCCAGGCAGATGCCCAGGCAGGGCAGGCCCTTCTCCAATGCCGAGCGCATCGCATCCCGCCCGGGCGCCAGTCGCGCCGCCGCCGAGCCAAAGGCGCCAACTCCGGGCAGCACGAGCACATCCGTATCCACCGCACGCGCCGGGCTCTCCTCCACGCGAACGTCGACGCCCTCCTCCGTGGCCAGGGCCTTGGTCAGCGAGTGCAGATTGCCAGCGCCGTAGTCGAACAGGGTGACTCTCATCGCAAGGACTCCAGCAGCGCCACAAGCGCCGCCTCCAGCAAGGGCCACGGTCCACTGCCGATTCGGAGCGCATCCCCGACCCCGGTCAGTCCCTGGAACGCCCTCACGTTCACGTCACGCTCCCGCATCCGCTCCGCCACCCCAGGCGCTCCGGGCAGCGGCACCATCAGGAAGTTGCCCTCGGACGGCAGCGGCTTCAGCCCCTGCGCCACCAGCGCGCCCCGCAGGCGCTCCCTGTTCTCCACCGCCTCCTCCACCCGAGCACGCACCCAACCCGCGTCCTCGCGCAGCACGGCCACGGCCATCGCTTCCGCGAGCGTCGTCAGCTTGTACGGCCCCCGTGCCTTCTCGACCTCCGCCACGAGCTTTGGGTGGCCCACGGCCCACCCCACGCGCATCCCCGCGAGCCCGAAGGCCTTCGAGAACGTGCGCGTCACCAGCACGTTCGAGCACGTGCGCGCCAGGTCCAGGAAGCCAGGCCCGCGCGCGAAGTCGGCATACGCCTCGTCGATGATGACCAGCCCCGGCGCACGCTCCACCACCCGCTCCACCGCCGCGCGCGACAGCACCGTGCCCGTGGGGTTGTTCGGTGAGCACAGGTAGATGACCTTCGCCCCCGTGGACACCAGCCACTCGGGCTCCACGTCGAAGTCCGCGCGCAGGGGCACCGCCGCCGTCCGCAGTCCGTTCACCTGCGCGAACAGCGGCATCATCACGAACGTCGGGTCTTGAAACACGAGCAACTCACCCGGCTCCAAGAACGCTCGCAGCGCGCTGTCGAGGACGTCATCGGAGCCGCAGCCCGTCGTCACGCACTCGGCTGTCACGCCAAGCTGCTCGGCCAACACGCCGCGCAGGTCGGGCGCATAGCTTCGGGGATAGCGCGAGAGCGACTCCAGGGAGGACTCGCGCAGCACTCGCTCCGCGGCGGGAGGCACCCCGAAGAGGTTGGTGTTGTCGCTCAGGTCCACGCGACAGGGTCGCTTCGCGGGCGAATACAACGGGATGTCCCGATAGGATGCACGCGTGGGAATCATTCGGCCCTCCAGGCCCGCGCGGCGTCCGCGTGCGCGAAGAGGCCCTCACTGTCCGCAAGCAGTCCCACGTCGTCCGCCAATGCCTGGGACGCCGCGCGCTCCACGCGCTGGTAGGTGGTCCATCGGTAGAAGTCGAGCAGGTTGAGTCCTGAGTAGGCCCTCGCCAGCCCCGCCGTGGGCAGCACGTGGTTGGAGCCCGTCATGTAGTCGCCGTAGGCCACCGAGGAGCGCTCCCCGAGGAAGACGGTGCCCGCGTTGCGCACTCGCGCCAGGTCCGCCGAAGGCGCGGCGGTGGCGAGCAGCAGGTGCTCCGGCGCGAAGTCCGCGACGAAGGGCCACGCCTCCTCCAGCGACGCCACACTCAACACCGCGCCACGTGAGCGCAGTGCGGCGGCGACAATCTCCTCGCGCTTCGCACCCAGTGACAGGCGCCGCACCTGCTCCGCGATGGCCTCCGCCACCCCCTCGCCTCGCGCCACCGTCACGCAGGCCGCATCCGGGTCGTGCTCCGCCTGCGCCAGCATCTCCCGCGCCACCGCGTCCGGACTCGCCGTCTCGTCCGCGATGACGAGGATTTCACTCGGCCCCGCCGGTGCTTCGATGGCCACCGCCCCCACCACCTGGAGCTTCGCCTCCGCCACGTAGGCATTGCCCGGCCCGACGATGCGGTCCACCCGGGGAACACTCTCCGTGCCGTACGCCATCGCCGCCACCGCGCCCGCTCCGCCCAGCGCGAAGACCCGGTCCGCGCCCGCCAGCACCGCCGCCGCCAACACGCTCGCGTGTGGCAGACCGTCCGGCCCCGGAGGCGAGCAGACGATGACCTCGCCCACCCCCGCGACCTTCGCCGGCACCACCCCCATCAACACGCTGCTCGGATACACCGCCCGGCCTCCCGGTGCGTACACTCCGACGCGGCCCAGGGGGTCCGGCCTCCGGCCCACCAGCACACCAGGCTCCGTCTCCACTTCCACCGCGCGAGGCCGCTGCGCCTCGTGCGCCCGCGCGATGTTGCGCGCCGCGCGTCCCAGGGCCCGCGCCACCGACGGGTCCAATGATTCGAGCGCCTGCTCACAACGCGCGCGGGGGACCTCCAGTGCGGACAACTCCGCGCGGTCGAACTGGCGCGCCATCTCGAAGAGCGCCCAGTCCCCATCCAGCCGGACCCGGGCGATGAGCTCCCGCACCCGGGCGGAGATGCGCGCGTCCACATCCCCGCCTCGCTGCAACAATCGGAGCCGGTCCTCGCGGGACAGGCTGGCCAGCGGTCCGCGATAGCGGAGGAACGAAGGAAGCGGCGTCATCACGCCACCAGCCTTTCGATGCGCGTGACGAGGATGCCCTCGCAGCCCAGGGCCTTCAGGGCGTTGACGGTGCGGTAGATGGTCTTCGCCGCCACCACCGCGTGCACCGCGACGAACGTCCCTCCGTCCAGCACATCCACCACCGTGGGGCCATTGAGTCCGGGCAGCACCTCGCGAACCCCCGCGAGCGAGTCCCTGGGGACATTGGCCATGAGGTAGCGCTTGCCCCGCGCCGCCAGCACCGAGCCCAGCGCCAGCTTCAGTTCGTCCAGCCGCTTGCGCGCCTCCGGGACGTTCGTCTTGCTCGACACCAGTCGGGCGCTGGACTCCAGCACCGTGGCCACCTCGCGCAGGCCGTTCATCTTCAGCGTGGAGCCCGTGGACGTCAGGTCCACCACGATGTCCGCGATGCCCAGGTGCGGAGCAATCTCCGCCGCGCCCGAGACGGGAACCACGGTGATGCTCTGCCCTCGCCGCGCGAAGTAGTCCTGCGTCAACCGGGGGAAACACGACGCCACCCGCATGCCGTCTCGCACGTCGTTGGAGTGGGTGATGCCGCTCTCCTCGCGCGCCGCCACGACGAGCCGGCACTTGCCGAACTCCAGGTCCATCAGGTGCTCGAGCTCCCGCCCCGCCTCGCTCACGAGATCCCATCCCGTGACACCCGCATGCGCCGCGCCGTCCGCGACGAACTCCGGGATGTCCTGGGCGCGCACGAAGATGGCCTCGAACTCGCCGCCGAGCGACGCGGTGAGTGCGCGCTCTCCTCTGCCGCGCACCTCCAGGCCCGCATCGTTGAAAAGTTCACGAACCTCTTCGGAAAGGCGGCCTTTGTTGGGAAGAGCGATCTTCAGCAACATGGGTAGACCTGCTGGGGGCTGCGGGGGAAACGAAGGCCGCGCGGAAACGAAAAAGGCCCGTCCTGGGGAGGACGGGCCTTCATTCGCTGCGGCAGGTGCCGGGAGGGTGGTGCGTCTAGTGGCTCACCCAGGCATGCGCGTGGCGAACGGTCCCGTCGGGGCCGAGCCGATGATGCGCATGATGGGGATGCACGGAAGAGAAACGCACGGCCCCATCAGTAATGGCAAAGGCCCCCGCCGTCAACCCGACCTCTGGGCTCCCTGTCCAAGTCGCTTGCAAACCCTCGACGGGGCGAGCAGGAAAGAAGTCCATGCGAGTTTCGGACGTCATCATCGTGGGTGGGGGAATCATGGGCTGCGGCATCGCGCTGCGGCTGCGGCAGGCCGGCGCGCGCGTCACCGTCCTGGAGCGCTCCATCCCCGGCGCGGAGGCCAGCAGCGCCGCCGCCGGCATGCTCGCTCCACAGATGGAGTCCGACGGCCCCGGCCCCTTCCTCGAGCTGTGCCTGAAGAGCCGCGCCCTCTATCCCGCCTTCGCCGACGAGCTGCGCGAGCTGTCCGGCGTGGACATCGCCTACCGCCCCAGCGGCGTCCTCAAGGTCGCCTTCAGCGAAGCGGCGGTGCAGCACGTGGAAGCCACCGTGCTGTGGCAGCGCGGCATGGGCCTGCGCGCGGACGTGCTCGACGGTGCCCAGGCCCGCGCATTGGAGCCGCGCCTCTCCTCGAAAGCCGTCGCCGCCGCCCACTTCCCGGATGACCACCAGGTGGACAACCGGCTCCTCGTCCGCGCGCTGACGATGGCCGCCGCGCGCGTGGGCGCCGAATTCCGAAGCGGCTACGTGCGCGGCATCGTTCACGAAGCGGGCCGCGCGGTGGGCGTGGACCTGGATGGCGAGGTGCTGCGCGCGGACGCGGTGGTGCTCGCCGCCGGCTCCTGGTCCTCGCTCGTCCAGGGCGCGGGCGTGGAGGCGAAGGCGGTGCGCCCCGCGCGTGGGCAGATGATTCAGCTCCAGACGCGCCTTCCCCTGCTCCAGCGCATCCTCACGTCGGAGAAGGGCTACGTCGTCCCCCGCGCGGACGGCCGCGTCATCGCCGGCAGCACCATGGAGCTGGTGGGCTTCGACAAGCAGGTGACCGCGGCGGGCCTGGCCCGCATCCTCGACATGGCCCTGGAGCTGTGCCCGGAGCTCGGGTCCGCCCCCATCACCGAGACGTGGGCCGGCTTCCGCCCCTGGACGGAGGACAAGCGGCCCTACCTCGGAGAGGGCCCCACCCCAGGCCTCTTCCTCGCCACCGGACACTTCCGCAACGGCATCCTCCTGGCCCCCATCACCGCGAAGCTCGTGGCCGAGGCCGTCCTCGGAGAGCGGACCACCCTGGACCTCGCGCCTTTCCGCCATGACCGCGCGAGTACGAGGGCCCAGGCCTGAAGGCTCGACTTCCTCCCAGGACCCGTCCACGCCTGCCCGGCCGCCCTCCCTCCCAGGGTCGTCTTCCGGACCAGCGCACTGGACTGTCAACCTGCAAGTGGAGGAAGGTGGTAATTTCCCTGACTCATTCGCCATTGAAACCCGGAAACCTTTAGAATCTCCCGCCGTGGAAGCCATCCCCCCTGCCCCACCCCGAATCCTCATCGTCGACGATGACGACTCTGTCCGAGACGTCATCTCCGTCCTCCTGCGTGAAGAGGGCTACAACTGCGTCGTCGCGAGCGGCGCCGAGATGGCGCTGGACGTGGCTGGCGAGGAGGACACCCCGCTCGTCATCAGCGACATGAAGATGCCGGGCAAGGACGGCCTCTGGCTGTTGGAGAACCTGCGAGAGCGACTGCCGGACACGTCCGTCATCATGCTCACCGGCTATGGCGACACGGAGTCCGCGGTGGACTGCCTGCGCCGGGGCGCGGTGGACTACCTGCTCAAGCCACCGAAGCTCACCGACCTCATCCGAGCCATCGAGCGTGCGCTCGCCAAGCGCCGCATCGAGATGGCCCGCAAGCGCTACCAGAAGAAGCTGGAGCGCAAGGTGCGAGACCGCACCGCGGAGCTGCGCAGCGCGCTGCACAACATCGCCAACACCTACCAGAACACGCTCCTGGCGCTGGTGGCCGCGCTGGACGCGCGCGAGCACGAGACGAGCGACCACTCGCAGCGCGTGGTCAGCTACACGTCCGCCATCGCCGGCCGGATGAGCATCTCCGGCAAGGACCTGGAGGAGATTGGCCGCGGCGCGCTCCTGCACGACATCGGCAAGATTGGCGTGCCGGACGCGGTGCTGCTCAAGCCGGGCAAGCTCACGCCGGACGAGTGGCTGGAGATGCGCAAGCATCCGGAGATTGGCTTCCAGATGATCCAGGCCATCCCGTTCCTCTCCACGCCCTCCGCCATCGTCCTGTCGCACCAGGAGCGCTGGGACGGCGCGGGCTACCCGCGCGGCCTCCAGCGGCAGGAGATCCACATCGGCGCGCGCATCTTCGCCGTGGCGGACACGCTGGACGCGATGACGAGCGACCGGCCGTACCGCAAGGGCACCTCGTTCGCGAACGCCATCCAGGAGATCCGCCGCTGCGCCAACACCCAGTTCGACCCGGAAGTCGTCCGGGCGTTCCTGGACATCGGCGAAGAGGGTCTCATCCGCATCAAGGAGGAGATGGCGCTGCGGAAGCTCAATCTTCCCGTGGCCGAGCAGGAGGCGAACGAGGCCGAGGCGGAGCTGGCGCGTCTGACGGACCTGGACGATGACCTGGAGCCCGCGCCGGTCGCCCCGCGTGCCGCCCCGAGCGAGCCCGTCGAAGTGAAGGTGCCGATCATCCGGTCGGCCACGGGCAGCGAGGGCTGAGCCCCTCACGCTGGGGGGATTGAGATGAACGTCCCCCTGGCGGCTGTTATGAGGTCAGGCCGCCCGTGACGACGCCCGCACTCCAGACGGATCCGCTCGCCCCTCCCCTGCTGGATGCGCAGGGGCGCCGCATGACGTACCTGCGGCTGAGCATCACGGACCGCTGCAACTTCCGCTGCACGTACTGCTCTCCCGCGTCCTGGGGCGGCAAGAAGGACCTGCTGAACGCGGAGGAGCTGGGACGCATCGCCGGCATCTTCGCCGCGCTGGGCATCCGCCGCGTGCGCCTCACCGGGGGCGAGCCGCTCATCCGTCCGGACATCCTGGAAATCGCCCGGCGCATCGCCAGCATCCCAGGCGTGCGGCACCTGGCCATCACCACCAACGCCAGCCACCTGGAGGCCCTCGCGGCCCCGTTGCGCGAGGCCGGTGTCGACCAGCTCAACCTCAGCCTGGACACGCTGTCCCCGGAGACGTTCCGCCGCATCTCCAAGCAGGGGGACTTCGACGCCATCCTCCGGGGCATCGACGCGGCGGCGGCCTCCCACTACGCCTCGCTCAAGCTCAACGTCGTGGTGATGCGGGGCGTGAACGACGGCGAGGCCCGCGCGCTGGTGGAGTACGCACACGCGCGCGGCATCACCCCGCGCTTCATCGAGCTGATGCCCTTTGGCCAGGGCGTTCCGGTGCCCACCGCCGAGCTGATGGAGCGGCTGCGCGCCGAGGGCCTGGACCTCTCCGCCGAGCCCGAGGAGACAGGCGCCGCCGCCGACTCCGTCACCTCCGGTCCCGCGCGCTACTGGAAGGCACCAGGTGGCCGCGTGGGCTTCATCTCGCCGCTGACCCAGAACTTCTGCGGCGGGTGCAACCGCGTGCGCGTGGCCTCGAATGGCGACCTGCGCAGCTGCCTGGGCGGCCGCGCACAGGCGCCGCTGCATCAGCTCATCCGAGGTGGGGCCACGGACGTGGAGCTGGCACGGGCCATCCGCGCCGCCCTGGGCGACAAGCCCGAGGGCCACCGCTTCACCGAGCCCGGCAACGGCGCCACGCTGCTGTCCATGATGGGCATCGGCGGCTGAAGGCCCGCACCGGCGCCACGCTGCTATCAATTAAGGGCATCGGCGACTGAAGACCCGCCCCACCGGCGCCACGCGGCTGTCCATGATGGGCATCGGCGGCTGAAGGCCTGCACCGGCGCCACGCTGCCACCCAAGCGGGGCCGAGGCCGCGCTGCCGCGTCGCGAGGATGCACCCGAGTGCTGGCGCTCGCGCGTCCCCTGAAAAGACGACGGGCGGGCCCGCGCGCTCGCGCCTGGCCCGCCCGAGTGGCCGCGGGCTCCCCGAAGGGAGCCGCCGCCGTGCCGACTACTTCACCAACCGGATGGCGAACGGGTACCGGTACAGCTGCCCCTCGTTCGCCTTCAGCCCGCCGATGATGCCGAACACCAGCGCCAGGATGCCGACGATGGGCAGCAACACCAGGCCGATGCCGATACACGACGTGGCGACGCCGACGAGGCCGGCGATGAAGAGGGTGATCTGGAAGTTCAGCGACTCCACCGAGTGCTCGCGAACAAAGGACGACTCCTTGCCCTTGGTCAGCATCAGCACCAGCGGAACCGCGAAGCCCAGGCCCACGAAGTTGGCCAGGATGGTTCCCATGTGGGCGATGAGCCCCATCGTCTTCTCATCCTGGGTCGGCATCGGCGTGCCGGTGATGTACGAACCCACTTGCTCCCGCGGCGGAGTCTCCATGAAGTATCCCCTCCAGATAATCGAGGGCGCGTGCACCGCGCCCATGCCTGCCTAACATGACATGCACCCACTCTCATTGTCACGTCTCGGACAGGTGATGTAGCAGGTCGTTTGACGCCCTCGATTCCTGGCTTCGTGGCTCAGCGATACAACTCGCTGCCTGCCTTCCGGAATTCCTCACTCTTCTGTTCCATCCCCGAGTCGAGCGCGGTGGCGTCGGTGACGCCCAGCTTCTCCGCGTAGTCGCGAACATCCTGGGTGATTTTCATGGAGCAGAACTGGGGCCCGCACATGGAGCAGAAGTGGGCGACCTTGGCGCCGTCGGCGGGCAGCGTCTCGTCGTGGAAGGCGCGGGCGCGCTCGGGGTCCAGGGAGAGGTTGAACTGGTCCTCCCAGCGGAACTCGAAGCGGGCCTTGGAGAGCGCGTTGTCGCGAGCCTGAGCGCCCGGATGCCCCTTGGCCAGGTCGGCGGCGTGCGCGGCGATCTTGTACGTGATGACGCCTTCCTTCACGTCGTCGCGGTCCGGCAGCCCCAGGTGCTCCTTCGGCGTCACGTAGCAGAGCATCGCGGTGCCGAACCAACCAATCATCGCCGCGCCAATGCCGCTGGTGAAGTGGTCATACCCCGGCGCGATATCCGTGGTGAGGGGCCCCAGCGTGTAGAACGGCGCCTCGCCGCACACCGCCAGCTGCTTCGTCATGTTCTCCTGGATGAGGTGCATGGGCACGTGGCCCGGGCCTTCGATCATCGTCTGCACGTCGTGCTTCCAGGCGATCTTCGTCAGCTCGCCCAGCGTCTCCAGCTCGCCGAACTGCGCCGCGTCGTTCGCGTCGGCGATGGAGCCCGGCCGCAGCCCGTCACCCAGACTGAAGCTGACGTCGTACGCCTTCATGATCTCGCAGATCTCCTCGAAGTGCGTGTAGAGGAAGTTCTCCTGGTGGTGGGCCAGGCACCACTTCGCGAGGATGGAGCCGCCCCGGCTGACGATGCCCGTCAGTCGCTTCGCGGTGAGCGGCACGTAGCGCAGCAGCACGCCGGCGTGGATGGTGAAGTAGTCCACGCCCTGCTCGGCCTGCTCGATGAGCGTGTCGCGGTAGATCTCCCACGTGAGGTCCTCCGCCTTGCCGCCCACCTTCTCCAGCGCCTGATAGATGGGCACCGTGCCGATGGGCACCGGCGCGTTGCGGAGGATCCACTCGCGCGTCTCGTGGATGTTCCGGCCCGTGGACAGGTCCATCACCGTGTCCGCGCCCCAGCGGATGGACCAGACCATCTTCTCCACCTCCTCCTCGATGGAGGACGAGACGGCGGAGTTGCCGATGTTGGCGTTGATCTTCACCAGGAAGTTGCGGCCGATGATCATCGGCTCCAGCTCCGGGTGATTGATGTTCGCGGGGATGATGGCGCGGCCCCGGGCAATCTCGTCGCGCACGAACTCCGGGGTGATGACGCGGGGGATGGACGCGCCCCACGAGTGGCCCGGGTGCTGCGCGGACAGCGACGCGTCCATGCGCAGGTTCTCTCGCAGCGCCACGTACTCCATCTCCGGGGTGATGATGCCGCGCCGGGCGTAGTGCAACTGGGTGACGTTGACGCCCTGGCGTGCCACGCGGGGCTTGCGGCGATGGCCGAAGCGCAGCCCCGCGAGCCTCGGGTCCGCCTCGCGCTCCTTGCCGTAGTCGGAGGTGATTCCCGCCAGCTCCTCCGTGTCATCGCGACGCAGCACCCAGGCCTCGCGCGTGGCGGGCAGGCCCTGGCGCAGGTCGATTCGCGCCTCCGGGTCCGTGTACGGACCGCTGGAGTCATAGACGAGCACGGGGGGATTCGACGTCACCCGGGCATCCGCGCCCGGTCCGTGCCGCGTGGGGGTTTGACTGATTTCCCGCACGGGGACTCGCAAGTCGGGGTGCAGCTCCCCACTCACGAACACCTTGCGCGAGGCTGGCAGGGGGCCCTGGCTGATGCCTTCGAGCACCTTGCCATCGACCTTGAGGCTTCTGGACGCTCCGCTCATCTCTCTCTCCTCGAGGACGGGCGGGAAGGCAGACGGAAGCCCCCAGGGGGGTTCCGGGCCGCTTCCCTCCGCCGGTATGACCCGGTTCAGGTTCCAAGGGTTGGCCGCGCCACGCGGCCGTCTCAGCCCCTTACGAGGGGCACCCCTAGCGACTGGGTGAGCATCTAGCGCACAGCGGGACCGGCTTCAACCTGCCCGGTGGCCAGGGCTGGAAGCGCTCCAGTCAACACCGCTCGCGCAAGGAATGCGGGGCACCACACGAACGCGCAAACCTTGCGTGTACAGGGCGCTGAAATCGCCGTAGCCCGAGGGAATCCGGGCTGGCCCCTTCCATGCAACGGCCCCCGGGAGTTCCACCTATCTACCGGGAGAGCGCCACATGCAGATCGTCGGAGAGCTGATGACACGCGAGGTGGTCGCGCTCAAGGAGACCCAGAACCTGGGCAAGGCGGAGGAGCTGCTGCGCCTGCACCGCATCCGGCACCTCCCCGTCGTCCGACAGGGAAAGCTCGTGGGCCTCATCACCCACCGCGACCTGCTGAGGGCCGCGGCCACGCACGCGACGGACCCCGCCGCGCAGCCGCTGTGGGCCGCCGACATCATGACCCGGGACGTGACGACGGTGACGCCCGAGGCGTCGCTGCGCGATGCCGTGGTGCTGATGTTGCGCAACAAGTTCGGCTGCCTTCCCGTCATCGGGCAGGACGGCGCGTTGCTCGGCATCGTCACCGAGGCGGACCTGGTGCGCTACGCGCAGCACCTCATCGAGGACAAGGACCGCCGCGAGCTGGCAAGGGAATTCAACGCGTAGGTCCCTCCTCCCCGCGTCCCTTGCAATGACCTCCCCACTCGCCTCGACACACGCAGACGCCGAGGCCCTGTCGACCAGCCTTCCCGAGGCCACCGTCGCGCCGTCGTCACGGCGTCGCTGGACCCGGCCCGTGCTCGCGCTGGTGGGCCTGGTCGCGGTGGCCGGGCTCGCGGGCTTCGGCGTGGACGGCGAGGTGGCATCGCGCACGGTGCTGGTGGCGGGCGTGTGCCTGGTGCTGTGGCTCACGGAGCTGGTGCCGCCCTTCGTGCCCACCCTGCTCCTGCTGGGCGCCACGCCGGTGGTGCTCGGTCCGCTGGGGCCGGAGTACCGGCTGTCCTCCGTGCTCACCTGGGGCGTGGACCCGGTGCTCATCCTGTTCCTGGGTGGCTTCACGCTGGAAGTCGCGGCCATGCGCCACGGCCTCGACTCGGCGGTGGCGCGGCACGTCGTGCGCCTGTCGCGAGGCCGGCCCCGCCTCCTGCTGCTCCTCGTCATGGGCGGCGTGGCCTTCCTCTCCATGTGGATGTCCAACGTGGCCGCAGCGGCGATGATGCTCGCCGCGCTCAGGCCCGTGCTGCTCGCCTCACCTCCGGGCACACCGCTGCGTCCCGCCCTGCTCGCGGGAGTCGCATTGGGCGCAAACCTGGGCGGCATGGCGACGCCCGTGGGCAGCGGCCCCAATGCCCTCGCGGTGTCCGCCGCGAGCGCTCATGCGCACGTCACCTTCGCGGGCTGGATGGCGTTCGCCCTGCCCCTCACGGTGCTGATGCTGCTGCTCGGCTTCGGCCTGGTGCTCCTGCGCTTCCGCATGGGAGACGCGCTGACCTTGCCCGCACAGCCCGCCCGCACACTCGATGCCTCCGGCCGACGCGTGCTCGCGGTGAGCGCCGCCTGCGTGGTCGCCTGGCTGTCGGAGCCGCTCCACGGAGTGCCCGCACCGGTCGTCGCCCTGGGCGCCACCGCGCTGCTGTTCGGCACCGGGCTTCTCAAACGCGAGGACCTGGGACGCCTGGACTGGTCCACCCTCCTGCTCATCGCCGGAGGGCTGGCGCTGGGAAAACTCCTGGAGCAGTCGGGCCTGGTGGCCCACGCGCTCGATGGCGCCCGGCTGGAGGCGTGGCCGCGCGAGGCGAGACTGGGGGCGCTGGTCATCGTCGCCGCCGGCCTGTCCGCGCTGATGAGCAACACCGGCACCGCCGCGCTGCTGATGCCCCTGGCCCTGAGCGTGGAACCCTCCGCGTCCACGCCCATCCTCGTCGCCATGGGGTGCTCGTTCGGCATCCCCTTCGCCATCAGCACCCCGCCCAACGCGATGGCCGCGGGCGAGGGGCTCGACACCTCCGAGCTGTTGAAACTGGGGCTTCCCCTCATGGTGGCCGGTTGTCTGCTGGTCAGCTGGACGGGCCCCCTGGTGCTACGTCTCTTTGGCCTGCCATGAGTTACCCTCGTCCGCCCGTCCGGGACTTCAGGGCGAATCCCCGGTCCACCATGAAGCACCTTCGCGGCACACGGGTTGTAAGGGCAATGCCGGAACAGGGCCCGGCGGAAGGAGCGCCCATGACGTCCGTGACCGTCACTGAGTACGAAACGCGTCTGTATTGGCAGGGCGAGCGAGGTGCCGTCCTGACGAGCGACCGTGCGCCGCCCGTCCCCATCGGCTTGCCACTCGTCGAGCAGGGCACAGCGGACGATGGACGCTGGGCGCCGGAGACCTTGCTGGTGGGCGCGGTGGAGGGGCGCACGCTGCTGGCCTTCCTGGAGCGCGCACGCGAGGCGGACGTGACTGTCCTCTTCTACCAGAGCTGCGCGGTGGCCCGCGTGGTGAGCGGTCCCGGCCAGCCACCCCACCTCACCGACCTCATCGTCCGTCCCCACGTGGCCGTGGCCACCGACCTGGACGCGGAGGTGGTGCGCCTCATCTTCTCCGAGCTGCCCGCCCACTGCTTCCCCAGCTCGGTCATCCAGATCGCGCCGCGCATCGAAGCGGTGGTGGAGACGTGGCACGCCCGCGCCGCCAGCCCCCGTGCGAAACCCGACGCCCCCCACTTGAAGCCCATCCCGGTCCTCACCCTTCCCTGACACCTCGAGCCCCCCTTCCATGTCCGCACAGCGCATCCTGGTCGTCGACGATGAGGACAATGCCCGCAGAGCCATCGCCACCATCCTGAACGAGGAGGGCTACGACGTGGCCGAGGCCGCCGACGGCGCGGAGGCCCTGGCGCGCGTGTCGGACTTCTCCCCCGCCGTGGTGCTCACCGACGTGCGCATGCCCCGGATGGACGGCCTCACCCTGCTGCGCGCCGCGCGCGAGCAGGGCAGCGACGCGACGTTCGTCATGATGACGGCCTTCGCCAGCGTGGAGATGGCCGTGGAGGCGATGAAGTCCGGCGCGGACAACTTCCTGCTCAAGCCGCTGGACGCCGACCAGGTGCTCGTCATCCTGTCCAAGGCCCTGGAGAAGCGCAGCTTGCGCCGCGAGGCGGAGGCCCTGCGAGACCAGGTCCGCACGCGCGTGCGGCGCTTCCACGACATCATCGGCGAGTCACCGCAGCTCCAGGGCATCTACGACGTCGTGCGCCGCGCGGCGAGCACCCGCGCCACGGTGCTCATCCTCGGCGAGTCCGGCACCGGCAAGGAGCTCATCGCCCAGGCGCTGCACCAGGAGTCGCCCCGCCGCGACAAGCCCTTCATCCGCGTCCACTGCGCGGCGCTGTCGGAGAACCTGCTGGAGAGCGAGCTGTTCGGCCACGAGAAGGGCTCCTTCACCGGCGCCCTCGCGCGCAAGGAAGGCCGCTTCGAGCTGGCCGACGGCGGCACCCTCTTCCTGGACGAAATCGGGGAGATCTCCCCCACGGTGCAGGTGAAGCTGCTGCGCGTGCTCCAGCAGCGCGAGCTGGAGCGCGTGGGCGGCACCCAGACGCTCAAGGTGGACGTGCGCATCGTCGCCGCGACACACCGGGACCTCGCCGCGGAGGTGAAGGCGGGCCGCTTCCGCGAGGACCTCTACTACCGGCTCAACGTGGTGAGCGTGACGCTGCCGCCGCTCAGGGAGCGCAAGAGCGACATCCCCGCGCTGGTGAACCACTTCCTGGAGAAGTACGGCGAGGCCTACGGCAAGCACGTGCGCGGCCTGGCACCGGGCACGCTCCAGGCGCTGCTCGCGCACGACTGGCCGGGCAACATCCGAGAGCTGGAGAACGCCATCGAGCGCTCCGTGGTCCTCACCCAGGGCCAGGAGCTGGCGACGGACGACCTGCCGCCCGTGCTGCGCGGCCCCCGTCCCACCGGCACGAGCCAGGGCGCGCTCATCCCCGGCGCCACGCTCGCGGCCATCGAACGCGAGGCCATCCTCCGCACCATGGAGATGGTGCAGGGCTCCACGTCGCGCGCCGCGGAGGTGCTCGGCATCAGCGTGCGGAAGATTCAGTACCGCCTCAAGGAGTACGGCGCCCAGGCCGACGGCGCGCCCCCGAAGACCGACGCCGACGAGCTCCCCGGAGACCTCGCCGCCGAGTCCTGACGCGAAGCCGGACACCGACGCACGGGCGACGCGGTGTTCCATGACGGGCATCTACGACGTCCGTCGTTGACAGTTACGACGTACGTCGTAATACTTTCGCGAATGATGCCCGTTCCACCGCAGCCGACGCGCGCCGAGCTGGCCATCCTCCGTGTCCTCTGGCAATTGGGGCCCAGCACCGTACGTCGGGTGCATGAGTCGCTCCGGGACACGCAGGACAAGGACACCGGCTACACCACGGTCCTCAAGCTCCTGCAGAACATGACGGAGAAGGGGCTCGTCCAGCGCGATGAGAGCGAGCGCACCCATGTCTACGAAGCGGCCCTGAGCCAGAAGCGCACGCAGCGCGACTTGCTGCGGGACTTGATGGACCGGGCCTTCGGCGGCTCCGCGTCCAGCGTGGTGGCCCAGGCGCTTTCGATGAAGCGGGCCTCCGCGGAGGAGCTGGCGGAGATCCGGAAGCTGCTCGACGAGCACGAGAGGCGGGGGAAGTGATGGACGTGCTGGACTCGCTGGAACAAGCCCTGCTCGCCTTCGCCTGGCAGGGCGCGGCGGTGGCGCTGGTGGTCGCGGGGTTGCTGGCCCTGATGTCGCGCCGCTCGGCGCGGGGCCGCTATGTCGTCGCCTGTCTGGGCCTGCTGACCATGGCGCTGCTTCCGCTCGGCACGTTCCTGGGCGCGCTGTGGGGGACGTCGGTCCCCGTGACTCCGACGTCGGGCGGCCTGTCCGCGGAGATGCTCCTGTCGGCGACGCTGCCTCCGGGCACCTCGCTGGTGGACGTGGCGTCTCCGGCGACGGTGGCGGCCAGCACCTCCTGGTTGGAGCTTGTGCGCCCGTGGCTGCTCCCGGCCTGGTGCTGCGGCGTGCTGCTGCTGTCGGCGCGGATGGTCATCTCCTGGTACGCGGCCCAGCGGCTGTCCCGACTGCACACCCAGGAGCCCGCCGCTGCCTGGCGTGACGCGCTGGCACAGGCGCTCACGCGGCTGAGCCTGACGCGCCCCGTCCGACTGCTGGCGTCCGCCCGCGTCGACGTGCCCCAGGTCATCGGCCTGTGGCGCCCCCTCATCCTCGTCCCCGCAGGCGCAATCGTTGGCCTGACACCCGCGCAGTTGGAAGCGGTGCTCGCGCATGAGCTCGCGCACATCCAGCGCCACGACTACCTGGTCAACCTGCTCCAGGCCCTGGTGGAGACCTTCCTGTTCTACCACCCCGCCGTCTGGTGGCTGTCCCACCGCATTCGCGAGGAGCGCGAGCACTGCGCGGATGACCTCGCCGTGCAGTCCTGCGGAGACGCGTTCCTCTATGCGCGCGCCCTCGCGCTCATCGAACAGCTCCGCGCGCCGCCGTCCGCCCTGCTCGCGCTCGGCGCGGATGGGGGTTCGCTGCTCGCGCGCATCCGCCGGCTCCTGGCCGTGCCGGAGCCCCGTGCCCCGCGCAGGTCCTGGCGGCTGGTCAGCGGACTGGGGGGCGCCGCGCTCGCCGTTGCCCTGGGCACCTCCCAGGTCCCCCTGCCTGCGATGGCCGTGCCGCCCACCTCCAACACCGCCTCCACCGAGGCCTCGCCCGTCTCGAATCACGAGCGCGCCTTCGAGATCGAGGAGCCCCGGGTCCACCGGCCCCTCGTCGCGCCCACGCCGCGAGTCATCCCGGCCAACCTCACCTCCACCGTGAGTCGTCCGGTCCGCGCGGCGGCCAAGGCCCCGACGAAGAAGGCCCGCGAGCCCAGCCCGCGTCCGCTGCTCATCCCGGACACGGAGGGGATTGTCCGCACGGAGCTGTCCCGCACGCCGTATCCGCTCGACGCGGAGCCGGCCGACCCCGCCGTCGCCATCGACAGCGTGCCTGTCGCCCCCGTCCAGGTGGCGGAAGCGGCGCCGGAAATCGCGAAGCCCACCCCGACGCCTCCGCCGCCCTCCACCAGGCCCATGCCCGAGGAGGATGGCGTCTTCACGCTCGGCCCTGGCATCACCCCTCCCCGCTTCCTGACGGGGCGCAGGCTGCACTTCGCGGACCTCACCCAGAACATACGCTCGCGCGTGAACGCCGTCCCCAAGGGCGCGGTGGTCACCCGCTGCACCATCACCGCCGAGGGCACCGTCACCGACTGCAAGTCCCTCCAGAGCCTCTCCGGCCTGGAAGACGGCATCATCCGGACGCTGACCACGTGGCGCTACGAGCCCGCGACGCTGGATGGCAAGCCCGTGCCCGTGCACTACGAGTTCGACGTCTGGTTCACCAACGAGCCCGGCGGAGGCATGGACGAGCGTCGTCAGGTCGCCAGCGCGGACAAGCCGGGACAGCGCGCGGACGGCTCCAACCAGAGCGCCTGCATCCTCTGCGCGAGCGCCGCCTCCACCAGCCTCGTGACTCCGCCCGGCGGCTTCTGAGCGTCGACGGGCTTTCTCCCGGTGCGCGCGGGTCCGCTACCGCGCCACCGGCAAGCGCAGCAGGAAGCGAGCCCCACCTCCGGGCGCCGCGCCCACCTCCAGCGTCCCGCCGTGCTGCGTGACGATGGCGTGGACGATGGGCAGCCCCAGTCCCGAACCCTGGGCCTTGGTGGTGAAGAAGGGCTCGAAGATGCGATCCCTCATGGCCTCCGGGACACCCGGGCCCGAGTCGTCCACGGTGATCCACACCCGCGCTTCGTCCGCGCCGACGGTCAGCGTCACCCGACCTCCCGCGGGCGTGGACTCCAGCGCGTTGAGGCACAGGTTGATGAGCACCTGCCGCACCCGCTCCTCTTCTCCAGACAGCGCGGGCAACGGCGCCTCCGGCACACCGTGCGTCAGCGTCACCTTCCGCGTCTCGGCCTGACTGCTCAGCAGGTCCACCACGCGGCGCACCAGCACCTTCACGTCCACCGAGCCCGGGCGGAACTCCCGCGGACGGGCGAACTGGAGGAAGTCCTCCAGGATGTGGTCCAACCGGCGAATCTCGTCACGCACCAGCAGCAGGGGCTCCAGCAGCGTGCCCTGCTGTCCATCCGGCAGCCTGCGCACGCGCCGCTCCAACACGGACAACTGCAAGGCAGCGGCGTTGAGCGGGTTGCGAATCTCGTGGGAAAGCCCCGCCGTCATCGTTCCCACGGCGGCCAGCTTCTCCGTCACCTGCGCGCGCCGGGCCAGCTCGCGCTTCTCCGCGTGCAGCCGCACCTGCCGCATCGCCTGCTCCAGCGTGAGGAGCAGCTCTCGCGGCGCGCACGGCTTCATCAGGTAGGCACACGCGCCCGCGCGCACCGCCGCCACGGCCGTCTCCAGCGTGGCGAAGCCCGTGAGCAGCACGACCTCCGAGTCCGGGGCTCCCGCCTTCAGCTCCGCCGCCAGCGCCGTCCCGTCACCATCCGGCAGGCGCAGGTCCACCAGCGCCACATCGAAGCCCTCGCGCGCCTTCTCCCGTGCGTCGCGGCACGTCGACGCCGCGCGCACCGCATAGCCCGCGTCTCCCAACAGCTCGTCGAGGTTGTCGAGGAACGCCGCGTTGTCGTCCACGACGAGCACTCGCGCGGGAGGTTGGGGAATGGGCTCGCTCATGGCGTGGCCCCGGGGCGCGCGGCGTACCTCGTCTCCAGCGCGCCGATGAGCGCCCCCGTGTCGAAGGGCTTGGAGAAGACATCCACGCCCACGTCCAGCGGCGCCAGGTCCGGCCACGCCGTCATGACGAAGGTGGGCAGGCTCGGGTAGCGCGCCCGCAACCTCCGGAGCGTCTCTCCGTCCGGCCCGCCCGGCATGCGCAGGTCCACCAGCGCCGCGAACGGCGTCGCGCACGAGAGCAGGTCCGCGTCCAGCACCGACGACACCGTCACGCAGGAGAAGCCGCGCGCGCGCAGCACCTCGGAGAGGTTGTCGCTCAGCGCCGGGTCGTCCTCCGCCACGACCACCAGGCCGTCGCGCCGCGCATTGGCCAGCAGGCCCATCAGCGTGGAGATGGGCACGGGCTTGGGCAGCACCGCGAGCAGTCCCTCGCGCCGAGCTGTCGCCAGATCGTCCTCGCGCGGATAGGCCGTCATCACGACGGCGGCGAGCCCCGGGTCCACGCGGCGGATGCGTCGCACCGCGTCCGCGCCGCTCATGCCGGGCATGCGCATGTCCGTCACCAGCGCATCGAAGCGCGTGGCGCCCACCTCGCGCAGGGCCTCGTCACCCGAGCTGACGACGGTGGCCTGGTGGCCCTCGTCCCGGAGAATCTCGGCCAGGTTCTCCGCCAGCGCCCGGTTGTCATCCAGCAGGAGGTAGCGTCGCATGGGGGCCCTCCTCGGGCGAGCTGGGGAGCTGCATCACGAAGCGCGCACCCGCTCCCGGGCGCGGCGCATAGGTGATGGTGCCACCGTGGCGCTCCAGGATGCGCCGGACCAGCGGAAGGCCGAGGCCGATGCCCCGGGCCTTCGTCGTCATCAGCGGCTCGAAGAGCCGTCCCCGGATGACCTCGCTGACCCCAGGGCCCGTGTCCTCCAACACCAGCTCCACCTGGCCGGGCTCGCGCACGGTGCCGACCAGCGACACGCCGCCCCCCGATTCCTCCAGGGCCTGCACGGCGTTCTCCAACAGGTTGACGAACACCTGACGCAGTTGCCCCGCGTCCCCGTGCACCGGTGGCAGCGAGACGAGTCCCTCCGTCTTGACGGTGACACCCTCCGGACAGGCCACGGCCTTGAGGGCCTCCTGCCAGACCTCGTCCAGCCAGACCTCCTGGCGTTGCAGCGGCCGGTCCCGAATCATGTCCAGCAGGTCGGACACGATGTGGTTGGCGATGCCCACCTGCTCGCCAATGCGGTCCAGGTGCTTCGTCGTGCGCTCATCCACCACCGGACCCGCGCGGCTGCGCAGGATGTAGAGCGAGGTCTCGATGACGCCCAGCGGGTTGCGCAGCTCGTGGCCGATGGAGCCCACCAGCTGGCCGAACGTCGCCAGTCGCTCGTTGCGCGCCTGCTGCGCCAGCAGGTCCTCGCGGTACGTGTGGAGCATGATGGCCAGCTCCAGGTCCAGGATGCGCCCCAGCGCCGCGCGGGCGCCGTGCAACGTCTCCGGCTGATTCAGGTACGCCGAGTCGATGATGGCGTTGAGTTCCTGGCGCAACACGTTCATCGCCCCGAACATGTAGTGCTGCGGCAGGGAGATTCGCACGTGCATGCGGCCGATGCGGCAGCGCAGCGCGAAGTAGGCCTCGTCCCACGGCCCCCGCAGGAGCTGGTCCATCCACACCTGCAACGTACCGCGCAGGTGGCCCACCTGGCTCTCGCCGCCCTCCAGCGCCCGACGCGCGCCCTCGTGCTCCAGGATGCGGTCGTAGAAGACGCGAGCGATGCGGGGGAAATGCGGATGCGCGATGGCATGGAGGCCGACGAGTGACTGCTCGTCCCGCGCTCCAAAGCCCACGTACCGCTTCAGCTCCTCGAACAAGGTTTCCGCCATGGTGTCGGGGCCCAGATTAACCGCTCGCCCCGCATCGGAGGAGGAACTCCGAAGCAAGCACCGAGCCAGCCACACGAGGGCATGGACGACCCGGGAGCGCGCAAGAAATGCGCACCCATCGACTCGCGGCCGAGGGTGCGCAAATCCTGCGCGAGGCTGGACGTGTGGGCGCCGAGGCGGCTCGCTCGCCGCTCCACCTGCGTCAGTGCATCAGCGACTCCCGCCCCCCGCGCCCGAGCGACAGCGACTCGCGCGTCACCGTCTCGCGCCCCGTGGCCTTGCCGCGCTCCAGCAGGGACTTCAGGCGCAGCAGGTCATCGTCCATCTGCCGCTTGGGGTCCACGCCCAGCAGTCGCGCGAAGGCGTGGCCGATGGCGCCCGCGGGCGGGTTGTACGCGAGGCGGATGTCCACCCGCGTGCCCCCCTTTGGCGTGGGCTCGAAGTGGATGACGCCCGCGTTCTCCACCGACGTGCCCTGCACGCTCTTCCACGCGAGCAGCTTGTTGGGCACGCGCTGGGTGACCACGGCCTGCCATTCGAAGTGCAGGCCCGCGGGGCCCTTCACCTTCCAGTGCGAGCGCCCGTCGGTGTCGACGCGAATCTCGTCCACGTGGGTCATGAAGCGCGGGAAGTTCTGCATCGCATCCCAGAAGGCGAAGACCTCCTCCACCGGCGCATTCACCGTGATGTCCTTGTGCAGGTTGATGGCACGAGCCCCCACGCCGATGCCGGTGAGCCGACGCAGCTCCAGGTTGCTGAGCGCGCGCAGCCCCAGCACCAGGCCTCCCGCGCCGAGCAACGCGCCCAGCACGCCTCCGCGTTGGATGGCCCCCGAAGCCAGGGACACGGCACCGAGCGCGCCGAAGAAACGCGCGGAGGGCGACCAGTGCGCCGAGCCGAACGTCCGGGTGGGCCCCCGCCGTGCCACGCCGCCCTGAAGCTCGGACTGACGGCCCGACTCCGCGAAGGGCAACAGCCGGTTCTCCACGCCGCGCACGCCGCGCACGCGACCGATGAACGGAATGACGCGCTTGAACTCCTCGAGCAGGAGGGAGCCCTCCAGCGTCACCACGCCGTCACGCGCGGCCACCTTCACGGATCCGGGATGCGAGCACACGCGGCCCAGCGCCGACCGGACGCGCTCGGCGAGCGTCACGTCATCCACCGTCTCCGAGCGGAACCGTCCGATGGACTCCAGGAACAAGCCCCGCGAGCGCTGGGTCAAATCGCGCTTCACGACCCCCGCCGCGCTTCCGGCCTCGTGGGCGGCATGCACCGCCCTGCCCTGCAGGTGAGACCTGCGCCAGCGACCACTGCGCGGGTCGGACCAGTACATCAACCCCACACCCAGCCCCAGACCTCCCAGACCCCAAAAGGCTGCCTTCATGTCGTGCCTCCTGTTCGGTTTTTGATGAGCCCCATCCGGGGAACGTGAAGGCGCTCATGCCGCGGTGCAGCAGCCACGGGCCGACGGCTCCAGGCCCCGAGGGGACGCTCGTCACCCCTGGAGCCCGGGAGGGCACGAGGCCCCGCTCGGGAGATGGGCGGGACGGTGCCCGCCTGCCCGGGCATGCACACCTTGAGCGGACGGACAGTCGCAGACCTCTTCAGGAGCTCCACACGCATGCCCCAGCAGCAACCGCCGATTCCCGGACCGCCGTCGCCATTGCCTCCCACGCGCGAGCCGACGCCCAACAATCCCGTGAAGGAACCCGACCCCCAGCATCCCCAGCGCGAGCCGCCGACGCGGAATCCTCCCGAGCAGGACCCGCCCATGCGTCAGCCGCCGGAAATCGAGCCGCCGTTGCCGCCCGACATCACCCCGCCTGGCATCCATGACCCGCCGCCCCCAGGGCAGCCGGGCATGCCCACCATCATCGCGGGCGAACCGGGCTCCCAGGACACTTGAGCCAGGGGCCGCCTGTCTGGGTGGCCACTCGATGTGCCAGGGCCACGGGCGAGCGGACACCGCGACGACCTCGCCCTCTCTCCGGGCTGGCGACAAGTGGCGAGACGTTCCTCTTCGTTCGCTCGTGCCCAATTTCAAGGGGGAGAAGTGCGCCAGGAGGCACACGGACAAGGAGCTTCGCATGCAGGGACCTGCGTTCCAGGACCGCTCCACGGCGGGTCGAGCCCTCGCGGAGCGTCTCGCGCATCATGGCCACCGCCCTGAAACCCGGGTGCTGGCCCTGCCGCGCGGTGGAGTGCCCGTGGGCTACGAGGTGGCGCGCGCGCTGGGTGCTCCGCTGGACGTGTTCGTCGTTCGCAAGCTGGGGACGCCCGGACACGAGGAGCTGGCCATGGGCGCCATCGCCACCGGCGGCGTGCGCGTGCTCAACCCCGAGGTCATCGAGGAGGTGGGCATCCCTTTGGAGCAGATCGACGCGGTCGCCGCGCGCGAAGGCCGGGAGCTCGAACGCCGCGAGGCAAGCTACCGACAGGGAAGACCCGCCCTGGACGTGCGCGGACGCAACGTCATCCTCGTCGATGACGGGCTCGCCACCGGCTCCTCCATGCGCGCCGCCGTGGCCGCGCTCCGGAAGCAAGGGCCCGCTCGCATCGTCGTCGCCGTGCCCGTCGCACCTCTGGAGACCTGCGAGGACCTCGCGACGCTGGCGGACGAGACGGTGTGCGTCCGGACCCCGGAGCCGTTCTTCGCCGTGGGCCTCTGGTATCGCCAGTTCGAGCAGACCTCCGACGCGGAGGTCAGGGACCTCCTGGAGCGCGCCGCGCGTGAGTCGTCCATGGCAGAGGCGCACCCTTCCCCTGGGTGAGTGCGCGCCCTCGCGGTCCTCGCAGACCCGCATGTGGCAGGAGCATCGAGGACCCGCCCCCTTGCTCACCGAACAACGGGAGCACCTGTCCCCAGCTCCGGTGGCGCGGTGGCGGGCTCGATTCCGGTTAGGCTCGCGCTCCCCACACCCCCATGCACGAGTTCCCCACCCGCCGTCAGATGCTGCTGGCCGTCCTCATGGCCACCGCGCTCGCCGCTCTCATCGAGTGGGCCTGGGCCAGCCCCGATGCCGCGAGCCCCCTGCCCCGTGTCCTCACCACCGCGGCCCTGGTGCTGACCTGTGCCGGCACTCCCGCGTTGCTGCTCGCGCACGCCCGGGAGCGAACCCGCCGCGAGCGCGACGCCGCTTTGCGCAGCGCCGGTGACTCCAGCGCCTTGCGCGACGCCATCATGGACGTCACCCCGGTGGGCTTCGCCTTCTTCGACCGGAACCTGCGCTACATCCACGTCAACGCGGCGCTCGCGGCGATGAACGGACTGCCCGCGGGAGGACACCTCGGCCGTCACGTGTCGGAGGTGATGCCAGAGCTGGGTCGGCTCCTCGCGCCGCGACTCAAGAGCGCGCTGGAGACAGATGCGCCCGTCCAGGACACCTGCCTCGAAGTGGAGACCCCCGCCGCGCCGGGCGAACCGCGCTTCTGGTTCGGCAGCTACTCGCGCGTGCGCGGCACGGGCGGCGATGTCTTGGGCGTCATCGCCTCGCTCTCGGAGCTCACCGAGCGGATGCGCGCCGAGGAGAGCCTCCAGGAACACGAGGGCCTCCTCGACGTGCTCACGCGCTCGCTGCCCGACTACCTGTGGGGCGGCAAGCTGCGCGACGGCGCGCTGCGCGACTTCTACTGCACGCCCGTCATCGAGCGCACCACCGGCTATCCCGCGTCCGCGTTCGCCGAGCCCGGCCCCGGTGGCGGCCCGCCGCCTCTCTGGGCGGAGATGATCCACCCCGAGGACCGCGCCCGCTACCGCGCCCGCATCGAGTCGCTCGCGCCCGGCTCCGAGGTGGAGCTGGAGCACCGCCTCATCTGCGCCGACGGCCGCGTGCGCTGGGTCCGCAGCCGCGCGGCGGCCTCCGCGAAGGACAACCAGGGCGAGCTGCACGTGGGCTGCGTCGTCACCGACATCACCGACCGGTACCTCGCGGACGAGCTGCGCCAGCGCCTCCATGAGAGCTTCCGTCGCTCCGCCCAGGAGTGGCGCCGCACGTTCGACGCCGTCACCTCGCCGCTCGTCGTGCTCGGCGCGGACGGCACCATCCAGAGCCTCAACGCCGCCGCGTGCATCCTGTTCGGCGGGCTGGACCCCTCCGGCCAGCCCCTGTCCACCGTCGCGAGCGAGCCTCCCTGGTCCAGCACATTGCCGCTGGTGGACGAGCTTCGCCGCACGCATGGCAGCCTCATCCGCGAGGTGAAGGACCCGCGCTCACGCCGCACGTGGGAGCTGGCCGCCGCGTGGGTGGACGAGGTCGGCGGAGAGGACTCGCGCATCATCGTCGTCGCCACCGAGGTGACCCGGCTGCTGGAGCTGCAAGCCAGCCTGCGCCGCAGCGAGACGATGGCCGCGATGGGCGCCATCGTCGCGGGCGTGGCCCACGAGGTCCGCAACCCCCTCTTTTCCATCTCCGCCGTGGTGGACGCCGTGGAGGCCACCGTCGGCGCTCGCGCGGAGCTGGCCCCGTACCTGGACGTGCTGCGCGGCGAGGTGCGGCGCCTCAACCACCTGACGCAGGAGCTGTTCGAGTACGGCCGCCCCACTCGGGGCGAATGGGTGGAAGGCCCCGTGCGACCGGTGGTGGAGGAAGCGCTGGCTGCGTGCGCGCTCACCGGGGAGCAGTCCCGTGTGACGGTGACGCAGACGCTCGCGGAGGCCCTGCCGACGGTGCGCATGGACTCGCGTCGACTGTTCCATGTCTTCCGCAACGTGCTGGAGAACGCCGTGCAGCACTCGCCCGCGGGCACCACCGTGAAGGTGGCCACCTCGCCCCTGGAGGAGGAAGGCCGCGCCTGGGTGCGCTGCACCGTGAGGGACGGAGGGCCGGGCTTCCGCGAGGAGGACCTGCCTCACGTCTTCGAGCCCTTCTTCAGCAAGCGCAGGGGCGGCACCGGCCTGGGCCTGTCCATCGTCCAGCGCATCCTGGAGGAGCATCAGGGCGTCATTCGCCTGCGCAATCACCCGGAGGGTGGCGCCGAAGTCACGCTGCTGCTACCAGCGGTGTCCTCGCCTTCCGTCAGCCTGCACCTGGACTCGCTCGCCTCATGACACGTACCCGCATCCTCCTGGTGGACGACGAGCCCGGTGTCCGGCTGGGCATGAGGGGCTACCTCACCGCCCACGGCTTCGACGTGGACGAAGCCCAGAGCCTCGCCGAGGCCCAGGAAGTCTTCCGCACGCACCGCCCCGACGTCGCGGTGGTGGACTACCGGATGCCGGACGGCACCGCGCTGGAGCTGCTGCCCCGCCTCAAGGAAATCGACGCCGCCGTGCCGCTCGTCGTCCTCACCGGGCACGGCTCCATCGAGCTCGCCGTCCAGGCCGTCAAGGAAGGCGCCGAGCAGTTCCTCACCAAGCCCGTGGAGCTGGCCGTCCTCAAGGTCGTGCTGGAGCGGCTGGTGGCCCAGCGCCGCGAGCGACAGCGCCTTCGCGCCGACCTGTCCCGCACCGCGCGCGCCACGGTGGACCCGTTCCTGGGCACCAGCGCCGCCATCCAGGGCCTGCGCGCCGAAGCCGGGCGCATGCAGCACAGCGACAGCCCCGTGCTCGTCACCGGCGAGACGGGCAGCGGAAAGAGCGTGCTCGCGCGCTGGCTCCACGAGGGCGGCCCGCGCGCGGACGCGCCCTTCGTGGACCTCAACTGCGCCGCGCTGTCGAAGGACCTGCTGGACTCGGAGCTGTTCGGTCACGAGAAGGGCGCCTTCACGGGCGCGGTGGCCGCGAAGCAGGGCCTCCTGGAAGTGGCGGACCGGGGCACCCTCTTCCTCGACGAGATTGGCGACATGGACATGGCCGTCCAGCCCAAGCTCCTCAAGGTGCTGGAGGAGAAGCGCTTCCGCCGGCTCGGGGATGTGCGAGACAGGCGCGTCGACGTGCGCCTCATCGCGGCCACACACCAGGACCTGGGCGTCGCCACCCGCGAGAAGCGCTTCCGCAGCGATCTCTACTTCCGCGTCAGCACCCTCATCCTCCATGTGCCCGCGCTGCGGGAGCGGACCGAGGACATCCCCGTGCTCGCCCGCCACTTCCTCGCGGAGATGGGCGGCGCACGCGGACGCGGTGGCGTGGGCCTCCAGCCCGACGCGGAGGCCGCGCTGACGCGCTACCCCTGGCCCGGCAACATCCGCGAGCTGCGCAACGTGCTGGAGCGCGCCGTGCTGCTGTCCGGCGGCGGCCCCCTGTCACGCGGAGACCTGCGCTTCGAGTCCTCCGCCGATGAGGCCCGCGTCGAGGACGACCTGACGCTGGAAGAGCTGGAGCGCCGCCACATCGAGCGCGTGCTGCGACGTGAGAACGGCCACGTCGAGCGCGCCGCCCTCCGGCTCGGAATCCCCCGTTCCTCCCTCTATGAGCGCCTGAAACGTTTGGGAATCAACAGATCTGGATTCCAGAAGTCGGATCCATGATCTGGAAAACCCGGCACCAGGGCGGGGCGGCCGTGCTCGCAAGTGCCGGGAAAGTCATGGGGCCCGGGTGAGAAGGACCCCTGGCCCCTGACTTGCTCACGGCCGGCGCGTGTCCCAGAACCTCCTCATCGTCGACGACGAATCCGCGCTGTGCTGGGTGTTGGGACAGTTCTTCGCGAGCGCGGGGTACCGGGTGGACTCGGCGCAGGCGCTGGACGAGGCGCTGGGGCTGATGACGACGGGCCGCTATGACCTGGTCATCAGCGACCTGCGGCTGAGCGGAACGCAGTCCGAGGAAGGCCTGGTGCTGGCGGACTTCGTGCGCCGTTACACACCCGACACCCGGGTGGTGTTGCTCACGGCCTTCGCGTCGCCGGAGCTGACGGCGCGGGCCCGGGAGCTGGGAGTGGACCTGGTGCTGCCCAAGCCTCAGCCCCTGCCCTCGCTGGCTCGGCACGTCTCTGAATTGTTGGCGGCCCGTTGATGTGGGCCGTTCCCTTCTGGCACCGTCGGGACATGCGAGTGCAATCCCACCCACCTCGTCCCGCGTCGTGTGGACGGAGTTCGAGGACCCTGGCGCGCCACGCGGCGTATCTCCGAGGGCCCACCGTCCTCGCGCTGTTGGGCGCCCTGCTGCTGACAGCGAGCACGGCCCGGGCGCAGGCGCAGGCCTCGCAGGCCATCGACGTGCAGCAGTACAAGCCGGGCCCTGGCGCCTACGACGTGCTGGGGCTGCATGGCGCGCGCGTGGGCAAGCACCTCGAATGGAACGTGGGGCTGTCGGTCAACTACGGGGAGAACCCGCTCAACCTGTTGGATCCTCGCCGCGACGAGTTCGTCTACCGCATCGTCGACAGCCAGCTCACGCTGGACTTGATGGGCGCGGTGGCGCTGTTCGACCGGCTGGAGCTGGGTGTGACGCTCCCCGTCTCCACGACGACGTCACAGCCCGCAACGGCCATCTCGCCCACGCTGGCGGATGGCGCCGCCGGCACGGGCGTGGGTGACCTGCGACTGGTGCCGAAGGTCCGGCTGTTGTCGACGGAAGGCGGCCTGCACCTGGCCCTCGTCGCGCCGGTGACGCTGCCCACGGGGGGCGGCTCCGACTTCCTGGGCACCAAGGGGCTGACCTTCCAGCCGAGGCTCGTGGCCGAGTGGGCCGGAGACTCGCTGCGCCTGCTGGCCAACGTGGGAGTGAATCTGCGCGGCGAGCAGCAGCTGCGCAACCTGCGCGTGGGCAACGAGTTCTCGTATGGCGTGGGCGCGGAGGTGCCGCTCACCCAGGCGCTGTCGGTGGCGGCCACCCTGTCCGGCGCGCTGGGGCTGAAAGAGACGAACGCCGAGGAGCGTCCGTTGGAGGCGCTCGGCGCGGTGAAGTACCGCTTCACCGAGGAGCTGGCGGCGCACCTGGGCGCGGGCCCGGGACTCACGCGGGGCTACGGCACGCCGGGCTTCCGCGTGCTCGGAGGACTGGCCTGGACGGCCTCGCCACCGGCCGCCACGCCCTCGCGACAGTGCGCGCTGGGGCCCGAGGACTTCGATGGCTTCCAGGACGACGACGACTGCCTGGATCCAGACGACGACAGCGATGGCATCCTCGATGGACCGGACGTGTGCCCCGGTGAGCCGGAGACCTTCAACGGCTATCAGGACGAGGACGGGTGCCCGGATGAGCAGGACCCGAACACACCCTCGACGACCGAGCCCTCCGCCGCGACGCCTGGCGCTCCGTTGACGCTGGCGCCCGCGCCGGTGGACTCGGATGGAGACGGCCTCATCGACACGGAGGACCGCTGCCCCTCGGAGCCCGAGGACATGGACGGCTTCGAGGACACGGACGGCTGCCCGGATGCGGACAATGACCGCGACGGCGTACCGGACGCGGTGGATGCCTGTCCGCTGGAGGCAGAGGCCATCAACGGAGTGAAGGACGAGGATGGGTGCCCCGACAAGGGCAAGGCGAGCGTGCGGCTGGAAGGCTCGCGCATCGTCATCCTGGAGAAGGTCTACTTCGCCACCGGCAAGGACGTCATCCTGCCCAAGTCCTTCAGCCTGCTGGCGCAGGTGTCCTCGGTGCTCAAGGCGAACCCGCAGTTGGAGCGGTTGCGCGTGGAGGGACACACGGACGACCAGGGCTCGGACACGAGCAACCTGGACCTGTCCCAGCGCCGCGCGAACAACGTGCGGGAGTTCCTGCTGAAGGCCGGCATCGCGCCGGAGCGCCTGGAGGCAATGGGCTACGGCGAGACGAAGCCAGTGGACAGCAATGCGACGACGCGCGGTCGTGAGAACAACCGCCGCGTCGAGTTCAACATCGTGAAGACCGCCGAGCCCTCGGCACAAGAGGCCACGCCATGACCCGGACCCTTCCCTGCCTGATGGTGTTCGCGCTCGCGGCCTTCCAGGCCCGGGCCCAGGACACGGCGGAAGCTCCTTGCGGCGGCCTGCGCTTCGTCAACGGCCGCGTGGAGATGGGGCGCAAGCTGGAGCCGAAGGGGCCCTCGACGGAAGCCTGCTTGAAGCACGTCGCGGAGGCGCTCGCGGCACGTCCCGCCATTCGCGCGGTGACGGTGGCCGCGCGGCTGCCCGACGCGGAGCGGCTGGACGGTCAGGGGCTCGCGGTGGCGAAGGCCGCGGCGGACATCCTGGTGTCGGCGGGCGTGTCACGCACGCGCGTCTCCGCGGTGGCGCCTCCCGCGGTACCGGGCGAGCCGGGTCAGCTCCAGCTCGCGTACGTCGAGCGTCCCACGCAGCCTCGGGTGGCCCGGGTGCGCGCGGCCAGCGGTGAGGTCTCCGCGGGCGCCGCTCCCGACGAGCTTCGCCCCCGTGGCGTCGGTGACTCGCTCTACACCGGTGAGCTGTTCCACACGAGCAAGGACGCGAGCGCGGAGCTGGAACTGGCCGATGCGAGCCGGGTGCGCGTGCTGTCCGACAGCATGCTGCGCCTGGGGGCCATCGAGCTGGGGGCCAACGCGAAGCGGGTGGTGCGCCTGGAGCTGATGCGCGGCTCCGTGGAGACCCTCGCCGCGCCCGGGGGCGACGGCTCCGTGTTCGAGGTGCGCACGCGAGGCGCGGTGGCCGGCGTGAGAGGCACGCAGTTCCGGGTGTCGGCGCAGGAGGACGGCGGCAGTCGCCTGGAGACGCTCGAAGGCAAGGTGGCGCTGGGCGCGGAGAAGGGCGAAGTCGAGGTGGCCGGAGGCCAGGGCTCTCGCGTGCTGCCCGGAGCCGCGCCGGAGCCGCCCCGACCGCTGCTCGCCGCGCCCCTGCTGAACGGACCGCGCGGTGGGAGCTTCACCACGGCGCCGAAGCTGGAGTGGTTCACCGTGCCGGGCGCGAAGACGTACCGCGTGGAGCTGGGACGGACGGCGGACTTCGCCGCGGGCGTGCGCACGTTCGAGTCCCCGGCCCAGGAGTTCGCCGTGCCGGCGGGCCTCGCGGGCAAGTGGTTCTGGCGCGTGCTGCCGGTGGACGCGGATGGCTTCATCGGCTTCCCGTCGAAGATTTTCGCCTTCGACCTCCGGCCCTGAGACTTTCGAATGAGCCCGAGCCCCGAGACGCCCGCGCGAGGCCCGCGCCTGCCTCGCCCTTCCCCGCCGCTCATGCGCGGACTGGCGGCCGTGGTGGGTCTGGCGCTGGCCGGAGTGACGGCGGTGACGGGTGGCGCGCCGGGGCTGTTCGAACGCGCGCTGTATGACCAGGCCGTGAGCCGGCTCCTGCCTGGAGTCCCTCGGAGCGCGGACCTGGTGCTGGTGGAGGTGGATGACCGGGCCCTGTCCGCGCTAGGCGAGCGCTGGCCGCTGTCGCGCGTGACGTGGGCCCGGGCCTTCCGCGCGCTGGCGGCCCAGCGTCCCGCGGCGGTGGCGGTGGACGTGGTGTTCGACCAGCCCGGCTCGCGCGATGCGCTGGAGCTGGGGGAGGACATGCTGGCGGCGCTGCGAGAGTCGGGCCTCGCGGACCAGCCCGCGGGCGCGGCCCTGGTGAAGGACCTGGAAGCGCGGCTGCATGCGCAGGACGGAGATGCCCGGCTGGCGGAGGCGCTCGCGGAGAACGGCGGCGTCATCCTGGGCGCCGCCGCGCTCACCGAGGACGTGTCGCTGATGCCGCCACTCGCGGACGGAGCGCTCGGTTCGCCGCTGCCGCTGCCCGTGGGCTCGCTGCGGCTCCAGGCCCGAGAGGTCGCCGGCAGCATTGCCCCGCTGCGGATGGCGGCACAGGGCAGCGGCATGTTGAACATGCTGGTGGACGCGGATGGCGTCATCCGCCGCTATCCCTACGCCGTCGGCGTGGGCGAGCACGTCTGGCCGTCCCTGGCCCTGGCGACCGCGCTGCGACTGATGCCCGAGCAGGGCGAGTCCCTGCAGCGCCGGGCGACCCTCGACCACGGCGCGCCGCTGATGCGCCTGCCCGCGCCGGACTGGCTTCCCCGGGTGAGTCTGGCGGATGTGCTCCAGGCGGATCCGCGCTCGGTGGGACTGGACCTGGCGCTGCGCGGAAAGACGCTCTTCGTGGGAGTCACGGCGACGGGACTCCACGGACAGAGCACGCTCCCGGGTCAGGTGGCGGTGCCGGGCGTGGAGATTCACGCGTTCGCGCTGGACAACCTGCGCGCGGACCGCCTGATGCGCTCCTCGGGAATCGTGGCCCTCACGGGCCTGCTGGAGACGGCCGCGTTGCTGCTGGTCTTCGGCTGGCGCTGCCGACGCGCGCGCACGCTGGGCGCCGTGGCTCGCACCGCGCTGGGGCTCACCGGGGTGCACGTCGCGCTGGTGGGCTGGCTCGCGGCGGACTTCGGCTGGGTGTTGCCGCTGATACCCGCGTGCGTGGGACTGGGGCTGATGTTGCTGGTGGACTCGGCGGCGCGCACGGAGGAACTGGGGCGTCAGCGGGGAGCGCTGCGCCGGCTCTTCGTGCGCTACCCCCAATCCTCCCCGGGCACCTCCGTGACGCCGGGCGACCCCCGGTAGGGCCCTGCCCTTGAGCGTCACCCGAGCAACCCGCCAGGTTCAGCCCTGTAACCCGCCCGCGTGCATCCGTGGCAGCATCCACGGGACATGGCCCGCTACGCCCTCATCGCCGAGCCCGACCCCCACCGAGCCGCTGGCCTGCTCGCCCTCGTCGCTGGCGAGGGGCTCGAAGGCGTGCTGGCCCGGGATGGCGCGGAGGCGCAGGAGGTGGTGCGCCAGCGCAGCGCGCCCGCCCTGCTCCTCACGGACCTGGCGCTGCCGCGAGTGGACGGGTTCACGCTGCTGACCTGGCTGCGTGAGCGACAGGACGCGGAGGGCACGCAGGTCGTCGTGGTCACCGCCTTCGACGAGCTGCGCGTGCGAGCGTGGCAGCTCAAGGACGCCCTGGGCATCCATTCGCTGCTGAGCCGCCGCGCGCCCGCGGAGACGGTGCGAGACACCGTGCGACGCGTGCTCGCGGGACAACGCCCCCTGCCCCCCACGCCCACGGAGAATACCCCGGACGAGGAGCACCAGCGGCTGGCGCGCATCGAGGCGATGCGACTGGTGGATGAAGGCCCACCCGAGGCGGAGCTCCAGGAGCTGGTCACCGAGGTGGCCCAGGCCTTCGCCGTGCCCGTGGCGTTGCTGACGCTGGTGCTGGGTGATCGCCAGTGGTTCAAGGCGCATGTGGGGCTGCCGCACGCGCTCGCGCGGGACAGGGGAACGCCGAGGGATTGGGCCTTCTGTCACCACGTGGTGATGGGCCGCGAGTCCCTGGTCGTTCCGGACGCCACGCGCCACCCTGTGTTTCGGGACAACCCGCTGGTGCGCGACGGCATCGTCGGCAGCTACGCGGGCGCGCCGCTGGTGACGCCTGGTGGCGAGGTGTTGGGCACGCTGTGTGTCATCGACACGCGGCCCCTGGTGCTCGGCACCGAGGACCTGGCGGCGCTGCGGGAGCTGGCCCGGCGCGTGGCGGGCGACCTGGAGCTGAGGTCCCGCGCGCGGATGGAGGCGAGGGATTTGGGTCGCTCGCGACAGGAGCCCTCGCGTTCGGAGGTCGCCGCGCTGGCGCAAATCCGAGACGCCATCCAGGCGCTCGATGTGGCGACGTTGCTGGTGGCGCCGGGGCGTCAGCCCTTCGCGGGCAACGCCGCGCTGTCGGAGATGCTCGGCCTGCCGCTGGAGGGCATTCCGAAGCTGACGTTCGACGACTTCCGCCAGCACGTGGCGAAGCTGACGGCGGACCCGTCGGGCCGCTCGCTGCTGCTCGACCTGGCGTCCGAGTCATCCCGAGGGCTGCACCTGACGCTGGCCCTGGAGCACCCACGTCCACGCCGGATTCGCTGGGTGGCGCGCCCGTTCCCCATTCCGGGCGGCACCGCGCAGCTCCTGACGCTCTCCGAGCTGGGTGGAGTCTCGCCCAAGGACGAGCGGGAGCGGATGTTGCGCGTGGACCCGCTGACGGGGCTGGCCACCCGGCGCGTGGGCGAAGAGCGCCTGCTGCGGGAGATTGGTCGCTGCCGACGGGACGGCGTGCCCTGTGGGGTGCTCCTGGTGGACCTGGTGGGTCTGGGGCGGCTCAATCTCCGGCACGGCTTCGACGCGGGAGACAACGCGCTGCGCGACGTGGCTCGACGCCTGGAAGACGTGGGCGTGCCGTCCGGTTTCGCGGTGCGATGGGAGGGCGGCACGCTGCTGGTGGCGCTGCCGGGTCAGGATGCCCGGGCCACGGAAGCCCTGCGCGCACAGCTCCACGAGGAGCTGGAGTCCTTCGAGTTCCATGGCGCGGCCGTGGCCGTCGAGGGTGAAGAAGACCCCCGGGAGACGCTCGCCCGAGCGCATGCGGCCCTTTCCCGCGCCAAGGCCGACCACCGCGCCCGGACCCGCACGGGCTGACGGACAGGGGAACGGTGTAGAACCGGGTCTCATGGCTCCTTCACCTGTGCCCGACCGACTCCGACTGCCCCTCGCCTTCGATGCGGTGCGGCTCCAGGAGGAGCTGGCACGTTTGCCAGCGGAGACCTGGGTGCCGCACTTCAATACCCGGTACTACGAGGGCGACTGGAGCGGCGTGCCCCTGCGTTCCGTGGGCGGAATGGAGGGACGGCTGTACCCCGACCCCACCGCGCGACAGAGTTACGAGGACACGCCGCTGCTCGCGCGCTGCCCGGCCTTTCGCGAGGCGCTCGCGGCGTTTCAGTGTCCCATCGGCTCCGCGCGACTGTTGAAGCTCGCCGCACGGGCGCACATCCGCGAGCACACGGACTACAACCTGGGCTTCGAGGATGGCGAGGTGCGCCTGCACATCCCCATCGTCACGCATCCCGACGTGGCCTTCGTGCTCGCGGGCCAGCGCGTGGACCTGCGGCCCGGCGAGTGCTGGTACCTGAACTTCAACCTCCCCCACCGCGTGGACAACTTCGGGGACACGGACCGCGTGCACCTGGTGCTCGACTGCGTGGTGGATGACTGGCTCCGCGAGGTCTTCGCTCGGGCCATGGCACCTGGTGGCGAGGGCGGCGTCCGTGTCGATTGAGGACTTCGAGCGCTTCCGCCAGCGCGTCCTGGAGGACGTCTCACTCCAGGAGGCACTGCGAGCTCGGATGGATGTGCCGGCCTTCCTCGCCCTGGCGACACGACTGGGCGCGGAGCACGGTTGTCACTTCACCGCGGAGGAGCTTCGCGACCTGATGAGGGACGCGCGCCGGAGCTGGCTCGGAGATTGGGTATGAGCCTCGCACCGGCCGACGCGCGACTGGACGGGTGGATTCCCGCGCGCATCCATGTGGATGGGGAGGCGCCTCGCGTCGACTGGTGCCACCTGGGCGACAGGCGCTTCACGGACCCGTTCTTCGACGAGACGCTGGAGCGAAGGCTTCGCCATCCGTTCGCCCTGCTCTTCCGGCACCAGACTTCGCTGGAGACGCTGGTGGCGCGACAAGCCGCGCGGCCGGGGTTGCCCGTCAAGGGCCTCGTCTTCCACATGTCCCGCTGTGGCTCGACGTTGCTCGCGCAGCTCCTGGCCTCACTGCCTCGTCACATCGTGCTGTCCGAGGCGAGTCCCGTGGATGTCGTCCTGCGCCTGCATCTGCGCCTTCGACACGTCACCGACGAGCAACGCATCGAGTGGCTGCGCGCCGTGGTCGCCGCGCTCGGTCAGCGGCGGCATCCCGAGGAGGACGGTGTCTTCCTCAAGCTGGACGCGTGGCACGTGCTGGAGTTGCCGCTGCTCCAGCGCGCGTTTCCCGGCGTGCCGTGGCTGTTCCTCTATCGGGACCCGGTGGAGGTCATGGCCTCGCACCAGAAGCACCGGGGCGCGCACATGCTGCCGGGAGTCCTGGAGCCCGCGCGGGTTGGACTGGAGTCAGGGCAACTCGCGGAGTTCTCGCTGGAGGAATACGGGGCCCGGGTGCTCGCGCGGCTCTGTGATGCGGGGCTGCGGGCCTATCGAGAACGGCAGGGGCCCGCGCGGCTGTTGAACTACCGCCAGCTCCAGGACAGCGCGGTGTCCCAGCTCGTGGACCTCTTCGGTCTGCAGCCGACGCCCACCGAGGCAGGGCTGCTGGCCTCCGCCGCCGCGCGCGACGCGAAAAACCCCGTGCTCCCGTTCGCGGATGACACCGAGGACAAGGCCCGGACTGTCTCCAACACCTCCCGCACGATGGCCGAGCGATGGGTCCACGAGGTCTACGACTCACTCGAAGCCGAGCGCCTGCGCGACGCCGCCGCACGCGGATGAGCCGGGATGGAGATGTCTGGCCATGCCAGCTTTGACCTGCTGCGTCGTCGTGTGCTGACCACTGTCTGTACCTACAAGTCCAGACGAAGTGCGAGAGAGAACGGAACCGGGCGAAGCCCAGAGGACGTTCGACTTCGGAGTGCGGGCCGTGCTCAATTATATCTGGGACAGACTTGCCGTGCGCATACGGCCGCTGGCCCATCACCCCACTCAACCACCGGAAAAATCCAATGAAACGGATAGGGATGGTCGTCGCGCTGCTCGTCTGCCTGAGCGAAGCTTCCCAAGCTCAAGCCGCTGCCTTGAATTCAGCGGCGTCGCGCGAACGCATCAGCGTGTCGCTGGCCGCCGATAAACGCGAGCTGGCGCTGACGCTGGCGAAGCAGGACTCGGTGCTGCGAAGGGACCTCGCCTCGCGTTTGAGTGGCGAGCACCTGGCGGTAGATTTGAAGCAATGGCTGAGCACGGTGTCGGCCCCCTCCTCTGTCACGGCCGTGGCGGGGCGAGCGGACCTGACCATCCGCCAGCGCAAGGGCCTGGAGCGCGAGCTCGACAGCCTGCTGCAGATTCGTCTCGCGAGTGCTTCCATGCTGCCGGCGCTGAAGCGTGGCGTTGAACCCCTCTATGCATACGAGCCGGATGGGAATGACTCCCAGTGGCGATTCATCGAGGCCTTCGACCGCCTTGGCGGCGTGCACCACCTTGACGTGCACCGCATGCCCGAACAGCCGGTGTTGGTGGTGGACATCGACTCGCGGAGAGACCTGGCCGCCGGCATCAAGCTGATGCGCGAGCGCCTCGTGGCTCTCGGCCAGCGTCCCATGCCGCTCCAGCCCGTCAGCGCGGCGGCGACCAGCACGCCGGTGACGATGCTTGACCGCATCTACCTGAACGACGACGAGGAGCCCTGGATCTCCGGTGACGCGGAGGTCTACGCCATCGTCAATGGAGTCGACCCCAGCCGCGACAAGCCGCAATTGGATATCGTCGACATGCCCTATCTGGACAAAGACGGTCGGACCTACTCGCCCAACCAGGTCCTGATCTTCTGGGACCGCTACCGCTGGGCGGCGGCGAACGTCGTCCTCATGGAGCACGACGACAACACCAACTATCAAGAGCTGGTGAGCCACCTGTTCACCATCGCGAGTCAAATCCTGACGGCCCTGGGCCATCCGGAGATCTCCGCCCTGGTGGCCCTGGGCAGCGGACTGGTGGATCGCATGCCCAGTGAATGGTTCAGCAACGACGACGACTACGTTGATTCGTACTACACCGTGGAGAAGAACCACTTCTACACCAACCATGGTGGAGCACGCGGCAACGCGGTGGTGTCTCTGAGACCGTATGAAATCGCGGGCCAGTAGCAGGACGTAGGCAACGAGAGGCGCTCTGGCGCCCGGAGGGGTCGAGGAAGAACGACTCGACCCCTCACCAGGAGACAGGCTCAGGGCCGGGTGCGGACTCCGTACGCCGCCAGCCCCTGCTCACAGAGTTCGAAGGCGTTGACGATGCTCTCGGTTGTCTCCGCGTGGCTCTTGCGCTTGCCGGGGGGCCCGCTTACGACGCCGTAGGCCAGTCGCGTCAGCACCCCGATGATGCTCGCCACCACGCGCGGAGTCGGGTCTCCCGCCGACGCACCCGTCTGCTCCGCGAGAATCTGCGCGAGCTGCTCCTCGGACTGGAGCGACATCTGGCGGATGCGGGTGTGCACGCTCGGGGTGCTCTGGATGACCTTGCGGAACGCGGCGCGACGCTCAGCGGGAAGCGCGTTCAGCCGCTCCGCGATGGCCAGCGTGTGCCGACGGACCACCGCGAGCACGGGTTCCTCGATGGAGCGCTCCCGCACCGCGCGGAGCAGCTCGGACTCGTGCTCCTCACGGCCGTTGAGGACCAGGTCTTCCTTCGTCGGGAAGTAGTTGAACACCGTCTTGTCCGACACGTTGGCCGCCGCCGCGATGTCCGCCACCGTCACCGCGTCGAAGCCGCGCTCCGCGAACAGCCGCGTGGCCACCTCCGCGAGCAGCCGCCGCGTCTCCAGCTTCTTGCGCTCTCGCAACCCCAGTTCACTCGACATCCGCCGGGGACCCTACCGCCGGGCCCGGGGCCCTGCAACGAACCTGGGCACAACTTACATTGACAGAAACTTTTCCGTCACTAGATATTCATCACACTCCAACCAGAGAAGGTCCGCATGAAAATCCTCGTCACGGGAGCCACGGGCTCCATTGGCAGTCAGGTCATTCAGCAGTTGCGTGCGCGCGACGCCTCGTTTCGGGCGTTCGTGCGGGACAGGAGCAAGGGGGAGTCGTTGGGAGGTGACTTCGTGGTGGGCGACTTCGATTCACCCGAGTCGCTCCGGGCCGCGCTCCAGGGCGTGGACCGGGTCCTGCTGAACGGCACGCCGAGCGAAGGACTGGTGCGACAGCACCGCGCGGTGATTGACGCGGCGAAGCAGGCGGGTGTCTCGCACGTCGTGCGCATCTCGACGCGAGGCGCGAGCACGACGACGGACTTCCTCGTCGGACGATGGCATGGGGAGGCGGATGCGTACCTGGAAGCCAGCGGGCTGGGCTGGACGGCGCTGCGTCCCACGTACTTCATGCAGAACCTGCTCCGGAATGCGGAGAGCATCCGAAACGGCGGGCGGTTCTTCGGCGCGTTCGGGACGGGTCGCATCGCGTTCATCGACAGTGGCGACATCGCGAGGAGCGCCGTGGCGCAGCTCACGCACGCGTCCCCTCACAGCGGAGCGCACTCGCTGACGGGGCCGGAGGCGCTCACGTTCGACGAGTTCGCCGCGAAGCTCTCGGCGCGGCTCGGCAAGCCCGTCGCCTACGTCGACCGTCCGGTCTCCGAGGTCATCGAGAACATGCGCGCGCAAGGGTTTCCGGAGGCCATGCTCGGCTCGTTCAAAGGCATGTTCGAGGCCTTCGCGAAGGGCGCGGCGTCGCAGCTCGCCACGGGCGTCAAGGACCTGACCGGGACGGAGCCGAGGACGCTCGATGCGTTCCTGGCGGACCACGCCGAGTCCTTTCGCTGAACCCACGCCGTCAAGGGTCCCCCATGATTCAACCCACTCAGAGCCTGCCTTCACGGGCGGGAACGTCGTCGTCTGTCCTCTCGCGGTTGCGTGTGCTGATGGTCGCCACCGGCTTCGTGGTCGTCCAGTGGCTCATCGTCGTCGGGCTGCTCGGCGTGCGACTCACCGTGCCCACGGGTCCCGGCGCCGTGGAACGAGAGCCCTTGTTGCTGGGCCCTGTCTTCTTCGCATCGCTCATCGCGGGCTTCAGCGCCTGGGGCCTGCTCACCCTGCTGGAGCGATTGTCCTCGCGAGGGTTGCGCATCTGGACGGGCATCAGCATCGCGGTCTTCGTGCTGACGCTGCCGTTCATGCCAGGGTTCTCGCTCGGGGAGCGACTGTTCCTGCTGGTGGAGCATGGCGGCATGTTCGCCATCATCGTGCTCGGAATGCGGCGCACCCGGGCCCGTCCGTAGCGAAGCGTCCGCGTGTCACCAGGTGACTGGCTCCGGGGACAGCGCCAGCGAGTCCACGCGGGCCATGAAGGAATCCACCTGCTCGCGGATGGGGAGCCCCGACAACGCCCCCAGCCGCATCGTGGCCAGCGCCGCCGTCGCGTGAGCGAAGCGCGCCGCGTCCGCGAGCGAGCGTCGCTCTCCCAGGGCAACACAGAGGGCGGCTGAGAACGCATCCCCCGCGCCCGTGGTGTCCACCCAGTCCACGGGCAGGTTCGGCAGCCAGAGTTCGCCCTCGGTGCCCAGGAGCAGGTTTCCCTCGGGGGCGGCCACCACGGCCGTCCCCACGCCCCGGCGCAACAGGTTCTCCGCGGCGCGGCGCGCGGAGTCTCGGTCCACCACCTCGAGCCCCGTCAGCACCTCCGCCTCCGCGTCGTTGAGGCGGATGATGTGAACCGCCTCCAGCAACTCTTCCGGGAGGGTGATGGGCGGTGCTGGATCCAGGACGACATGCATGCCGGCGGCGCGAGCGATGTGGACCGCCGCGATGACCGCGTCCAAGGGAACCTCCAGTTGGACGAGCAAGACATCCGAGCTGGTGATGCGGGCCTCGGCGGCAATCACGTCCGCGACAGCGAGCCGCCGGTTCGCCCCCTCGGCGGAGAGGCTCTGCCTGCGGCCGCTCTCATCCACCATCTCCAGCACGACGCCCGTGCTGAAGCCCGGGTCGCGTGACACGCCCCGGGTCTCCACTCCTTCACCTTCGAGTTGCTCCAGCAGGGCGAGCCCCCGGGCGTCCATGCCCACGCGGCCCACCAGCGTCGAGCGAGCACCCAGTCGGGCCGCGGCCACGGCGGCATTGGCGCCCTTTCCACCCAGGCTCTCCAGGAAGAGATGCCCCTCCACGTTCTCGCCCGCGCGCGGGAGCCGAGGCCCCTGGACCAGGAAGTCCGTGTTGATTCCACCGACCACGAGAATGTCGGCCTGTCGACGTGGCGCCATGACTGTCGTCCCCCTCCCCCACCCCCGCGTCCGATGCCCCGCCCAGACCCGGAGCACACCGGACACGGAACGACATCAAGCTAGGCATGCCCGGGAACCTCGGCCCCGTACGGCGGGCAACCACCCGTGCCACCGCCGCGCCGCCTTTTGATCGGAATGCCGCCCGGCCGAAACACCGCGCTCCGTCGAGGAGGCGAAGGAGCCAGAACCTCAGCGGCAATCTTGGGTGTGGGGCATCGCATCCCGCGGCGCCACGCATGAGGAGAGCAACATGAACACGACGAACATCGACCTGACGCAGGACTTCGACTGGAAGGCCGAGGTGCTTGAAGACCACGCCGCCAGGGCCACGAGCGACAAGGAACACGACGAGCGAACGTGGGCCCTGGCGAACCACCTGATCGAAACCAACGGCACCTACCCGAGTTGGGCGTTCGAGGAGGCGGAGCTCCGCATCAGGATTCAGCGGACGCTCTTGGTCGGCCTGGAACAGCGGCATCCGCCCCGGTCCTGAGGCCGTTCGAGCGCGAGAACAGCGGCGCCCCCTGGTGCAGGGGGCCCGCCTCGCCCCTCATCGGGAGGAACAGACTCACCCGCCGCACCCAGCGCGTCGCTGCTTCCCGGAAGCTCCAGCGCTCCCTCAACCCCCTGAAACTCCTGATACTTCCGCGCCCGGTCAGCGCCAGCGCGCGGCGCGGAGCGCATTGACACCCTGCGTTGCCACATGCTACCTACCGGTCGGTAGGTCGTAGATTTGAAAAACTTACAGTCCATCGAGACGAGGGACATGTGACGACGAGCGGACGGAAGCCGGATGAGGGCGAGCGCTACAAGGCCATCCTGGAGACGGCGGCGCGGCTCATCTGTGATCGCGGTTACGAAGGCACCTCGATGCAGGAGATCGCCGCCGCGTGCCGGATGACGAAGGCGGGGCTCTACCACCACATCCAGAACAAGGAGCAGCTGCTCTTCGCCATCATGAACTACGGGATGGACCTGTTCGAGGAGCAGGTCCTCTCGCGTGTTCAGGACATCGTCGACCCTGTGGATCGGCTGCGCGCGTGCATGCGCCACAACATCCTGCTGGTGACGCGCGGGTGGAGCAAGGAGGTCATCATCATCCTCCACGAGCACGCCACGCTCACCGGTGAGGCGCGCGCGTTCATCGACAACCGCAAGAAGCGCTACGTCGACTTCCTGGAGGAAGCCTTCTCGCAGGCCGCGCAGCAGGGGCGCATCCGTCCCGTCGACCCGACCATCGGAGCGTTCTCGTTCCTGGGCATGGTGCTGTGGGTCTACAAGTGGTTCAAGCCCGACGGGCGGCTGACGGACGAGCAGATCGCCGACGGCATGGTGGACCTCCTCTTCCCGCCCATCGTCGCCGCCGCGGTCGACGGCCAGCCCGGTGTCTCCTCGCTGCGCGTGGTGCCTCGCGCCGCCTCGGCCGCGGGCTCCGGCTCCGGAACGGAGGAGCCGTGAAGACCGCTCGCTGGTGTTCGCTGGAAGAAGCCGTCGCGTCGATTCCCGACGGCGCATCACTGGCCACGGGTGGCTTCATGCTCGGCCGCGCGCCCATGGCGCTGGTGATGGAGCTCATCGCCCAGGAGCGGCGCGGGCTGAGCCTCATCTCGCTGCCCAACCCGCTGCCCGCCGAGTTCCTCGTCGCGGGCGGCTGTCTGGCCCACCTGGACATCGCCTTCGGTGCGCTGAGCCTCGAGGGCCGCGTGCGGCCCATGCCCTGTATCAAGCGGGCGATTGAACAGAACACCCTCTCCTGGCGCGAGCACGACGGCTATCGAGTCGTCCAGCGGCTGCGCGCGGCCTCCATGGGGCTGCCCTTCATCCCCGCGCCGGACTCGGATGTCTCTGGCCTGGCGCAGGCGGAGCCGCCGCGCACCGTGGTGGACCCGTTCACCGGCCAGAGTGTCCCGGTGGAGCCGGCGTACTTCCCGGACGTCGCCCTCATCCACGCGCGAGCCGCCGACGAGCGCGGCAACCTCTTCATCGAGGACCCCACCACGGACCTGCTCGTCGCGGGCGCCGCGCGCCGGGTGATTGCCACGGTGGAGGAGCGTGTGAAGCGCCTGCCTCGCGCCACCATCCCCGGCTTCCAGGTGGACCGCATCGTCCTCGCGCAGGGAGGCGCGCTGCCCACCGGCTGCGCCGGACTGTACCCGCACGATGACGACATGCTGGCGCGCTACCTCGCGCTGGCGGAGACGGGCCGTGAGGCGGAGTTCCTCGCCTCGGTGAAGACGCGGAGGGCGGCATGAGCGCCACGGTCGACCCCACGCCGGCGGAGACGGTGGTCTCCCTGCTCGCGCTGCAAATCGAGAACGGCGCCGTGGTGGCCACCGGTGTCGCCTCGCCACTGGCCATCCTCGCCATCGCGGTGGCTCGCGCCACGCATGCGCCGGACCTGACGTATCTGGCCTGCGTCGGCTCGTTGGACCCGGACATCTCCACGCTGCTGCCCTCCTCCGAGGACCTGGGCTATCTGGAGGGACGCTCGGCGGAGATCACCATCCCCGACCTGTTCGACCACGCGCGGCGCGGGCGGGTGGATACCGTCTTCTTCGGCGCGGCCGAGGTGGATGCCATTGGCCGCACCAACATGACGGCCAGCGGGAGCCTGGAGCGCCCCCGGACGAAGTTCCCCGGTGTGGCGGGCGCGGCGACGCTGCGGCAGTGGGTGCATCGGCCCGTGTTGCTGGTGCCCCGGCAGTCGCGCCGAAACCTGGTGCCGGAAGTCCAGGTGGCGACGACGCAGGACCCGCGCCGCACCGTGCGCCTCATCTCGGACCTGGGTGTCTTCGAGCTGGGCGCTTCGGGCGCGAGACTGACGGCGCGTCACCCGTGGGCGACGGCGGAGGACATCGCCGAGCGCACGGGCTTCGAGTTCACCGTGGATGAGGCCCTCCCCGTCACCTCGCTGCCGGATGCGCGGACCATCGCCGCCATCCGCGCGTTGGACCCTCGCGGCTTCCGCGAGCAGCTGGTCGGTCGCTGACCCTCGACATCACTCGTTTCTGGAAATGCTCTCGGAGGTATGGAGATGAAGGCCGTCGTTCTGCGCAGTTTCGGTGAAGCGGGCAATCTCAAGATGGAGAACGTCCCGGTGCCCACCCCGGGCCGGGGCGAGGTGCTGCTGAAGGTGCACGCCTGTGGCGTCTGCTACCACGACGTCATCAACCGCCGAGGCAACCTGCCCCGCACCAGCGTCCCCGCGATTCTCGGCCACGAGGCCGCGGGCGAGGTCGTCGCGGTGGGCCCCGACACGCCGGGGTGGAAGACGGGCGACCGCGCGGCGACGCTCCAGCGGCTGTCGTGTGGCGAGTGCGCGCTGTGCCGCAGCGGGCGCAACAGCCTGTGCAAGACGGACAACCGCTTCTTCGGTGAGGAGCTGCCCGGCGGCTACTCGCAGTTCATGGTCGCCCCCGTCGCGGGCCTGGGCCGGGTCCCCTCGTCGCTGCCCTGGACGGAAGCGGCCACGGTCTGCTGCACCACGGGCACGGCCGTCCATACGCTGCGCACGCGAGGCAAGGTGCGCGCGGGCGAGACGGTGCTCATCACCGGCGCCAGCGGGGGCGTGGGCATGTCCGCCGTGCAGCTCGCGAAGCTGGACGGTGCGCGCGTCATCGCCGTCACTTCCGGCGAGGCGAAGGTGCAGCCGCTGCGCGAGGCGGGCGCGGACGAGGTCATCCTCTCGCGCGGGCTGGACTTCGCGTCGGAGGTGAGAAAGCGCACGAAAGGCGCGGGCGTTGACCTGGCGGTGGAGATCGTCGGCAGCGCCACGTTCGACCAGACGATGAAGGCGATGGCGCCGGGTGGCCGGGTCGTCGTCGTGGGCAACCTGGAGTCGGGCATGGTCCAGCTCAACCCGGGGCTCGTCATCGTGAAGGAGCTGGAGATCATCGGCGCCTACGCCACGAACCAGGCGGAGCTGGACGAGGCGCTGCGACTGACGGCCACCGGAGGCGTGCGGCAGTTCGTCACGGACACGGTGCCGCTCGCGGAGGCGGCGCGGGCGCACTTCCGGCTGGAGAACCGCGAGGTCGCGGGCCGGCTGGTGTTGGTGCCGCCCGAGGCTTGAGCGGACGAGTCAGCGAACCGAGGTTTGAGGCACGAATTGGAAGCGAGGAGTCCCATGAAGAAACGGGTTGGAATCGAAGCGCTGGCGGTGGCTGTGCCGTCCCGATACGTGGACATCGAGGACCTGGCGCGCGCGCGTGGGGTGGACCCGGCGAAGTTCACCGCGGGCCTGGGCGCCAAGGAGATGGCTGTCACGGACCCGGGCGAGGACACGGTGTCCCTGGCCGCCACGGCGGCGGCGCGGCTCATCCAGCAGCAGGGTGTGGACCCGTCCCGCATCGGCATGCTGGTGGTGGGCACGGAGACGGGCATCGACCACTCGAAGCCGGTGGCGTCGCACGTCCAGGGCCTGCTGAAGCTGCCGCGCACCATGCGCACCTATGACACGCAGCACGCGTGTTACGGCGGGACCGCGGGCCTCATGGCCGCGACGGAGTGGATTGCCTCCGGCGCGGGCGCGGGCAAGGTGGCCATCGTCGTGTGCTCGGACATCGCGCGCTACGGCCTGAACACGGCGGGAGAGCCGACCCAGGGCGGCGGCGCGGTGGCGCTGCTCGTCTCGGAGCAGCCGGACCTGCTCGCGCTGGACGTGGGCCTCAACGGCACATGCACCATGGACGTCTACGACTTCTGGCGGCCCATCGGTCGACGGGAGGCGCTGGTGGACGGGCACTACTCCATCAACTGCTACCTGGAGGCGCTGTCGGGCGCCTATCGCGGCTGGCGCGAGAAGGCGCTGGAGCACGGGCTGGTGCGCTGGTCGGGCACGCTTCCCGGCGAGCAGCTCGCGCGCATCGCCTACCACGTCCCCTTCTGCAAGATGGCGCGCAAGGCGCACACCCAGCTTCGCCTCTGTGACCTGGAGGACGCGGTGGGTCCGGGGCCCGGCACGCCGGAGGCTCGCGAGGAGGTGGCGAAGTCGGCGGCCAGCTACGACGCACAGGTGGCCTCGTCGCTCGGGCTCAACTCGCGCATCGGCAACGTGTACACGGCGTCGTTGTACCTGGCGCTGGCGGGCCTGCTGCATCGCGAGGGCGCGCAGCTCGCGTCGCAGCGCATCGGCCTGCTGTCCTACGGCAGCGGCTGCATGGCGGAGTTCTTCTCCGGCGTCGTCGGGGAGAAGGCGGCGGAGCGGATGGCACGCGCGGACCTGGACGGCGTGCTGGCCCGGCGCGAGCGCGTCTCCATCGAAGAGTACGAGCGGCTGATGAAGCTGCCCTCTGACGCTCCCGAGGCCAAGGCCCCGGCGCCCGGTGCGTTCCGCCTCGCGGAGATTCGCGACCACAAGCGCCTGTATGTCGAGGGCGGCGCGGCCTGACCGTCGTCCCCTGAAGGCCGCCCCGAGGACACCTTGGGGCGGCCCGTCGATGCCTCGCTCGACGCAGGCATCACCCTGTTCGACACCTCCGACTCGTATGGCGCCTCGGAGGAACTGCTCGGAGAAGCCCTGGGCACCCGCCGCCGGGACATCATCCTGGCCACCAAGTTCGGCAGCGACCTGAATGGTGCGAACTGGGGCGCGCGCGGCTCGCGCCGCTACATCCGTCGCGCCATCGAGCGCTCCCTGCGAAGCCTACGCACGGACTGGATTGACCTCTACCAACTGCACTGGGCCGAGCCCGAGACGCCCCTCGAGGAGACGCTGAGCGCGGTCGCAGCAGCGTGAGGTAGGCCCGGCCCCCCGGGCGGTGCGGGTCATTCTTGCTTGGCGGAATGTCAGTATTTTCTGGTATTGCATGACTGAGCCCGAACTGTTGCGGGCCGCTCGCTGGGGGGACACTCCATGTTGCTTCGCTGGGCGGCGCCGCTGTTCTTGCTCGCGGCCATCACCGGTTGCACGACGAGTCGAGTCGTGCGGCTGGATACCGGACACGACTCCTTCGTCGTCACTCCTCGCGAGGAACCAAGCGCGGAAGTGGGGGCGGCCGAACTCGAAGACGACGAATTCGAGGAGGCCATCGCGGAACTGGCTCGGGACGTGCGCCCGTTCCCCAGCCCCCTACAAGAAGCCCGAGACTTCTTCGGCGTGCCGTCGCGCAGCGGGGTTTACCGATACGAGAGCCGCCCCCCGCGCCTCACCCCCCAGCGTCGAGAGGACGCGGACGGCCCCCACCTGCTGGAGTCCTACGCGGATGACGAGCTGACGCGCAGCTACGGCCAGTGGTGCAAGCGGAAGGACCAACCTGGGGACTGCTTGCGGCTGCTGGAGGAGGGCCCCCTGCTCGCCAGCGACGGCAAGTACACGTTGGCCTTGGCCATCGCGATGGATTCAGTGTGGGAAGAGACGGCGGAGGCCCTTGAGGACATAGCGGACCCCGGCGCGGTCATGGCCACAATCACGGCCGCTGCGACGATGTACCTGCTGCTCTGGGCGCTCCCCGAGCCAGTGAGCAAGGGAGCGGCCGCCACCCTGACCGCCATCGCCATTGCATACCTGGGTGTGGACACGGTGTGGCGCCTGCTCGACGGGTGGTTGACCCTGGTCCGCGAAGTGGACCGGGCCACGACTTTCGCGAAGCTCAGTGCGTCGGGTGAGGCATACGGCGAAGTCCTCGGAGAGAATGCGGCGCGCGTCTTCGTGATGCTCGCCACGGCCGCTATCGGCAGCACCGCCGGGTTGGCCGCGAAGGCCGCGACACTGCCGGGTTCCGCGCAGGCTGCGGTTGCCGTGGAGTCTCAGGCAGGCTTCCAGTACGCCGCGGTGGGGAGTGTGCAGTCGGTCGCGGTGGCGGCTGAAGGCTTCACCATCGCGCTCGCCCCCAACGCCCTGGCCATGGCGAGTCAGGGGATGCGCAACAAAGGAAAGCGCCACCACATCGCCACGAACAAAAACGACGTCTCCCCGGCGCGCGGCGGGCCTTGGACACCGAGGTTTGAGGAACTGTTCAAGAGGGCTGGGATGGAGCTGAAGGACACCGAGAACATCGTTGAAATCGTCGGACACAAGGGGCCGCATCCGGAGCGATATCACGTGATAATCCGTGATCGGCTCAGGGATGCGCTAGGCGGGTGCCGAAAGGTTGCGGATTGCCGAAAGGCCTTGACACTTGAACTCCAGAAGCTGGCCAAAGAGGTACAAACGAAGGGAACGGAACTCCACAGGCTTGTGACTCTGGGGAAGTGATGTATTGAGGAACCTCACCATGCAACATCGCGTTCGCTACTTCCGACTCAGTGAGAGTGTTCAAGCCGGGAATTGGTACCTGGGAGACCCCTTCGACGGGCAGGGCCAGGAGTTGGAAGACATTTGGGAGTTCACTGAGGGACGGCCCGTTCAGACGGAGGGCCGCCTGACGCTCCCCATTATCGAGCCTGGAAGACGGCTGGACTTCAACACGGCAGGCGCCGGCGTGACGCCCATTGTTCACGTCAGGGTGGCTTCAATGTTCGCGGAACTGGCCCCCGATGATGTGCAACTAATCCCAGTCGACATCAAAGGCTACCCAGAGCAGTACGTCATGCTCGTGGCCACGAAGCTCGTTCGCTGCATTGACGACAAGGCATCAAAAGAAGTGCAGTATTGGATGCCCGAAGATGAGCGACCCGAGAAGGTTGGCCACTTCAGGGGCGTAATCGACATGCGGATTGACCATGCGAAGGTGGGAGCCGCCAAGGTGTTCCGCACCTGGGGATGGTCGGTCGCGCTCATCGTCTCGGAGGACATCAAAGTGGCCCTGGAGGGCGCGAAGGTCACGGGAGCAAAATTCGAGGAAGTCTAGAGCGCGCGTTGGAGTTGCTGCCGTGGGCCCGCTGGACTGGCATAGGCTGCGGGCCGATGAAACTCACCCGGCTCCGTGTCACCGGCTTCCGCTCGCTTCGAGCCCTGGACCTGCGTCCCCGGGCCTTGTGCGTGCTGGTGGACTCCGAGGAGACAGCCACCCGGGATTTCGCCGCGCTGCTCGCGCTGCTCCGGGCGCTTTCGGAAGGACGACTGCAAGCGTACCTGCGCGACTCCGGCGTGCTCGCGGGGCCCGAGGCGACGCAGCCTGTCAGGCTGGAGCTGAGCTTCTTTGACGACCACTATGGCGTGGAGCTCCAGCCCCAACCTGGTGGCGAGTGGCACGTGACGAGGGAGTCGGTGGACCTCAACGTGGGGCTGTCAGCCCTCCTCGTCGACCCTGCCCTCGATGCGCCCTGCGCGGAGGCCTCGCTGCCCGAGCTCGCGCCCCGGGAGCCCTCATGGTCGACTCCCAAAGGGGCCACTCAGGACGAAAAGGAAAGCTGGTACGTGGGCAACGTGCTGGAGAGCTGGCTGTGGTGGCTGCGATGCTTCCTGCGCGGCATCCAGCTCGACGACGCCGCGCCTCTCGAAGCGCTGACGCTTCGCTTCTTCGTGGAGCCCTCACGCGACCCGCCTCCGAATGCCATCTGGGAGCAGGCCCAGGTCGCGCACTCCGCCTCGCGCCTGTCCCAGGTGGTGCTCTGCACTCCGTCGGAGTCGCTGGCGGAGACCTTCGACCTCCGCGACGTCATCCGCGTGGACACGCGAGAAGGCGTGGCCCACTTCACGCCCCTCGCTGTGCCCGAGGACACCTGAATCACGGCACGGAGAGGTCCTTCGCTCAGGGCGTGAAGCGCCAGACTCGCAACGAGGCGTCCCGTCCGCCGGTGGTGACCAGACTCCCATCGGGCCTCCAGGACACGGCCGAAACGTTGTTGTCATGGAAGCCGATGACAGTGGCTGGCAGCGTGGGCGCGCTCGCGTCCCACACGAAGACCTGACCGCCGAGCCCACCTCCCGCGACACGGCGGCCATCCGCGCTCCAGGCGAGCGCCTCCGGAGAGAATGCGAACGGCGTCTCCGCGAGCAGCTTCCCCGTCGCGACCTCGCGCACGGACAGGCCCGGCCTTCCACCGAAGGCGAGCTTCGTTCCATCCGGGCTCAGGGCCGCGGCCAGCGGCGCGATGTCCACGCCGGGCGCCACCGACGTGATGGCCTGGGTCCTCGGGTCCCAGAAATCCCAGCTCATGCCGGCGTAGGCGACCACGAGCGTGCCCTCCGGAGTCCATGCGAGCGACAACACCTGCCGCGAGCCATCCGGGAAGCGGAACAGCTCCGCGCCATTGCTCACCTGGTGGATCCGGATGACACCGCGCTCGGAGGCGACCACGGTGCCCCCCAGGACGCTCGCCACCCGCGTCCCATCGGGGCTCGGCGCGACCATTTCCAACCCCAGGGATGATGTCGGCTCCCGCCGGATGGGGAGCTGCGCGAGCGTCCCGTCGTCCGCGCGCCAGACATTGATGACGCCATCGTCTCCGCCCGTGAACAGCCGCGTCCCGTCGGTGTTCCACGCCAGCGCTCGCACTCCCAGCCCACCATGGCCGGACAAGGTCCGCACCGGGTCGCCCACGCGGTCCCAGAGGCGCACCTCTCCCTCGTCGCCACTGGAAGCCAGCACCTCACCCGTCGGGCTCCAGGCCGCCGCCTCGACGGTGTAGTGGTGCGACAGGACCTCGCGCCGGGACCAGGTCCCAGCGCCGGAGTCCACGGTGAAGACATCGAGGACCGGCGGCAGGTCATCCACCACGAGGAACTGGGGCTTCGTCGGATGGAAGCGAAACGCGTCGTAGCCCATCAACGTCCCTGGCAGAGGCGGCTGGCTGGCCTCGACGACGAGGGCGCCCGTGCCCGCGTCGAGGACGAACAACGCGCGCGCGGCCCCCGCGACACCGAGCCAGCGTCCATCCGCGCTCCAATCCACCTCGGACGCCAGGTCCCACGCGCGCTCATACGTGGCCTCCACGCGATAGCCGTCGGTGGCGTACACCTTCACCTCGCCCTGCAAGCCCACCAGGAAGCGCGTGCCGTCCGGGCTCCATGCGAAGCCCGCCACACCCGTCAGCAGCTCCTCGGGACCCTGGGTGCCCACGACGTGGAACTCGACCCACCGCGAGAAGCCTCCGCCCTGTCCCGCCAGCATCGCGAGGCGCGAACCGTCGGGGCTCCATGACAGTCGACGCACCTTGTCCACGGCCACCAGCATCTCGCCCGCGCGCTCTCCGGTGGTGGGGTTCCAGAAGTGGACCTCCTTGCTGGCGTCCGTCGCGCTGGCCAGCCGCGTGCCATCCGGGCTCCACGCCAGTGTCCGCACGCTGCCGGCCTGCACGGGCCACTGATTCAGCATCCGGCCCGCCGCCACATCCAGGACCGACACGCGGCCCGTCGACATTCCGACGGCCACGACCGCGCCACCGCCGGGCTTCCAGGCCACCGTGGTGAAGCGAGCGGGAGGCACGGGCGCCATCAGCCGCGTCACGCGCCCGCTCGTCGCATCCCAGATGCGCAGCAGGCCATCCCCCGAGACGCTCCCATCCACCGCGGCGAGCAACGTGCCATCCGGGCTCCACTCCGGTGACGTCGGCAGGCGCGCGCCCGTGCGCTGCCAGGAGAGCGCCGTGTCGAGGACCGGCGCGAAGCGCACCGTGAAGACCTTGTCGGCGTCGAACAGCAGCTCACAGCGCCCGAGCGTGCCCTCACACGCGGAGGTCCCCACCAACTGCCAGCCCGACGCGGGAACCACGTCCAGGGTGACCCGAGTGCCGGCGGGGTGCCGCACACCACAGGTGCCGGGGCAGTCGATGCCCGAGGGAGTGCTCGTCACCCGTCCCTGCCCCACGACCTCCACCTGGAGCCCCCATGCCCCATCGGGCTGCACACCCTGGATGATGAAGGTGAGCTGGGGCGACCACGCCCCCTCGTTGCCAGCCGAGTCCACCGCGCGGCACCGCGCCTGGAAGGTGCCTTCTTGCGTGAAGGGGATGTCCACGCCGGACATCGTCCCGCTATCGACCTCCGGAGACTGGGGAATCGTTCCGCCCGCGCCCCAATCGAAGACATAGGTCAGCGAGTCTCCGTCCGGATCCGCGGCCGTGCAGCGGAAGCGCACGGGCACACCGGGCTCCACCAGTGCATCCTCTATCTGGATGCGGGCCACCCCGGGCGCTCGTGACGAGGGCTTGGGTGGATCCTCCTTGGAGGAACACGCTCCGAGCACACAGGCCAGCGCCAGTCCGACAGACAGGGATGAGAGAGAGACGATGCGCAGGGACACAAGACGCGAAGTCATGGGCATTCTCCCGCGCGTCCCGGCCCCCCAGATGCGCGTGAGGCCCTTCCCTAGCCCTCCTCCCAGGCGGTGTCAAAGCCTGTCGGCGATGCGCGCTGAGAAGCATTCCCCACGAAACCATCGCAAGCAGCGGCACGAGAAGATTCCCGCGCCCACCGCGTCGCGACTGTCATTGCGTCGCCTCCTGGTCCCACTCAGGCCACCCGGGAGCCTCCCGCCCCCTGGAAGTAGTCGGCGAGCTTGCCGCTGTTCGCGGCCGCGGTGGGACTGCTCGCCGCCACGCCGGGCTTGGCTCCCGTGACGACCTCCACGGCCTTCTTGAAGATGAGCGGGAGCGCGGCGCCGAGGACCAGGTACTGGCGCGCGGGAATACTGCCGTCCCCCGCGAACCACGCCCACACCGCCACGCCGGAGCCGACAATCATCAGGCCCGTGATGACCCAGTAGGGAATGGACCGCATGAGCGCCTTGTAGCGCCCCGTCCCTAAACCGGAGTTCGTGATTCTCGATCAGGCCGGAGGGCGGGCGGGCGTGAAGTGAGCGGGAAGAGGGAGCAGGGGCACCTCTCGTTCGGCTCTGTGTGCGCAGAAGACCTGAGAGCGAGAAGGCCC